>DFEG01000039.1 GCA_002369075.1 Bacteroidales bacterium UBA3808 | reverse complement strand
GATCTGGACCGCGAGACGATGGTCTATCCCATGATTGACCGTGACAAATGTATCGGTTGCGGGCGATGCTACGTATCGTGCATGGACGGCGGACACCAGGCGATTGAGTTCGGCGAGGACCGCAAGCCGAAGATCATCGGCTCCAAGTGCGTAGGGTGCCACTTGTGCCGCCTCGTCTGTCCTACCGGCGCGATAGGTGCGGCGAAACGAATCTGCCGCGGCAGCCGCGCTTGATGATGAACGTACACTGGCCCGCAAAGGCGTGCATCTCGGGCTTCACGAAAGAGTCCAGACTGGTGGCATCGCCGTTGGCGGCTCCTACGAAACCATCGCCCTCATACCGGATGAGGTGGTCGGCGAAAGGACAGAGGTTGCCCTGTTTGTCCACCACCTTCACGGTGTAGTAACACAGTTCCTCGGGATCTTCGTCCCGGTTCGCCCACTCAATCACTAAATGGTGAGGTTTGCCTGCCGTGCGGATAACTTGCCGCGCGGCTTTTTTGCCGTCTTTGTCGTAAGCGACCACCTCTATCTTGCCTTTCTTGTACGGTATGTCGAACCACATGAGCCTGTATCGCGGCAGTAACTCCGGGCAGGGAGCCGAACCCCATTCGGGTATCTCGAAAGAGCCTGTTTGCGGCATTGCGCTGACGCCCGGGATGGTCTCGCCTGCTTTGAGCCGCGCGCACTCCTCCGCCGTGGCGTGGCGGAGTCTGCCGTAGCTCTTGCCGTTCACGAACAGCTCCGCCTCGGGGTACGAGGTGTAGCAGAAGACCGGCACCTTGTCGCCCTTAGCCCAGTTCCAGTGAGGCAGCAGGTGCAGCGTCTCGTCCGCCTCGTTCCACTGACTGCGGTAGAGCCAGTAGCGGTCCTTGGGCAGCGAGGCAAGGTCGATGATGCCGAAATACGAACTATGGCTCGGCCATGCGTCCGTGTCATACGGAGACGGTTCGCCTAAGTAGTCAAAGCCCGTCCATACGAACTGGCCGAGCGTCCACGGATAATCGTCCTGCAACTGAAAATCCTGCTCCGGCAGACCCGACCACGCGCAGTACTCCAGGTCGTAACCCGACGACTGTTTGTCCGCATAGATAGCGTCCGGCTGAATGACCGCCGGGATCTTATATACGCCGCGGGAAGAGACGGTGGAGGCGGTCTCCGAGCCTAAGATCATCTTCTGCGGCAGGTACTCGAACGCCTCGTGGTAGCGGCCTGTGCGGTAGTTGAGTCCGGGCAGTTCGACCGCTGCGCCGAAACCGTTATGGATGATGTGCATCGCCTGGTCCATGCCGCAGGTCACGGGGCGGGTGGGGTCGAGTTGGTGGAAGAGCTCCTGCAGCTTCGTCACGATCCCGATACCGTCCGGCAGCACTTGGTTCCAGACCTCGTTGCCGCTTGACCAGAGCATGACGGATGGGTTGTTGCGGTAGTGCTTGACCATGTTTGTGATGTCCCATTTCCACCAGTCGTCGAACTCCACGTGGTAGTCGTTGTCGGTCTTGCCGTGGTTCCACACGTCGAACGGCTCGACGCAGAGCATGATACCCATCTCGTCGCACAGCTCCACCAGCTCCGGCGCCGGCATGTTATGGCTCGTGCGGACGGCGTCGCAGCCCATCGCTTTGAGCATCGTCAGCTGGTGACGCAGCGCATCCTTGTGTACCGCTGCGCCGAGCGGACCGAGGTCGTGGTGCAGGCACACGCCCTTGAACTTACGGGTCTTGCCGTTGAGCTCGAACCCGTGTTCGGGAGTATAGCTGATTGTGCGGATGCCGAACACCGTCTCCCGCTCGTCAAGGAGCTCTGACGGCTGACGGCTGACGGCTGACTGCCTGTATACCCGCGTCCGCGCAGTATAGAGATAAGGTGTCTCGGGGCTCCAGAGCTTCGGGGTCGGTACCTCCGCCACGGCGTTCGGTCCCTCTGCCGTCGCAACCACCTTCCCTTCAAACAGTATATCGGTGATAATCCGTAATTTTTCATTTTTAATTTTTAATTCCGTCATCTCTTCCACGCCGTTCTGCAGGTCGATAGAGAGGGTCACCTCCGCTTGCTCGGGCGTGACCTTAGGCGTACGGATGAGCACGCCGAAGGTGGGTATATGGATCGGGTCGGACTCCACGAGGTGTACGTTCCGGTACAGTCCCGCACCCGGGTACCACCGGCTCTGTTGGGGCTTGTTCTCCAGAATGACATCTATATCCACCTCTGATTGCTGATCGCTGATTGCTGACTGTTCTATCAGGTGTGGCAGGATATAGCAATCGAACGTGTTGTACCCGTACGGCCAATAGACCATTTCCTCGCCGTTGACAAACACATCGGCGTGACTCATGGCACCGTCGAAGACGAGCGTGTAGAACTTGTCTCGCTTCACCTTCACACGGGTGCGGTAGTGCCCCTTGCCCATCCACGGCAGACCGCCGCTGCGCCCGGTTTTCCAACTCGGCTCCTTCTCGCCGTTCTGCACGACGATGACCTCTTGCAGGTCGTTCGCACGGTCAAACGGACCGGAGACAGACCAGTCATGGGGTACCGTCACTTGGCGCCAAACGGTATCTACATCAGGGTTTTGTACGCTGGGTTCTTGTCGGAACTGCCAACTCGTCAGCAACGTGCTCACGGCAGCAAAGATGGATAGTATTAGCATGGTCGGTTACAAAATTTGGTACAAAGGTACAAAAAAATTTGCATATATCCAAAAAAAATAGTAACCTTGCACGATTTTTTCATGTTGCGATTATTGGTCCACAGATTACGCAGATTAAACGGATAAAAGAAATTTGCGGAAAGTAAAAAAATCGACAAAGAGGGTGGTGGAGAAATTGACGCGAAATGGAGAAAATTTTTTTGCAATAAGTACATTTTGCACTATTTTTTTGCAATACGTAAATTTTTGCACTATTTTCTTTGCAATACGTAAATTTTTGCGTGTGCGCCTTGCGTGTATGCAAACTTTTTCGTATCTTTGTCGCCGGATATGGATTGGGATTATAATTTGTAAATGACTAAATCCACCATCGTGGCGTACCTGCTGACAATGCTGATATATTAACTGTAACTTAAAATATTAACAACATGACAAAACGATTTAAAAGGCTGCTATTCTTGGCAGCGGTGATGATTGGCGTGTGCAGCCAGGCGTATGCGTGGGATCAAGTGCCCGATGAAAACGGTTTGTATGACGGATTATATGACCGTCCTACCTATTTTCCGGAATGGGAGCAACCTAACGAATGGCCGAATGCAATGTATATGCTTTGCGAAGTGCGCATGGAAAGCGCCCAAGGAGAACGTGTGGAAAGTTACGAAGTAGCGGTTTATGACAGTGATAACAACTTGCGTCACTGCGGCCGTAGTCTGGTGAAGGATAACCATTATTGCGTACTCACTATCCGCGGTACAGAGGGGGATACATTTCATTTTGAAGTACTGTACGGGGATGATTTTGCCAACCCGAAGATTGCCAAAATATCCGGAGTTACCGTTGATTTTGAAACCAGTAAATCAATTGGCAGCCCGACAGAACCGTATGTGTTGATCTTGCCCAATACACCCACCGGAATCGAGAACCTGACCCCTACCGGAGACGGGAGGACTTATGATATTCTCGGCCGGCCTGTAAGCAATCCGACCAACGGTCTCTATATCATCGACGGACGGAAATATATCATTCACTAATCACACTAAATCTGTATCATATGAAAACGAATGTACTTTTTCGGCACGCCATAGGACGATGGGTCCTGTTGGTGGTAATGGCTGCGGCGGCGCTGACGGCGCAAGCGGCGGAAGCCTACATTACGGAAATAATCGCGATAGGCGCAAAAAAAGGAAAGGGAGGTCCCCTGAAGAATTCCTATCGCGAGCAGGGTTGGACGGTCGTGGACAAAGATCTGAACGCCGGCGCCGGAGGATGGGATATCTATATCGCTTATAAGACCTCCTCGGACGCCAACCCCGAGACGGATTATATCACCGATATCTTCGTCTCGACCAAATGGGATGACAATATGACCTTCGAGGGGCGACGCTACTACCACGCCCCCACTAACAGCGGCTTCAACGGTGACCTCAACAGAAGCGCCGGCGGCGCATATATTTGGGTTTACTATACGCGGGAGCGTACCGGACTGACGGGATGCGGTGGAACCAAACGGGTAATGACGAAACTCTCTACAACCAGCAGCTCCGATGACGGATTGCAGGCTACCGGAGTCGTTTGCTTCAGAAACGGTGACTATAATAATTCCGCTGCGGATATGAACAAGTCCGCAGAAGGAGATGATATCTTTATCCAGCAGCATTTCGCTACCCAGAAACTTTCTGTCTCCACCCCTCCCCAAGCGGCGGAGAATGTGGTGTTTGACGGGACCTACAAGAACCTGGTGCCCAATAATCCGAGCGGCAACTGGGGGACGATGAAGTACCGCGTCGGTACATCGGGCGCTTTCTCAAGCTCGCTCCCGCGTGCCGTTGCCGTGGGCTCCTATACCGTCGAATACTACCTCGACGGAGGGAATTTCGCCGAGAGCAGTGCTACCGGTTCAATCAACGTGACTGTCAATCCGCCGACCTGCAAGGCTGCTAACTTCGACGCGGTATTCAATCAGGCCGACAAGAAAGTTCACCTCGCCTGGAAGGCGGCTAATGTGCCCGGAGGATATTCCGACTATAAATGGGTGATCTATCGCGGAAATACCAAAATAGCTGCACTCAACTATAACGAACATACTTTCTCCGATTCGAATTACCGGAACGAGCAGGAAGAGACCTACACCATTTACTATGTGGCTAACCCCTGGGGCGTGGATACGAAAAAGGACGAAGCCGCGGTCAGCAGGAAGGTCAACTGTACGCGTACCGTGCCGGTCAATAATTTCTCGGCGGAAAGCCATACCGATTATGTCGAACTGAGTTGGACCTCCGACGGATACCCCGAAGGCTTCGGAAATAAGTTCAATATCTATGTCGATAACGAGGCAAGCCCCATATACACCATCACTCCCGGGGACTACCAGACTTCCTTCGTTTGGCAGCACCGGCGGACACAAAGCGAAATAACCAACCGACAGAACGGTACCGACCCCGAAACGGAAATACCCTACACCGAGGAACCCCTCAACGCCTGCAATCCCCATAACTACCGCGTAGAGGGCGTTATCGGAACTACGAAACTGAACGAGGCATCTACGGAGAATAAATCCATCGGAGAAGGAACCTTGTTCTATTCCCTCGATGCCGAGAAAGGAGTCTATCCCGGAGTGGTCAAACTGTCATGGCACGTCAATAAACAGGGCTCTACCGACTCCAAAACATATATCATTGACCGCCGGCTGGCCGAGAAAGCCGATGACCCCTGGACTACTATCCATCGCATGTCGAGCGTAGAGGAGTACCTCATGTACACCGACGAAACGCCTCTGCCCGGAGTTTACTACGATTATCGCGTAACGGTGCAGGATAAGTGCTCCGACGGTACGGTCGTGGAAAGCGAAATAACGGATATCGGATTCGCTCATACTACCGGTACGATCAGCGGACGTATCACCTATGGCTCTACCGGCACGGCTGTTGCCGGAGCCGACGTCGTGGCCTTCAAAAACGAATCGGTTGGAGCCGATGACGCGCAATACCGCTCCATGCACTTCACCAACGAATACGGTACGATCCTCTGGCAATACCCCAACGATTCATACCAGAACGATAAATTCAGCGCCGCCGATTTCTCTGTCCAGTTCTGGATGTATCCCGAGGAAATCAAAAACAAGGGGATTCTGTATCTGGCGGATAATGCCTTTTTCGGTTTCGACGCGGACGGCAATCTCTGTTTCGCCGCTGCCGACGAAAGCAGCCAGATGATGCATAAATACACCTTTACCGGCCTTAGCCCGCAAACGGAGAAATACAGTTTCATTACCTTCACCCGTACCGGGAACACCCTGACGGCTTATCTGCTCACGGTCGATGAGCTGGGAGCCGTTGCGGTCCAGAAATCCGAGCAGACACTGGCCGGCAAGATGCTGCTCAAAGCTGTGCCGCTCATTCCTTTTGGACCCCTCTCGCAAACGAACGCATTCTTCCGCTTCGGATTCTTCAAAGGATATGTCGATGAACTCCGCCTTTGGACAAAGTGTCTGACGGAACAGGAGATCCTCGATAATTTCGACCACCTCTTGGTCGGAAATGAGAAGAATCTGGAGACCTATTGGACCTTCGACGAGGGACTGAGATACCAGTTCTTCGATTACTCCCGAGACGGTACTTTCTACCACCAGCACCACGGAAAGGTCGGCAATAATGCCGCGAGCTCGACACTCACTCCTTCCGCCTTGTCCCTCAAAGCCAAAACGGATGAGGATGGTAATTATATTATCCAGGGTGTATCCTTCTCGGGCGAAGGCGCTACTTACTCCGTCGTTCCGGCGATGGGTATCCACAACTTCAACCCCTCCCAGCAACTCCGGTATGTCGGTAATAACTCGCTGGTACATAACAATGTCAATTTCGAGGATGTCAGCTCCTTCCGCGTAAGAGGTGTAGCCTATTACGAAAATACCACTATCCCCGTTCAGGAGGCTTTCCTCTATGTGGACGGACTGATTGCTTCCAAAGACGGTGAAGCGGTCAAAACGAATGATTACGGAGAGTTTGAAATAAGCGTACCTATTGGAGACCACTTCATCTCGATTAAGAAGGAAGGACATACCTTCCTCAAAGGAGGACGGTACCCCGCCGATCCCGACGGGGTAGGAGTCAGGATGACCTTTGACCGGGAGATAAGCGGACTTACCTTCTACGACCGGACTAAAGTGACCGTTGTCGGAAGAGTGGTCGGTGGTGATATAGAGGATGAGAAACCCTTGGGACTCGGACTGAGCCAGGCGAATATCGGACGGGCGAAACTGGAACTCCGGCTCAGCAACGAGAACGGATACCTCTCTGCCGTCACTCCCGATCCGTCTAATACGGCCGTTTCCTATGATATCAACCCCGATACCATGAGGTATGAGGCTTCGGCCGGAAACGCCTACGTGCCCGGAGGAAAGAACTATATCGTCGTCGAGACGGACCCCCTCACCGGAGAATGGGTCGCAAAACTGCCGCCGCTCAAATACGACGTGACGAATATTACCTTCCCTTCCAGACCGGAGAACGACGCCATTACCAAAGATGATTTCTCGCTGCCCGTTATCGACGCCAACCAGACTTCCGAACTTTATGCCGACTCCGTTCAGGAGGATAACGGCGAGTGGCGCAAAATCAAATACGCCGCGAGTGCCAAGATGAAGTATAAAGCCCAGTCGGATATAGATGTGACCGAGGGGAACGACGGGACATTCGGTATGCGCACTTACTCCATCACGGATAGGTACGGACAGACGCATGAGATACAGCTCTATAAACTCGATGAAACGGGAGCAATAGACCTGGATGAAAACGGACAAGTACAATATACATTGGGATACCCCGTTTACGAGGAATTGGCACCCGTTACATACAAACTACATGCCTATGAGCGCTATGTCAATTACGATGGCTCTGTCCCCGTCGTGAACGAAGTGCCGCTCGCTAACAAGAACGTAACGGTCAAAAACCAGTATGCTACCACCACGGCCGTTTCTACCAAAACAGACTCAACCGAGTTGGGAGAGAAATTCATGGTGATGGACGAGGAACTGACTCTCGATGAGAATGGTGAAGCTTTGTACCGGTTCCAGGTCGGATTCCCCAATATACTCCCGCCCTTCACACGGGGACTCTCTGTCAGCTATGACAATAACGGTACCGAGATGGGCTGGAGCGGTAACGGCACTTTCCGGGTTATCGTACTCGGTGCTGTTCCTACCGGGAATAATTTCGTGACCAAGGGACCGGATAAGATTCTATCCGTCCTGCGTGACCCGCCGGGATCCAACTCTTCCACTACCTGGACAAAGGGCTCTTCTACAACGACCAAATCAACCACCACCTACCAGTATAATACAGAAGACGGAGCGGCTCTGACCATTAAAACGGGTCTGCAAATCGAGCAAGCAGCCGGAGCACCTGGAATGCTGCTCATATCAAGTTTCAAATCTAAATTTGATATCACCGTCGGCGCGAATTACATAGGCCAGCATATCAACTCCAATACGGATATCACTACCGTTACCGCTATGCGCGATATATCTACCAGCAGTTCGCCGGAATTTACAGGAGCAGAAGGGGATGTGTTCATCGGTGCCTCGCAGAACATGATTTTCGGAATGTGTTACGGAGTCAGCATCGTGATGAAGGATAATGTGCCTACCCTGGTGCGTGATACGGCTGTCGCGGTGGGCGAGGAGTTCGATACCTTCTTCAGCTACGACCAGTATTATATCCGCGGAACACTCCTGCCCAACTACAGGATGCTCCGGAATGCTCTTCTGGAGCACGTCGATAATATCAATGCGTTATCGCGTCCTACGCCGGATGCTGGACCGAAATACTACACAACCCTCACTCCCGATGACCCGAGATTCGGAACAAGCAATAATGATGCTTCCGTCTGGGGAGACGCGGCGGTGCCTATCTCCCAAATGACGGACGGACGGTACGACGGACCCTCATATACCATACTCCTACCCGAAAATTACGGCGAAGGATTCCAGGATATGGTCAATTTCTATAACGAGCAGGTTAAGAAATGGGAGGACCAGCTCGGAGAGAACGAAAGGGACAAAGTGGAGGCTATCAACGACCGCACCAAACGACTCATTAAGAACTACTCTCTCTCTGCCGGAGCAAGCATCACGGAATCTACTTCTAAGACGGGCACACACGACCATGTGCATTCGGATTCCGACGGATTCAATTTCCAGGTAGGTATTGAATCCGGATATGGTTCGGAATCCGTCGGTATAGAATATACCGCTAAGACCTTCCACCAATTCAACTGGACCGATGATGACGGAGATACGAAGGACTCTACAGAGACCTACGCTTATACCTTGGCGGATAACGACTACGCCGATTATCTGACGGTCGATGTCCTCAAATCGGATATGGGGAGCCCGATCTTCTATACTCGCGGAGGTGCTACTTCTTGCCCCTATGAGGACCAGGATACTACCCGGTATTACCAGCCCGGTACGCCTGTCTCTACCAAGACAATGCAGATTGAGAAACCCGAGATTGAGGTCCTTAATCCGATTATAACCGGCGTGCCCGCTGGTGGAGAGGCTACCGTCAAGATTAATGTGCGGAACCATAGCGAGGTAGGGTATAAAGTGGTCTACGATATCAAGGTTACGCCTTACTCCAACCCCGACGGATTGGCGGTTTACATGGATGAGGTAAGCCTTAATAGAGGCTCGTCGCTCTTCGTCAAACCCGATGAAACGA
The DNA here is from genome assembly GCA_002369075.1 of Bacteroidales bacterium UBA3808. Classification (GTDB taxonomy): domain Bacteria; phylum Bacteroidota; class Bacteroidia; order Bacteroidales; family Paludibacteraceae; genus Colicola. Next base: position 12,032 of record DFEG01000039.1, on the reverse strand, counting down.
TGGTGAAGACTCTGACCGTTCGCCAGACCGACCCGAATGTGCTGAACTATGAGAATATAACCCTCCGTCTGGCTTCACAATGCCAGACTGACCCGCAAATACCGCGCGGAGAAATAGCCGACTACGCTACCTTCTCCGTCTATTTCCAGCCTACATGCTCGGATATCAAACTCGAGTCTTCACATACACTCGTTAACTCCGATACCGAAGAGCCCGTTACCCTCTCTATGAGCGGGTATAACTACTCGATGGCTACACTACAGGGCATCAGACTACAGTATAAAGCCGAGAACGACGCCGATTTCCGGACCTTGCAGGAATATACGAAGGATGAGTCCCGTCTCGCTGCGGACCACAACCTCCTGCCGCTCGTACCGCTCGAGGGTACCTCCAAACTGAACTATGTACTCGACTTGCGTACATCGGATTTCCCCGATAAGACCTATGTATTCCGCGCCGTTACCGTCTGCGACCAGGGGGGCAAGGAGGTTACCAACGAGAGTCCTGAAATACGGATCGTACGGAATATCTCAAGGCCGCAACTGATTGCCACGCCGAGTCCGGCGAATGGCATCCTCACGACGGCAGATGACCTGCTTATTACATTCAATGAGGCGATACAGGGGTCGGATCTCACCAAACCCAATAATTTCGACGTGGTCGGAATACTCAATGAGGGCGAGGTAGCACATGACGTAGCGCTCAACCTGTCGGATGCATCTACCGCAAAGACGGACGCTACCCTCAACCTCGACGGCTCCTCATTCAGCATCTCCATGTGGCTGAAATACAATGCGAACGGAACACTCTTGACGCACGGAACAGCCGATCATTCGTTTATCCTCGCGATGGAGTCGGGATACCTGACGGCAACGGTAGCGGGCACGAAAGTGACTTCTGTCGCCCGGCTCCCCGTCGGCAAATGGATTTACCTCCTGGTCAGCTACAATGCCGAAAACGCAACGCTCAATGCCGGATACGCACAAGATGATTTCACGGTGATCTTGATGGATAACGCCTCCGCTGCGGCTTATAATGGCAATGGCAACCTTACGCTGGGCGGCAACGGTATCGAAGCGCAGGTACAAGAGTTGGTTATTTGGAGTGGTACGCGCTCCATGGCTGAAGCGCAAAGCACCATGTACACGGCTAAGAGCCGATATACGCATGGCTTGCTCGGATACTGGCCGATGAGCGAAGGACACGGCGCCATGGCTACCGATATTGCACGTGCACGCCACCTTTCCCTCGCATCCCCCAACGGATGGTGGAAGGACGGCGAGAATTATGCCCTTAACCTCGATGGCGCACACGCGGCTTCGATCAATATAGGGGCACTCAATACCGCGGAAGGGGAGGACTACCTCATCGAGACATGGTTCCGGGCTGACAAGACACAAACCGGCACCGCCTCTGTTTTCGCTACGGACCTCATGGACCTGAGACTGGATGAGCATGGCTGTCTTGAGATTCTGTTGGATGAATCGCATATGGAACTGCTCCACCGTGACCTGCGGGACGGACAATGGCACCACCTCGCCCTCAATGTGCTCAAATCGACCAACGGAAGCGGTATCATCTATCTCGACGGCGCGCCGTGCAAACAGCTCGTTGCTTCCGCAATACCCGTTCTGCATGGTAGCGGGCTCACGATCGGACAAGGGCTTAAGGGCGCCGTGGATGAGATCCGTATATGGAAAGCACGGCGCACAGCCGATGTCATTAAGAACGGACGCTTCGCCCGTCTCATGGGCAACGAAGCGGGACTCGCTGCTTACTATCCGTTCGAGCGCTTCTCACGAGACGAGTACAACCAGATCATTACCTCCTCCTCCCTCTCCGATATCCTTTCGGAGAACACCGTCGGGGCGGATGGACTGACCCTCAGTACGCTCAATGCGGTGCCCCTTAATCCCGCCCCCAAAGTAGAGAACGTACAATTCTCCTTCGTGCCCGGCGAGCGGCAGATACGGATCACAATAGACGAACAGCCGGCTAAGATTGAAGGATGCAATATCTCCATTACCGCCAAACGGGTAAAAGACCTCTATGGCAACGAGGCGCAGCCCGTCACATGGAGTGTCTATGTACAGCAGAATACCTTGAACTGGCTCTCTTCAGAGCTCTCCGTCACAAAGACCGGAGTGGAGAGCACTGCCTTCACCGCGGCTATAGAGAACCGCGGCTCGCAGAGCGAGGCATGGAGCATCAGCGGGATGCCTATATGGCTGACTGCTAACGTAGAGGGTGGGTCCCTCGCACCGCTCGCTTCGGCTACGCTCACCTTCACTGTCGCGGAAGACCTGCCTATCGGAACGTACGAGACAGACATCTATCTCTCCGGTTCGCAGAATATTGCTACACCCTTGCACATCATCGTCACCAGCGAAGGGGAAACGCCCGAATGGACGGTTACTCCGGGCGAAGAAACGATGACCATCGTCGGTGTCCTCAATATCAATGGTATCCAAAGCAGCGACACCAAGGATATCATCGCTGCCTTCCGGGGGACCGAGTGCGTCGGACTGGCGCATCCTCAGTATTTCAGCCGGTATGACAGCTATATGGTGCTCATGTCCGTTTACGGGAAAACCCAGGCTGCGCTGACCTATAAGATCTACGACGCCAGCACGGGAACGGTTTACCCGTCCGTCAGTGCCTCCAACGAAGCCGCATATACATTCGGCGTGGATAAGACCCTTGGTACCTTTGTCAACCCCGTTGTCTTCACACCGCTGAATGAGATAGAGCAAGACCTGTCGCATGACCGTGCCTCCTGGAAATGGTTCTCCCTCTACGCGCAGCCGAAAGTCAATACACCCGCTGCCGTCTTCTCCAACGCGCAGGATGCCGTATATGTGCTCACCGACGGAACCAACTCACTCATGAGCTGGATGGGATCGCTGCAGTCATTCAGCTATGACAAGATGTACAAACTGGAGGCTACGGCTCCTTATGTAGAGACGCTCGTGGGAGAGCCTGTTGACCCGACGGCTGTCGATGTGTCGCTCAAAGCGAACGGATGGACATGGATCGGATACCCGGCGCAGGCTACCAATTCGCTGGATGCCGCCTTTGCCGGTGCTGAACCACTCGATGGAGATATGGTCAAGAGCCAGTCTGCTTTTGCCATCTATACCCAAGGCGAATGGATAGGATCGCTCCGGACCATGCAACCCGGAGAAGGATATATGTACCAAAGCAATGCGGCTGCTGACAAGACCTTCCGCTATCCGAAACCGGTGACCAACGACCGCGTCAACATCGTTGCGCGAAAGGATGCTGACTATATGCCCGGGAACAGCAACGCTAACCGCGATAACATGACCATGATAGCCGTCGTGAAGGAAAACGGTCAGATCGTGGACAATGCGCAGATTTCCGTGTACGCCGGAGAAGAGAGACGTGGATTCTCGGCTCAATCCGTGCAGGACGGACGACATTTCATCACCATCGGAGGTACCCAAGGAGAAGAGGAGAACTTGTCCTTTGTCGTCGCCCTACCCGACGGACGGATGGCATGGGTTCCTGTGCGCTATACATTCAACGCCGATGCACACTATGGTTCGATGGCTCAACCTGTTCTGCTCGTCATCGGTTCCACGCAGGATAAAACGCACAACGCCAACGCCGATGCCAAAGCCGTTAAAACGCTCCTCAACGGCATACTCTATATCCTCCGTCCCGATGGCGCAATCTACAATGCTACCGGCGTGAGAGTGAAGTAAACAAGTCGGTTATTCGACATTCTTCGTGTCAGAAAGCGTCCCTCGGGGCGCTTTTTGATGTTTAATAATAGTCAAAACTATTGGCACCCCCTTTTTTTAATCTCCTTAACTAATAGTCGTGCCTTGTCGTTCATGAAGGCGGAGCTCCAATGCCGTTCCCGATTTCGGGAACGGCATTGTCAGAAAAAAAGCAGTACTTTTGCACCCGCAAATTCGTAATTACTCACAATTTTGTGTGAATGTGTGAATGATGTTTTATTGATTAACCAGCCATTCGGATGCACTAACTACGCGGATCTTCTTGTCGTTGTGTTCTATGGTTCCTGTTTCGCCATACATCACTATCAACGTCAAGTTGTCGCAATGAGTTATTTTGGAAGCCTTTGTGAGACCACCTAGTTCACGGTTGAGTAGTTTGGTGGAAGGGTTGCTGAAATCGTACGTTACCTGTATCAGTTCCTGCACTTTGTTCGCTTGCGTACGCACGAAATCCACAGCATAGCGATTACTTTCCCGCAAGAAATATAATTGCTCGTCCGCATAAATCTGGCGACGCAGCAACTCTATAGCTACGGTATTTTCCAATCGCCATCCTAAGTTCTCCGGTTGTAACGCATTGTCTCTATTGCTCAAAAATGCATTGTCGATAATATATGCTTTCTGATTAGACTGCCGCTCTACACTCTTGAAAGAGTACTTATGCAAGATACGCGCGAGATATGCTGTATTCAAGTACGACACATAGTTCTTCACCGTTTGAACAGAACGAATAGCATACGTCTCTCGGATGTCTTCAAAATTAATCTCCTGACAGAAATTATCAATAACCGTATCTGCCACTTGCCGCAACGATGCCGGGTAACGCACTTTATAACGCTTGCAAATATCCTTCTTAATGATCGTATCAAGCAAAGCCTTGGTATATGCCGTTTTGTCTATAGAACCATCCATTGTTTCCGGAAAACCGCCATCTTTCAGATACTCATTCAGCGCGTGGCCACGCAAGCCGATAGCTTTGGTTGTATACGACTTCATATCCACATTCTTGATGCGGCAAAACTCCTCAAACGAGAAAGGATACAAGCGGATCTCGTTATATCTTCCGGTTAAATGCGTGATCAGTTCATCGCTCAATAGATTCGCGTTACTTCCGGTTAGTATCAAGTGCAAGCCTTGACGCAACAAACGGTTGACGAACAATGGCCAGCGTGGAGCGTTTTGCACCTCGTCAATGAACAAATGGGTATAATCTCCATAGATGCGATATAGTGTCTCGATGATGTCGTTCAACTCGGATACTTGAATGTCTGCCAAGTTTTCATCGTCAAAATTGACATAAGCGAACTTGACTTTGCTTTCAAGTAGCACTTTTTGGCAAAGCATAGACTTTCCGCTACGGCGCACGCCAATGACCACTTGTGCCAATTTGCTATTCAGGTCTATTTGCTTTTCTTCCTTACGGCTCAATAATGCTGTGCAATCCGTATTAAGAAGTTCCTGACGCTGGTCTGACAAAATTATTTCCAAGTTCCGCATAATGAAGTAATTTTGAAAACTGCGTGCAAAGGTACAAAAAGTAAATGATATATGCAAATAAAACGTCAAAATTTGCAAAAAAAATCTTATCAAACTGTCTTATTTTGCAATTTTTAGCAACTCAAACCATCTTATTTTGCATATTTTGTAACTATAAACTGCACAAAAAAGAAGCACCCGAGGTATTTGCCCCGGGTGCTTGACGATTATAGTTTCTTGTACTTGGCTTCGGCGATTTGCTCTGTCGCGTTCGGCAAATGGATCGCAAGAACGATACCGCTCTGCTAAATCGTAGGTGCGACCATTGCCTCCGCTCTCCCCACAGATTGAAATCTGCGGGGACCCCATTAATGAATCTTCCTCCAAGTCGATTCATTAATTTTGGAAATCTTATTGTTGGTTTTCCAGCGGTTGAGGACCATGCAGATGGCGTTGTTCTTGACCGACTGGCCTTTGCGTGCACGGAGCTTGATGAGGTCGGCAGTGGTGAACTCGGCAGGCAGCAAAGCAAGCGGGTAGGCAAGGCCGGAACGAGGGGATGGATCGTTAGGGAAAGGGGATTAGAAGAGGTAAACGCCAATAGAAACATTAATGCTCGTCCATGACAGTATGACAGATGACAGTTCTTTTTATATATATCTCACACACGCGCGTGGGTGTGTATATTTTAGGAATTTATCTGTCATACTGTCATACGCCCGCCCCCCGCCGGTCCCCCCGTCTGCCTAATAAGCCGGATGACATCCGGCGTAACTGCCAAGAAAGAAAACCCGCATAGGATGCGGGGCTAATGAACGGAGGACAAACCCGCTCGCGGAACTCGCGCGCACAGGACACCGAGGGGCGGAGAGGTTCACGCAATGATGCGCGAAAAATGCACAGAGCAAAGCCGGCATTCAATGCCGGGGAATGGACATACGAAGAAAGGACGGGACGTAGATGTCCGTAATGCGAACGAGATGCGAACGGTGGAAGAGGCTAACAAGAGGCTAATAAACCAATAAACAGATACACATTATGAAAGTAGAATTGATTATTCCGATTGAGAGATTGAGAGGAAAACTAAAGCAGGACGGGTACTATTTCCGTCAGTACAGAGGCCAGCAGATCGTGCAACGCTGTCCGACTAAATGGAAAGATACGCCCGCACGGAAAGCCGCGCGAGAGAAATTTGCGGCGAAGTATGCGAGACCCCACCCGACCCAGACCCCACCCGGCCTCCCCTAAAGGGGAGGGGAATGGAGGGGCGAAGGGCGAAAGGTTATTGGCTAAAGGAACTCTCCTCCCCTTTAGGGGAGGTCGGGAGGGGTCTGGGACGGGGTGGGGTCTTAAAAAAACCGCTCTTCGGGGCGGTTTTTTTTGTCTATATTTGCGTATGTCAGAAAAAAGTTGTATCTTTGCAGACTGAAACGGTAACGAATCTAATCAAAAACACGTAATATCTATGAAAAAACAAGATCTTCTGGCTGCTTTCGCAGCAAAGTTCAACGGAGAGAAAGGGGCTGTATATGCATCTCCGGGACGTATCAACCTCATTGGTGAGCACACGGATTACAACGGCGGTTTTGTCTTTCCTGGCGCAGTAGAGCAGGGTATCATGGCGGTCATCCGTCCGAACGGCACAGACACCGTCCGCGCGTACTCGATGGACCTCGACGATTACGCCGAGTGGGCGGTGAACGATGCGAAAGGTCCGGAGGCGACCTGTTTCCGGTTCGTGTATGGCGTAGCGCGCGAACTGATAGAGCGCGGCGTGGAGGTCAAGGGCTTCAACACCGTCTTTGCCGGTGACGTGCCTTTAGGCGCCGGCATGAGTTCGTCCGCCGCGCTGGAGAGTTGTTTCGCGTATGGTCTGAACGACCTCTTCCACGGCTCCGTGACCCGCTGGGACATGGTCCTCGCCGGGCAGGCTACCGAGCATAAGTATATCGGTTGCAACTGCGGAATAATGGACCAGTTCGCTTCCGTCTTCGGGCAGGCAGGCAAACTGATGCGCCTCGACTGCCGCAGCCGCGAGTTCGAGTATTTCCCGTTTGACCCGAAGGGCTACAAGCTCGTGCTGGTGAACTCCTGCGTGAAGCACGAGTTAGCCGGATCGCCGTATAACGACCGCCGCCGCTCCTGCGAGAACGTAGTTGCCGCTATCCAGGCACTCCACCCCGAGCGTAAGATAGAGACCCTGCGTGACTGCACGTGGGAGGATCTGGAGGCGGTGAAGGGTACTTGCTCTGCCGAGGATATCAAACGCGCCAAGTACGTGTTAGGCGAGAAAGACCGCGTGTTAGCGGTCTGCGACGCGCTCAACCGCGGCGACTACGAGGAGGTCGGCAAGCAGATGTACCTCACCCACGAGGGACTGAGCAAGGACTACGAGGTGAGCTGCGAGGAACTGGATTTCCTCAACGACATCGCCAAGGAGTGCGGCGTGACCGGCTCCCGTATCATGGGCGGAGGATTCGGCGGATGTACCATCAACCTCGTCAAGGACGAGTTGTACGACGCCTTTGTGAAACGTGCCGTGGAGGCCTTTGAGGCAAAGTACCACGTCACCCCGAAGATCATCGATGTAGTCATCGGCGACGGCAGCCGCAAAATAGACTAAGATGAAAGCGATTCAGAATTTTGTACTGACAGGCGAGAAGGGTTTTTGCGCGGAGATATCCAACTACGGCGCGAAGATCCTTCGTCTGGAGGTGCCGGACGACAAAGGCGGGATAGCCGATGTCGTGTTGGGATTCAGGACAATGGAGGAGTGGCAGACGAAAGAGACGTATTTCAATGCCATCATCGGCCGTGTGGCGAACCGCATCAAGGACGGACGTTTCACGCTGGACGGCAAGACCTACCAACTGCCCGTCAATAACGGCACGAACTCGCTCCACGGCGGCGTGCACGGTTTCAACGAGAAGGTATGGGATGTAGTCTCGCACGACACGCACGAGCTGGTGCTGCACTACCGTGCGGCGGACGGCGAGGAGGGCTATCCGGGTAACGTGGATGTGACGGTGACGTACACCGTGAAGGGTACGGAGCTCGCTATCCATTACCACGCCGAGACGGACGCACCGACCATCATCGGCATGACCAACCACGCCTATTTCAACCTCAACGGAGAAACCTCGCCCACGGTGCGTGACCACATGCTGCAGGTCTTCGCGGACGGGTACACGCCCTTCGACGAGACGGCTTGTCCGACGGGCGAGATCCTGCCGGTAGAGGGTACGCCGATGGACTTTAGAAAGCCCGTCATGGTAGGCGAGCGGATAGACGATCCGTTCTTTGCACCGGGCAGAGGTATCGACAACAACTGGGTACTCCGCAAGACCGGCACAGCCGGCGAGCCGGAGTTAGCCGCTGTGGTGAGCGCCTCGGGACGGACGATGGAGGTGCTGACCACCACCCCGGGCTTGCAGGTCTATACCGGTAACTGGGTGGAGGAGAACGAAGGCAAGGGCGGCGCTGTGTACCGCGTGCAGAACGCCATCTGCCTCGAGGCGCAGAACCACCCCGACGCCGTCAACCATCCGAACTTCCCCTCGCCGGTACTCCGTCCCGGGGAGGCATACGTGCAAACAACCATCTACCGTTTCAAATAACACCCCTGTTCCATGAAAAAGATCTTTCTAACGCTCCTCGCAGCAGTCCTTATTGCTCCTGCGTACGCGCAGACGGAAACCGACAGCAACGCTTATCCGGATCACTCCGGCAGCCGGCAGTTCCTGCGTGGCGGTGACCTGACGATGGTGAAGTACATCGAGGATTTCAAAGCTAAGTTCAAGTACGAGGACGGCACGGTCGGCGATGTGTTCGACATTCTGGAGCACTACGGCGTCAATTTTGCGCGTCTGAGGCTCTATAACAGCCCGGGCACGGGCGTGAACTGCAAGGACAGGGTAACCCGTCGCATGCCGACCCGCAAGAGCTGGACGAAGAGAGCCTCGGACTACGAGTACGCCGGCGAGGACGATATAGCCGCTCTCGCGCTGCGTGCCAAGGAGCACCATATGCAGATATGCCTCTCGTTCTACCTGAGCGACTATTGGTCGGGCGCTACGGAGCAGGTGATCCCTGCCGCATGGTCGGAGGCCAAGACCAAAGAGGCACTCGGCGACTCGGTTTATAACTATGTGTTCCGCTACATGCAGCGGATGGCGGCGCAGGGCACGATACCGGAGTATGTGTCTATCGGCAACGAGACGGACAACGGCATCCTCTACATGGACCAGAATATGAACTATGTCTCCTACGGCGGTCACCAGACGCGCAACAGCGTAGCGAACATGGTCTATCTGTTCAACAAGGGATATGATGCCGTCAAGGCTGTTTCGCCGTCCACGCAGGTGATCCTGCACCACACGGGCGGCGATCAGGGACGAATGACGGCCTGCAGAAACTTCTTCACCATCATGAGGGATAACGGCGGCAAGTTCGATGTCGTAGGCGGTTCGTATTACCCCCACTGGGCGCAGGACCACAAGGCGACGGACTGCAAACCTTCCGGTATGCTCCAATGGGCAAAACTCATGGAGCAGAATTTCCACAAACCCGTCATGATCATGGAGGCGGGCTATTCGTGGGATCCGTATAAATGCCCTGCGCGCAACGGCGGCAACTATCCGGGCCAGTTGGGGCTGAACGGCTCCTATAACGAGGCTACGCCCAACGGTCAGCGCGATTTCATGTGTGCGTTGCACGACGCCATCGCTTCCGACACCGCTATACTCGGGTACATGTACTGGGACCCGATCTTCGTGGACCAGAGGGTCAACGGATCGTGGATCAAGTCCTGCTGGGCGGAGAAGAGAGATCCGTCTAATACAAATCAATGGTGGGAGGACGGCAACGTGATCTCCAACACCACGTGGTTTGACTACACCGGCAAGCCGCTTCCGGCACTCTACCAGGAGGTCAACTCCCGCCAGCCGCAGAAACCTCAGGGAATAGAGGATATTCATGTATCCACCAAGCATGACGGATCTCAGAAGATCCTCCGCGACGGACAACTGTACATCCTCCGCGGCGACAAGACATACACCATCACCGGCATGAGGGTGGAGTAATTAGCAATTAACAATTAGCAATTTTAATATCATATGAAACCAACACTTTTTGTACTTGCTGCAGGTATGGGCAGCCGTTACGGCGGTCTGAAGCAGCTGGACGGTCTGGGTCCTCACGGCGAGACCATCATGGACTACAGTATTTATGACGCTATCCAAGCCGGCTTCGGCAAGGTGGTCTTTGTCATCCGCCGTGTGTTTGAGGCGGACTTCCGCGAGAAGATCGTCTCCAAATACGAGCACCGTATTCCGGTAGAACTCGTGTTCCAGGATCTGGACAACCTGCCGGCAGGCTTTAAGGTGCCGGAGGGACGTGAGAAACCCTGGGGCACCAACCACGCCGTGCTCATGGGCAAGGACGTCATCCGCGAGCCGTTCGCCGTCATCAATGCCGACGATTACTACGGCCGTGAGTCGTTCCAAGTCCTGGCGGACTACCTGCGTTCCATCGAGGGCACGGAGGGCAAGTATGCCATGGTCGGTTACCGCGTATGCAACACCCTCTCGGAGTCGGGATCGGTGGCGCGCGGCGTATGTGAGACCAATGCGGAAGGCTACCTGACCAAGGTCACCGAGCGCACGAAGATCCTGCGCGAGGAGGACGGCGTGATCCGTTTCATCGAGGAGGACGGCAAGTTCCCGCTCGATGAACATACACCCGTTTCGATGAACATGTGGGCGTTCACACCGGATTATTTCCGCTTCTCGGAGGAGTATTTCGTGACTTTCCTCAAGGAGCACGGTCAGGAACTCAAGTCGGAGTTCTATATCCCGACGCTGGTCGATGTCCTCATCCACTCGGGCAAGGCGACCTGCAAGGTGCTGGACACCCCGTCCCGCTGGTTCGGAGTGACCTACGCGACCGACCGTCCGCAGGTGGTAGACAAGTTTGCCCAGTTGGTTAAAGACGGTGTGTATCCCTCCCCGTTATTCTAAGGATATTCATTAATCATTATTCATTAATCATTATGAAGATCCTTGTAACCGGCGGAGCCGGATTCATCGGCTCCCATACTTTGATAGAGCTCTACCGCGCGGGGCACAGCGCCGTGGTGGTGGATAATCTCTATAACTCCGATCCCGAGGCGCTGAAGCGCGTCGCCGAGATCATCGGCGTAGATGAGATACCGTTCGTGAAGGCGGATATCCGCGACCGCGAGGTGCTGGAGGAAGTCTTCCGTCAAAATGAACAAATCGTAAATGGCCAAATGGTAAATGGCTTTGATGCCTGCATCCATTTCGCGGGACTGAAAGCCGTCGGCGAGTCTGTCGCCAAACCGCTGGAGTATTACGAGAACAACATGAACGGCACGTTCGTGCTGCTCGATGTGATGCGTAAGCACGGATGCAAGAACATTATCTTCTCCTCCTCCGCGACGGTCTATGGCGACCCGGCGGTCATCCCGATCACCGAGGAGTGCCCGAAAGGGCATTGCACCAACCCCTACGGTCAGACCAAGTCGATGCTGGAGCAGGTGATGATGGATCTGCAGAAAGCCGATCCGGAGTGGAACGTAGTGCTGCTGAGGTACTTCAACCCGATCGGTGCGCACCCGTCCGGACGCATCGGCGAGAACCCCAACGGTATCCCCAATAACCTCATGCCGTACATCACCCAGGTGGCTATCGGCCGCCGCGAGAAACTGAATGTCTTTGGCAACGACTATCCTACGCCGGACGGCACCGGCGTGCGCGACTATATCCACGT
>DFEG01000042.1:10605-64737 GCA_002369075.1 Bacteroidales bacterium UBA3808 | reverse complement strand
GGTTGGTCGCAGGAGTACAATGCCGCAGTCTCCGGCGGCACCGACAAAGGCTACTACTCCTTCTCCGGCTCCTACGCCGACCAGACGGGTATTATCAAGAATACCGGCTACAAACGCTACGGTCTTTCTATCAACACCGCTTGGCATATCACCAAATGGCTGGAGATAGGCACCTCGCAGCACTTCACCAACGCTACCACTAATTTCCAGCGCACCAACTCTGAGAACACGGGTATCATCCGTTCATTGCTCATCTTCCCGCCTACCTACGGACCGCATGCTCAGACCGAGCAGTTGGATGAACTGAACTGGTTGGCTGCTAACCCGCTCAACTATGTCAACGGTGCCAAGGACGAACTCAAGCAGATATCATGGTTCTCGTCCTCCTTCGTGGAGTTTACTATTCAGCCGTGGCTCAAGTTGCGCCAGAACCTCGGTCTGGGGTATAACGACGGGCATCGCTCTACATACTACGACCGCCATACACAGGAAGGTAAATCGCCCTATAACGGCAAAGCGGGCAAAGCGTCCTCTATTTGGAAATCGCTTACTTCCGAGACCCTGCTCACCTTCGATCATAAGTTCAACGAGAAACATTCGATCAATGCGGTGCTCGGTGTCACTTTCGAACGCGGATGGGGAGAAAACGAGTCCATGACCGCTACCAATTTTCCGAACGACCTCACCAAGGATGCGAATATGGCATTGGCGTTGGACAAGGCGGTGCTGCAAAGCTCCAAGACGGTCCAATCGCTTGAATCTTACCTCGCACGCGTCAACTACACCCTCATGGGGCGCTACCTCTTCACGGCTTCTGCCCGTGTGGACGGTTCGTCCTCGTTTGCTGCCAAAAATAAATGGGCACCTTTCTTCTCCGGTGCGTTCGCTTGGCGCATGATAGACGAGGAATGGATGCAGTCGCAGGAGGTTCTCTCCAACTGGAAATGGCGTGTCTCCTTCGGCGAGACAGGTAATCAGGCTATCGGAGCCTACCGTACGCTCACCGTCTTCGATGCCGCCAACTATCCTTACGCGGGTACGCTGGAGTCTGGCGAAGCGATGATTGACTGGCGCGGACCGACCAACCCGGATCTCCGGTGGGAGACAACCGACCAAGCCGACGCAGGTATAGACATCGGTTTCGCGAACAACCGCGTCAACCTCACCCTCGATTATTATTGGAAAAAGACCCGCGACCTGCTCCAGAATGTAACTATCCCGTCCTCATCCGGTTTCAGCCAGATGATGATCAACTCCGGATGGGTCATCAATCAAGGCTTCGAACTATCCCTCTCTGCTGTGGCAATCGACATCCGTGACTGGAAATGGACTCTCGATGCCAATTTCTCCCTTAACCGCAACCGTATCGGCGGACTCAAGGGTGACCAGTACGCTACGGCTCTCTGGTCCAAGGCGGACCAAGTTTTCTTGCAGCGCAACGGCTGTCCTATCGGTACGCTCTATGGCTACAAGGAAGAAGGCATCGACCCTGCTACGGGCGAGATTATCTACGCAGACCTCGACGGTAGCGGTTCGATTACTGAAGCCGACCGTACTATCATCGGCAACACGAATCCGGATTTCACCTATTCGCTTACTTCGCGCCTTTCATGGAAAGGACTCAGTCTCAATTTCATGCTCCAAGGCTCACATGGTAATGACATCTTCAACTATAACCTCACGGACATCACCATGTCCAATATCGGTAATATCACAAAGACTGCTTACGAAGGTCGCTGGACGCCGCAGACGGCTACTACTGCCACTTGGCCCAAACCTACTGCCGGCTATAACCGCACATGGCTTGTCTCCGACCGCTATGTAGAGGACGGATCGTTCCTCAAAATCAAGTATATCACCCTCTCGTACGACTGGAACAACCCCGCCAAGTGGCTGCAGAAGATCAACTTCAACTTCACTGTCAACAATGCCTGGACTTTCACGCGCTACTCGTGGTTTGAACCTGATGTCAATGCTGCCGGCAACAATCCTGCATGCCCGGGCGTGGACTCCTATTCGTACCCCTCTGCACGAACTTATAGCCTCGGTATTAACTTTGTATTCTGATGAAAGGAGAAATAGTTATGAGAAAGAATATATCTAATAGTTCAAAGAACGGTCTTACAGCAAAGCGGTCTAACAGGCTATTTATAGCCGGTCTTATAGCGTTAGCGGTCAGCGCGTTCGCGCTTCCCTCCTGCTCATGGATAGAAGAAAACCCCGACTCTCTCATTACGCCCGCCCAACTCGGCGACAGCGAAGAGGCTTGCGACCAACTCGTCACAGGAGTTTATTCCAAATGGATTTATGACATGTTCTGTTGGGGCTATTTTCCGCGTATGCTGGAGTTCGATGCAGATTATATCTCCGGTCCGGACTGGCTCTTCGGTACGTTCGGTGCAGGTAATTTCCAAGGAGAACCCGATCTTACCGATGCGCTATGGAAAGGTTGCTACGGACTTATCGGGCGCGCTAATACGGCTGAACGATATATCTCAAAAATGAAGAATATCTCATCTGCCTATAAGAACAACGCCTTGGGCGAACTGCGTTTCCAGAAAGCCTTCGCTTATTTCCTCCTTGTTCGCGCCTACGGTGAAGTGCCTATCCAGCCCGAGACGGAGACCTTTGACCGCAACCAGCCCCGCAAACCGGTCACCGAGGTCTATAACCACATCATCGGTTTGCTCGAACCTGCAACGCGTATGCTCTACAAGAACACCGACGAAGCTTACCGTCCCGGACATGTCTCCGCTGGCTCGGCTGCAGGACTGCTCGCCAAGGTCTATGCCACCGAAGCGGCATACGCCATGCCTGCCGGAACAGAACTTATTGTCCGTACGGGTGCTCCCTATACAACGGTTAATGGCAACAAACGCTACGCACCGCTGCAAACCCTTACCTTTACCAAACAAACGGTTCCCGGATATGAGTCCCTTGACCCGCTCCAGCTCTATCAGCAGGCTGCCGACTGGGCGGAAGAACTGCTCAACGGTACGTACGGTTCGTACGAACTGTCCGACTATTCCGTCCTCTGGACCAAAGCCAACGCTACCGCCTCAGAGTTCCTTTTCTCCATCGGCACGGTCTCCGGCGATGCTACCTATAAGACTTCCGTCCACACCCAATACGAGGGCTATATGACTGCTGCCGGCTCGGACTTCATCCAGTCCGGCGGATGGACCGGCTGCACGCGTCATTGGTATGACCTCTTCGACCATGACGACTTCCGTATCACCAAAGGTGTCCGCCACCGCTGGCGCAACTACACCCAGCGTGAGTCCAACTCCGGCTTCTATTACCCCTACGATGATGAATATACGATCATGGCAACCGGACGCAATCTCAACGGCGACTGGGTCAAAGACCCCTCCGGTATCTATGCCGATGGAGTCAATTATTACTACTCCATGGATGCCCAGTGCCTTGCTTTCACGACCAAGTACGAAGACGTGACCGACCCTTCTATTGACCAAGCCGATGCCAACTGGCCCTTCCTGCGCCTCGCAGATGTCGTCCTTATCTACGCCGAGGCACTCAACGAACTGGGCAAACCCGGTGACGCAATCACACAACTCAATAAGGTACGCGCACGTTCTAATGCCGCGCGTGCCTCTATGGGAGGAACCAATGCCCTCTCTACCCAGACCCTCCGCCGCTCGGCGATCATCGAGGAACGCGCCAAAGAGCTGGCGTGCGAAGCAGACAGACGATGGGATCTCCTTCGATGGGGCATCTACCTCGATGCCATGAATGCCATCGGAGGAACAGATGACTCCGGCGTCAACAAAGCCCGCACCGCCCGTAACCTCCTCTTCCCCCTCCCCGTACAGGAGCTCAATACCAACTCCGCCATCACCGCCAACAACCCCGGATGGCAATAATCAATCTATGCGAACCCAATAATCTATGTTAATTAGGTCGGATGCTATCCGACAAAAAATATTCATTAATCATTAATTACTATCTATTATGAAAAAAATCTTCACTTTCATCGCAGCCCTTGCTGCCACTCTCTCCCTCTCAGCAGCGGAGACTACCGTCTGGACAGGTAACGAACCTATCTCTTGGAACGCCGAAGTCTATGCCGGCACGCAGTTTGAAACACCCGAAGGCATTTTCGCAGGCTTGCAGAAAGACTACACCATCAAAGTCTCTGTCACCCCCGGCATTGATGAACCCCAGTATGTCATGACCTACAAAGCCGGGGATTCGTGGAGCTGGACAGACCTCACTACGACCATTGAAAACGGAACAATGTCTTACACTGTTGCATCCGCTCAGATCGCTACCGAGATAGCCGAGCGCGGACTCATCTTCCGTGGTCAGGGATATAACATCACCGCCATCATCGTGGATGATAATACTCCCGATACGCCGGAGCCCCAACCGACCGACCGCGTTGCAGAAACACTATGGGAAGGTACACAAGTGCTGGGTGCAGAGGGAAATGACGGCTTCGGCATCGATGCTGCCAAACTGCAAAACTTGGCGCTCAACGACTCTATCGCAATCACCATTACCGATCTCACCGACTCCTATTGCCAAATCAATATCGCTGTTAACAATCCATGGACTGCTATTCCCGGTACGAACTGGGAGTCACTGACTGCAGCAGGCACTTATCGTTATGCCGTGGCTGATGCGGATCTCGTAGCTAATATCAAAGCTTCCGGTCTGACCATCCAAGGCAAACTCTGTACCGTGACCAAACTGCAACTCCTGCCTTACCAAGAGCCAGGCGATGATCCCGAACCACAGCCCGAAACCAAAGAATATAAAGACCAAACCGTCTGGACCGGAAACATCGCTATCTCGTGGAATACGGAGGAATACCCGGGTGAACAATTCGACACCTACAATGAGCAACAGGATATGTTGGCAGGACTCGCCAAAGATGACAGTATCAAGATCTATTATGCCGAAGCGATCGAAGGAGCACAGTTCGCTCTTACCTACAAAGCCGGAGAAACTTGGTCATGGACTGACCTCGCTGTCACCAACCATGGCACCTTCTTTGCCTACAGAGTGGCTTCCGACGAGATAGCGCAGGATATTGCCGACCATGGTCTCGTCATCAACGGACAAGGCTACCACCTCACATCTATCGTCATCGGCAAACCTAAAGACATCACCACCGGCATAGAGAATACCGTATCCGCTGAGAGGGACGGAGCAACCAAAGTCCTCCGTAACGGTCAACTCTATATACAGTATAACGGACAGATGTACAATGTGCAAGGGCAAAGAATCTGCTTCTAATCCGCACTAAAATACGATAGATATACGATAGATACACGATAGATATACGTTACATTCGTATAACCAGAGTATAACTAAAGTATAACATCGAGAATACAAAACTAACCTGATAAATTGATACTGGTACTACCGGTAAAGTAGGATTTGGTAGCGGTAAAGGATCAGGTCCGGCATTGTAAAATGAAAATCCGATAATCCCTATGAAACGAACAGGAATCTTTTCCTTTGCGCTGTGCGCCTGCCTTTGGGCGGGCGTGCAGCTGCATGCCATAGAGTTGTTACCCACCTTTGGTGACATCGACCATATCCATCTCCCGGCGCTCCTCGTGCAGCACGCCGACGGCGACCAGAGTCTGCAACTGAGACCGCAGGACACAACCTACATCGACAATCCGCAATATGCGGAAACGGTAATCAAAACGAAAGACCTTGTGCAGCCGTTCTATGTGACCATCCATGTGCGGCAATGGAAAACGGTGGAGATGACCGAGACATGGTACGATATTTCCCACACCGAGAAGAGACCTGTGCGCTTGCAGCGGTACGACAGCGGTTATCTGCCTATCGAGGGAGACAACCCGCACTTGCTGCATATTCATGGTAACTGGGCGGCGGAAGGCGTGCCGACGATTGAACCTCTCACGCGCGGCGTGAAAGCCATCCGTAACTCCGATGGCGCGCGTAACGCCCATCTGGACGCACCCGAAGTGATGATTGCGCCGGACGGCGTACCCCAAGAGAACTACGGACGCGTGCTTGGTGCAGCACTCTGCTGGAGCGGTAACTTTGAACTCCGTGTAGCAGCCACCGACGAGAAAGGATTTCATTTCTATGCCGGTATCGACCCTATGGCGTCCGAGTATGTATTGGAACCGAAAAAGGTATTCTCTACGCCCCATTTGGCTTATACATGGTCGAACGAAGGCATGGGCGGCGTCAGCCGCGCTTTCCACCGTTGGGCACGCACTTGCGGCATGCTTCATAACGGCAATGCCACCCGCGACATCCTCCTCAATTCCTGGGAGGGTATCTATTTCGACATCACCGAGGAGCGTATCCTCGCTATGATGAACGACATCGCTGCTTTCGGCGGAGAACTGTTTGTCATGGACGACGGTTGGTTCGGTGGCAAGTACCAGCGTAACAGCGACAATGCCGCCCTCGGCGACTGGGTGGTTGATACACGCAAACTGCCGAATGGACTGAAAGCACTAACCGATGCAGCCAAAGAACGGCATATCAAGTTCGGTATATGGATCGAACCCGAAGCCACCAACACCCTCTCCGAACTCTATGAACAACACCCCGACTGGGTGCTGCAGGAGCGCGGACGCGAACTCAAACTTGGACGAGGCGGCACCCAACTGGTGCTAGACATGACGAACCCCAAGGTGCAGGATTTTGTGTTCAACATGGTGGACACGCTGCTCACCAATAACCCCGAAATCGCCTACATCAAATGGGATGCCAACGCCTCTATCCAGAACTGCGGAAAAATATCAAATGACAAATATCCAATTTCAAATCTCTTAGTGGACTACCATCTGGGGCTGGTCAAGACGCTCGAACGCATCCGCGCCAAGTACCCGAACGTGGTCATCCAGAACTGCGCCTCGGGCGGAGGACGCGCCAACTACGGTCTCATGCCGTATTTCGACGAGTTTTGGGTGTCGGACAACAACGACGCCCTCCAGCGCGTCTATATCCAATGGGGCACCTCGTATTTCTTCCCCTCCAACGCCATGGCGCAGCACATTGGCGGCAGTCCCTACCTCATGACCGGACGCACGACTCCGATTAAGTTCCGCTGCGATGTAGCGATGTCCGGTCGTCTCGGTATGGAGCTCCAGCCGGCGCACATGACCGATGAGGAACGCGCCCAGTGTACCGTCGCTTTTGCGGATTATAAGGAACTGCGCCCCCTCATCCAGTTAGGCAACCTGTACCGTCTGGTTTCACCCTATGAGCCCGTGCCTGTTGTAGAGAAACAGCAAGTAGCATCGCTCATGTATGTGAATGATGCGAAAGATCATGCAGTCCTTTTTGCCTACGGACTATCATCCTTCATGAAGCAGTCCTCGCGTCGCATCCGTCTCGCAGGTCTCGATCCTGACCGCACCTATACGCTCCATGAGAAGAACATCCGTGTAGCGTATCACCATGACCGAAACGCTTGGGGAGAAGGCGAACCTTGCGAGTTAGACGGTAAGTCCTTCACCGGCGCCTACCTCATGTCTGTCGGACTGAACATACCCCTCTCTACGGAATATAACATCGATTACCCCTCCCGCATCTTTGAGTTGAAATGAGACCCTTATTTTCCTTCGTACATAAATCGTACATCGTACTTCTGTCCCTCGTCCTTCTCGCGGCTTGTCAGCCGACCAAACTGCGAGTTCTCTTTGGTCACCAGGATGATGTAGTCTATGGCTCCGGCTGGCAGCGCCTCGCGGATAGTACCTATGCCGATACCCGTTCCTGCATCCGTGACGTCACAGGGCAATATCCCGATCTCATCGGTTTTGACATCGGTGGTATCGAACTGAACCACTCCCGCAACCTCGACTCGGTGCCGTTCTCCCGTATGTTGGAGGAGTGTGCCCGTCAGTTTGAGCGCGGCGGTAAAGTGACCCTCTCCTGGCATGCCCGCAACCCGCTGACAGGCGGCAACTCATGGGACACTACGCCCTGCCTGGCGCAAGTTATCGACCCCGACACCGAGGTACATGACACCATGCAGGTATGGATAGAACGCGCAGCAGCTTTCGTGGCACAGGTTGCCGCTTTGCAGACCCAACCGGACCAACTCATCGTACGCCTCTGGCATGAGCAGTCCGGCAATTGGTTCTGGTGGGGCAGGGAAGCCGCTTCGGCTCAGGACTATATCGCCCTCTGGCAGTGGACGCGCAACTACATGAATATATTGGATATCAATGCGCTATACGCATATAGCCCGGACAAACTGACGCTTTATGAAGATACGCCCGAAGGGGCATACCGCGAGACCGCAGAGTGGTACCCGGGCGACGAATACGTGGATATCATCGGTACCGATTGTTACCACCACGGCGGAGCCGAAGGCACAGAGGACTATCTGTACCGTGCCCACCGGCAACTGGACGCAGCGGCAAGACTGGCAAAGGAGCACGGCAAACGCTTCGCTTTTACAGAGACCGGCTGCGAGGCGCTTCGGTGCCCTAATTGGTACACTACCGTCCTCCTGCCGCTCCTGCGTGAATACCCGGACATCGAATACGTCCTCGTCTGGCGCAACGCATGGGATATTCCTACCCATTACTTCCTCCCTCTCCCAGGCACCCCCGAAGCGGAATACTTTAAGAAGTTCATCAACCAATTATAATCACCAATGACCAATTACCAATCTAAACTATCCTCTCTCCGTGCCGCCCACGAAGCACTCCTTACTCGTCCCAATGA
This sequence comes from Bacteroidales bacterium UBA3808, assembly GCA_002369075.1. Lineage (GTDB taxonomy): Bacteria > Bacteroidota > Bacteroidia > Bacteroidales > Paludibacteraceae > Colicola. Next base: position 56,037 of record DFEG01000042.1, on the reverse strand, counting down.
GCCGATGGCGGAAAATGGGCTTTCGACTTTCGACTTTCGACTTTCGACGGGTATTTATACCAAATACCAATACCCCATTCTCACGGCGGAGCATACGCCGCTGGAGTGGCGGTATGACTTCAATGAGCAGGACAATCCCTACTTGATGCAGCGCATCATGATGAATGCGGTGCTCAATGCCGGAGCCATCCTTTTTGAAGGCCAATACACCGTAGTAGCACGTGTGGAAGGAGCGGACCGCAAATCCTTCTTTGCCGTAGCCCAGTCGCCCAACGGCATCGACAACTGGCGTTTCTGGCCCGAACCTGTCACCATGCCCGACGGCAATAACGCACCCGCAACGAACGTCTATGACATGCGCCTCACGCGCCACGAGGACGGATGGATATACGGCATCTTCTGTGTGGAGCGTCATGATGAGACCAAGCCTTTCGATACCTCGGCGGCTACTGCAGCAGCCGGCATCGCCCGCACCAAGGACCTTGTGCATTGGGAACGGCTCGATGACCTCAAATCCCTCTGCCAGCAGCGAAATGTAGTGCTGCACCCTGAGTTTGTGGACGGGCAATACGCTTTATATACCCGCCCGCAGGACGGTTTTATCGAGACCGGCAAAGGCGGAGGAATCGGCTGGACACTTACCCCCGACATTACCCACGCCGAGGTGCGCAACGAACGCATCATCTTCTCCCGTGCCTATCACACCGTCTATGAGGTCAAGAACGGCGAAGGACCCGCACCCATTAAGACTGCCAAAGGCTGGCTGCACCTCGCCCACGGCGTACGTGCTACCGCTTCCGGACTCCGTTATGTGCTCTATATGTATATGACCGCCCTCGACGACCCAACACGTGTCATTGCCCGACCAGGCGGATGGTTTCTCGTGCCCGAAGGATACGAATACATCGGCGATGTCATGAATGTTGCCTTTTCCAACGGCTGGATAGTGGAGGAAATGTCAAATGTCAAACGTCAAATGTCAAATGACAAAGACACCCGCCGTGTCTTTATCTACTACGCCTCCGCAGACACCCGGCTCCATGTAGCCACCACTACCGTGGAGCAGCTTCTTGACTACTGCCTTCATACCCCCGAAGACGGACTCACCACCTCTGCCTCCGTGGAGAAGATCAAAGCCCTCGTCGCCAAAAATGCCTCAATGTCTAAATAAATGACCCAATGGTAAATGACAAAATGGTAAATAACAAGTGGCTTCGCCACGTAGGCTACGGTTTCGGCGATATGTCCTCGTCGATGTTCTGGAAAGTCTTTTCCTATTACCTGCCGTTCTTTTATAGCAACATCTTCGGTCTCTCGCTCAAGGATGCAGGAATCATCCTCCTTGTCACGCGTATCTGGGACGCAGTCTCCGATCCGATGATGGGTATTCTGGCAGACCGCACGCAGACACGGTGGGGCAAGTACCGTCCGTACCTGCTCTTTGTGGCGCCGCTCTTCTCCATCGCAGGTATCTTGCTTTTCACTACGCCGGACTGGGGGTACACCGCCAAACTTGTCTGGGCGTACGCCACCTATATCCTCATGATGACCGTCTATACGGGCATCAACGTGCCCTATGGGGCTATGCTTGGCGTGATGACTGCCGACTCGCAGGAGAAAACGGTCTATTCGTCCTTCCGTATGTTCTTCGCCTATGGCGGTTCATTCTTTGCCCTCTTTCTCTGGGAACCGCTCTGCAACGCCCTCGGTGGCTACAATACGCCTCAGGGCTGGTTCTGGGCGATGGTAGTCATTGCTGCTGCCTGTTTCGTCCTTTTTATCTGCTGTTTCTTGCTGACGAAAGAGGAACTCAAGACGGTCTCCACTGTCTCTATCGGTTCGGATTTCAAGGCACTGCTTTCCAACAAACCCTGGTGGATACTCATCGGTGCAGCCCTTTGCTTTAATCTCTTCTGTACCGTCCGCGGTGCTACCGTAGCCTACTACTTCGCCGACATCATCCCTGCCGGAGCGCAACTGGCTATCGGTCGATGGTCGTTCTTGTTTTACGCCGGCTTGTTCCTTGCTGTAGGCGAGGTCTCTAATATGATAGGTGTCGCACTCTGCGTGCCTATCGCTGCACGGTGGGGGAAGAAAACGACCTTCATCGCGGTCAATATAGCCCTCTGCATCCTCTCCGTCCTGTTCTTCTTTATTCCTGTTTCGCAGACCGGCTTCTGGCTCATGCTCCTCGCTCAGATACTTATCTCTATGCTCACGGGAGTGATGTCTCCTCTGGTATGGTCGATGTACGCCGATGTGTCCGACTATGCCGAGCAGAAATACAAAACAGCCTCCACAGGACTGATCTTTTCCTCGTCCTCCATGGCGCAGAAGTTCGGCGGTGCTATCGGCGGTTCGGCTGCCCTGTGGCTTCTTGCCGCCTGCGGGTATAATTCTCAATTGTCAATTGTCAATTCTCAATTACCTCAGCCGGATTCTGCGCTCCTCTGCCTGCGCTGTCTCATGTCCTTCATACCGGCTGCGGTGAGTATCATTGCCGTCCTGGTGGTATCGTTCTATCCCCTCACTACGGCACGCATGAAAGAGATCGATGCCGCCCTTCAAATTCAACGTAATTGAGATTGAGTAATAAAAAATGTCAAATATCCAATATCAAATATCAAATCTTCGAGCAGAAGCGCAGTCTCTGCTCGAAACCAATATCCTTCCTTTCTGGATCAACCGCATGGTGGATAATACCCGTGGCGGTTTCTATGGTCGCATAGATGGACATAATATCCTGCATCAGGATGCAGAGAAAGGAGCCGTCCTCAATGCCCGCATCCTATGGACCTTTTCTGCTGCTACGCGGCTCGTCCATAAGATGCCTTACCGCATCCTTGCTACCCGTGCCAAGGACTATCTCATCACCCGTTTTATGGACCGGGAGTACGGTGGTGTCTATTGGTCGCTTAATGCCGATGGTACCCCGCTGGACACCAAGAAGCAGACCTATGCTATCGCTTTTGCCATATACGGTCTGGCGGAGTACTATCGCGCTACCCAAGATAGAGAAGCCCTCAATGCCGCTATCCATCTCTTTGACGACATCGAGACGCACGCCTTCCAATCGTACATGGTAAATGGCTACACCGAGGCTCTCACCCGCGACTGGCAGCCGATAGCAGACATGCGCCTTTCCGAAAAAGACGAGAATGGTACTTTTACCATGAACACCCACCTCCATGTGCTGGAAGCATATACCAATCTCTATCGGGTGCTCAAGGAACAAGGGAACGAACTGCAATGTACAAAAGATCGGGTGGAGCGCCAACTACGTAACCTCATCGACATCTTTGCCAACCGTATCTTTGACCCCGCAACCGGGCATCTTCTTCTCTTCTTTGATGAGCAATGGCAGCCATCTAACACCCATACTTCCCCCGGACACGACATAGAAGCCGCTTGGCTCATCCGTGAGGCGCAGGATGTGCTCGAAATGAATCAATGTGAAAATGAGAAAATAGGAAAAATATCTTCCCGTCTCGCTATTGCCGCACGTGAGAGTATCCTCAAGGAGAAAGAGTGGTGGTGCTTTGCCGAAGCGGTCGTCGGGTACCTCGACCAATACCAAGACAACCCCGACCCGCATTACCTGCAGTTAGCCGAGGAGGCATTCCGCTATATCCAAACCCATTTGATAGACCGCGAGAACGGCGAATGGTTCTGGTCAGTCCTGCCGGACGGAACCCCCGACTGTACCCACGACAAAGCCGGATTCTGGAAATGCCCCTACCACAACTCCCGCATGTGTATTGAACTAATAGAAAGATTATGAAACCATACAAGTTTGCTCCGTACTTGAAGACCACCATCTGGGGTGGCTATCAGATTGCGCCCTTCAAGGGCATATATACCGCGCAGCCGAATATCGGCGAGTCGTGGGAAATCAGTGCCGTCCCCGGACATGAGTCCATAGCAGTTGAACGCGGCATCATCGGTGATGTGGATCTCGGTCTCAACCTCGCTCAGCTCATCGACAAATACAAAGGACTCCTTGTAGGCGAACGCGTCTATAAGAAGTTCGGCAATCAGTTCCCCCTGCTCGTCAAGTTCATCGACTCTCGGCAGGACCTCTCCGTACAAGTGCACCCCGATGACAAACTGGCGAAAGCGCGCCATAAATGCCCGGGCAAAACAGAAATGTGGTACGTCGTCAAGGCGGATGTCGGAGCCAAAATCTATTCCGGTCTCAGCAAATCCATCACCCCCGATGACTACGAGCGCTTGGTCTCCTCCCCTGATGGGGAGGTCGGGAGGGGCTTACAAGATGTCATCGCTACTCACGAGTCCCACCAAGGAGACCTCTATTTCCTCCCTGCCGGACGATTGCATGCCATCGGAGCGGGTAATTTTCTTGTTGAGATCCAACAGACTTCGGATATCACCTACCGCGTCTATGACTTCGGACGCAAGGATGCGCATGGCAATCCCCGCGAACTGCATATAGCCGAAGCCAAAGAAGCTATCGACTATCAGGTCTGGCCGGAGTACCGCACGTCCTATGATTCTACCAAACCCAACTCCGAACTTATCCATTGCCCCTATTTCACGGTTAATAGAGTAGTGGTGCAAGTGGCGGCCGAGATTGACCTGCACACGGATGCCTTTGTGGTGGTCGTTTGTCTCTGGGGGGAAGCGCATATCAACGGCATTCATGTCAAACAAGGAGAAACCCTCCTCGTTCCGGCATCCGAAAATGTTCTCTACATCTTCGGCAACGCTACATTCCTCACCGCCACGATGTAACTTTTGTTTAATAAAATACTCCTTAGGCTCACTGATCACAGTGAGCCTATTTTATGTATTATAACCCATCAAAAAATCAACCATTATGACTAAAAAAAAGAAACTATCGACAGGGCAACACGCCTTGCCTGCAGAAATGCCTTGATTCAAGCGGTCTTTTATGAATTGACCACTGCCGAAAACTATTCTTTCTCAAAAGCCTACATTATGTTAGGCTTTTTTTTCGGCTTGAATGACAGACAATTACGAAAAATCTTACTCCTGAAACCCAAAGTGGCACTGAGTGCAGACGACTTGACAAAATTTGCAGTAATTTTGCACCGTCTTTCGAACGAACGCGAAAAAGAAAGCCGATAAAAGCATACGGCGTAAGCAGATCGTTAGAGGCTTGCTTTGAAAAAGAAAGCCGATAAAAGAAAAGAAGCAAAAGAAAATTAAAAAGAAAAAAAGGTGTTACGTAAAGGTGTTACGTAACACGTACCACCACCTTTTGTAACACCAATAATATTAAATTTTAAGTTTATGAGTTTATTTGACGATTTATGGCAGCTGCTTCGGGCCCACGGATCGAGTGCCAAGCGCGAAACGGAATGTGCGGCACTATGGTCCACCTATCCGCCTCAAACGCAGCAACGCATTTACAACACCATTCGCACCAAACTGGAACAAAAAAAGTTTGTGCACTATGACCCCTTGCGGGCGATGGAAGAAAATGCCCGTTTGCCCAAACAACAAACCCTCTCCTATGCGGACTATTATGCCCGTTATCACACTACCGAACCCCGCGACGGTTGGCAAATGGCTAATCCGACGGGAAACAAAGTTATTTATATTAAAAACTAATTGATTATGGCACTCAAATTCACCTTGGAAGCCCCGTTCAAGACGATGTCCGGGGTAGTCAGCCGGAAACGCTATCCGGACGGGAGAGTCGAATCCGTCGTAGCTACCAAACGCGGTACTCTCTACAAACGTACGACTTACCCGAAAGGGACGTTCCCGCATCGCGGTTAAGCCGTTCCCGGGAGATGATCCCGTGATGCTCGTGTCTTTGAACCTGACCATCACGGGACCATCTCCTGAGGAAGACCAAAGAACCACTCAACGAACCCCTCACAATCGGCATTGAGGGTCCCCGACGGGCGCTAACGGAGTGCACCCGGTGGGGGAGAGCGGAGGCATCGGTTGCCCGTTTATTTAGCGGAGCGGTATAAACCAATGCACACCGATTGCCGAACGCGATTGGAAAAGTATTTTTCGACCCCGGTATAGAATCCGTCCGCGGCATCCTGATGGGCACCGATCCGTATTACCTGCGGCGCTATCCGGCGCGTGACGGCGGCGTGATGCACATCGTGCAGGCCCGTCCCGACCGATCCGGACATACGCCCTCCGAAGCGGAAAAAGCCAACCGCATGGCTTTCGGAATGGCATATGGGAAAGAGCGCCACCGCGAATATGTCGAACGGACGATGAAGGGGCAACTCAAAATTGAATTTATTGATTGATGGCAAAGAAATTTATGAAAACCGACCTCGTGCGGTCCTTGGAGCAACACGTAGGTGCACCGGTGGGTATGGAAGGACTGGAGACCCTGATCTACGGCTGGCGGCACAAGCAGCGCCTCACCTCGCACGCAATCTATGTCCGTGGCTGGCTGACCTACGAGGAAACACAGTCGCTCAGTGAGTACGCCGGCTATGATCTGACGGAAATTTAAGAAATCTTAAAAATGCGGGCGCCGATCTTTGGTACTCTCGCAGATTTTGAGTAATTTTGCACCGGATTTGAGAAAACAAGATAATGGATGACCGGGGCGTTTGTTGCTTCCTTCTCAGTCCCGTTCATCCAAAAAGGAAGGTCTCAGATCCGGTGCACCTTAACAAATCAAACCCGGAGCGTCTTCCCGACGGAACGGGAAGAGCGGCCTCCGCCTAGAAGGGTTTTTAAAATTTATCTTTTATTAATTATGGCAAAAATCACATTACATGGCATGTTTGCCCGCGTGATGGGCAAATTCAACCGCTCGGAGACGCTGTATTTCAAGCGTTGTAACTGCGGTAAAGAGCAGCTGGGCGTGGATCTGCTGAACCCCGTCAAGAATACGAAGGAGGCGAAGAACCTCGCCTGCCAAGCCGCCCTCAAGACGGCAGCGCAGGCAGCCAAAGCAGCCCTTGCGGATCCCACCGAACGCGCAACGCTCGAAGCCGCTTTCAAGTCACAGAGCAAGTACACCTCTCTTTTTGCGTACACCGTGGCGCAGAAGTATGTCAAACCTGATTTCGGAGGATGATCATGACACGTAAAGAAATCCTGAAAATCATCATCTCGGTGCTGATTGCGGCGCTGACGGCGCTCGCAGCGGGGCTGGGACTGAGTTCCTGCAACGTGACGCGAGTGATCACGAACGAAAGTCAGTACGTCCAACGTGGCGACACCTCCGTCGTCATCCAGACCCGCACCGTAGAGACCTACGACGCCTCCAAGAAACTGTAATATACACCATTAACCCTAAAAAAACTTAACTATTATGGCAAAAGTAACGTATTCAGCCGGAATCGACCATGTGTCCGGCGCATTATCCAAACCGAGTAAGAAAGGTCAGCACAGCTGCGAGAAGATGCTGCTCGCCACCCACCGCGTGGCGCCGACCGAGAGCAATTCCTGCAACCGTCTCTACCTCCGCGAGGCACCCAAGCCGCGTACCAACATCTCCTCCAAAGAGTTGTCCGCCCGCACCCGCTTCACCGAGGTACAGGCACTGGTCAGCGCCCGCGCCAAGGACCTGAACAAGATCTCCCAGAACCAGGCGGATTTCGCCGCGCAGAAAGACCTCGCCGGCGGCAAACGCACCATGCGCGCCTACCTGTGGAAGGTGTGCGGACAAGAGTATGACAACCAGTAAAACACCCGAGACCCCACCCGGCCTCCCCTAAAGGGGAGGGGAGGGGGGGCGAAAGGCGAAGGGTTATAGGCTAAAGGCTCTCCTCCCCTTTAGGGGAGGTCGGGTGGGGTCTTAAAAAAACCGTCCTTCGGGGCGGTTTTTTCATTTATTTCTGGATGGCTTTGCTCATTTCTTATCTCGCCACGTGTGGATGGGTTAGAGGACGAAACTATAGAGCATACCGAGGAACATGGCCAGTTTGACGAGTTGCTGGCAGGTTTTGTAGTCACTCGGTATTTTTGCTGTCCACAAGAGGCATAACGCCCCGAGGAGTGGTATGACGATACCCAGCACGATATAACGCGTGCTGAGACTGTTCCAACCAATCGGGAAGGGAAGAACGTGGTACCACAGATGTCCGATGAGTGCGAAGGTGAGCAGGAAGAGAGCGGAGACAAAAAGTTTCGTCCATTTTTCGCCCCAGACAACAGGCATGGAGTGGCACTCCAGTTCGCGGTCACCCATCTGGTCCTGCAGGTCTTTGACAATCTCCCGTATCCACGTGAGCAGAAAAGCAAAGAGCGCAAATCCTCCGAGCCAGATGTAGAGGTCATGCACGAGGGTGGTATAGGGCAGAATAGAGGCATAAAGCAGTTGTAGTTGCGCCACGTTGACCATTGCAACCAACATCGGTGTCAGTGCCGCCAGGAGTGCGATGGTGAGGTTGCCGATGAGGAAAAGGCGCTTGTAACTGCTGGAATAGAACCACAGCAAGCCCGGAATGACGACAAAAAGAATGCCGAGGGTCATGCTTTTGAGCAATGCCGCAACCGCAATGCCAAAGCCAATGCCAATGCCGCTGAGGCAGATGCTGAGACGCATGGCAGCGGGTTTGCTGACCGATCGTGTGACAATCACCTCGTCCGGGCGGTTGATGCGGTCGATCTTGACATCGAAATAATCATTGATCACATACCCGCCGGCAGCGATAAAAACGGTAGCGAGCATAACCAAGAGGAGAAGATACCAAGGGAGTTGTTCGCCGAAAGCCGCTTTGTCCAAGACCGGCACCGCCACCCATTTCTCCATGACCCAAACCAGCGCGGCGAGGAAGAGCAGATTGCTCCACCTCACCAAGCGCATTATGTCAGTGAATAAATTCAAATTAAAATTCAAAATTACGGATTATCGGATTTTCAGGATTACGCCTTTCCACGCCTGCAGGACGATTTCGAACGCCTGATCCGGTGCGAAATCTATCGGGTATTTCTCTCCTCGGAGGAGGTCGGTAGCCGTGGCTTTCGCCTTTCCTTCGAGTCCGAGATAGACGAACGCATCGTTCGGAATCCGTATCTTGATCTGTTGTTCGCGGTCGTGGAAATTGACGATTACGAGCAGTGTTTCCCCCTTCGTGTGCCGCAGGAAGGCATAGTGTTGCCTTTTGTCGAAACCTTCGCTCTGTGCGTAGGTAATGTCGTACATCGCCCCCTTCTGAATAGCCTTGTCTCCGCGTGCGAGTGTCAGCAGGCGTTGGTAGAACCCGCGTAACTCACGTTGCGCATCGGAGAGCTTGGCACCGTCGAACTTGCCTTTGTTCGCCCATGCCTGCAGGCTCTTGACTCCCCAGTAGTCGAAGATGGTCGTTCTGCCGTCAATGCCGGAGAACCCCTCCATATCCATGCCTCGTTCCCCCAACTCCTGCCCGGAGTAAATCATGACGGGGCATTGGTTGAGCGTGGCGGCAACGATCATTGCAGGTTCGGCACATCGTCCTGAACCGCAGAAGAAACCGCTGGCGATACGCTGCTCGTCGTGGTTCTCGAGGAAATAGAGCATGTGCTTGATCCGCTCGTCTCCGTGCTGCATCCAGCGGTGTGTGATACCTTCGGTGTGCCATCCTTTGCTGGTCACACCGCGGAGGTAGTCGTACATACCCACTTTGTCGTAGAGATAGTCGAACCCCGCCGCGAGGTACTCATCGTACCGGTTCGGGTCGTAGCACTCGCCGATAAAGAGGAATTTCCTGTGCTTTTCCCGTACGGCTTTGATAGCCCATGCAAAGAACTCGACAGGTACCATCTCCGCCATGTCAACCCGCACGCCGTCAATGCCTTTGGAAGCCCAGAAAAGCAAAATATCCCTCATCTTGACCCAGGTGGAGGGGATGGGGTCAAACTGTTTCTCTCCGCCCCCCTGATAGAAAACTCCGTAGTTCAGTTTGACGGTTTCGTACCAATCGTTTTGTGAGGGATGTGAAGTGAAACAGTCGTTACCGGTAACCTTGGCGGGGAACTCGTCGTAGCCTTCCAGATCTTTGTCCATGGAGAACCGCTCTCCGGGGAGGTAGTAGAAGTTGTTGAGCGGTGAGAACGCCCACTCGGGGTGATCTGTTTCGCCCAGATCCTCGACGCCCGCAGGCTTGCATAAGCTCTTGTATTCGCGCGCCACGTGGTTAGGCACAAAATCGATCAGCACGCCCAGACCCGCATCATGGGTCCGTTGCACGAGCGCTTCGAACTCCTGCATACGTTTGGCTTCGTTCTTCGCCAGATCGGGATCGACATCGTAATAGTCGGTGATGGCGTAAGGCGAGCCGGCGCGGCCTTTGGTGATCGAGGGGGTATTGAAACGGTCGGTGGCATGGCGTATGACGCCGGTGTACCAAACATGCGTAGCACCCAAGTCCGCAATAGACTTGAGTGCACGCCCGTTGATGTCCACAAACCGACCACAACCGTTCTCTTCTTTGGTGCCGTTGTATTTGCGAGTCTCGTTGTAGTTCGCAAAGAGGCGCGGGAAGAGTTGGTAAATAATGAGTTTATTCATTCGTTTCAAGTGTGTTTTTCGATGGTTGTCAAGCTTTTATACCAAACTTGCGGTGTCGGTAGCGATCATGAGTTCCTCGTCGGTGGGGATGAGGCAAACGGTGACTTTCGACCCCTTCTTGGAGATAATACGCTCCTCGCCGCGCACGTTGTTGGCTTCTTCGTCCAACTCGATACCGAGGAAGGAGAGTCCCTTCATGATCTCTGCGCGGATGTACGGATCGTTCTCACCGATACCGGCGGTGAAGACAAGGATGTCAATACCGTTCATGGCAGCTGCGTATGCACCGATATATTTCTTGACGCGGTAGATAAACATCTTACGCGCGAGGTCGGCACGTTTGTTGCCTTCGTTGATGGCAGCCTCAATATCCCGGCAGTCGCTGGAGACGCCGGATACACCGAGCAGACCGGATTTCTTGTTCACCAGATTGTTGAACGCCGCGGTGTCAAGGTGCTCTTTGTCCATAATAAAGGTGGCAGCTCCGAGGTCCAGGTCACCGGAACGTGTACCCATGACGAGTCCTTCAACCGGTGTCAAGCCCATGGAGGTGTCTACGCTCTTACCGTCCATCACAGCGGTGCAGCTGCCTCCTCCTCCGATGTGTGCGGTAACGATTTTCTTGCCCTTCGGGTCCACTCCTAAAAATTCGCATACGCGCGCGCTCACATAGCGGTGGCTGGTGCCGTGGAAACCGTAGCGGCGGATGGCGTATTTTTCGTATAATTCATAAGGAAGCGCGTACATGTACGCGTAGTCCGGCATAGTCTGGTGGAAGGCGGTGTCGAAGACAGCAACCTGCGGAACACCGGGCAGGATCTTCTCGATGGCGTCGATACCCTTCAGATTGGCAGGGTTGTGCAGCGGTGCGAGGTCGATGCACTCTACAATCTGTGCTCTCACTTCCGGCGTGATCAGTACGGACTTGTTGAATTTCTCGCCGCCATGGACTACACGGTGCCCCACGGCGTTGATCTCCTTCAGGTCTTTGATGCATCCGATCTGAGGATCAACGAGTTTCTCCAGAATGAGCTCGATACCCACGGTGTGCTCCGGCATCGGTTTCTCGAATTTCACTTTCTCGCCGTTCGGCAGTTTGACAAGGAGGAAGGAGTCAGGCAGACCGATTTTCTCAATACCGCCTTGTGCCATCACTTGCTTGCTCTCCATCTCGAAGAGCTTATACTTAATACTGCTACTACCGCAGTTCAATACTAATATCTTCATAATTTTAATGAATTTTTATTTAATTGCCTGGTTGGCGGTGATTACTACCATTTGAACGATGTCTTGTACTTTGCATCCCCGGCTGAGGTCGTTCACGGGAGCCGCTATACCCTGAAGGATCGGTCCCACGGCATCGGCACCCGAGAAACGCTCTACGAGCTTGTAGCCGATGTTACCTGCCTGCAGATCCGGGAAAACGAGTACGTTCGCTTTTCCTGCAACGGGGCTGCCCGGCGCCTTGGTAGCGGCAACGGAAGCAACGAGCGCGGCGTCTGCCTGCAGTTCACCGTCGAGTTGGAGCTCCGGCGCCATCTCTTTGGCAAGCTTGGTAGCCTCTGCCACTTTGTCCACGAGTTCGTGTTTCGCACTGCCCTTGGTGGAGAAGGAGAGCATGGCTACACGCGGCTCGAAACCACCGAGGCTGCGTGCGGTCTCTGCGGTAGAGATAGCAATCTCGGCTAACTGCTTGGCATCCGGATTCGGGTTCACGGCGCAGTCGGCGAAGAGCAAGAAACCGTTTTCACCTAAGTGCTTTGCGGGGGTGAACATGAGGAATGCGCCGCTGACGATGGAGCACCCCGGACGGGTCTTGAGAATCTGGAACGCCGGGCGAATCGTGTCCGCGGTGGTACCGCGTGCCCCGGCGAGTTCACCGTCGGCATCCCCGGCTTTGATCATCAGACAGCCGAGGTACAGGGGATCCTGTGCTTTCTTCTTTGCCTCTTCCTCGGTCATGCCTTTCGCCTTGCGGAGCTCAAAGAGCAGGTTGGCGTATTCCGGCATCTTCGGGTCATGGAGCGGGTCCACTATCTTAGCCTCTTTAATGTACTCAAAGCCTTTCTCGGCGGCCATGCCTTTGATTTTCTCGGGGTCGCCAATCAGAATAAGCTGTGCGATTTTGTCTTTCAACAAGATGTTTGCTGCCTCCAATGTACGGGGTTCGTCGCCCTCGGGCAACACAATGCGCTGCGGATTGGCTTTCGCACGCGCAATCATTTTCTCAAGAATGTCCATAATAGTATGATTATAAAATTAAATGTTTTTCAATTCCGCGGAAGACCTATCCGCTCTTTCACGGCACAAAGGTACAAAAAAAAAACGATACGTACAATAGAAATGATAAAAAAGAAATTTTTTTTCAAAAATATTTGGTAGTATCAAAAAAAAGTAGTAATTTTGCACCCTGAATTGTGATTATTGGAAAAGAAATCTCTTTCAATCCTATGAAAAGAAGCCTATTAGCAGTACTGTTGGCGTGTGCATCTCTGGCCGTAACGGGTCAGGAGACGGGCGTTGCAGTGAAGGGGGCTCATCCGTACAAGACGGAGGAAAACGAGACGGTAGCCACGGAGTATGCACATTGGTCCATCATTCCTCATATCGGGTTCAATGTGTTTGACGGGGATTTCAATTCAGAGAAGCAGCACAGCGTGTCCATTCCGAATGCGGGTATTGCGTTGGAGTATGCATTTACTCCCGTATGGAGTCTGGGTATCGATTATATGTTTGACCGTTACGGCGTACCCGCCAGACAAGGTCAGGGCACGGATAATGCAGATGTTCTTTTAAAAGGTTACATGCACCAGTTGGGTGCGTATATGTCAATGGACGTGTTGCCCTTGTTCTTCCCTCATGCGAAGCGCAAGATTGTGAATATCCAGCCGTTTGTGGGTGCGGGTCATTCGTGGTATCGTAACCAGGTCATGTATGATGACGATTCCCGCGGACACACCGGCTCCTATATATGGAGTGACGGCGCAACGGGTCCCAAATCGATGGATGCGTACAAAGGTGCGTTCTTCGTGCGCGGAGGTCTCAATGTGGAGTTCAACCTCAACCGTACGTTAGCGTTGGGTATCCGCGCTCAATATAATTATTTCATGCACGATTATGTTGACAACAGAGGTTTCTCCGGCATCAACGCTGTGGCGTCGAAGAACAACGACGGTATAGCGGACATTACGCTGAATATGCGGTTCAAGTTAGAGGCGGTGAAGAAAACGCACGAGCGCAATATCACGCATGAGTTCGCGGCGAAGGATGAAGGACCGCGCTATGTCCACGATACGGTGATTATCCGCCACGATTCGGTCATCGTCCGCGAGAAATACAAACAGGTGGTGACAACCAAAACACCGCAGAGAGTCTATTACGTGTACTTCCCGACGAACAAGTCCGTTCTGGATGAGAAGGCACTGATAACGATCCAGCAGGTAGCGGATGTAATGGCGGAAGATACGGCACTGTACGCCGTAGTGACAGGCTATTGCGACAACACGGGATCGGACAAATTGAACTATGCATTGGGAGACAAGCGTGCCGGTAATGTGATGGGCGAGTTGCGCGACGAGCATGCAATACATGCGGATCATCTGTACTCAACGGGCATGGGCAAGCTTATAGGTCATCGCAGTCAGGCCGCCTACGGTCCGAACAGACGCGTGGCAATCCGGTTGGTGGACAAGGCTGCCTTCGAGCGGATGAAGTCCGAGTTGAGCGACAAACGCGCGCAACGTGTGACGAAGGAGGGCAAAGCGGCAGGTCCGGAAGCGGGTGAGTTGCAAGAGGAGGAGAAAACCATCCCTCTCTCCCAGAGCGCCCGTAAGGAAAAGGTCAATGTCTATAAACAACGCGCCGGCGCAACGGTGACGGTGGACAAGGCAACGACGATGGCAGGGTTGGCCCGCAAGTATTACGACAACACCTATTGCTGGGTATATATTTACATTGCGAACAAGGAGAAAATCAATAACCCGAACGCCCTGATTCCGGGCACGGAGCTGGTTATCCCCGAGTTGACGGAAAAAGAAATGAAAATAACGAAAGACGAGAGTCTGTTGATTTATACGAACACTCACTCGTCAAGATAAATAATGGGTCCCATAGCTCAGTTGGTTAGTAGCACCTGACTCATAATCAGGGGGTCCTTGGTTCAAGCCCAAGTGGGACCACAACAGGAGGATAGTCCCGCGACTATTCTCCTGTTTGTATAAAAGACAGCCCTAAAGCCGGAATAGCGGAACAACTATATGGTGAAAAGAGTTTGGAAAATACTCGCCCTCTTGCTGCTTGCCTTTTTCATAGGCGAGCCGGTGCTGGCGGCTACCAACGCCGAGAAGCGTGCGAAAGCGAAGGCGCAGGCGGTCCGCAAACGCGAGGCGGCGAAACGTAAAGCCGAGAAGAAGAGAGCCGCCAAACTGAAAGCTGCCAAAAAGAAACGGATCAAGGACGGAAAGCCGTTGCTCTATGTTTATTCCTACGATCTCAAGACGGGCGAATTGCTGCCGGCAACCCATATAACCGTGCAGGAAAAGAACGCACGGCCGAACAAGAAACCGAAGATCAACAAGCCGACGGATAACAAACGGTCGCGCGTGTCCCGCGGCTTGCCGACAGGCGAATACTGGGCAGTCGCCGCCAAGATCGGTTATTTCTCCACGGATACGGTCCGGTTTTACCACAAGGAGGACGAGGATACCGTCAAACTCTCCCTCTATCCCGAGACCAGACTGACCTTTACGGTGACGGATTCGTTAACCTCCCGTCCTGTGGCTGCGAACGTGATAGTGAGGAACAGCGACCGCCACAAAATAATGCAGACCACTTCGGACACGCTGCACTCGGTGCTGGCAGTGCTGCTTGACGACCGCGTGCCGTACTATACCGTCGAAGCGACTGCCGTCAATTATTTCCCGTTCCATGATACGATTACGGATCCGGCGCTTTTCGGCGGAGTGGTGATGGTGCCCAAAGAGGTGAAATCCTTTGTGCTGCACAATATTTATTTTGCGAACGGCAAGACACGTATCCTGGATTCTTCGGAGGCGGCGCTCAATGAGTTGTACCGTTTCCTCCAGAGCCGTCCCAATCAGCGGATCCGCATAGTAGGCCATACGGATAACATCGGTTCTGACCGGGCCAACCAGGTGCTTTCGGAAGGCCGTTGCCATGAGGTAAAGCAGGCGATGAGGGCGCGCGGGATAGCCGCAGACCGGATTGAGATTGACGGGCGCGGAGAACGCGATCCGATCGTTCCGAACGATACCGAAACACACCGGCAGATGAACCGGCGTGTGGAGATAGTGCTTCTTTAAATTATATATAAAGAGGGAATTACGAAACGCAGTGGCTTACCATTTAGCCACTGTGTCGTTGTATATGCTCTCTGCAATCTCGTTGATGATGATTGCGCACAACTCGTCCTGTACGTCGCTTAACAGCCGGTTGGCATCGAATGTCTGGTAAGCGGAATAGGTTTTGTCGAACGACTCCTCGGGGTAGATGTTATTGGTGAAATGTACATTTACCCGTATGGTGAGGCGGCTTTCCGATGCATAATTGGTAGTGGAAATCGCCGTCTGCGTCAGCTCATAGCCGATGATCTCTCCTTCCAGTTCCAGATCGCCGCCTTTGCGCAGAACTTGCAGACGTGTCTGCCTCTGGTACAGGTCGCGGATACCCTCCGAGAGGCTGTTGCTCAGGGACGGATTGACCATCGGCGCATTGTTCGGGAAATCAGCTATGGAGATGGAATGGGTGGTCTGGTAGTTGATATTTGCCCCGTTGAACTTGTAACTGATCGAGCAAGCGCTCAAAAGGAGCAGTTGTGCACAGCATATAATACCGATAAAATACCGATTTAATACCGGCATGATACCGACAGGATACCGATGAAGTGTGTTACAGCCCATACTCTTTGATTTTGCGGTAAAGTGTCCGCTCCGAATAACCAAGCTGCGCGGCGGCCTCTTTGCGGTTCCCTTTGGATCGTTCCAAAGCCCGTCGGATCAGTTCTTTCTCATTGTCGTCGATGCGCAGGTTGTCTTCCTCGATAGGTACGATTTCTTCCAATTCACGGGCGGGATGGATCTCTTCCGTTCGCGCAGCGGGTATCTCAGCGTTCCGAATTTCGGCTATGCCGGCTTTCGTGCCGGTGAGCAGCATCTCTTTGAGTTCCTCCAGATCTTTTTTGTTCTGCATGACCATGTTGTAAAGGATGCCGATCTCATGGGAGTAGTCTTTCCCTGTTTCCTGTGCAGGAGTGCGCAGAACGAGTCCCTGCTGGTTCTCCCCGGCGGGCAGGTACCTGCGGAGGGTGTCCGCATTGATCTGGTGGTCCAACTCGATAATGGCAATCTGCTCCGCCAGATTCTTGAGTTGCCGTATATTACCTCTCCAATAGGCGTTTTGAAGGAGCGTAGTCGCTTCTTCATTGAGGGAGAGCGGCGGCATCTGGTAGCGGTTGCAGAAATCGACGGCGAACTTGCGGAAGAGGAGCGGAATGTCTTCTTTCCGCTCGCGTAGTGCGGGAACGCGTATCTCTACGGTGTTGAGCCGGTAATACAGGTCCTCCCGGAAGCGTCCGTCGTCTATGGCTTGCCGCATGTTGAGGTTTGTCGCGGCCACGACGCGCACATTCGTTTTGCGCACCTGGCTGGCACCCATACGGAGATATTCGCCGGTTTCGAGAACACGGAGGAGCCGGACCTGCGTCTGAAGCGGCAGTTCGCCCACCTCGTCCAAGAACAGTGTACCGCCGTCGGCAATCTCGAAATACCCCTTGTGCTCGTTCTTGGCATCGGTGAACGCGCCTTTCTCGTGCCCGAAAAGCTCGCTGTCAATGGTACCCTCGGGGATGGCTCCGCAGTTGACTGCGAAATACGGACCATGCTTGCGTGCGGAGAAGGCGTGAATGATTTTCGGGAAATGCTCTTTCCCGACACCGGACTCGCCTGTGATGAGCACGCTCAGATCGGTACGGGCTACCTGCACGGCCACCTCTATATCGCGGTTGAGCAACGGGCTCTGACCGATGATGCCGAACCGCTGTTTGATGGATAATAATTCCTGTTGCGTCATAATACCTGACAAATTGTCATGCAAAGGTACAGCTAAATTTGCATATATGCAAGTATTTTCGTAAAAAAATGCGATTTTCTTGTGTATGTCAAAAAAAAAGTGTATCTTTGCACGCTATTTTATGAAATATTACGAAAACCATGTATAAAATTCTAAAACAAGTAGGTGTATTAATGCTCTTGGCGGCGATGGCTTCGAGCTGTGTGACGAAGAGAAGTTTGACGTATTTGAGGGAGATAACCCCGGATTCGGCAGATTCGATTAACAAGTCTTTCGTGCCGAGCGCGGAAATCACGATTAAGCCGGCGGATGCCTTGACGATTTTTGTATCTGCATTGGACCAGGAAGCCGTTGCGCCCTATAACTTGCCTACCGTCTCCTTTAATGACCCGAATTCGACGCAGGTTAAGACGACCCCGATGTTGCTCACCTATCGCGTGGATGAGGAGGGTAATATAGAGATGCCGGTGCTGGGGAAATTGCACGTGGCGGGATTGGTGCGTGCCGAGGCGGAGGAATTGATCAAAGCCTCTCTGGAAAAACAGGTAATGAAGCCGATGGTGCAAGTGAACGTGGTGAGCGCTAAGGTCTCCGTGTTGGGAGAGGTGGCACGCCCCGGGACGGTGAACATCAGCAACGGGCGTCTGACAGTCCTCGAAGCCCTTGCTGCGGTAGGTGACATGACGCCCTACGGACGCCGTGACAACCTGCTGATATCCCGTGAGGTCGATGGCAAGATGGAGTTCGCGCGTCTTAATCTGACGAAGGACGAAGTGCTCACCTCCCCGTACTATTATTTGCAGCAGAACGATGTAATTTATGTTTCGCCGAACGGCGTACGTGCTATCAATAGTGCGAATGTAAGCCTGTGGCTGAGTACGATCTCTACCATGGCCAGTGCCGCCACGGTGATAGTAACGATTGTGAACGTGTCAAGGAAATAATATACTATGGAAAACAACAATACGAACGTAAATGAGATCGACGTACGTAAGATCGTACGTGTGGTGATTGAGCATTGGTGGTGGTTTGCGGTAGGAGTAGGGTTCTTCTTGCTCCTCGGCGTAGCGTACTTGGTGCGGAAGACGCCTACCTGGACTACGGATGCCGCGATAATGTTGCGCCAGAATGATGGCGCTTGGGAGGGCACAGAAGCCTTGACGATGCTGGGTCTGACCGGCAATACGGCGGCGGAAGACGAGGTGGTGGTGTTGTCCTCGCGTGGCTTGTTGTACCAAGCCATCGATGCCCTTAATATCTGGGATGCCTCCTCTAAAAAGGGCGGCTTTAAATGGGAAAGCGAGTTCCGCAATCCGGCACTGACCGTCGAGTATGTCGCTCTGACGAAAAAAGCAGAGACGGGTGCCTTCTATGTGATTGTCAAACCGACGAAGAAAGGCTACAAGGTGAAGACCAGGATGGGACATTTCAGACGCTCCTCCACCCGTGTGGCAGACTTGGACAGTCCTGTCGAGACTGGGGTCGGCACCATCCGTATTCATGCCAACCGCCCGTTAAGCCAAGATACGATCTATCGCGTCTTCCACGCACGCCGCGAGTCCGTGGTGGCGGGATACCGTAGAGCCATCAAAATCGCGCAGCACAAGAAAGAGTCGAATGTCATCAATCTGTCAACCACCTCTGTTGCGCCGGAGCGCGACAAAGCCCTGTTGTCACAGATCATTGAGCAGTATAACCTCAACGCAATAGTGGACAAGAACATGATTGCCACCAACACGGCCTCTTTTATAGAAGAGCGTCTGGCAATCATAACGAAGGAACTAAGCGAGGCGGAGAACGCCCTGTCGGACTACAAGGAGAAGAACAAAATTGCCGATCTGGACGCCCAGGCAGAGTTGTTCCTGAAAGAGAGTACGGTGGAGCAACGCGCTCTGGCTGAGATTGAAACGCAACTGAGTCTGGTGGACTATATTGATGAGTTTCTGCGTGACGAGACAAAACGCAATAACCTGATCCCGTCCAATATCGGTATTGAGGATGCCTCTTTGGCCGGCAGTCTGTCGGAATACAATGCCTTGCAACTCCAGCGAATGCGTATCTTGAGAACCGCTACGGAGGAGAACCCCGTTGTGGACCAGATGACTACGCAACTGTCCTCCATGCGCCAGAATATAGTGGCTACCATCGGTTCCGTGCGCGAGAGCCTGAAGATCCGCCAACGCAATCTACAAAGCCGCGATTCTAAGTTCAACCGCCAGATTCAGAATGCACCGGAACAGCAACGCGAATATGTCCGCGTAGTGCGTGATCAGCAAATCAAGGAGCGTCTCTACCTCTATCTTTATGAGAAACGCGAGGAGAACGCATTGATGTTAGCTGCTACGTCCATGCCGGCGAAAGTGATTGATGCACCGCAGCGGGACGTGAACAGCAAGAGTCCGAAAATGATGAAGATTCTGTTCCTCTGTTTTGTCATAGGACTGATGCTTCCCGCCGGAATGCTGTATCTGTACTACCTGCTGAATGACAAAATAGACGATCTGAAAGAGTTTGAAAACAAGATCAAGGCACCGGTGCTCGGACAACTGGTGCAGAACTCACGCGATGCACACATTGCCATCCATGAGGGCGAATCGACAGTCTCGGCAGAACTCTTCCGCCAGATACGCACCAACCTCCGCTACGTGATCCCTTCGGACGTCAAGACACCGGTCGTTCTGGTAACCTCTTCCATTAACGGAGAAGGTAAGTCTTATGTGGCAACCAACACGGCGCTGTCTCTCGCTATCTTAGGCAAGAAAGTGGTGCTGGTAGGTATGGATATCCGCAAACCTATGCTCGCTCAATATTTCGGTCTGACTAATAACGGGCACTTGACGGACTATCTGGCAGAACCGGAAGTGGAGGTGGATGATATCATCTTGCCGAGCGGCGAACATAAGAATCTGGATATCATCCCGTGCGGCACGATCCCGCCAAACCCGTCCGAGTTACTCCAGACGGAGCGGGTGGACAAGTTGTTCGCGGAATTGCGCAGACGGTACGATTATATTATCGTTGATACCGCTCCGTTGGCTCTGGTAAGCGACACCTACCAGCTGGATCGCATCAGCGACATCGCACTCTTCGTGTTCCGGTACAAATATACGCCGACGGACATGATTGATTATGTCAACGGAGTTATTGACCAGAAACGTATGCATAATGTCGTATGCGTGCTGAATGGCATTAAGAATTCGCACGCCGGTTATGGCTACGGTTATGGTTACGGCTACGGCAACACCAAATCATAAATCCTCAATCATAAATGATTGTTTGTGTAGCAGAGAAACCTTCGGTAGGCGCGTACATAGCCAATGTTTTGGGAGCAGGGCAACGGCATGACGGCTATTTTGAAGGGAACGGATATCAGGTGACCTGGACTTTCGGTCACCTGTGTGCGTTGTTAGACCCGCAGGAATACACGGAGCAATGGAAGGCATGGAGCCTTGGCTCGCTGCCGATGATTCCGCCGCGTTTCTCTATCAAGGTCTCCGGTGATGCGGGCGTACACAAGCAGTTCAACGTGATAAAAAGCCTGATCGCCCAAGCCGATGAGGTGATTAACTGCGGTGATGCCGGTCAGGAGGGTGAGTTGATTCAGCGTTGGGTGTATCAGCAGGCCGGATGCAAGTGTCCGGTCAAGAGACTCTGGGTCAACTCGCTGACGGAAGAGGCTATCCGCGACGGTTTCGCCAAACTCAAAGACCAGTCGGAGTTCCAGCACCTCTATGAAGCGGGTATGATGCGTGCAATCGGAGACTGGCTGTTGGGCATGAACGCTACGCGCGCATATACGATAAGGTACGCGCGAGGAAACGGCAAAGACAGACAAGTGCTCTCCGTAGGGCGCGTTCAGACACCTACGCTCGCGCTGGTAGTCAAACGGCAAGCGGAGATAGAGAACTTTGTACCGCGGACTTATTGGGAACTCAAGACCAACTACCGTAACACCCTGTTCTCTGCGCAGATACCCGTAGAAGAAGACGAGTATGCTATCACCTCTGAAGAGCAGGGGCAAGTCCTTGTGGATTCCATCAAGGATCTTCCGCTGACCATCACCTCGGTGGAGAAAAAGAAAGGTATTGAGTCGGCTCCCAAACTCTATGACCTGACCTCCCTGCAGGTCGATTGTAATAAGAAATACGGTTTCTCGGCGGAGCAGACGCTCCAGCTGATTCAGTCGCTCTACGAGAAGCGTCTGACTACCTATCCGCGTGTGGATACCACCTACTTGAGCGAGGATATTTACCCGAAAGTGCCCGGTACATTGAATGGCATTAAGGACTATTACCCGCAGGTGGCGCCTCTCCTTTCTCTAAAAGCGGATGGTAAGAAAGGTGCTTCCTCGCTTCCTAAATCCAAAAAAGTCTTCGATAACAAGAAGGTCACAGACCACCATGCCATTATCCCTACCGGTCAGCGCCCCGATACCATGACGGCGGATGAGAAGAAGGTCTATGACCTCGTTGCCCTGCATTTTATTGCGGTCTTCTACCCCGAGTGTGAGGTAAGCAATACGACCGTCTTGGCGAAAGCCGACGAGATTGATTTCAAGGTCACCGGACGCGAGGTACTCAAACCGGGATGGAGGGTGGTCTTTGAGAAAGGTCCAAAGGACCTTAAAGACCCTAATGATTCCTCCGATAACTCGGATTCCTCTGATTCCTCAGATAACTCTGATTCTTCTGATTCTTCTAAATCTCTTCCCGCGTTCACCAAGGGTGAGAGCGGTCCGCACGAGCCACTGCTGAAAGAGAAAACCACTACGCCGCCTAAATATTATACGGAAGCTACGCTCCTGCGTGCCATGGAGACGGCGGGAAAAACGGTGGAAAACGAAGAATTGCGTGAGGCGATGAAAGAGAACGGTATCGGTCGTCCTTCTACCCGAGCTGCCATCATAGAAAAACTCTACCAGCGCAAATATATCGTCAAGCAGGGCAAATCCATCCGCGCTACCGAGACGGGTATCAACCTCATTCATACGATTATCTCTCCGCTGCTCAAATCGGCTGAACTGACTGGTCTGTGGGAGAAAAAACTGCGTGAGATAGAACGCGGCGAGTATGCAGCACAGGATTTCCTGGCTGAACTCAAAGAAATGACTTCCGGAGTAGTCAGAGATGTCAAGACCAATAAGGCAGGAATGCTCTGTCCTGTTTGCCGTCAGGGAGTGATTATCAGAGGCAATACGCGGTACGGATGTTCCAGGTGGCGCGAGGGATGTTCATATGCTGAGCCGTTTGACAACTGAACTTTGCAAAAAAGAGCCGCATTACACCTTTTCCGTCAAAAAATACACACTAAGGTGTGTTTTTTTTTGTACCTTTGCAGTCGGTTTCAATCGCGCATACGCGCAAATATATATTGAACGCATACAACAATAAACAATCAATACAAACAAAACACAAACAAATTCTCTTTATGAAACTGAATTTTAGAGTGTTCCGTACCATGGTGCTGTCGGCTCTGCTTTTAGGAAGCATGGCTGTAGAGGCTCGTGTGATTAGCGGAACGGTAAAGGACCAGACGGGAGAGACAATCATCTCGGCTTCCGTAGTGGTGAAAGGTACCACCATTGGTACAGTAACGGACTTTGATGGTAACTATACCATCGACGTGCCGGATGATGCCAAAGTGCTGATTTTCTCCTACATCGGTATGAAGACGCAGGAGTTGAACATCACCGGCAACACCATGAATGTGGTGCTCTCGGAGAACAGCGAGGTGCTGGAGGAGGTTGTCGTTACCGGTTATGGTACGACCAAGAAACGTGACTTGGTTACCGCTGTCAGTTCGGTCAACGCAGAGCAGCTGAAGGATATTCCCGTAGCTTCGGCTTCGGAGGCGCTGCAAGGTAAACTCGCTGGTGTGTCGGTTACAACGACCGAGGGCAGCCCTGACGCAGACGTAAAGATCCGTGTCCGTGGCGGTACTTCTCTGACCCAGAGCAGTGATCCTCTCTACATCGTCGATGGTTTCCAGGTTAGCTCTATCTCCGATATTTCGCCCAGCGACATTCAGTCGATGGATGTCCTCAAAGATGCTGCGGCTACCGCTATCTATGGTGCACAAGGTGCCAATGGTGTAATCATCATCACCACCAAGGATGCGGACAACAATGTGGACGACAAGATGCAGATTCATTTTGACTATACCGGCTACATGGGATGGAAGCAGATGGCTAAGAAATACGATATGCTCAACGTGGACGATTTTGTGCTGATGCAGTATGAGTATGCGCACTACCGCGCGAAAGGCAATACTGCCAATATCCCGACTAACTTCAACCAGTATTTCGACCCGCGGTATGCGGCGACCGGCGATAAGGATCAGATCATGTCGATTTCGGAGATTCAGGACTATTGGCATACCCAGAAGGTGACGGACTGGCAGGAAGAGACCTTCGGCCGTCATGGCCTGAACAGCAATCATAGCTTCACCGTAAGCGGAGGTAATAAGGCGGCGAACTTCTCTCTTTCTTACAACCGTATTGACGACAAGGGTATCATGTACGGTTCGGACTATGCACGTAACAACCTGAGTTTCAAAGCTAAGTTCAAACCCATCAAGGATCTGACGATCAGCTTCACTGCCCGTTACTCGAATACCAACGTCCTCGGTTCGGGTACCAATACTGCGCAGGATGCCGGTTCCAAGACCGAGAGCCGTGTGCGTAACGCGATTGCTTATTCGCCGATTGAGCTCTTTGCCAAGGATAACGTAGCCGGTCTGGATGATTATGAGTCTTTCGGTTCGCTTTACGACCCGATTACCACGATCGACCATAACTACCGTAAGAAAGTGGACGATAAGTTCAACCTCCAGGGTTATGTGAGCTACAAGTTCGCCAAGATGTTTACCTGGAAGACCGAGGTAGGTTACGAGGGCCGTTATCAGAAACAAGACCGCTACTATGGTCCTACCACTTACTATTCCCGCGCCGGTGAAGGATTTACTTATGCGGGTGGTGCAGGTTATGGCCATATTGTAGCAACTGATGAGAAATCAAGCCGTTTCAAAAACACCAACACCTTGGAGTTCAAGAAGAAATGGGGTGAGGACCACGATCTGGGTATCTTGATCGGTGAGGAGATGCAGCTTCTCCACGGTGAGCTCCGTACCAATAACGGTTTTGGTTATGATGCCGCTTTGACCGGTCCGCAGGTATTCAACTACATCGGTTCTGCCAAAGCTTATACCAGCAAATCATACGTCAACCCGACGGATAACATGCTGTCCTTCTTCGCGCGTGCGAACTATATATTATTCAACCGCTATTACATCACGGCTACGTTCCGTGCCGATGCTTCTACCCGTTTCACCAAGGGTAACCAGTGGGGCTACTTCCCGTCGGCTGCTATCGCATGGCGTATCATTGACGAGGAGTGGATGGCTCCGGCGCAGGACGTGATGTCTAACTTCAAACTCCGTCTCTCCTACGGTTCTGTAGGTAACAACAACGTCGATCTTGGTTATCTCCGTCCGGAGTACCTGTCTTCCTCTACCGCTTATAGTGAGGTCTTCACTACCAAACTTGCT
This sequence comes from Bacteroidales bacterium UBA3808, assembly GCA_002369075.1. Lineage (GTDB taxonomy): Bacteria > Bacteroidota > Bacteroidia > Bacteroidales > Paludibacteraceae > Colicola. Next base: position 30,944 of record DFEG01000042.1, on the reverse strand, counting down.
GACGGTGGTTCGGATGTCATTGCCGCTAATAACAAACTCAAATGGGAGACCACTATCACCCGTGACCTCGGTTTGGATTTCGGCTTCTGGAACGAGCGTTTGAGCGGTACCATCGATCTCTATTGGAATACCACCAAAGACCTGATCCTCAAATACAAGATGGCTATCGGTGGATATAACTACCAGTATCGTAATATCGGTTCTACCGACAACAAGGGTGTTGAACTCTCTTTGAATGGCGTGATCCTTGACAAACGTGCAAAGAGTCTGAGCTACGGCTTGAGCATCAACGCCAATATCGCGCACAATTATAATAAGGTGGTGGATCTCGGTGGTATGACGGAATATCTTGTTTCTTCGTCTTGCTTCTCGTCTAACTATAACAACGTGGACTATGAGTTCAAACTCCGTCCGGGTGACAAGGTGGGTAACATCTACGGTTACCAGACTGCCGGATGGTACACAGCCGAGGATTTCGCATCTTACAACCCCTCTAACGGTCGTTGGTATGATGCGAACGGAAGGGCTGTTAATACGATCCTCGGCGAGGCGCGTCCGGGTATGACCAAGCTGGTGGACCAGAACGGCGACGGCGTAGTCAATGATGAGGATCGCGTTGTGCTGGGTAATACGCAGGCGGACATCCAGGGTGGTTTTGGTCTGAACTTCAATATCGGCGGTGAAAAATGGGGTAAGGTAGACCTCAGTGCCCAGTTCACCTACAGTGTGGGCAACAAGGTGCTCAACCTCTCTGCGCTGGATTACGGAACGATCTTCGATAAATCCAAACTCCGTAACAACACTGCTAACGTGGCTTACGGTATGCGTTACTCGCTCTTCCGCGCAGACGGTGTCTTCATTCCTTCCGAGCACGTAGGTGCGGACGGTACGGTTTCCGGTGATAACTATGCTGCGATGGCGGCTGCGCTCGGCGCTTCAAACGCCAATGCGAAGAACGCTAACCCGATTAGCGACAACATCGCCCTGACCGACAAGTATGTGGAGGATGCTTCTTTCCTGCGCCTCTCCTCGCTGACGGTCGGCTATTCGCTGCCTGACCGCTGGATCAGCAAGGCATACATCAAGACCGCACGTATCTTCTTCACGGCTTCTAACCTTTTCTGCGCTACCCCGTACTCGGGTGCTGATCCGGAGGTGGATACCCGCTCGAAGATCAATCCGCTGGCTACCGGCGTGGACTTCTCCGCATTCCCCAAGAGCCGCGCATTCAACTTCGGTATCAACCTTTCTTTCTAAAATCGACTCTAAACACCTAAAAGTAAACAGAATATGAAAAACTTAAAATATATTGCATTTGCAGCAGTTGCTGTTGCGCTGACAGGCTGCGATTTCTTTGACTCGAAATCGCCCTCAGCTATGGATGCCGCACAAGTGTTCTCTAATCCCAATAGCACGGAGCAGGTGATAGCCGGTGTCTATGAGCAGTTCGGGCAGGACAAGTCCTTCCGTAACCGTCTCGCGTGCGGTTATCAAGGTATGAACACCGATGTGGAGCATGGTACCAAAAACTCAGGAAGAGCGGACTGGAATACCTATGCCATGACACCTACCAGTGGTGATCTCTCAACCTCCAACGGTAAGGATCCGTGGGGGTACCTCAACTCCGCTGTGGAGCGTTGCAACAACATCATCGAGGGTGTCGAGCAATACGGTGATACCGCCAATTCCAAGATGCGCTATCTATTGGGAGAGGCGTATTTCCTCCGCTCGTTCTGCTACTTCCAGATGGTACAGCTCTGGGGAGACGTTCCTGCGCGGTTCACTTCTATCTCTAAAGATGAGGCAGGGCTCAAGACTCCCAAATCGGACCGTACCAACGTCCTCAAACAGATCCGTATTGACCTCAAGAAGGCGGCAGAGCTGATCCCTTGGTCGAGCGAATGTCCGGGAACGGCGGCTAACTATACCGGACGCCCGTCCAAGGCGGCGGCTTATGCCCTCCTCGCACGTGTGGACCTGACCTATGCAGGTAAGGGTGTGCGCCCTGCTACATGGAAGAACGGACCGGAATTCCTCGTTGAGGATGCCGCGCTCCGTCAGGAACTCAATACAGAGGTCATGTGGGCGTGCGCGCAGATTATCAATAACGGAAACGAGGATGCTAAGTTCCAGACCAATTATGAGGATATATTCAAGAAAATCTGTGCCGATGAGACCAGATATTATGCTTCTGAGGTGATTTGGGAACTCGCTTTCGCAGACGGTAGCCGCGGACAGGTTCTCCAATACAACGGCACGAAGATTTCGGATGCCCTTGAGGGACTGAAGAACAACGAAGGCGGTGCCTCGAACTCGGCGGTAGGTATCGTGCCGACGCTCTATTATGACTTTGAACCGGCGGATGTGCGCCGTGACGTGACGATGGCGCGTTATATCTGGGTGTATGACGATGGTACGAAATTCAACTCCACACCGGAGAATGTGACGCTTGCTTTCCCTGAGAAAGGCACGGACGCTAAGATCCTCTATCAGAAGAACCAGATGATCGGTGACTGGTATGGTAATAAATACCGTGTAGAGTGGATGGTTCGTCACCGTACCGGCAACGACGATGGTATCAACTTCCCGATCATCCGTTATGCAGACGTGCTCCTCATGGCTGCCGAGGCTTCTATTGGCGGTATCGGTGGCGATATGCCGACCAACACCTATGGTATTGACGGTAAAGCATGCTTTGACAGAATTCGTAGCCGCGCGCATGCTTCTGCCAAAGAGCTCACCATGGCTAACCTCCAGGAGGAGCGTAAGCTGGAGTTCACCGGTGAGTATCTCCGTAAGTATGACCTCATGCGTTGGGGTATTCTCAAAGAGACCCTGCTCAAAGCGCACGAGCGTCTGGCTGCCATGGACAAACACGAGGGTGAGTTCGCTGGTCTGGCTGATACGATCTACTTCAAGTACAAATATGTCGGCGATGAGTACAGCTACGCTGCCGGTATCAAGGGCTTTGTTATTGACTCTGTCTATGGCCTCAACAAAGGCGAGTCAGGCGCACCCACTACCTATAGCAAGGAGAACGGATGGGTGAAGACCGCTATCTATCTCGGCTCGTCCGGTCGTGAACTGGCTCCCGATAACTACATGCTCTTCGACCGTGAGTATCCGGAGCGTCTCAACGGACGCCAGTACTGGCCGATCTTCTCGGTCAACGTAGGTCAGTCGGAAGGTGCCCTTTGGAACGACTATGACTATGCCGCTACGGCGGAATAATGATTCTATCCGATGAAAACGTGGAAACTTATAGCGCTGTGTTGCACACTGTCATTCTTTATGGCAGCGTGCAACACTCCTAATAATCCGGATCAGAAAACGATAGACTCTAACCCGGAGCTGGTAGCCGCATGTGCCAATATCCAGGGGGGCGGGGCTGCTGTGACGGGCGGTGACGGAGGTACGATCTACCGCGTCAGCCGCTTGGACGATGCGCTGGATCCCAATACGGGACTGCCTATGGCGGGGACGCTTCGCTATGCCGTGAACCAGACAGGAAAAAGACGCGTCATGTTCACTGTCTCCGGTACGATTCATCTGAAGAGCGAACTGCGTATCAAAACGGGCGGTATCACGATTGACGGTCAGTCCGCGCCGGGAGACGGAATATGTATTGCGGACTACCCGCTGGTGATTAACGCCAGCAACGTCATCGTGCGCTTCATCCGCGTGCGGCTGGGAGATGTCAGCAACACCGAGTCCGATGCCATCTCGGTCAATAATGCTACGGGCGTCGTGCTCGACCACCTCTCTTGCTCTTGGTCCGTGGACGAGTGTGTCAGCTGCTACGGGAACAAGGATTTCACGATGCAGTATTGTATCGTCTCGGAGTCCCTCAAGAACTCGGTGCACGGCAAGGGATCGCATGGATACGGCGGTATATGGGGAGGCTCCAACGCTACTTTCCATCATAACCTCTTAGCCCACCACGACAGCCGTAACCCGCGCTTCGACCATGACTTCGTGGATACACGCTGCGGCGGACCCATCGACCATGTCAATAATGTCATCTATAACTGGGGCGGCAACTCTGCCTATGGCGGAGAGGGAACGAACAAAGGTGCCGGCGGACGTCGTATAAATATGGTCAACAACTACTATAAGTACGGTCCTGCTACATCTAAGAAAGCGCGTATCGTGAACCCCACTACCAAATGTGGTAACTGCACGCATTCGCCCGGAGGCACGGTGGAACCCGGCAAGTTCTACATCGCCGGCAATTATGTGTATGGTTCTACTGCCGTCACCAACGACAACTGGCAGGGCGTTGACCCCGATGAGTCAAACAAGAAAGACCTCTGCAAGGCGGCTGCCCGTTGGACGGATGGATTAACCGCTCTCAAGAATGAGCAGACGGCAGCGGATGCCTACGAGACCGTTCTCGCCAAAGCCGGTTGTTCCCTCTCACGCGACGCAGTGGATACCCGTATCGTCAATGAGGTGAGAAACGGCAATTATACCTATACCGGCTCCAACGGCTCCAAGAACGGACTGATTGACACGCAGTCCGACGTAGGCGGATGGCCCGAACTAAAGGCTGCGGAGAAACCGCTGGACACCGACTACGACGGTATTCCCGATGAGTGGGAGACGGCTTTTGGGCTCAATCCCAATGATCCGGGCGATGCGCGTACGGCGACGCTCGTCACCGGGCATACCAATCTGGATGTCTATTTATGCCATTTGGTACGGAATTTGTACTAATCCTTTGAACCCATAAAAGAAACGAATATGAGAAAAAGTCTTTTATCTTTGAGCGCAGCGGTCTTTGCTCTTTTGTCTATGAGCGTAGTTACCCAGGCGCAAACCAAGTACTCCCATTATTACCAGAATCTGCCGTGTGCGGTAGAGCAGGTGAAGGAAGTGATCATCCCTGATTACACCGTATCCATCGTTGATTTCGGTGGAGTAGGGGATGGGGTCACTGACAACACCGAGGCGTTCGCCAAAGCCCTCAAACACCTCAAGAAACAGGGCGGCGGTCACCTCAATGTGCCCGATGGCAAGTGGCTTACAGGACCGATTAAACTGGTCTCCAACCTCGATCTGCATCTCGCCGACAACGCAACCATTCTTGGTTCGACCAACAAGGAACTCTATGTCAACAAAAATGACTCCCTCCGCGATGGTTCCAAGAAATGCCATGCACTCATCTACGGCTCCAAACTGGAAAACGTCTCCATCACCGGTCATGGTACGATCGACGGGCAGGGTATCTACTGGCGCCCGATCAAGCAAAAGAAAGTCGTAGCGCCCGAGGTCGTAGCCGCAGATGGCGATGTATGGGGCGACGTGCTGGCGATGGGCGGCGTCACCAAACCCGATGGCAACAGCAAGAAATGGCTCGTTTGGTATCCCTTTAATCTTGATAAGAAATTAGGTGTGCCCAATATTGCCTCCGACCCGATTATTCAGGAGAAGATGCGTCCGCATCTGGTCAATATCACCGACTCCAAAAACGTACTCGTCGAGAATGTGCACCTCCTCAATTCACCTAAGTTCCATTTCGTGCCCACGCGCGTGCAAAACCTTATTATAGACGGCGTGCACATCCGTTGCCCGCACTGGGCGCAGAACGGCGATGCCATGGACCCGGGTAATATCCAGGTGGCGCTCATCGTCAACTGCAATATCTCTTGTGGTGACGATGGTATCTGTATGAAGGGCGGTGTAGGCCAGAAAGGTGTGGACGCCGGTCCGCAGCGTGACTTCCTCATCACCAACGATACCGTCTATCGTGCACACGGTGGCTTTGTCATCGGTTCTGAGTTCTCCGGCGGTATGCAGCGTCTCGTGGTGAAGGACTGCCGCTTCGATGGTACCGACATCGGTTGTCGTTTCAAGTCTGCTCCCGGTCGTGGAGGATGGTGCGAGGACATCTACTGCTATGACATCATCATGAAGGATATCCGCGAGTCCGCTTTCCTCATCTCATCCGGCTATGCCGACAAGGGCGCAGGTGTTTCTGCTACCGACTCGGATGACAAAAACGCGTTCTTCCCCGACTGGTCCAATATCACCTTCCGCAATATCACCTGTATCGGTTCCAAGCAGGCGGTCGATATTCAGGGACTCAAGGGAAAACCTGTCCATAACATCCTCTTTGATCAGGTGACCATCATCGGTAACCGTGGCGGTATCAAGATGGAGTATGCGGAGGACATCAACTTCACCAACTGCCAGATCAACCCCAAACCGATGCCGATTACGGAGTACAAAAAGATAAAAAATGTGCTCTATAACGGCAAAGATCCCGACGCAGTGGACTAAAGTGCAAAAATTCTACATTTTTCGGCAATATGTACTTGCATATGTCCGAAAAATGTAGTACCTTTGCACTCGATTTTGAAAAGTCAATTTAGCAAATGGCTTTGAGCCCGTAGGGCGGTCTTTTGTCTTTTGTCTTTTGTCTTTCGACTTTTTATTAACTAACAATATTTATTAACTTTAAAAACTAAAACATTATGAAGAAAATTTTCCTCTTCGCAGCTGCTGCTGTTGCAGCACTCACAGTTAACGCTAAGGTCATTGACTTTGCTACCGTCGGAACCACTATCTCAGATTGGAATGTTGCTGGTGCTACTCTGAACGCCAAAGAGTCGGATGAGGCTAAAGCTAAATTCGTTTATGACATTAAGGCTGAAGTTGTAAGTGAGACCAGTCTCGCCGCTGAGCCGGATGTAGTATTCCAACTCAAGAATAGTGCTGACAAGGCAAAAGCATTCGTTGTGTATCCGGGCAAATGCTATGAGTTCGGTGGCAAGAATGGTATCCTGATTATCAAAGGTACTGTTGCTAATGAGGTTATCAAACTGACTGTAGCTGCTAAGGGTACTACTGCTTCTAATTTTGTAGATAAGGATGCTGTTTATCCGAAGAATGCTGTGGCTGTATCTACCGACCTCACTCTGCCGGCAAAATCAGCGGGTGCTACTGGTGCTGACGAGGATGGTTATATCTGGAAAGTTCTGGAGTACAAATCCAACGGTGGTGATGTAGAAATCAAAGAGTTCGCCGGTGGCTACCGTATCACCAAAATTCAGATTGGCGCTGATGCTCAGGGTATCGAGGACATCGAAGCTGCTCCGAAGGCTGAGAAGTTCTTCCGCGATGGTCAGCTCATCATCCGCAAGAACGGCGTTGAGTACAACGCTCTTGGCGCACAGCTCTAATGCGCACCAACGGCCTTTTAGACCTGGTGCACAGCTCTAATGCGCGCCAATGGTCTTTTAGACCTGGCGCACAGCTCTAATCCAAAGCATCCAAAGCATCAGCCATACATGGCTGATCACAATAAATGCAGACTCGTTCGAGCCTGCATTTATTGTTTTACCTTATTTCGCTAGACGATACCTAGACCATACCTAGACGATATGTATAGTGTCTAACTACTGTTGAACTATCTTCAGTGCGGCGTTTATACCATCCAACGCACTACTGGTGATCCCCCCGGCATAACCCGCTCCCTCGCCGCATGGGTACAGCCCCGGCGTGCTGACCGACTGTAGGGTCTCCGGGTCACGGGGGATACGCACCGCACTGCTGCTACGGCTCTCCACGCCTACGATAACAGCCTCATTGGTCAGAAAACCGGGGTATTTCTTGTCGAAATCACGGAATCCTTGTTGCAGCCTCTTGCCTATTTCCGCCGGCAACCATTGGTCTAACCGGCTCGGCACAATACCCGGCAGATAACTGCATGCCGGCAGATTCTTGCTTGCTCTGCCCTCCACAAAATCCTTCATCCGTTGCGCCGGTGCCACCGCGGAGCAATTTTTCATTTTTAATTTTTCATTTTTCATTTGGGAAGCTTGCTCCCAAGCAAGCCGCTCAAGGGCTTCTTGGTACTCCAGACCCCGTAGCGGATCATCGCCGGGGATGTCCTCCGGATTGATCTGTACGACCATGCCGCTGTTGGCGTACGGACTGTTCCGGTGACTGGCACTCATGCCGTTCACCACACACGTCCCCTCCGCACTGCCTGCCGGCACGATATGTCCGCCCGGGCACATGCAGAACGAATACACACCCCGTTCGTCCACCTGCGTCACCATCGAATACGAGGCATTGCCGATATATTCAATCAACTGTGCGTTTTTGTCTTTGAGCACGGAGGACTGCCGGTGGCCGTCCGAATCGAGCAAGGTCTTTTGTCTTTGAGCAGAGCGGTCTTTCTTCTCATCCAGATGGTACATCAGCCGGTTGATCAGCTCTTGCGGATGTTCGGCGCGCACGCCCATCGCAAACCCCTTCGTCTCTAACTTCACCCCTTCCGCCGCTAACATCCTGTACGTATCATGCGCCGAATGCCCGATCGCAAGGATAATTGGAGTCTGGAAATGGCTTTTGTCTTTGAGCGTAACGGTCTTTCGACTTTCGACTTCTTTGAGGCTTGTCACGCAAGTCTCAAAGTGTATCTCTCCTCCGTGCTCGATGATGCACTCCCGCATCCGCTTGATGATACTCGGTAACTTGTCGCTACCGATATGGGCGTGTGCCTCGTAGAGTACCGTGTCCGGCGCACCGAAATAATGGAACAGCTCCATCACACGCTGCATGTTGCCCCGTTTCTTGGACCGCGAGAACAACTTGCCGTCGGAGAACGTACCGGCGCCGCCTTCGCCGAAACAGTAGTTCGACTCGGGGTTCAGACCCCCGTTCCGGTTCAGTAGGGCGATGTCCTTCTTCCGTTCGCTTACTTCTTTTCCCCGCTCGTAGATAATAGGTTTGATCCCGTGCTCTATCAGCGTCAGGGCGGCAAAGAGTCCTGCCGGACCGGCACCGATGATGACTACCTGACGCTCGGCGTTATGCACATCCTGAAAAACAGGTGCTTCGTACTTCGTAAATCGTACATCGTCCTTGGCTACCGGCTTGCCCTCATCGTCCGTCAGTATAGTAAGATGCACGCGCAACTCCCGCTGCCGTGCATCTACACTCCGTTTGACTACCCGCCATTTCTGAGCCGCTTCGTACGCCTCCCGCGGGGATAGGATGTATTGCTTAGTGTCCACTATTTATTCATCTTTGCCAGAACGGCTTCCAGACCCAGCTCTTTGATTTTCTCGGTGATCTTGGTCTCCAGTTCGTCGCACAGGTCGGGGTTCTCCGCTAATACGTCTTTCACTTTGTCGCGGCCCTGACCTAACTTCGTGTCGCCGTAGGAGAAGAACGAACCGCTCTTCTTGATCACCTCGGTAGCTACTGCGAAATCCAATATCTCGCCGATCCTGGAGATACCTTCGTTGAACATCAGGTCGAACTCTGCTTTCTTGAACGGAGGTGCCACTTTGTTCTTCACTACTTTCACACGCACCTGGTTACCCTTGATCTGGTCACCGTCTTTGATCTGACCCGTGCGACGGATATCCAGACGCACCGAGGCGTAGAACTTCAGTGCGTTACCGCCGGTGGTGGTCTCGGGGTTGCCGAACATCACACCGATCTTCTCGCGCAGCTGGTTGATGAAGATCACGGTCGTGCCGGTCTTGTTCACCGATGCCGTCATCTTGCGCAACGCCTGCGACATCAGTCGCGCCTGCAGACCTACTTTGTTGTCGCCCATCTCTCCGTCAATCTCCGCTTTCGGAGTCAGGGCCGCTACGGAGTCAATGACAATCAGATCCACCGCCGCCGAACGGATCAGCTCGTCGGCTATCTCCAATGCCTGCTCGCCGCTGTCCGGCTGCGCTAATAGCAACTCGATGATGTTTACGCCTAATTTCTCGGCATAGAACCGGTCGAAAGCGTGCTCGGCGTCGATGATGGCGGCAATGCCGCCGGCTTTCTGCACTTCCGCCATCGCGTGGATAGCCAGCGTGGTCTTACCGGACGACTCCGGACCGTATATCTCAATGATCCTGCCTTTCGGGTAACCGCCTACGCCTAACGCTAAGTTCAGACCCAGACTACCCGTCGGAATAACAGGTACATCCTCTATCTTTTCATCACCCAGACGCATGATAGCGCCCTTGCCAAAATCTTTGTCAATCTTTGCCATCGCATTCTGCAGTGCTTTCAGCTTCTCTGCCGATGGGCCTTGTTTCTCTGCCATAATATAGTGTTCTTTTATGTTTTCGCAATATCGCAATATCGATGTGCCGATATTCCGACTGCAAAATTACAAAAAAAAAATGACATACGCAAGCGTACATCAATTTTTTTCATAATAACGGCAATATTGCGTGATTCCGCATTTCTCGCATTGGGGCTTGCGGGCGGTGCAGACATATCTGCCGTGGAGCAATAGCCAGTGGTGTGCCTTGGGGATGAGCTCCGCGGGGATGTATTTGACCAGTGCTTTCTCCGTCTGGAGCGGGGTCTTGCTGTTCGTCGTCAGACCGAGCCGCTCGCTCACGCGGAAAATATGGGTATCGACCGCCATCGTCGGTTGGTTCCAGATGACGGCGCAGACTACGTTCGCCGTCTTCCTTCCTACACCCTGTAACGTCTGCAGATCGTCTATGTTGTCCGGCACCACACCCTGATAGACCTCCACTAACCGCTGTGCCATCTCCACCAGGTGCTCCGACTTGCTCCGTGGATAACTGACCGACTTGACGTACTCGAATACCTCATCGCTGGTGGCTGTTGCGAGTGCCTCGGGTGTGGGGTAAGCCTCGAAGAGTGCCGGCGTAACCATATTGACCCGTTTGTCCGTGCATTGCGCCGAGAGCATGACCGCTACTAACAATTCGTACGGGTTGCGGTACACTAACTCGCTCTCCGCCACCGGCATGTTCGCCTCAAACCACCTTAAAATACTATGGAATCGTTCTTGTGTCGTCATGTCGATATTTCGTTATTTCGATATATCGGTATCCCGGTAAGCGCGGCTTAGAAACTGCAGCAACTGCGTCGCCTGTTGCTGTACCTGCGCCGTCTCAGGACTGATCTCTTTCTTTTGCAACCGCAGCAGTATGATCTGGTACAGTAGGAGGAAACACGCCTCGATGTCGCTCATCGTGGGGCGGTCGGTCTTGGCTTTCAGGAGGTTGAGACTCGGTTGCAGCCGCATCACCGCGGCGCGGTACATGGCGTCCTCGTTGAGCAGCTCACGATGCAGTCCCTCCACCTCGTCCAGCGCGTTCTGAGCCAACTGCAGATGACCGCGCTCCACGATTCCCTCACGGTGCATCATCCCGTTCAACTCATGCAACTCCTGCGACGCCTCCGCCTGCTGCGGAAACGCCCGCAGATAGTCCTCCATCTGCCATAGCCAGAGGATATACTCCGCAATATTATCACGCTTGACTTTCACCTTTCACCTTTCACTTTGCACTTTTTATCTTTCACTTTTCATCTTTCACTTTCCTCTTCATCTTCTTCCCAGTCTATTTCGTCCAGGTAGTTGTCGCTCATGAAGACCTCTATCTCGCGCCTGTCTTTCTTGGTCGGGCGCCCCAGACCTCTGTCGCGGACGCCGTTACCTGCCATGCGGGCGAGTTCGAGCAGCTCCAGCTGCTTCGGATCGGTGCAGTCCTGCATGTACTCCGGTACGAGTTTGGCGCCCAGCCGGTTCTCGCTCAACTGCAATACCTTATAGGTATAGGTGATCGGACCTTTGCGGACATTGAACTTGTCGCCTGCCTTGAACGTCCGGCTCGGCTTGAGCTGCACGCCGCCCATCGTGATACGTCCGTTCTTGCACGCATCCGCAGCAATGCTACGGGTCTTGTACACCCTCATCGCCCATAAGTATTTATCAACTCTGACTTCTGCCATTCTATTCTTCCTCTTTCTCCCTCCCTTGATGGGAGGGTTGGGGTGGGGTTACTTATTGTTGTACTGATTCATCGTTCGATCAATGCCGGCGAGGCAGAAACTCGGAATGATCTGAGTGGTGACCTTCAGCCGTTCGTCAATCTGCTTCTTCTCCTCGTCCGTCCATTCGCCGAGCACGAAATGGATCTGCGCCCCGCGGGTGAACTCATTGCCGATGCCGAACCGCACGCGTGCGTATGCGTCCGTCCCTAATACCGATTGTATGTTGCCCAGTCCGTTGTGCCCGCCGTTCGAACCTTGCTTGCGGATGCGGATCGTGCCGAACGGCAGATTCAGGTCGTCCACCAGCACTAACATGTTCTCCACGGGGATCTTCTCCTGTTGGAGCCAGTACCGCACGGCGTTGCCGGAGAGGTTCATGTACGTGCTCGGTTTGAGCAGTACCATCTCCGCGCTCTTTACGCGGCACTTGGCGACAAACCCGTACCGCTTGTCCTCCCATTGGGCGTTGACCGACGCAGCGAACGCATCGATCATCATGAAACCGATGTTATGCCGCGTGCCGGCGTACTCGTCGCCTATATTGCCTAAACCTACGATTAAATATTTCATATCAGTAGAAAGTAGAAAGACAAAAGACCGTGCTTCGCACTCAAGGAAAATAAAATGAGGGAGCGAGATAATCCGCTCCCTCTCTGCTTTCGACTTTCGACTTTGAGCGAAAGCGGTCTTTCGACTGATTAAGCCTGCTTGCTCTGGCGTGTTGCCTTCACCTCAGCCACGCAAGCGTCTGCCGGGTTAACGAACTTCAAGCCTTCTACCTTCACGTCACCTACAGCGATCTTCTTACCCAGACCCAGCTCGGTAACATCGATGTTGATGCGATCGGGGAATGCGGTGTAGATACCGCAAGCTTTCAGCTTACGCATGTCTTGTACCAGCTTGCCACCGGCTTTGACACCCTCTGCCAGACCATTCAGCTGGATAGGAATCTCAACTACTACCGGCTTCTTCTTATCTACTGCGAGGAAGTCAATATGCAGGGTCTTGCCGTCAATCGGGTGGAACTGAAGCTCCTTGACGATTGCTTTGGTCTTGGTCTCACCGATAGTCAGATCAACGATCAAAGTGTCAGGAGTGTAGATCAGTTTGCGGACGTCAGCGGCTGCTACCGTGAAGGTGCAGTTCAGACCGCAACCATAGATGTTGCAAGGAATCAATTCCTCTGCGCGAAGTGCCTTGGCGGCCTTCTTTCCGTACTCGCTACGCGGAGTACCTACAAGTGCAAATTCTTTCATTGTAATAAGTTGTGTTACTCAATATTGGGCAGTAATTATCAATTGTCAATTATCAATTGTTGTGACGCTGCCCGTATCCCATCACACGAACCCCGTTTCATTAAATTCCCTCCCTTGTGGGGAGGGGTAGGGTGGGGCTTGTCCCTTTGTTGTCCACCGAGGAGTCGAACCTCGCTTCTCGGAACCAAAATCCGGTGTAATACCGATATACGAGTGGACACCGCATTCGCCTTTCAGCGAAAAAGCGTGCAAAATTACTACAATTTTTTCAAATATGCAAATAATTCGGCAAAAAAATGCAAGTTAACTATATTTTTTGCCTCTATTTGCTGAACAATAAAAATTTTCGGGCAAAGAAGTTCCAAAAGAACACTATTGCCGTGGATAACAGTTTGGAGACCATGTAATGTATTGAACAAAGGTCCGTGCAGACGTACATAATACATTCGTTGAGGAACAAGCCCACCATACCGATTATGGCAAAGAAGACAAACTCCTGCCACAGACGCATTTTCCCGCTATGGCTGAAGACCCAGCTGATACTGATTAGATAATTGGTTACCAGTCCCAAGACGAATGCTGCCGCCGCCGACCATAGATAGGGAACTCCGGCGAAATGGGTCAGGACAAACAACGTACCGTAATCCACGACAAATGCCAATCCGCCGACGAAACCATAGCGGAACAGTTGCAGGAACCAGTTATTGGTGGGCTCCACAAAGAGAACATGCAGCCATTTCCTAATCATCCTGTGCCAATTCTTTTCCCGCCCGCTCTCTGTCAAAATAGAGTAGGTACATATGGGTGTTTTCATAATACAATACGGCATGCGGGAAGAGATGCGGATAGCGCTGTATGGCAGGATAGAGGTAGAGCGGTGTGGAACTGTAGCCCAGCGCATCAAGAACCACATAATCCACCTTGTTCTGCACTAAGTTCGCAATCAGTTCCCGTGCATCCTTCGTGTACTTATAGTTTACTCCCGGCAGCCCGCTTTCAAGCCAGAACAATTGCGGTTTGCGGCTGCAGACGACCGTACCCGCCGGTACTTTCTTCTTCAGTTGTTTGCTCATGTTGAAGAACTGGGTATAGGGGAGAGGATATTTTTGTTTGGAGATTGCGATCTCCTCTGCCATACCGTCTTTGGACGGAATGAAGAGGAGGCACAGCAGGAATGCGGCTCCCGTGAAGAGCCATTTCTCGCGCTTTATCAGAATACGATGCACCATGTACCATATACCGCATACCAGTCCGGCAGACAAGAAGGGTAAGACGGAGGTAATATACCTGTTTCCGCTCGGTGTAGAGAAAATGGAGATCAGACCTAATGTGGCTGCCAGATAGCCGATCATTCCCCACCGTAGCGATCCCATGGACCAGTAGCCGATAAGTATGACCGCCAATACCAGCCCGCCGACCAGATATATCCAGAATGTATATTCGGGCTGGTCACAGTTGACCTTCAAATAAGGGAATATGGTATTCGGGATGGCATTGAAGACAAGCATCTTGAGGGTGGAGAAGAAGCGCTCGATCACCTCCGTAAAGGTGAGTGAACCGGCATCGGGCTGGAACGGGTTTTTCATCATGATGGTATCGACGTACCTGTTTCCGTTGAGGCCCAGCATCTTATTGCGAATTATATACGGCAAACATCCGGCCACGAAGCCCACGACCGTGGCACCGAGCGCAACCCAGCGGCGTTTGACCAAAAGCAGTAATCCGACCGCGGCGACCAACGCCAATCCCTGTGTACGGATATGATAATTGAGTACCAGAACAACAATCATCGCCCATAGCCAAGGCTGTTTGACATCCGTCCACCGGTTCTCCCTGTCCTCACTGCCAAAATAGCGGGCGAGCGCGTAGAACACGAATGCCGATGTCATGAAGAACGACGCCTCGCTCATCATCATCGTAGAGAAATGCCACAGTCTGGGCGAGAACAAGCCGGCAGCCGCTGCTACCGCACTCACGTCCCAACGCATGCCAAGATGCAGGAGAGTGAAGAAAACAAGCAAAACACCAATGAGCACAAATATCTCGTTGAGCCATTTCTGAGCAACGATACTGTCGGTAATGACACGTAACGGGGTCATCAGAAGCGGATAACCCGGGGGAAAATTGGAAGTGGGTTTCGCATCAGGATGAGACAGATCACTGTAACCGTGACCGGTCGCCAAGGAGGTGGCGTAGATATAGTAATTGATGTTATCGCCATTCAGATCCGGTTTGGGATTAAATGTCTTGGCAGCGATGATGCCCCATATGACTGCCAGTACTGCGCAGCATACGAATATGACGGTCTTACTTGCTTTCATGGTATTCTGTTTCTGTGTTTACATTCCAAATAACTGTTTTGTCTTCTATGTTGCCCCTCTTGATGAGGTCAACGGTTTCAAAAGCGGTCATCATCGAGTGGTCCATGTTGTTGTATCTATGTTGTCCGTTTCGTCCCAAGCAGAACAAATTAGGAATGGTATTAAGGAACTCCTTGACTCTGTCCAGTTGGTAATAACTGCCGTAATAGGCAGGATATGCCTTCTGTATCTTCACGTGGCATGCATCCAGAACATCGGCCTCGTCAATAATATCTATCTTTGCCAGTTCTGCCTTTGCCATCGCAATAAAATCTGCTGAATCCATATTCCACAGTTGGTCACCCTCCGTGCAGAAATACTCCAGACCTATCCACATCGTGTTCTCATAATCCTTGACGAGGTATGGCGACCAGTTGTTGAAGATTTGCAAGCGACCAATCTTCACATCGCGTTCCTGTATATAGATCCAAGTGTCCGGTACACGCTCTGCGTACGTGCGCAGCTTGGTCTCATTCTTGATTTTCATTTTGTTAACCAACAGACCAACGGTAATGAAATCGCGGTAAGGCAGTTCCGCTGCTATTTGTACCACTGGTTGCGGAACCTCGATACCTTGCAGCGCAGGTATCAGATTCTTAATAGGCATGGTGGAAAGAAAATAATCACATGCCGCTTCCTCGGTTGTGCCATCGGTTTTCGTGAGCATTACGGACGACACTTTCCCGTCCTTGATACGAATGCCGGTCACCTCCGTCTGCAGACACACCTTGCCTCCCCGCTCTGTAATATCCTTCGCCACGATCTCCCATAACTGGCCGGGGCCGTATTTGGGATAGACAAACTGCTCAATGAGCGAGGTCTCTACCTCCTTGCCCTCCTGCTTGCCGAAGTTCTTGCGCCACATGTCTTTTAGTACGGCTACGATGGACAAACCTTTCACACGTTGGCTACCCCAGTCGGCTCCTAACTTGGAGGGATGTACGCCCCATACTTTGGTGGTATAATCCTCAAAGAACATCTCGTATAGAGGGCGTCCGAACCGGTTAATATAGAAATTTTCCAGTGAAGTCTCCGGCAATTTATGGACACAAGCCCATAGATAGCCGAAGCCGGCACGCATCATTCGCACAAATCCCATATTGAGGAAGGTCTCTTTCTTCATCGAGATGGGATAATCAAAGAACTTGCGGAGGAAGAATATCCGGCTCACGCGCCTGCGCAGCAGCATCGTTCTGTCCTCCTTTTCGGGATCCGGACCTACTTTGGCAAACTCCTTCTCTGATTCATTCAGTAAGATATCGTCCTTCGCAGGTTTGGATTGCAGAGGCATCACTTCCTGCCACCAGTTCATCACCTTTTCGCTTTTGGAGAAAAAACGGTGACCTCCGATATCCATGCGATTACCATGATACTGAACAGTCTGGGAGATACCACCGATGGCGTCTGTTTTCTCACAAACGACAGGCAGAATATCTGTTTGTTTCAACAACTCGTACGCAGCAGTCAAACCGGCAGGACCTGCTCCTGCAATAATTGCAACTTTCTTTTTGGGTGTGTTTGTCATATTACAGTATTTTACAATACACGTACAAATAAGCGCGGCGCGTGCTCTGCTTTCTGACTTCTGACAGCTGAATGCTGACGGCTATCTCGCAACGACGAGATAATAGTTCTTTTTACCTTTCTGGAAGAGCAGATACTTGCCGTTCAGCAGCGCAGCATCAGTGATCGGTGTCTGCGGGTCGGTCAGTTTCTCCTTGTTCATGCTGAAACCGTTGGCTTGGATCATTTTGCGTGCCTCACCCTTGGAGGGGAAGATAGCCGTCTTCTCGGCGAGCAGGTCCAACGGACCGATGCCGGCTTTGAGTTCGTCAAGGCTGATCTCGTACCGCTCTACGCCCTCGAACACCTGAAGGAATGTCTCCTCGTCTAACGCGCGCAGCGCGTCCGCGGTTGCGTTTCCGAATAATATATTGCTGGCCTCTACGGCTGCGTTGTAGTCCGCCTCGGAGTGGACCATGCAGGTCACCTCTTTGGCAAGACGTTTTTGCAGCGAACGCAGATGCGGTGCCTGCTCATGTTCGGCGATGAGGGCTTCTATCTCCTCGCGGCTGAGGCTCGTGAAGATCTTGATATAGCGCTTGGCGTCGTCGTCGCTCACGTTCATCCAGAACTGGTAGAACTTATACGGACTGGTGTATTTCTTGCTCAGCCATATATTGCCGCTCTCGGTTTTTCCGAACTTGCCTCCGTCGGCTTTGGTGATGAGCGGGCAGGTGAGGGCGAAAGCGGTCTTGCCGTTCATCTTGCGCATAAGCTCGATGCCGGTGGTGATATTGCCCCATTGGTCCGAACCGCCCATCTGCATGAGGCAGTTCTTGTGCTCGTTCAGATAGACGAAGTCGTAGCCCTGCAGCAGCTGGTACGTGAACTCCGTGAACGACATGCCCTGCGCGAACTCACCGTTGAAACGCTTCTTGACGGAGTCCTTCGCCATCATGTAATTGACGGTGATCAGTTTGCCGATATTGCGCGCGAAATCGAGGAACGTATAGTCCTTCATCCAGTCGTAGTTGTTCACCAACTCGGCGGCGTTGGGTGCGTCGGAATTGAAATCGAGAAAATGCTCCAGCTGCTCGCGGATGCACGCTACGTTATGGCGCAGCGTCTCCTCCGTCAGCAGATTGCGCTCCGCGCTCTTGCCGCTTGGGTCACCGATCATACCCGTCGCACCCCCTAACAGCGCAATAGGCTTGTGTCCGCATGCCTGCAAATGGCGTAGCATCATGATGCCGCACAGGTGCCCTATATGCAGGCTGTCCGCCGTCGGGTCGATACCCACATAAGCGGTCGTCATCTCTTTCATCAACTGTTCTTCCGTGCCCGGCATGATGTCCTGGAGCATGCCTCTCCAACGCAGTTCTTCTACAAAGTTCTTCATTATAACGATTTAACAATTTAACGGTTTGACAATTTAACGGTTTAACGCAGTGTAGCCGCATAATTCGGCGACAAAGGTACTGCTTTTTTTTTGATTGTGCAAGAAAAATGCGAAAAAAACACAAAGGTTAGCGGGTAGGGCGGTTATTCAAAGATCAGGCAGGCGCCCACCTGATTGTAGTTGTTGATGGACCGGAACTGTCCGTAGGGGCAGTTGCCATGATACATCCGTAGTCCGAGCGCTACGCGGGAGAAATAGCCGTCGTAGTTAGGCATGTTATACCGCGCGCCCAGGAATATATTAAAGGTGAAGATGCGGCTGTCGGCTTTCTTGACGGGATTGGGATCCGTCTTGAGGGCGGTCAGGTCATAGCCGTACAGCGCGCGGTTGCGGATCTCCGCGGACGCCACGCCCTGAAAACCGTGTTTGGAGGTCGGCGATTGGTATTGGTATTGCAGATAGAGTTCCCACGGCGAAGATTTCGGCGTAGCGATAGAGGCATCGCCGTCCCAGGGGTCGATGTTATACCAATGCCCGCCCCATAGCACCATCAGACCCACGCGCACACAGTGGTTCTCCGCGTAGCGGTCTTCGGCTTCGTTGAGGGTGAAAACAAACTCGGTATAGTTATAGGAAGGATTGACGCGCTTGAGCGCATAGCCGCGATCCACGTTCTTGATCTGCAACTCATCGCCGATGTGGGTGCTCTCGTGTTTGAAGGGCGACCAGGCGATGGAGTAGTTCTTCACGCCTTTTTTACCCAGGCGGTGAAGGAACGTGACGGTAGGGATACCTACGCGGTAGTCGGTATCCACGATAGGAGAGGTACGGAAATCGAAAAGGTCCATCCACAGGTTGGCACTCGCCGCCATCGTGACGGAGATAGCGTACCGCTCGTCCACCACGTTGCCGTACCAGATAGGTAAATTAAACCCGAAGAGACCCAATATACCCCAGCGATAGCGGGTGTTATCATGATCTCCCCAGTCATAAGCTTTGTTGTTTGTGCCATAAGGCACGTCGAGCCTCACCAGGTTAGGATGCACATCGGCGTAGAGGCTGTGACCGAAAGGGGCGTAACGGAAGAAACCGCTGCCCACGTACCCTACGGACGAAGAAGCGTTGAGACCGCGCCTGTTTTCAGACGCGGTCTCTGCGCTAAGCATCATCGTTACAAGCGCAAAAAGCACTATGAGCGATAACTTCTTCATTCTTAGAATTTGTAGCGTACGCCGAGGCCAAGACCACCGGCATATACATCGTAACCGAATGCTGCGCCACTACCTGAGTATGGGAAAGCGACGCCAAGTGTCGGACGGAAGTCCAACGAGAGTTGGAGCGGGAACCAGAAATCGTACTCAATACCGAAACGACCGGCTGCACCGATGAAACCGAGACCCGGATTGGCCCAAGTCATCTGTACGGCACCACCGACACCCATGTACCAGTGCCACTCACCTTTTTCATTCCAAGGTACGGTAGCACCGAACGGATCGATCCAGTCATAAGTACAAGCAGCCTCCAAGAGTGCGAAACCAGGAACACCGACTTCGAGAGAAACCATGTTACCGCTACCCAAACCGTGCTCATAAGAAACTTCTGCTCCGTAACCAAGACGACCACCGATGGCACGGGGCTGTGCATAAGCCATTACACTTGCCATTGCAAGTACCGCAATGAATAAAAATTTTTTCATAATGTATTAATTAAAAATTGATTGTTATTAATAATTTATCGGAATACCGATATGTCGAGATACCGGTATTCCGAATGTGGTTTTACTTATTCAGCGCGAGCGCTACGTTTACTGCGCAGGCAACGGTGCAACCTACCATCGGGTTGTTTCCGATGCCGAGGAAGCCCATCATCTCAACGTGTGCCGGAACAGAGCTCGAACCTGCGAACTGTGCGTCGCTGTGCATACGTCCGAGAGTATCGGTCATACCGTAGGAAGCAGGACCCGCAGCCATGTTATCCGGGTGCAAGGTACGGCCTGTACCGCCGCCCGAAGCAACGCTGAAGTACGGCTTGCCGGCGAGGATA
>DFEG01000042.1:2982-10509 GCA_002369075.1 Bacteroidales bacterium UBA3808 | reverse complement strand
GGAAGCGGGTCGGGTTGGTGGAGTTACCGGTGATGGATACATCCACGTTCTCGTGCCAGAGGATAGCTACACCCTCGCGCACATCGTCTGCGCCGTAGCAGTTAACCTTTGCACGCGGACCGTCACTGTAAGCTTTCTTGCGAACGATCTTCAGTTCGCCCGTGAAATAGTCGAACTCGGTCTGTACATACGTAAATCCGTTGATACGGCTGATGATCATAGCAGCGTCTTTGCCCAGACCGTTCAATATGCAGCGGAGCGGGTTCTTACGCACCTTGTTTGCCATCTCAGCGATCTTGATAGCACCCTCAGCGGCAGCGAAGGACTCGTGGCCGGCGAGGAAAGCGAAGCACTGTGTCTCCTCGCGGAGCAGACGGGCAGCGAGGTTACCGTGACCGATACCAACCTTGCGGTCATCAGCTACTGAACCCGGGATACAGAAGGACTGCAGACCGATACCGATTGCCTCGGCAGCGTCAGCGGCGTTCTTGCAGCCTTTCTTCAGCGCGATTGCGGTACCTACCACGTAAGCCCATTTCGCGTTCTCAAAACAAATACGTTGGGTCTCCTCGCAGGTCAGATAAGGATCGAGGCCGTATTGCTCGCAAATCTGGTTAGCCTCCTCGATGGAAGCGATACCGTTAGCGTTCAGAGCGGCGAGAATCTGTTTCTCGCGGCGGTCTTGCGACTCAAATTTTACTTCACGAATCATAGTCTCTCCTCCTTAGTTTTTGCGTGGATCAATCGATTTAACTGCACCTTGCTCTTTGGTCGTGCGGCCGTAGGTACCGGTAACGCTCTTGAGCGCCTCGTCAGCGGGAACACCCTTCTTCACAGCGTCCATGAACTTACCCATGTGTACGTACTCGTAACCGCACACCTCGTTGTCCTCGTCGAGGAACTCCTTGGTGATATAACCCTCGGTTAACTGGAGGTAACGAACGCCTTTTGCCTTGGTGGAATAGAGCGTACCGCACTGGCTTACCAGTCCCTTGCCGAGGTCTTCCAGACCGGCGCCGATGGCCAGACCGCCCTCGGAGAAGGCAGACTGCGTACGACCATAAACGATCTGCAGGAACAGCTCGCGCATAGCGGTGTTGATCGCATCGCAAACGAGGTCGGTGTTCAGCGCCTCAAGGATCGTCTTGCCCGGCAGAATCTCAGCCGCCATGGCAGCAGAGTGGGTCATACCCGAGCAACCGATGGTCTCCACGAGTGCCTCTTCGATGATACCGTCTTTCACGTTCAGACTCAGCTTGCAGCAACCCTGTTGCGGGGCGCACCAGCCGATACCGTGCGTCATACCGGAGATGTCTTTGATCTCCGTAGCTTTCACCCATTTGCCCTCTTCGGGAATAGGCGCCGGTCCGTGCTTCGGACCCTTCGCTACCACGCACATTTCTTGTACTTCTTTCGAATAAATCATGTGTCTAAAATTATTGATTGTTTTAAAAATAGTCTTTCTTTTATGGCGTTTATGCGCCACGCATTCATGTGCGGCGTCTGCTTCTATTTCTTCGCTCCACACATTTTGCGGTGCAAAATTACAACTTTTTTTCGACATACGCAAGAAAAAAATGCACAATGTAAACTCAAAGTGCATTTTTGTGGGGTGTTTAGGCGCGTTTTATTCCCAAGGGAGAGAGAAATCGTCCGTCTTGTAAGTAGCTTTGATGCTGTCGCACACGCCTCTCGGATTCCTCAACAAGGGCCGGGTGGAGTAGAAACACTCGCCGCTGATCTCTGGTATTGTTCTATTTAGCTCCATCTGCCGTTTTATCTCATTGCCGGTTGCCCAAGGGTTCGACTTGCCGCTTTCGACTTTCGACTTTTGGCTTTCGACTAATCTGTAGGGCGCCATCCCGATATACAGTTTGCAGTTCGTGCCGCGCACTTCGTTCGCCCACCAGTGAGCAAGGACCTCGTAGTCCGCGGCTTTCTTGCCGATCTCCCAGTACAACTGCGGCAGGACATAATCTATCCAGCCCTCCTTGATCCAGAGGCGTATGTCCGCATAGAGGTCGTCATAATTGGTGATACCCGCTGTGGTGGCAGAGCCGGTCGAATCGACAGAGGCGTTGCGCCAGACGCCGAAGGGCGAGATACCGAACTCGACATCCGTACGGCATTCGCGGATAGTCTCGCTGATGGCTTTGATCGCTAAATTGACATTATCCCTCCGCCAGTCTTTGATGTCCGTGAAACCGCGCGGGTACTTGGCGAAAGTCGCTTCGTCCGGCAGCGGCAGTTTGCCGCTGGGGTAGGGATAGAAATAATCGTCCATGTGTATAGCCTGCACGTCGTAGCGCGTGATGATGTCCTGTACTATCGTACATATCCACTCGCGCGTCACGTCCAGCCCCGGGTCGAAATACCACTGTTTGTTGTACTCCCAGAACCAATCCCTGTGTTTGCGCCATACATGGTCGGCACAAATAGCGGAAGTGTCCGTTTTGGCAAGATTGACGCGGTACGGATTGAGCCATACATGAACCTCCATGCCGCGTTTGTGCGCCTGAGTGATGGTCCATGCAAGGGGATCCCATGCTTGCGACTTTTGACTTTCGACTTTGACCTCCTCGTCCCAACTCCCTTGCTTTTCGGTGAGCCAATGGGAGACAGGTTCGTACTCGCTTCTGTAGAGAGCATCCGCCGTCGGACGGACTTGGAAGACGATGGCGTTGATGCCTATTGCGTGCAGCGAGTCAAGAATCCACACCATCTCCGACTGCTGCTTCTCGGTATTGCCGACCGCCTCCGCAGACGGCCAGTCGATATTAGCCACCGTCGCTATCCATGCACCCCTGAAGCCGACTTCGGCTTTTAAGGTACAAAGGGACAAAGTACAAAGTACAAAGGTTAATATGTATCTAAAAACTATCAACTGTCAACTGTCAACTATCAACTGTCAACTATCAACTCTCCCTCCTTCTACGTGGAATATCTTGGCGCTTGCGCTGGGTTTGACAATCTCCGTCAGGTGCTCGCGATCGGTGTCGGTGATGAAGATCTGTCCGAATTCCTCGCCCTGCACCATCTCCACAATCCGTTCCACGCGCTCGCTGTCCAGCCGGTCGAATATATCATCTAATAAGAGGATCGGTCTCTGGCTTTGAGCGAAGCGGTCTTTCGACTTTTGACTTTCTACTACTTTCGATAAGTACAAAGCCTGTGCCAGTTTCATGGCGAGGACGAAAGTGCGTTGCTGTCCCTGACTCCCGACCTGTTTCAACGGCCACTCGCCCAACTTCATCTCCAACTCGTCTTTGTGTATGCCCTGGCTTGTCCAGCCTAATATCAGATCCCGCTGCCGCGTACGCACATACGCCGCCCTCAAATCCCGGTCCTGCAACTGACTCACATACCGCAATACCGGCACTTCAGGAGTGTAGGAATTTTCCGGATTGTCCAGCCCCGCTATCTGCCGGTACACCTCCTCGAAATACGGCTGAAACGCCTCAAAGAACTCTGTCCTTGCCTTGAAGATATACTCCGCCGGCTCCACCATCTGCCACTCCAGCACTTCTAATAAATCGTCCGGTGGCGCAGCCGCCTCGGCGTACTGTTTCAATAGAGCGTTCCTCTGTTTCAACAGGGCGTTGTATTGGGTCAGGGAATCCAGGTACTTGCGGTCTGTCTGGCTGATCACGATATCCATGAACCGCCGCCGTTCGTCCGAACCCTCGTCAATCAACTGCTGGTCGCTCGGACTGATCATCACTAATGGAATGAGTCCTATATGGTCTATCAGCCGCGGGTAGTCTTTCTTGTCCCGCCGGAACTGCTTCTTCACACCCTTGCGCAAACCGCAGGAGATGGTCATCAGACCATCCTCACTATACACCCCCTGCACCATCGCTATTTCCTCGCCGTGAGTGATGTTCAAACTGTCCTGACTTGTGAAAGCCGACTTGGCGAAACTCAGCAGGTAAATAGCATCTAACACATTGGTCTTACCCTGCCCGTTGAGCCCCACGAAGCAGTTGAGTTTGGGCGCAAACTCCAAACTTGCCTCGCGTATGTTGCGGTAATTCAATATGTTAAGCGACTGTAGAATCATTCTTCTTGTATCCGCCAAACTTGGCGGATATCATGCATACATCTCCACATCCTCTTTGGTGATCTTCGCCCCGGCGAGAATAATCAACCGCTCGACAACATTACGGAGCTGCCGTATGTTCCCCGTCCACTGTCGCGCTTGCAGCGCCTTGATCGCCTCGGGCTCAAACGTCTTGAGGGCAATACCCTGTTCGTTGCAGATACGTTCGCAGAAATAGTCCACTAACAGCGGGATATCTTCGATACGCTCGTTGAGCGACGGTACATGAATAGGGATGACGTTCAGCCGGTGAAACAGATCCTCGCGGAAATTACCCGCCTCGATCTCTTTCTGCAAATCTTTGTTCGTGGCGGCAAGCACACGCACATTCACTTTGACGGGTTTGTCCGAGCCCACGCGAGTGATCTCCGACTCCTGCAATGCCCGCAGCACTTTGGTCTGTGCTGCCAGGCTCATGTCGCCGATTTCATCGAGGAAGAGCGTGCCCCCGTCAGCCTGCTCGAACTTGCCCGCACGGTCCTTCACCGCTCCCGTGAACGAACCCTTCATGTGGCCGAACAGCTCGCTCTCAATCAACTCGCTCGGGATGGCGGCGCAGTTGACCTCCACCAGCGGTCCGTTCGCCCGTGCCGATTGCTCGTGGAGAAGATGCGCAACCACTTCTTTTCCGGTACCGTTCGCACCGGTGATGAGCACGCGCGCCTCGGTGGGAGCCACCTTATTTATTATTTCGCGTACGCGCATTATGGCGGCGGACTCTCCGATCATCTGCGGACCCTTCGAGGAAATCTTCTTGCGGAGGATCTTGGTCTCCTGCTTGAGCGATTTGGACTCCAGCGCGTTCTTGGTGGTGATAAGAATACGGTTGAGGTCAAGCGGTTTGAGCAGGAAGTCGTACGCACCCATTTTGAGTGCCTGCACTGCCGTCTCCACATCACCGTGCCCGCTGATCATCACTACGGGAGTATCGGTACTCGCGAACTCCCCTTCGCTTTCAACTTTCGACTTTCGACTTTCGACTATTTTGGCCAACACCTCCATCCCGTCCATCTCCGGCATCTTGATGTCCGTGAAGATGAGGTCGTACGCTTTGGCTTGCGCCATTTCAAGACCTTGCTTGCCGTTCTCTGCCACATCTACCTCGTGCCCTTCATCGGCGAGAATCTCACGCAGCGTGTTCCGTATGCCGCGTTCGTCATCTATGATCAGTAGTTTGCTCATTTTTGCTTTTTATTATATTAGTAGTGTCTTTATAACTGCCCGTCCATTTAGCGGAGCGGTATGGACCATTGCACACTTGTTGCCGAACGTGACTGCAAAGGTACTGCTTTTTTTTGAATTACACAAGGAAATCAAGAATTTTCTAAAAAAAAGCAAATAAATTTGGCTATGTCAAAAAAATTACGTACCTTTGCAGCGGAAATGTGAATGTACAAACATGTTATGTTTTATAACATATTCAAATAACCAACTAATTCATTTAACAACTTAAAATCATTAAGACATGAAGAAAATCTTTTCTCTTCTCACTGCCGTCCTCTTCGCAGGCAGCATGATGGCTGTTGAGGTAACAGACGTCTTGACCTATCAGACGACTGGTGTAACAGGCAATAGTTACACCGAATGGTCAAACAAAAAGGCTACCTCTAATGCAGTTTATGCAGGTCAATCAGCCGCTTCTAACAACACTATTCAATTGCGTAGTAAAAACAGCAACTCGGGTGTTGTTTCTACAGCAAGTGCTGGTAAACTTGTCAGTGTTACTGTAAAATTTAATTCCAACACAGCCGCTGGTCGTGTAGTGGACATTTATGCGTCCAATAATGCTTATACAGCTGCTACGGATCTGTACGCTGCAGCTACGGCTGGCACCAAGGTGGCTCACTTTAATGTGCATGCAGATTCCGTAAAAACGTACACTTTTGCAGATGAGTACGCGTATATAGGAATCCGTAGTAGCCAAGATGCTCTTTATCTGGATTCTATCATCGTTGTATGGGAAACAGGTGGCGAGCCTTCTGTAGAGCCGGGTGACGAACCGGTTGCTGAGGCTTCTGTTGTTTACGATTGGGCTGGCGAAATCGGTACTACCATCTTTGGTGGAAACACCAATATCACCACAGGTACCGTTAATATTCATGAGAATACCGATGAGGTAAATGGTATCAAGTTCGGTAGCTCTTATGTTTATGCGGAAGGCAAATACATCGCTATTAAGCCGGCTGAGGGTGCTTTCAAGGCGGGTGACACACTGAAAGTTTCTGTCGTCTTCAATAACTCCGACCTAACCAAATACTGCATGGCAAGCGTTTATGCAGCAGATGGTGATGCACTTCTGTATCGCACAGACTCTGCAACGACTCTGAATGGGCGCAACGCAGGTGAACCTGCTGTTCAGAAATATATCCTTGCTTCTGACCAGGATTCACTCCTCATCGGCCGTTATGGCAACACCGGCATGTTCGTTACATTCCTCCAGGTTGTACGTCCTGCTGCTGGTGAAGAGCCCGTTGTTGGTCCGCAGAACCTCGGCGCAAAGACTATTGCTGAGTTCCTCGCGCTCAAGAACACTACCGATACTTGCATCCTGACCGGTGTGGTTTCGAATATCGTTAATGCTACCTACGGTAACTTTGACCTCACCGACGAGAGCGGTAAAGTATATGTTTACGGTCTGTTGACTCCTGCCGGAGAGAGCAAGAAATTCGCTGACCTCAATGTGGCAGAGAATGATACTCTGACCATCCTGGCTGTCTACAACGAGTACAACGGCAATCCGCAGGCAAAGAACGCTGTCTTCGTTGAGGTGAAGAAGAGCGCTGCTCCTGTTGTTGAGCCGGTTAACCTCGGCGCAAAGACCATCGCTGAGTTCCTTGAGCTCAAGAACACCAAAGATACTTGCCTCCTTACCGGTGTTGTTTCCAATATCGTGAATACCACCTACGGTAACTTCGACCTCACCGATGAAACCGGAAAAGTATATGTTTACGGTCTGCTTACTCCTGCCGGTGAGAGCAAGAAATTTGCAGAGCTGGGCGTAGCAGAGGGCGACGAACTGACCGTGAAGGCTATCTACAATGAGTACAACGGAACCCCGCAGGCTAAGAACGCTATCTTCGTTAGCGTTGAGAAAGCTCAGGGCATCGAGAACATCGAACTGACTGAGAAAGCCCAGAAGGTGATTGTTGACGGCGTGATCTATATCGTTCGCGACGGCAAGATGTTCAACCTCCAAGGCACACAGGTAAGATAATAAGTGAAACCTAAAAGGAGGTGAAAGGCAAAGCCTGAAACCCGACAAAAGACAGCTCTGCTCCAACGCAGGGCTGTCTTTCTCTATCTGCCTGTTTTGTTTTGCGGCGTTCTTGTATCCTTTCTATGTCTATTGCGTCCGGATGCCATCCGGACACGTCTTTCCCTTTTGTCGCATCATTGCGACAACCCCCGCCCCGCCGGTGTAACTTGCG
>DFEG01000042.1:2754-2927 GCA_002369075.1 Bacteroidales bacterium UBA3808 | reverse complement strand
TAACTTGCGTGAAAAACCGCTCCAACGCAGGGCTGTCTTTCTCTATCTGCCTGTTTTGTTTTTGCGGCGTTCTTGTATCCTTTCTATGTCTATTGTGTCCGGATGCCATCCGGACACGTCTTTCCCTTTTGTCGCATCATTGCGACAACCCCGCCCCGCCGGTGTAACTTGCG
>DFEG01000042.1:0-2704 GCA_002369075.1 Bacteroidales bacterium UBA3808 | reverse complement strand
TAACTTGCGTGAAAAACCGCTCCAATACCGGTGTTCTACCGATAGTGGAGTGGGTGATTAGTGGGTGGTTAGTGGGTGATTAGTGGGTCGCTAAGCTAACGTCACCGTAACGAAAAAAGGGGGAAAAGGACTTGATGCATCCGCCAAGGTTGGCGGATCTATGATTTTCTCAAATCCACTGCAAAGATACAACAAAAATTTGACATATGCAAATATTTTTCACTTTTCATCTTTCATTTTTCACTTTCCCCTTGTGTATGTCAAAATATTTTTGTACCTTTGCACCGGATTTAATCTTATACCTTTATGAAAAAATTCATCTCCCTGTTTATCTGCCTGTTTGCGGTAGCCTCTATCTATGCGCAGACACAGAAAGTATCGGGTAGTGTACGTGACGCCAAGACCGGTGAGGAACTCATCGGTGTTTCTGTCTTGGAGGTAGGTACGACCAACGGTATCGTAACCGATCTGGATGGCAACTTCACCGTCGCGGTACAGCCCGGAGCTACACTCCAACTGTCCTACGTAGGGTACCAGACCCAAGAGATCACTGCCAAGAAAGGTGACTTGGGCGTCATCCGTTTGGAACCCGAAGCGATTGCCTTGGAGGACGTGACGATCACCGGTCAGATGGCGCGCACGCAGCAGACGCCTGTGGCGGTGAGCCAGGTTACCGCCCTGGAGATCGAGGAGAGGCTCGCCGGACAGGAGTTCCCCGAGGTGCTCAAGAACACGCCGGGTGTGCATGCCAACGGCAACGGCGGCGGATGGGGAGACTCGGAGATATGGATGCGTGGATTCGATAACACCAACGTAGCCACGATGGTCAACGGCGTGCCGATGAACGATATGGAGGGAGGAACGGTCTATTGGTCCAACTGGCAGGGACTCTCTGATGTCACCTCCGTCATGCAGACACAGCGCGGTATGGGTGCCTCCAAGCTGTCGGCGCCTTCCGTCGGCGGTACGATCAACATCGTCACCCGCGGTATCGATGCCAAGAAAGGCGGGGCCCTCTCGTACTCTATGGGAAATGACGGATACAACAAGGTGTTGTTCACCGTGAGCACGGGCTTGATGAAGAACGGATGGGCGATCACGGTCTTAGGCTCCCGTACCTGGGGTAACGGATATATTCAGGGAACAAGTTTCCAGGGCTATAGTTATTTCGCCAATATCTCCAAACGTATCAACGAGAACCACCAGCTCTCCCTTACCGGCTTCGGCGCGCCCCAGTGGCACTGGACCCGTCCGAGTGGCAAGTACGGAGCACTGACCTTGGCTGAGTGGAACAGGGTAGCGCAGTATATGCCGAGCGGTATGGACCGCCGCCGCTACAACCCTTCCTACGGACTGGGGCGTGACGGCAAGCAGGCGGGTACGAACTACAACCAGTACCACAAGCCGCAGATCAGCCTTAACCATATATGGCAGATTGACGACATGAGCAGCCTGAGTACGACCGCTTATGTATCCATCGGTCGAGGTTTCGGCCGTACGGCGGAGAACGGGTACGGCTCGGCTTATTCATACAGCGACCTGACCAACGGTGCTGCCAACGGACAGATTACCACTACCTTCCGTGACCCCGTAACGGGAATGTTTGACTACGCAAAGGTGCAGGAGATCAACGCCGCCTCGGAGTCCGGATCCGAACTCGTCATCTGCGAGAACCGCAACTACCATAACTGGGTGGGACTCGTCTCGACCTACGACAAGAAATTCCTTGACTGCCTTGAACTGACAGCCGGTGTCGATGTGCGGTACTATCAGGGTATCCACCAGGCGGTGGTGAGCGACCTCTTCGGCGGAAGCTATTATATCGACGCCACGCGCAGCAAGGTCAATCCCGCCAACAACCCCAATGCGGCGGACATCAACTGGGTGACCGAGAAATTAGGCGTAGGCGATATCGCTTACCGCGACTACACAGGTACGATCGTGCAGGAAGGTTTCTTCGGCAGTCTGGAGTACAGCAAGAATAATCTCTCCGCGTTCATCAACGGTTCGCTCAGTTTCAACCATAACTGGCGTACCGACCGCTATTATTATAATAATGTAACCGCGCGCGACAGTGTGGTGCGCGTGAGCGGAACAATCAAAGGTGGTCTGAACTACAAGTTCGCCAAATGGCACAACGTATTCATCAACGCCGGTTATATCAGCCGTGCACCGAAATACCAGAATATATACATGTCGGTCAGTACCTCCAACGCCATCAACAACCAAGCCCGCAACGAGCAGATCGCTTCCGTCGAGGTAGGGTACGGGTTTGAGAACCAGTACGCCTCCATACATTTCAACGGCTATTTCACGGAGTGGATGGATAAAGCGATGACCAAATACGGCACGCTCAATGACCAGGTGACCAACTATTACCTGAACATGACGGGTGTAGGGGCGCAGCACATGGGTCTGGAGTTCGAGGCGAAAGTGCGTCCTGCCAAATGGCTGGAGTTGAGCGCGATGGTATCCTTGGGTAACTGGAAATGGGACCGCGACTCCGTGGTAGGGTATGCCTACGATGAGCACGGACTGCCGATGACCGCAGACGGCCAAGTGACGCAGATCGGCGCGCCGGACCATTTCTGGGCGAAAGTGAACATGAAGGGGATCCACGTCGGAGGTCAGGCACAGACCACGGCGAACTTCGGAGTTCTCTTCAAACCGTTCAAGGGTTTCCGCATCGGAGCGGAGTACACAC
>DFEG01000034.1 GCA_002369075.1 Bacteroidales bacterium UBA3808 | reverse complement strand
AGCAGGCTGAAGAAATAGAGAACACGCCAGAACTGAAACAGTTTATCGCGGATATGTATGAGACCCTGACCCAAGCAGAGGGGTGCGGTCTGGCAGCTCCGCAGGTAGGCAAGCCCTGGCGGTTGTTCGTGGTAGATGGTTCTGAGCTGGCAGAAGACTATCCTGAGTGCAAGGATTTCAAGCGAGTGTTTATTAATCCGGAGTTGTTAGAAACAAGCGAAGAGACTTGCACATATTCCGAGGGCTGCCTTTCGCTGCCCGGAATCAGCGAAAATGTCGTCCGCCCCAAGACCATTACGATCCGTTACCAGGACGAGAATTTTGAGGAACATGTGGAGACTTTTACGGATTTCCAAGCACGTATCGTACAGCATGAGTACGACCATTTGGAGGGACATGTATTCACCGATCGAATCTCGCCGATTCGCAAGACTTTTACCCGTAACAAACTTATGGCGATAGCCAAAGGAAAAGTAGGGGCGAGGTATAAATACAAAAAGCAATAATAATGGACTGGCTTAATATCATAATCATGGCAGTCGGTTTGGCAATGGATTGCTGTGCGGTTTCTGCCGTACAGGGTTTGAACCAGCGTCAGTGGCATCCACGCGCATTACTGATGGCGGCCATCTTCGGCTGCTTTCACATGGGAATGCCCGTAATCGGCTATTTTGCAGGTACGCTTTTTGTCTCGTTCATGCAAACTTACGCACCGTGGATTGCATTGGCTTTATTAGGTTTCTTAGGCGTAAAGATGATCTGGGAGTCCTTCCACGAGGATGAAGAGGTGGAGAAAAAAGCCAACTGGAACGTAACGAATCTGTTATTGCTGGCATTAGCTACCAGTATTGATGTGCTGGCTACGGGATTGCTCTTTGTGCCATATCCGGAGTGGTTGGTACCGGCTATTCTGACGATCGGTAGTATCACTGCGCTGTTCTCGCTCGGAGGCTATCTGGTTGGTGTGTATGTAGGTAAACTGAAACTGAATATGGAACTGATCGGAGGTCTCGTGCTGATAGCTTTAGGTATTAAGATCTGTATGGAGGGTCTATGTTTGTAATCGGAGAAAATACTTTGGTCTCGCTCGATGTGCTGGAGAAAGAGTTCTGCTGCGATCTGGACACATGCCGCGGTTGCTGCTGTATTGAAGGCGATGCCGGAGCTCCGTTAACGGATGACGAAGAGCAGAAGATCCAAGAGATTCTACCGATTCTGCTGCCGGATATGACCAAAGAAGCGAAAGCCGTGGTTGAGGCACAAGGCATCGCTTATAACGATCCTTCCGGCGAGCGGGTGACCTCTATAGTCAATGACAAAGACTGCGTTTTCGCCAGAACGGACCATAACGGCTGGTGCTATTGCCTGATAGAAAAGGCATACAATGCCGGTAAAATAGATTTCAAGAAACCTGTTTCCTGCCATTTATACCCGATACGGCTGACGCAAGTAGGAGAATATACCGGGGTGGAATACCATCGGTGGGACATCTGTCATTGCGCCCGGATAAAGGGGAAAAAACTGCATCTGCCGGTGTATCAGTTCCTCAAAGAACCGCTTATCCGTCGGTTTGGAGAGGCTTGGTATCAAGAACTGGAACTAACTGCTAACGAATGGAAAAAACAATGCGCGCAGAAGTAATAACGATAGGAGATGAATTGTTGATCGGCCAGGTGGTAGATACCAACTCCGCCTGGATCGCAGAGAAACTGAATGAATACGGCATCGAGTTGTTCCAAATCACATCGGTGCATGATAACCGCGAGCATATCATTGCGGCATTGGACGAGGCTTTTTCCCGTGCAGACATTGTGCTGACGACCGGAGGGCTGGGACCGACCAAAGATGATATTACCAAGCATGTGTTATGTGAGTATTTCGAGACACACCTTATTGAGGACGCGTCTGTGCGCGCGCATATTATGGACCTTTATAAAGAGCGTCCGGATGTGCTGAACCGCCTTACCGCTACGCAGTGGTTAGTGCCCGAGAATGCACTCATACTCGAGAACAGAGTAGGTTCTGCTCCACTTATGGTTTTCCACCATGGCAAACAGATATTGGCTTCCATGCCGGGGGTGCCGTACGAGATGAAGATAGCGATGGAGGAACAGATACTGCCGTATATCCGGGATTACGAATCAAAAATTACGAATTACAAATCAGAGCATATTCTGCACAGAACATTGCAGGTTAGCGGCATTCCGGAATCGTCGCTGGCTATTATTTTAGAGGATTACGAGAATGAAATGCCGTCAGCTCTGCATTTGGCTTATCTGCCCAAGGACGGTATGATCCGCCTGCGTCTGTCTTCTTATGGTGAGATGTCCAAAGAAGAAGTGGATACATGGTTTGAACGGTTAAAAGGACAGGTGGCTCCATATCTGATTGCCGATGCCGATGAGCCGTTAGAGGTCATTGCGGGAAATCTGCTCAAGCAGAAAGGAATGACCATCGCTACCGCGGAGAGCTGTACAGGCGGCAAACTGGCGTCGTTACTCAATAAACACGCGGGTTCATCGGCATTCTATTATGGTTCGGTCATCAGTTATGACAACTCCGTCAAGGAGCATTTGTTAGGTGTGCCGGAGAGCTTGATAAAAGAAAAAGGTGTGGTGAGCGAGGAGGTCGTACGTATCATGGCGGAGTCGGCAAAACAACAAATCGGTACCGATTATGCGATTGCTACCTCGGGAATCGCCGGACCTACGGGAGGTTCACCCGAAAAGCCGGTCGGTACTGTCTGGATTGCCTGGACTACACCGAAAAATACTTATGCAGAGTGTTTTCATTTAGGCAAACTCCGTGACCAGATAACAGATCGCGCGTGTGTCAAAGCATTGGTGAAACTGATTCAGATACTGAGAACGGAATAGTATGAACGAAATACTGCAATTTCTTTTAACCCCCACCATCACACAGTCGCTTTTATGGCTGACCATCGTGATGACCATCGGTCTTTGGATGGGCGAGAAAGTGAAGATCAAGAATTTCTCGTTAGGCGTTACGTGGGTGCTCTTCGTCGGTATCGCACTTGCATCGTTGGGTGTGAAGATAGATCATTCTGTAGCGCAGTTTGCAAAAGACTTTGGTCTAATCCTCTTTGTCTATTCCATCGGTCTGCAGGTCGGTCCTTCTTTTTCTCCGTTCAAAAGGGGTGTATTGCAACTCAATATGCTCTCTGCCGCGATCGTTCTGCTGGCGTGCGTGTGCACAATCGTGCTGCATTATGTCACGGGAATCGACATGTCCACGTTAGCCGGAGTGATGTCAGGTGCCGTAACATCCACCCCATCTTTAGCTGCTACACAACAGGCTTATTATGACATTACCGGTACCATGAACCCTGATATCGCAACTGGTTATGCCGTGGCATACCCGTTAAGTATAGTGGGAGTTATTTTGGCGTTTGAGTTGATCCGTAAATCCTTCCATATACAGCTGCCGGAAGAAGAGAAGCGTCTGAAAATGGAAGCGGCAGAGAGCGCAGAAGAACCAATTTGTGTGGACATCACTCTCAACAACCCGCAGATAGGTACATTGACGATGGATGAATTAACGCATCTCTGTCCTGTAAAAGAGATGGTTATCAGCCGTGTTATCCGGGCTGACGGGTCCGACGAGTTAGTGAACGAGCAGACCCGTATCAGTAACGGTGACACGCTCCGTATCCTGACGGACAAACAGCATATCGACGGCTTGCGGTTACTTGGAAAAATGAAGGACTATGACCTGCATGTACAATCGGAGAAATCGGATCACTTGATCTCTCGCCGTATCGCTGTTACCCGGCCGGAATGTAATGGCAAACGGATCCGCTCCTTCAACCTCCGCCAGCAATACCACGCTACCATCACACGCGTCAGCCGTGCGGGAATTGATCTGTTGGCTACGCCGGATATGGTACTACAGTTGGGCGACCGGCTCATGGTGGTCGGCGACAAGAATGATGTAAGCAGGGTAGCAGAGACTTTCGGCAACGAGCTCAAACGTCTTGATGTTCCGCATCTGCTGCCTGTATTCTTCGGTATGGTGCTGGGTATCTGCGTGGGGCTTATCCCGATCCCTGTTCCCGGCATGGAGACGACGTTCAAATTGGGACTTGTAGGCGGTTCGCTCATTGTGGCAATCCTTATCGGTCACTACGGACCGTACTATAATCTGGTTACTTTCTCCACCACTTCGGCAAACATGATGCTGCGTCAAGTCGGTCTTACGCTCTTCCTTGCAGCTATCGGTCTGTCCGTGGGAGAAAATTTCGTCCCGACATTGGCAGGAG
Organism: Bacteroidales bacterium UBA3808; assembly: GCA_002369075.1. Classification (GTDB taxonomy): domain Bacteria; phylum Bacteroidota; class Bacteroidia; order Bacteroidales; family Paludibacteraceae; genus Colicola. The sequence goes on along the minus strand of DFEG01000034.1, from coordinate 10,910 downwards.
GCGGTTATTTATGGGTCGGCTATGGTTTTCTTATCACTTTGATACCGTTGTTTATTGTCGGTATGATTGCCTATAAATGTTTGCATATCAATTATTTCAATGTGGTAGGTCTGTTGATCGGTTCCATGACATCTGCTATGGCATTGCCTTACGCACAATCCCTATCGTCGGAGAATAATCAGGTCTCTGTGTGTTATGCCACCGTCTATCCGTTTACGACTTTCCTGCGTGTCATGGCGGCACAACTGATCGTTTTGTTTTTCTGTAGTTTTACTCCGATGGATTCGATCCGTCCGCAACTGTTGCCGCCTGCTATCAACACCCTTGAAGGAGAGGAGTACGGACCGACGCTGACTATTGATGACAACACACTCTATTTTGTGGGACTCAACCGTGAGGACGGAACGGAGAGTGAAGATATTTACGTTTCACGACGTGACAGCCGTACGGGCGAGTGGAGTGCCGCCCGCCGTATTCCGGAACTCAGTAATCCGTATCGCAACGAAGCGCCTACTTCCGTCTCCGGGGATGGCAGAACGATGCTGCTCTTTGTAGAAGGAAGAATGTGTTTCTCCGTTAAAGGACCGCACGGCTGGACCGAACCAAGACCCTTACCGCAATACCTGCAATTAGGTAATTGGCAGGCAGACGCCATGATAACAGCCGATGGCTCCGCACTTCTCTTTGCTGCCAATTATCCCGTTGAAAACGAAGAAAAAGCGTCGCTTAATATCTTTGTTTCCCTCCGCGACGAGCAAGGACGATGGGGCAAACCGTTTTCTATTGGTTCTGCGATTAACACAACCGGCATGGAGCGCTCGCCGTTTCTTCATCCGGACATGAAAACACTTTACTTTTCTTCTGACAAGCCCGGTTCCATCGGAGAACTCGATGTATGGGTGAGCCGCCGGTTAGCCGATAGTTGCTGGACCTGCTGGTCGGAACCGGAGAACCTCGGAGCTACAATCAATACCGCCGGAAGGGATTGCTGGTATAAAATAACGACGGACGGACAAACGGCATATTATGCCCGTAAAACCGGCAGAAGACATGATATTTATTCCATCACTTTGCCGGAAGACAAACGCCCTGAGACGATTACGGTACTGAAACCGAACGAAGCGGTAGCCATTCAAAATCTGCTCTTCGAGACAGGAAGCGACAAGATCATGCCTTCCTCCTTGCCGGAGTTGAAACGTATTGCCGTTTTCATTGTGACTTACGGCTACAAAGTGCGTCTGGCGGGGCATACGGATAATATCGGGTCGGCGGAAGATAACAAGAAACTCTCTGAAGCACGCGCGGAATCAGTACGCCGCCAACTCATTGAATACGGTTGTTCCGCCGATCAAATCAGGGCTTTCGGCTATGGCGATACCAAACCGGTTGCACCCAACGATTCCGAGGAAAACCGCCAGCTCAACAGGCGGGTGGAGATCACTTTGCAATGATAAATCATTTAATACTTTAATACCATGTTAGAATATGTAGATCGCAGAAATTCCGATTGTTACAAGTGGGATTCGGAATGTGCGCAAGGATGTCTGCCACTATGGATTGCAGACATGGATTTCAAGGCGGCAAGCCCGATTCTTGAGGCGATGCAGAGACGTCTGGATCACGGCGTTTTCGGTTATTCCATCGTGCCGCAGGAAAATTACGATGCGGTGGCTTCGTGGTTCGAGCGCCGCCATGGATGGAAAGGGATTAACCGCAACAATTTGCTCTACACCACAGCCGTTGTACCGGCTATTTCTGCTATTTTTGCTGCTCTGCAGATGCGTCTCAACAAATGCCAGAAACTGCGCGTGCTGACCTTCACGCCGGCGTATAACTGTTTTTTCGCCTGCATCGAGAACATGGGCTGCGAGTTAGTGCCGTCTCCGCTGGTGTTGAAGGACAACCGGTTTGAAATCGACTGGGTGGATGTGGAGAAGAAAGCGAAACAAGCGGACGTGTTCCTCCTTTGCAATCCTCATAATCCGACGGGTAGGGTATGGACACGCGGGGAGTTAGAGCGTCTGGCAGATATCATGCGCCGTGAGCATCTATATGTGTTGTCAGATGAGATTCACTGCGAGTTTGCGTTCCCCGGACACCCCTATACACCTTTTGCATCTATCGCCATCAACGATACGGATTTCTGTGTCTGTACTTCGGCAAGCAAGGCTTTCAATATCGCCGGACTGCTATGCGCCAATATCTTTGTGCCCAACAAGGAACTTTTCGCGCAGATTAACCATGCATTGGAGGTGCATGAGGTGAACGGTCTGAACCCGTTTGGCCTGGTGGCGCAGGTTGCTGCTTATAACGAGTCGGAAGCATGGCTGGACGAACTGAACGGATATGTCTATGGTAACTATTGCTATTTGCGCGATTTCATCGGGAAGGAACTGCCGATGCTGCATATTCATGAGACGGACGGTACTTATCTTGCGTGGGTGGATATTTCGGAATTGGGCGTACCTGCAGAGCAGTTCTGCTGCGATCTGGCAAAAAAGGCGCATGTGCTCTTCAATCCTTCCGAGATGTACGGAGCTGAGAATTATATCCGTATCAATCTGGCTACTTCACGGGATATTTTAGCCGAAGCGTTGAACCGGTTAAAGGGTTATATTGAATAAATTTCAGAAAAAGTGTCATAAACATTTGTTTATGTCATTTTTTTTTCGTAACTTTGCAGCGGTTTTGAATCTAATTAAATTACCAAATATATGAATCTTTCTGAATTAACCGACAAGATCTACGCTGAGGGCGTAGAAAAAGGCAATGCCGAGGCGCAACAAATCGTGGACAAAGCGAACGCCAAGGCTGCTGAGATTATTGCTGAAGCAGAGAAGAAAGCGGCTGCGCTGGTAGCAGATGCCGAGAACAAGTCTGCCGATCTGGACAAAAAGACACGCGCCGAACTCAAACTGTATGCGGAGCAGAGCGTGAATGCCGTTAAAACCGAGATCGTGAACCTTCTGTCAGACAAGATAGCTGCAGACAGCGTAAAAGCGGCAACTGCTGATGCCAAGTTCATGCAGGGACTGATTGCCAAATTGGCAGAGCAGATGGCAAAAGACGGCAGCGTAGTGATAGAGGCCAAGGATGCAGAGGCACTGAAAAAATACTTTGCAGCCAATGCCAAAGGTCTGTTGGAGAAAGGGGTTGAGATTAAAGAGGTGAAGGGTATCAAGACTGACTTTACCATCCAGCCTGCCAAAGGCGGATACAAACTCGCTTTCGGTGACGCCGAATTTATCGCATACTTCAAAGAAATGCTCCGTCCGCAGTTGGTTGACCAGCTGTTCTAAATGACCCATACGGCGAAGCAGATCGTATGAACGAAGTGAATAAAGAAATGGTAAATGAGTAAATCGTAAATTACAATGACTTACGAGTATTTATTAACAGGTTTACCGGAACTGAAGGCGGGCTCTGACACCCCGGTTTCCATGGAGAAACTGGAAGAACTGCTGGATGAACAACTCTCACAACCGGATAAGAAACTGTTGGGGCTTCTCCGCGCGCCCATTGACGAGGCTACGCTGGAGGAAGGGCTGAAGGCAAAGAACCGTTTTGTAAGGGAATGGTTCGCGTTTAACCGTGACATCAACAATGTGATGGTAGCGCAGATCTGCCGCAAACACGGTTTTAACGCCAAGCAGCAGATTGTCGGCGAGGATGAGGTAGCCGAGCAACTACGAACCCACAGCACGCAGAAAGATTTCGGTCTGAACGAGCTTTCGGGCGACTATCAGGCCGTTCTGGCACTCGCACAGATTGAGGATCTCATGCAGCGCGAGAAAGCGATAGACGCCATCCGTTTTGAGTGGTTGCAGGAGCGCACGGAGTTTGATTTCTTCTCTCCCGAGATGGTCTTTGCCTACTACTTGGAGGCGGTAATGCTACACCGCTGGAGCCTGCTGACCGTAGAGGAGGGAGAAAAAGTATTCCGGGCACTTGTCGCTGATCTGAAACAGGGAGTGAAACTCGATTAATCGTGCTATGGTTCAATGGTTATTTGGCATACCTTATGAAGTAGCGTTCTGGGAAGCTACATACAAGAATAGAAAGGAGAGACAAAAACTCTCCCTGTTTTCACACTATAATTCTCCAATTCAGTTGGCGGGTTTTGATGTGCAGCAATTCCTACAGAGTCAACCGAATCCTGCACAAGCTACCATCTTGGATGTCGGAGCAGGAATGACTTATCTTCCAGGGAACTATTTAACGATAGAAGGTAAAAATCAACCTTTGAATCTGCATTATATTGATCCCTTAGCTGCTTATTACAATCAAATTCTATCTAAATACAAGGTGGACAGACCGAAAGTGGAGTTTGGTATGATGGAATACATATCTGCCTTTTATCCGAATCACGATGTCACGCTGATAACCATCCAGAATGCGTTGGATCACAGTTCTAATCCGGTAAAAGGGATTTTAGAATCTTTGGATATATTACATGTTGGAGGCGTTTTGTATCTGAACCATCATCCTAATGAGGCAGAATATGAGAACTATAGAGGTTTTCACCAATTCAATATTATGGTGGAAGACGATAAGTTGATTATTTGGAATAAATCGAGGCGTTTTAATATTAACCAACTATTGTCTGGCTTTGCTAAAGTAGAGGCAAAAGTGGTAGATAATAACCCTATTGCAATTATTACCAAAACAGCCGAAGTGCCTGAAAATATGATTAACAGACGTGCAGACATAGTCAAACTGAGTAACGCACTTTTGGCTTATTCGAAAGAAGTAAATTCGCCCAAGCGGATGTTCCAATACCATTTGAAATTGATGTATTACCGCTTGATGCAACGTGTTTCCAAATGGTTCTCATGGCAGACAAGACAGCGAATAAAGAGTCTGTTTAAACGAAAAAATGAGTAATAATTATTAACAATAAATTATGACAACAGGAAAAGTAAAAGGAATCATCGCCAACCTGGTAACCGTGGCTGTCGATGGTCCTGTAGCACAAAATGAGATTTGCTACATCTACGTTGGAGAGACCAAACTGATGGCGGAGGTCATCAAAGTTATCGGTGCCAACGTCTATGCGCAAGTGTTCGAGTCCACGCGTGGTCTCAAGGTAGGCAACAAAGTGGAGTTCACGGGTCACATGCTCGAAGTGACGCTCGGTCCGGGTTTGCTCAGCCGTAACTACGACGGTTTGCAGAACGACCTTGACAAACTGACGGGCGTGTTCCTTAAACGCGGTGAGTATAATTTTCCGCTTGACACCGAGAAGAAATGGGCGTTTAAGCCTATCGCCAAAGTCGGCGACAAGGTAGAGGCGGCCGCATGGCTCGGTGAGGTGGATGAGAACCACCAGCCGCATAAGATCATGGTGCCGTTCGTTTTCGAGGGCGTTTATACGGTGAAATCGATTAAACCTGCCGGAGAATACACCATTAACGAAGTGATGGCAGTCCTGACCGATGCAGAGGGAGCCGATCATGAGGTGACCATGGTGCAGAAATGGCCTGTAAAGAAAGCTATCCTCGCTTACCGCGAGAAACCGCGTCCCTTCAAACTGTTAGAGACAGGCGTTCGTACGATTGATACCGCCAACCCGCTTTGCGAGGGCGGTACGGGTTTCATCCCGGGACCGTTCGGTACCGGAAAGACCGTGCTTCAGCACGCTATCTCCAAACAGGCGGAAGCGGATATCGTGATCATCGCAGCCTGCGGTGAGCGTGCCAATGAGGTGGTGGAGACCTTTACCGAGTTCCCGGAACTGGAGGATCCGCACACCGGCCGCAAGCTGATGGAGCGTACCATCATCATCGCCAACACGTCCAACATGCCTGTGGCTTCCCGTGAGGCATCCGTTTATACCTCCATGACGATTGCCGAGTACTACCGCTCGATGGGTCTTCGTGTGCTGCTCATGGCGGACTCCACTTCCCGTTGGGCGCAGGCATTGCGTGAGATGTCCAACCGTTTGGAGGAACTCCCGGGACAGGACGCCTTCCCGATGGACCTTTCCGCCATCATCGGTGCTTTCTACGCACGCGCAGGATACGTATATTTAAATAATGGGGCAACGGGTTCCGTTACGTTCCTCGGTACCGTTTCTCCTGCGGGTGGTAACCTCAAGGAGCCTGTAACCGAGGGTACAAAGAAAGTGGCGCGTTGTTTCTATGCTCTGGAGCAGGCGCGAGCCGACCGCAAGCGCTACCCGGCGGTCAACCCCATTGACTCCTATTCAAAATATGTAGAGTACCCGGAATTTGCTGAATATATCTCTGGTCTGATCGACAAAGAGTGGCTGCCGATGGTCAATGATATGAAGACTTATCTGCAGCGCGGTAAGGAGATCCAAGAGCAGATCAACATCTTGGGTGACGACGGTGTGCCGGTGGACTACCACGAGGCGTTCTGGAAATCCGAAGTCATCGACTTTGTAATCCTACAGCAGGACGCTTTCGACAAGATTGACGCCGTTTGTCCGCTGGAACGCCAGCAGTACATGCTCCGCTTGGTGATGGACATCTGCAAGCACGATTACGACTTCGATAATTTCCTCGATGTCATCGATTATTTCAAGCGCGTCATCAATCTCTGCAAGCAGATGAACTACTGTGAGTTCCATTCCGCTGAATTCGAGGACTACCGCAGGAAACTGGATGAACTCCTGGCGGAGAAACAACTCTAATCAAACCACACCCTGAAAGCACTCGTTTTGCTGTCAATCCCGACGGTCAACCGACGGTCAACCGACAGTCAAAGCCAAGGTGACTTAAAGGTAAGTATAATACGAATGACTAAATAGAACTATTTTTATGGCTAAAGCATTTCAAAAAATATATACCCAAATCACGGCTATTACCAAGGCAACTTGTTCGCTGAAGGCCGAAGGAGTAGGTAATGATGAGTTGGCTACCGTCAACGGCAAACTCGCACAGGTAGTAAAAATCATCGGTGATGAGGTGACGCTGCAGGTTTTCCAAGGTACCGAGGGTATCCCGACCAACGCCGAAGTAGTGTTCTTAGGCAAAGCTCCGTCGCTCAAAGTGAGTGACCAGCTCGCAGGGCGTTTCTTCAACGCCTACGGCGATCCGATTGACGGTGGGCCGGATATTGAGGGCAAGGAGATAGAGATCGGCGGTCCTTCCGTGAACCCTGTCCGTCGTAAACAGCCGTCCGAGCTGATTGCAACGGGTATCGCCGGTATCGACCTGAACAACACGCTCGTGTCGGGTCAGAAGATCCCGTTCTTCGCCGACCCGGACCAGCCGTACAACCAGGTGATGGCTAATGTAGCCCTCCGCGCAGAAGCAGACAAGATCATCCTCGGCGGTATGGGCCTGACCAACGATGACTACCTCTATTTCAAGAACGTGTTCTCGAACGCCGGTGTGCTCGATCACATCGTTTCGTTCGTCAACACGACCGAGAACCCGCCTGTAGAGCGACTCCTGATTCCGGATATGGCACTGACAGCCGCTGAGTATTTTGCAGTGGAGAAACACGAGAAAGTGCTGGTCCTGCTGACCGATATGACCCTTTATGCCGATGCGCTCGCTATCGTAAGTAACCGTATGGATCAGATCCCTTCCAAGGACTCCATGCCGGGTTCGCTCTATTCGGATCTTGCCAAGATTTACGAGAAAGCCGTTCAGTTCCCGGAGGAGATAGGCGGCGGTTCCATCACCATCATCGCAGTCACAACACTCTCAGGCGGCGACATTACGCACGCTATTCCGGATAACACCGGTTATATCACCGAAGGTCAGTTGTACCTCCGTCGTGACAGTGAGATCGGTAAGGTTATCGTGGATCCGTTCCGTTCGTTGAGCCGTCTGAAACAGCTTGTGGCGGGCAAGAAAACACGCGAAGACCATCCGCAGGTGATGAACGCCGCAGTTCGTCTGTACGCCGACGCCGCCAATGCCAAAACCAAGAAAGAAAACGGTTTTGATCTTACCGATTACGATGAGCGTTGCTTGAAGTTCGCGCGTGACTACAGCCGCGAGATCCTGGCTATCGATGTCAACATCAATACCGTCCAGATGCTCGACGTGGCATGGCGTCTCTTCGGCGAATACTTCAAGCCGGAAGAGGTGAATATCAAGGCAGCTCTTGTAGAAAAATACTGGCCAAAAGCATAAACGTATATGGCTATCACTTATCAATTCAATAAAACATCGCTGCAGGGTCTGGAGAAAGATCTTAAGATGCGGCAGCGGACACTTCCTACGCTCCAAAGCAAGGAGACAGCGCTTCGCCTTGAAGTCAAAAAGGCGAAGACATGAGCTCGAGGAATTGGATGAGGAAGTAAACCGCCGCATAAAGGATTATGACCAGATGATTGGCTCTTTGGGGCGAGTTCGACACCTCGCTGATCCACGTGGACGATGTACGTATGTCAATCAAGAAGATTGCCGGCGTACGGGTGCCCGTGCTTGGAAGAGGTAGTCTATACCACCAAGGAGTTCTCGCTCTTCTCCTCGCCCGAAATGGTTTGCTGACGGTTTCGAGCAAATCAAGGCAATAGCGGATGTCGGGATCCGTCAGGAGTTTGTACAGCCGCAAAGTGGAATTATTAGAGTATGCGCGCAAGAAAACGACGCAGAAAGTGAACCTCTTTGAGAAAGTGCAGATCCCCGGTTATCAGGATGCCATCCGTAAGATCAAACGATTCATGGAGGATGAGGAGAACCTCTCCAAATCCAGCCAGAAGATCGTCAAGTCCAAACGCGAGGCGGAAGCCCGCGCGGAAGAGGAAAGGAGGGCACAAGCATGATTACACAAATGAAGAAATACACCTTCTTGGTGTTCCATCGTGACTACGAACCTTTCTTGACCCAACTGCGCGATCTCGGGGTAGTACATATTACCCAGAAAGCAGCCGGTCTCATCGAGGAAAATGAGAGCCTTCAAACCGCCTTGCAGCATGAGGACGAGCTCCGCAGGCTGATCAAACAAGGTGCGCCGGATCAGATGATCCAAGAGCGTGCGGCTGTGGAACAACGTATTGCGGATGCCAAAACAGCTATGCAGCAAGCAGCCGTTTGGGGCGAGTTCGATCCCGCACGCATTCAGGCTCTCAAAGAAGCCGGTTACACTTTGCGCTTCTTCTCATGCAGCGATTCCGCTTATAAAGAGGAGTGGGGACTGCAGGTCAATACCATCGATGGGAAGGCATATTTCGTACAAGTCATCGGTGCTAATGACGAGCCTGTTGACTTGAGCGAGACGGCTGCGACCGAACTTCCGCAACCCGAGAAATCCGCTGCACAGTGGCAGATGGAGATTGAGCATCTCAACGGTCTGCTCGCGGCTGCTAATGCACGTATTGAGGCATGGCAGAAGGCGAATATGGAGCGGCTGGAGAAAGAACTCAAGGAGGCGCGCCAGCATATCGACTGGACGCGTGTGTCCCTCTCTACCGACCGTCTGGCGGAAGGCGCGCTTTGCCTCTTCGAGGGTTTCTGCCCGATAGACAAAGAGCCCGAACTCAATGCCATGCTGGCGAAAGCTGAGGTTTATTATGAGGAAACAGATCCGGTAGCTGAGGATGCAACGCCGGTTAAGTTGCATAACAACCGGTTCGCCAAGCTGTTTGAGGTCTTCACAGGTATGTACGGATGGCCTACTTATGGCGAGTTCGACCCGACACCTATACTTGCGCCGTTCTATCTCCTCTTCTTTGCCATGTGTATGGGAGATGCGGGATACGGACTCGTGCTGATTGCCTTTGGACTTCTTACCTACTACAAGAAGGTGAATATAGAGATGTTCAAAGGCCTTGGACCGATTATCGCGACCCTTGGTGTGGGAACAACGATTGTAGGTCTCTTTCTGGGCACATTCTTCGGAATGCCGCTGCTCGAAGCGTCTTGGTATCCCGAAGCGCTCAAGCACTTGATTATCAGCGGCAATGTGATGGGATTTGATGCGCAGATGGTCCTCGCCATCGGCATTGGTGTCTTCCACATCTGTCTGGCTATGGTAGTTAAAGCGCTATGCTACACCAAGCGCTTCGGATTTGCAGAGACGCTCTCCGTATGGGGATGGGTTCTGCTCATCGTGGGAGGCTTGATTGTGCTGTCCGTAGCGGCATTGCTCAATCTGCCGACAGAGGTGACCAAATGGACCATCATTTCGATTGCTGTTGTTTCCGCACTGGCAATATACATCTTCAACAAACCCGGTCGCAATCCGCTTCTCAATATTGGAGCAGGTTTGTGGGATACCTACAATATGGCTACCGGATTGTTAGGAGATGTCCTCTCGTATGTCCGTCTGTACGCACTCGGACTCGCCGGAGGTATGCTCGGTGGCGCGTTCAATAGTATCGCGCTCATGGTGCTGGGCGAACATCCTACATGGCAGTGGCTGCCCTTCCTGCTGATTCTCCTGTTCGGCCATGTGCTGAATATTCTTATGTCAGCACTTGGAGCGTTTGTGCACCCGTTGCGTCTTACGTTCGTCGAGTACTTCAAGAACTCAGGATATGAAGGTAAAGGACAATTATATCAGCCCTTTAAGAAATAACTCGATATATCGGTATTTCGATATCTCAATAACACGAATAATATTAACAATTAAAAAAATCAATAAACTATTATGGAATTAATTCTTGGTTATCTCGGTCTGGGCCTCATGTTGGGTCTCGCCGGTATTGGTTCTTCGTACGGCACTACTATCGCTGCCAATGCAGCGGAAGGCGCACTCAAAAAGAACCCTGCTAAATCATCTTCGTACATGGTGCTTTCCGCCATGCCGGCTACGCAAGGTCTCTACGGTTTCGTAGGATTCTTGATGTGGTTCCTGGGTAGTACTCCCGAATACATTGCCGCTCACGGCGCAATCTATTTCGGCGTAGGAACTCTCGTCGGACTCACTTGCCTTTTCTCTGCTATCCGTCAGGGTATGGTATGCGCCAATGGTATCGCCGGCATCGC
>DFEG01000046.1 GCA_002369075.1 Bacteroidales bacterium UBA3808 | reverse complement strand
ACCGCATATTTGCCGCCCTTGTCGTACATGGAAGCGCTGATGAGCGAACCGGCGACGATCGAGCAGATGGAGACGTTCGAGAAACAGACCTTCCGTAACCGGGCACTCATCCGCGACGCCAAAGGCGAGTTGGTGCGGCTGACCATACCGGTGAAGAAAGTGGAGCACAAACAACTGACGCGCGACATCGAGATCAGTTACCAGACGCGGTGGCAGCACCAACACTGGATTACCCTCGTCAGCGCCTACCAACACACACCGTATTTCATGTATTTCGCGGACTACCTCAAGCCGTTCTACGAGCAGGAATACAAGTGGTTGCTGGACCTCAATGACGAACTGAACGCAACGCTCGCCTCGCTGATAAAACGGGAAAGGCCGACATTAGTCGAAAGTCAAAAGTCAAAAGTCAAAAGCCGTACAGAGGACTGGAGCGGACATATTTGGACAGACAAACATCCGTGGCAAACGGAGATAAGTATATTAGACAGATTATTCGATGAAAGAGATTGATTGGAGCAAACTGAGTTTTCATTACACAGAGACGGACTATATTGTCCGCTCTGCCTGCAAAGACGGCGTATGGGAAGAACCCTACGCCACAAAGGACAAGACCATCCAACTGCATGTCGCCTCTACGGGACTGCAGTACGGTCAGCAAGCTTTCGAGGGACTGAAAGCCTTTCGGGGAGTTGACGGGAAAGTGCGTATTTTCCGTATGCGGGAGAACGCCAAGCGGATGGCGAAAAGCGCAGAAGGGCTGATGATGACACCCCCTCCTGAGGACGTGTTCTGCCGGGCTATCGTGCTGGCACTGAAGAAGAACATAGACTATCTGCCTCCGTACGAGACAGGCGCGACGCTTTATTTCCGTCCGATATTGATAGCCACCACCCATGAGATTTCCGTGGCTCCGGGCGAGGACTGCGAACTGATTATCGTAGCCACTCCCATCGGCGCCTATTTTCCGGGGAAATTCCATTGCACGCCGTTCATTGTGGAGCGCCACATAGATCGCGCAGCCCCGTTCGGCACAGGCACATGGAAAGTAGGCGGCAACTACGGAGCGTCCTTCCGTGCCACCGAAGCGGCCCACGCCCAAGGCTACGACTGCATGTTCACCGACGCAAAGACCCATAAGTATATCGACGAGTGCAGTGCAGCGAACTTCATCGGGATCCGACGTGTCGCCGGTGGCAGCAAGCCATGCGGCGAGTACGAGTACCTGACCCCCCGTTCCTCAGCTATTCTGCCGAGTATCACGAACGACAGTCTGATCACGCTTGCCAAGGAAATGGGCATGAAAGTGACCAGGCGTCATATACGCGTGGAGGAGTTAGCGGAGATGGACGAAGCCGCAGCCTGCGGAACCGCCTGCGTCATCTCCCCTATTGGAAAAGTATATGACCCGGATAAAAACATCACTTACCATTTCGGCGACGAGCCGGGTCCGGTGCTGACAAAACTCTACCACGCGCTGAAGGATATACAGTACGGGCGGGCGGAAGACAGACACCACTGGTGTGATGTAATTGAGAATTGAAAATTGAAAATTCAAATTAAAAATTATATATTATGTTTAAGAATCAACCCAAAGGACTGTTCGCGTTGGCGTTAGCCAACACAGGCGAGCGTTTCGGCTACTACACGATGTTAGCCGTGTTTGCGCTATTCTTGCGCGCCAATTTCGGTTTGTCGGCATCGGCAGCCGGAGCTATTTATTCCACGTTCCTGGCGTTTGTGTATTTTCTGCCGCTGATCGGCGGTATCGTAGCCGACAAGATCGGTTACGGCAAGTGCGTCACGATCGGAATCATCATTATGTTCTTAGGCTACGTGCTTCTGGCGCTGCCGATGGGCGGTGTGGAGAGCGGCAGTACGACCGTGGCGATGATCGGCATGATCGCCGCGCTGGTGCTAATCTCGTTCGGTACGGGTCTGTTCAAAGGCAACCTGCAGGTGATGGTAGGTAACCTGTATGACGATCCGCAGTACGCCGACCGCCGTGACGCCGCTTTCTCGCTGTTCTACATGGCGATTAACATCGGTGCCATGTTCGCCCCGACAGCAGCCGTTAAGATCATGGCATGGGCGCAGGAGAGTCTGGGTACGAGTGTGAACGACAGCTACCATTTCGCGTTCGCCGTAGCGTGCGCTTCGCTGGTACTGAGTATCGCCATCTACTACGCTTGCCGTCCGTGGTTCAAGCACGTGGAGAACACCGCCAAGCAGGCTGCTGCGAGCGGTCAGAAGGTAGAGGAACTGACGCCGGAGCAGACCAAGAAACGTATCGTGGCGCTGTGCCTCGTGTTCGCCGTAGTGCTGTTCTTCTGGATGGCTTTCCACCAGAACGGTCTGACCCTCACGTTCTTCGCCGACGAGTTCGTGACCCCCGTTGTGACCGGCGTACAGACGATGGCGTTCGACATCTGGAACCTCGTCATGGTAGCCGTATTGGTATATGCACTGTTTGGCATTTTCGGCGAAGGATCGGGCAAATCCAAGATGATCTGGGGCTGCGTAGGCAGTGTTCTCGCCGCTATCCTCGTATATAAGTACTTGCACCACCCTGCTGAGTTGGGCATCTCCGCTCCCATCTTCCAGCAGTTCAACCCGTTCTACGTAGTGGCCCTGACACCGGTGAGCATGGCTATCTTCGGAGCGCTGGCGAAGAAAGGCAAAGAGCCTTCGGCACCTCGCAAGATCGCTTATGGAATGCTTGTAGCCGCAGCGGCTTATGCCGTAATGGCTTTCTGTTCCGTAGGTCTTCTCACACCGGCGGAACAAGAACTGGCCCGGGTGACGGGCGGCGGTACGTTCGTGGACGCCAATGTACTAATTGTGACTTATCTGATACTGACCTTCGGTGAGTTGCTGCTCAGTCCGATGGGTATCTCGTTTGTCAGCAAAGTCGCTCCTCCGCAATACAAAGGAATGATGATGGGCGGTTGGTTCGTAGCCACGGCGTTAGGTAACTTCCTTGTATCCGTAGGCGGTTACCTGTGGGGCAGCCTGCCTCTCTGGCTCGTATGGAGCGTGTTCATCGGTGTCTGTCTCATTGCAGCCATCTTCATGTTCGCCATGATGGGCAAGTTGGAATACGCAACGAAGTAATGTAGGAAGGACAAAAGTCGAAAGTCGAAAGCGATGGAAGAGGTAATTAAATATTTTGAGTCTCTGGAGGCTCGTTTAGCCGCAGCTGAAGCGCGCATAGCGGCACAGGAAGAGCGTCTTGCTACCGCTGAAGCGCGCATAACCGAACTGGAAAGGCAGGTAACGGAGTTGCAGAACAGACCGTTGCCCGAGCCGCAGGTGATAGAGAAAGTAGTGGAGGTCGAAAAGCCGGTAGTTATAGCGGCTCCAGTAGTTCCAGAGAGTCCGGATATACCGGCTGAACCGGAACCGGTGGTAGAGCCGGAGCCCGAGCCTATTGCAGAACCCGAGCCGATCAAGGAGGAACCCGAGCCTGCGCCCGTTGTAGAGGAGCAGGCCTCTCCGAAGGCGGCACTCTACGGCAAGGCGGTAGATGACATCCGTCTGGCGATCTCGTTAGGCGACCGGTTCCTGTACCAGCGCGAGTTGTTCGGTCAGAACGCCGAACTGATGCAACGCACGCTGACCGAACTGAATGCCCTTCATTCGTTCGACGAGGCGATGAGTTATATCAGCCGCTTCGGCTGGGACACCGAGAGCAACAGTTACCAGCAGTTTATCGTCACCCTGCACAGGAGGTTTGGGTAAATGCTATATATCGTTCCTACACCGGTCGGCAATCTGCAGGACATGACGTTCCGCGCGATTGAGGTGCTGAAATCAGTCGATCTGATTTTAGCGGAAGACACGCGTACCAGCGGTGTTCTGCTGCAACATTATGATATTCATACGCCGCTCAAGAGCCATCACAAGTTCAACGAGCACGAGACGAGTGCGGATATTGTTGAGCGATTGAAGGCGGGTGCGAACATCGCGCTCATCTCCGATGCCGGTACGCCGGCGATCAGCGACCCGGGGTTCTTCCTCGTCAGGGCAGCCGCCGAAGCGGAAATAGAGATACAGACCCTGCCCGGTGCCACGGCTTTCGTGCCGGCATTAGTGGACAGCGGACTGCCGAACAACCACTTCTATTTCGAGGGGTTTCTGCCCCAGAAGAAGGGGCGGCAGACGCGGCTGCAATACTTGGGGCAACTGGACGAGACGTTCATCGTCTATGAGTCGCCCTTCCGGTTAGTGAAGACCTTGGAGCAGTTAGCATCTGTCTGCGGGGCAGACCGCAGAGCGAGTGTGACGCGCGAGATCAGCAAGGTACACGAAGAGACGGTAAGAGGTTCACTGGCTGAACTGACTGCACATTTCAAGGAGAAAGCGCCGAAAGGCGAAATAGTTATCATAGTCGAAGGTAAAAAGTCGAAAGTCGAAAGCAATGAGTGAAATGAAATCCTTGGCGAAGGACACCGCCATCTACGGGTTGAGTTCGATCATCGGTAAGTTTCTGAACTACCTGTTGGTGCCGCTGTACACCTATGTATTGGCGCGCACGGACGATTACGGGATTGTGACCAACCTCTATGCCTGGACCGCCCTGTTGCTGGTGCTCCTGACCTATGGCATGGAGACGGGTTTCTTCCGTTTCGCCAACCGTGAGGGCTTTGATTCCCCCTCGGTCTATCGCACGGCGTTCCTCACCCTCTTTAGCACGAGTACCCTCTTTGCGCTGCTCGTGTTGCTTTTCCGTCAGCCCTTGGCTGCGGTTCTGGGCTACGCGGAGCACTCCGAGTTCGTGGCGATGATGTTCGTGACGGTGGCAATCGATGCCTTTGCGTCCATTCCCTTTGCTTACCTCCGGAACCAAAAAAGACCGGTTCTCTTTGCAGCACTCAAGTTGCTGTTCGTGCTACTGAACATCGGTTTCAATATCCTATTTTTGGTGATATTAGGGCTGAACGACGTGTTCTATATCTTCCTCTCCAATCTTCTTGCCACCACGATCCAGACCCTTTGTCTGATGCCGTTCACGATGCCGAAAGGCGGTCATTTCGACGGACAGATACTCGTGAAGATGCTGCGTTACTCGCTGCCGCTTCTGGTACTCGGTGTAGCCGGTATCATGAACCAGACGCTGGACCGCATCGTTTTTCCTTATCTATACACGGGCGAGGACGCGCAGGCGCAGTTAGGTATCTACGGCGCGTGCTTCAAGGTGGCGATGGTGATGATGATGTTCACGCAGGCGTTCCGGTACGCATATGAGCCATTCGTTTTTGCCAAGCACAAAGACCGCCATTCGGTAGAGGCATACGCCGATGCGATGAAGTACTATATCATCTTCTCGTACCTCATTCTGTTAGGCGTCATTTTCTATCTGGATATCTTCCGGTATATTGTCTCCAGCGCTTATTGGGAGGGGCTGAAGATTGTTCCGGTGGTGCTCTGGACGTACGTCTTCCAGGGCGTGTATTTCAATCTCTCGTTCTGGTACAAACTGACGGATGAGACCAAATGGGGCGCCTATTTCTCGCTCATCGGTCTGGTCATCACCTTAGTGCTGCAGATCGTCGGTGTGCCCCGTATAGGCTATTGGGCGTCCTGCGGCAGCAGCCTCGTCTGCTACTTCGTGATCATGGTTCTCTCCTATGTCATCGGCCAGAAGAAAGCACCGATCCCTTACGACCTCAAGCGCATCGGCGGCTACACCGTTCTGACGCTTGTTCTGCTGGCTGTCTATTATGTCATCCGCCTCCGTTATGTGTCTGACACATGGGCGCTCATGGCGATCGGCACCGGCCTGATCTGTATCTATCTGGCGGTAATACACAAGACCCTCTTAATCCCCCTGAAGGGGGAAACTCCAAAGAAGCAATGATCCCTTTATACCAAACAGCACACACGCCGGACTATCACTTGCTTCGCAAAAATGCAAATAGGATGCGAAAGGAGCCGACAGAAGCAGAAAATGCCCTATGGAAATATGTTCGATCCAAACAATTAGGACTAAGATTTTATAGACAGCATATTATCGGAAACTACATTGTTGATTTGGTTTGTTTGGAAAAAAAGTTAATTATTGAAATTGACGGAAAATATCATTCGGATGGCGGACAACAAGAGAGTGACGAGCTACGCGAGCGCACACTTAATCAATACGGATACAAAGTACTTCGATTTACCAATGAAGAAGTTCTCTGCAATATGGACAATATATTATGTATAATTAAAAACAAAATAAATAATTAATAACAAAATCCAACTTTTCCTCCCCCTTTAGGGGGAAAGAAGAGGGGGTCTAATAATCTTATGTTTTCAGGAATTGTAGAAACCATGGCTCAGGTCGTCAAGATTGAGACCGAGCAAACGAATAAACATTTCACTCTCCGCAACCCGTTCGGAGAGGCATTGTCTATCGATCAGTCGATTGCCCATAACGGTGTGTGTCTGACGGTCGTAAAGATCGAGGGTGACCTCTATACCGTAACGGCCATGCAGGAGACGCTGCGTCTGACCAACCTCGACCTGCTGCAAGAGGGTGACTGGGTGAACGTGGAGCGTTCCATGCTGATGGGCGGACGTCTGGACGGACACATCGTACAAGGTCACGTTGATCAGAAAGCCGTTTGTATCGACGCGCACGAGACCGACGGCAGTTGGTACTACCGGTTCGAGTACGACAGCACCCGCGAGATGGTGGAGCGCGGCTATTTCTGCGTGGACAAGGGCTCGGTTTGTATCAACGGGGTCAGCCTTACCGTCTGCGAACCCGACATTCAAGGCGACAAAGGCTATGTATCCGTATGTATCATCCCTTATACACACGAGGAGACCAACTTCAAATATATCGAGGTAGGAACAGTGGTGAATATCGAGTTCGACATCCTCGGCAAATACATGGCGAGATACCTCTCGCAAATGAACCAAATGAGCAAATAAATGATTAAATAGTAAATGAATTTATGGACAAAATCAGTTATGCATTAGGCCTTTCGATGGGCCAGAATTTAATGAGCAGCGGTGTGGAGAGTCTGCACTACCAGGATCTTGCTGCCGGTATCGAAGATGTATTAACCCACCAGCAGCCGAAGATCAGTTATCAAGAGGCTCAACAAGTATTAAACCAGTTCTTCCAGGAGTTGGAAGCCAAAGTAGCCGGCGCTGCGAAGGCTGAGGGCGAGAAATTCCTTGCCGAGAACGCCAAACGCGAGGGTGTCAAAGTGACCGCCAGCGGTTTGCAGTACGAGATCTTGGAGCCGTCTCTCGGTCAGAAACCGAAGGCTACCGACACCGTCCGCGTACACTACGAGGGCACTCTCATTGACGGTACGGTATTCGACAGCAGTTACAAACGCGGCGAGTCCATTACCTTCCCGCTCAACGGCGTGATCAAAGGCTGGACGGAAGGACTGCAGCTAATGTCGATCGGCTCGAAGTACAAGTTCTTCATCCCCTACCAGTTAGCATACGGCGAGCGTGGCGCAGGCCAGTCTATCCCGCCCTACGCAGCCCTCATCTTCACCGTCGAACTTCTCGGCATTGAATAACTCCCGACATATCGACACATCGATATATCGACATAACGAATAATAAAAAACAACAACTATTATGCGAAAGATAAGTATTATTTTGCTTGCCGCAGTGGCAATGATTTCCTGCGGCAACAGTTACAAGGCACAAAAAGTAACTCTTGAGAACGAGACTGACTCCGTGAACTATGCTATCGGTTTTGTGAACGGTCTGCAATTCAAGAACCATTACCTCGCCAATGACAGCAGCGACGAAGCGGTAGCCGAGTTCATCGACGCCCTTGACCAGGCTTATCTGGACAAAGAGGAGAAACTCAGTGAGATAGAGGAGGCAGGCCGTCAGATCGGCACGTCCGTCAAACTCTTCGAGACCAAAGGTCTGGCTGAGAACGAGAAATGGACGCTTAACGAAAAAGCGTTCTTCCAGGGTCTGGTCAACGCCCTCTATTCCGACACGGTCATGATGCCGGCTGACGAAGCAGAGGCGTTCCTCATGTCCTGCTACCAGTCACAGCGCGAGTTTCCTGCCGGTGAGGTCGTTTATGCGAAATGCCCGACAAAGGCAAAGACCATCGAACTGGCGAGTGCCATCGACTCTCTCAACTACGCTTTCGGTATGATGAACGGATCCCAGATCAAGAGTTACGTACTCGCCTTCGACACCACCGGAAAGGGTACCGATGAGTTCATCGCCAGTGTCAACAAAGGACTGAAAATGAAGGTCCGCAACCCGCAGTTGGTAGCCACGGCGAAGAATATCGGCAAGGCTATCCGCGAGCAAGAACCGGTCGGATTACTCGGCATTGAGGGTCTGGAGACCAACTACGAACTCGTCAAACAAGGCTTCATTAACGGTTTATACAGCTACACCGAGCAAATGGATATGCACGCTGCAGGCGAGTACGTGGACGGAGTAATCAATCGTTTGAAATACGGCAAGACGAAAGAGGAAGGTGCCAAATTCCTGGCAGAGAACAAACTCCGCGAGGGCGTTCAGGAGACGGCTTCCGGCCTGCAGTACGAGGTGCTCGTAGCCGGCAAGGGTCCCAAACCGACCGCAGAGCAGACCGTCAAAGTACACTACGAGGGTACGCTCATCGACGGCACTGTTTTCGACAGTTCCTACCAGCGCGGCGAGCCCATCGAGTTCCCGCTCAACGGAGTGATCAAGGGTTGGACCGAAGGTCTGCAACTCATGCCGGTAGGCTCCAAGTACAAGCTCTATATCCCTTATGAGTTAGGTTACGGCGAGCGTGGCGCAGGCCAGTCCATTCCGCCCTACGCCACCCTCATCTTCACCGTTGAGCTGCTGGAGATCAAGTAATGGGTGTCATCGCTAAGCAATCGATTCGCGGTACGATAGTGACCTACCTCGGCATCGCCGTAGGTGTCATCACTACGTTCTTCGTGTTAACCCGTTTCCTCACGGCTGAGGAGATCGGGTTAACGCGAGTGCTTATCGATGCCGCCACCCTCTTCATCGGGCTCGCGCAGTTAGGCACATCGGCATCTATCATCCGTTTCTACCCTTATTTTAAGGAGAAAGGCAGCGAGAACGACCATGGTTTTTTCTTCTGGGCACTCGTGGTGCCGTTAATCGGCTTTACGGTCTTTGCCGTCGTCTATTGGGCGTGCCGTGTACCGCTCGGCAACTGGTTTGGCGACAAATCGCCGCTCTTCGTGGAGTACTACTATTTCGTCCTCCCGCTGGCGTTTTTCATGCTCTACCAGACGATCTGCGAATCGACCTGCAATGTGCTCATGCACATCGTGGTGCCGCGTGCGGTGCGCGAACTGGTTGTGCGGGTCGGGATGCTGACGCTCTATCTGCTCTACGCCTTCCGTGTTCTCTCGCTGGACGGACTCGTCATCGGTATATGCCTTAACTACGCTCTCGCGGCTCTAATTAATATAGCATACTTCTTATCCCTCACCCGGATCAACCTCCGCCCGGATCGTGAGTTCCTGCGTGCGAACAAAGGGCTCGTCCGCCGGTATCTGTCCTACACGGGTTTTCTCCTACTATCGGCGTTGACCTCCGCTCTCGCGCCTACCCTCTCCTCTTTCTTCGTTACCGCGAAAATGGGTCTGGATAGCACCGGTATCTTTGCTATTGCTACCTACATGGCGGTCATGGTCTCTGTGCCGAACCGCTCCGTGTCGGCGATCGCCTCGCCTCAATTAGCGCGGGCTATCAAGGACCGGAACCGCGAAGAGTGCTCGCATCTGATCTCGCAGGTGACGCGGAACATGCTCCTCATCGGCGGGTTTATTCTGCTCGTCATGTGGATCAATATCGACCTCATCTTCCATGTTCTACCTAACGGCGTGACCTACGCTACGGCGAAAAACGTAGTGCTTATCCTGGGTGTCAGCCAATTGGTTTTGGCTACATTCACTATCTGTTTCACGGCGCTGAACTACTCCCGGTTCTACGCCTTCAGTCTCCTCTTGTCGCTAACGCTGACCGTCTCCGCGCTGCTGCTCAATAACTATCTGGTGCCTCTTTACGGCATTGAGGGCGCCGCCATGAGCAATCTGCTCTCGTACGCCCTCTACATGGCGTTGACCGTCGCGTTGGTGACCGCCCTTTGTCGTATCCGGATCATAGACAGGCAGTGGTGGTATATCCTCCTGCTGCTCGTCGTCCTCTTTGGAGCGAACCGGTTATGGTGCATGTATGCACCGTCAATGAGTATATGGCCCGACAGCCTCCTCCGCACCCTCGTCATCCCCGGCTGCGGGGTACTGATTGCCTATAAGGCGGAGCTGTCGCCGGAGATAAACGTTCAAATAGCCCAATGGCTCAATAAATGGCAAAATGGTAAATGAGCAAATGGTAAATAGCAAAAGGTATTTCATAACTTTTGCATACAACGGCACGCCTTTCCACGGCTCGCAGACGCAGCCGAACGGAAACACGGTGCAGGCAGAGATGGAAGCCGCTTTCGCTACCATTCTCCGTTTTCCGGTGCCTCTCACCTTCGCCGGACGGACTGACGCAGGCGTGCATGCCGAAGCGATGGTAGCGCATTTCAATGTGCCTCATGCCCTGCCTGCCAATCTCGGAGCGCGGCTCAATAACCTCCTGCCGCCCGAGATCGCCGTCCGCGACATCCGTCCCGTAACGGACGATGCCCATGCGCGGTTCGACGCCACCGAACGTACCTACTACTACCGCATCACCACCCGGAAGGATCCCTTCCTATATATTAACCACGCGCGCGTGGCTCCCGGACTGGATTTCGAGGCGATGAACGAAGCCGCTGCGCTGCTGCTTGGGAGGCAGGATTTCGCCTCTTTCTGCCGCACCCACACGGATGTCAAGACCACCCTCTGCGATGTGCGCGAGGCGCGGTGGGTCCGCGTCAATGAGACCGAAGCGTACTTCGTCATCTCCGCCGACCGGTTCCTTAGAAATATGGTCAGAGCCATTGTCGGCACCCTCTTTGAGATCGGCAAGAGACGCATGACCACACAGCAGTTCGCGGACATCATTGCCGCCAAAGACCGCTGCCGCGCAGGCCATTCAGCACCCGCTGAAGGGCTTTCATTAGTAAACATCATTTATCCTAATAACATTTATCAACCATGAAGAAGAAATTTTCTCTCTTGCTGCTTGCCGCAGCCATCCTGGGTGCTTGTTCTACAGCCCCCGAGTACCAAACCACGAAGCGGAAGGACATCGACGCCCTCACCAAGTCGGCTTCCTTCGAGATGCCGAAAGTATCGGTACCCTCTTTCCCGGACCGCACCTTCAACGTGCTGGACTACGGAGCGGACAACACCGGCGTAGCCCTCGCTACCGAGGCTATCCAGGGCGCTATTGACGCTTGCACCGCTGCCGGCGGAGGTACCGTCATCATCCCCGAGGGTATCTACACCACCGGACCTATCACCCTCAAATCGAATGTCCGTCTCTACACCGAGCCGAACTCCTTTGTGGTCTTCTCCCACGACCTCGACCTATACGAGATCTACGACGAGTGGTTCGAGGGTATCCCGACCAAGCGCTGCACCTCCCCGCTCAACGCCCTCGACGCAGAGAACATCGCCATCACCGGTCATGGTACCTTCAACGGCAACGGCGACTGGTGGAGACCGCTCAAGAAGAACAAAGTAGCTCCCACCCAGTGGAAGAAACACCTCAAGGAGAAAGGCGGTATCGTCACCGAGAAAGATATCTGGTATCCGGACTCCGCTTCGCTACTTGCGCAATCCTATTGCGTGGACCAGAACGTGCCCGTCATCACAGACGACTCCCTCTGGCAGGTCGTTAAGTCCTTCCTCCGCCCGGTTATGCTCCATTTCGTGGGCTGTAAGAACATCCTCCTCGAGGGTGTGACCTTCGAGAACAGCCCGGCGTGGAACCTCCACCCCATGTGCTGCGAGAACCTCATCCTGCGCGACCTCAATGTCCGTAACCCCTGGTACAGCCAGAACGGCGACGGCGTGGATATCGAGTCCTGCAAGAACGTAGTGATCAGCCGCTGCTCGTTCGACGTAGGCGACGATGCTATCTGCATGAAATCCGGTAAGGACAAACCCGGCCGCGACCGCGGTATCCCCACCGAGAACGTGGTAGTCGATGACTGCGTCGTTTATCACGGTCACGGCGGTTTCGTATGCGGTTCGGAGATGTCCGGCGGCATCAAGAACGTGGAGGTCCGCAACAACCTCTATATCGGCACCGATGTCGGTCTGCGCTTCAAATCGACCCGCGGACGCGGCGGCGTGGTGGAGAACATCTACATCAACGGCGTCAACATGGTCAATATCCCCAACGAGGGTCTGCTCTTCGACCTCTTCTACGGCGGCAAGGGTGCCGGCGAGGAGACGGAGAAGGAACTGGCTGCGCGCATGAACGCAGAGGCGCCCGCTGTCAGCGAGGAGACGCCTGCGTTCCGCAATATCGTCATTGAGAACGTGAAGGGTGCCAACCTCAAACGCGCCATCTATTTCAACGGCCTGCCGGAGATGAAGATTCAGAACGTCACCCTCCGCAATGTCACCATGAGCGCTACCGAGGGTGCCCTCTTCCGCCAGACCAACGGGCTGGTGATCGACAATGTGAATATCCATGCCGAGAAAGGCGAAGCCTTCTCCCTCGCCCCGACCGTAGAGAATGTCACGATTAATAAATAATAGTATAAAGTCGAAAGACAAAAGACAAAAGACTCTTTCTTCTTTGAGTGCAAGCGGTCTTTTGACTTTGAACGTAGTGGTCTTACTACTCGCGGGTTGCGCCCCGCGGGTAGCAACCTCATTCTGGAAAATCGGTACTCCGGCGGATAGTCTCCGCCCGGGTTACACGGTTATCCACGCCGAGGGCAAGACCCGCCACTGCTACCCCGTCACAGAAGCTACCGATCATTTTCTTCCCCCTTTAGGGGGAGAGAGGGGGTCTTGTGGAGAGAGGGGGTCTTATTACGCTTTCCACCACCATGGTGTAGCTGTGGAGTCCGAACTCATGGCGTACCGCATCTATTTCGACAAGAAACAGACCATCGACCTCTACTGCAAGCGCACGCCGCAGCTCGAACTGGCGGAGAGCCACTGGTACCCCAATGACAGCCTGCTGGCTGCCGGCTACGGCGATGACATTCTCCGCGTAGGCGGTACGGTAGGCGTCGGCTCTGTCAAGTTCTGGAACGGCAAGAAACAGGTTCATATCGAGAACATCGCCTCCCGCACCCAGCGCATTGTCCGCCGAACCCGCCACTCCGCCACCATCGAGGTCGCCGTCAAAGGCTGGCAACCCATCTCCTCCCTTTCAGGGGAAGACGGGAGGGGTCTTGACATGTCCGTTCAATACACATTAAAATCCGGTCACCGCGACATGCGGTGCGATGTCTTCTGCTCTTCTCTCGGAGACTCCCTCCCCTTCAGGGGAGGTCAGGAGGGGCCAGCCCTCTGCACCGGCGTACAGTCCATTCCCGCAAAATCCGGTTTTAATTGGAATTCTATCTCCTCCCCTATAGGGGAGGATGGGAGGGGTCTTGTCCTTCAATTGCCTAACGGCGTTCTGCTGGCTTCCTGGGGCACGGACTGGCCTGTCAACGACTCCGCCAAGTACGCCAAGGAGACTGTCGGCCTCGCCGTCTTTATCCCCAAAGAGTACGCCGGCGCCCTCGTCCGCGACAAGCAGAACAACCTCTGCCTGCTCAATCTATGGGTCCCCAGCGTAAACCAACAAAGTGTTTGCGATGGGGAGAGCGGAGGCACCAGTCGCCCGTCAATTAAGCGGAGTGGTATTGACCATCGCGATCTGGTTGCCGAACGCGTAGCCCATTTCTACCTGACAGTAGTCGGAGCGACCAAAGAAAACCACCCCGTGGCACGAACTGCCGAGGAGTGGTATGCTTATCTTCGCCGTTGGGCAAAGCACCTCAAATAAAACAGGCATCAATCGTTTAATGCCCCTACACAGCGTCCTGTCAGATCGAACAAGACATTCTCCCGACGGATGTACAGATGACCTTTGTGAAGGATAATCTCACTTCTCTGCGTTCCCGTAGAGAAGTTTTGTATGTCCGTTGTGATCTTTTCTTCTACGGTAATGGTAGCGTAGTAAATGCTGTCACAGTCGTGCTCCGAATGGTACGGATCCTCCAGATGGAATGTACCGGCCGTGGTGGCGTGGAACTTAGTACCGCGGAAGAGAACCGAATCACCCACAGCGATCGTATGGCTCTCATGGAACTCATAGGCGGGCAATACGTGCAAAGTCAACGTCACTACGGAATCATACCCTAAATGGTTGACGATCGTGCCGGTATAGGTACCCTCCGCGTTCAAGCCTACGAAAGGCGACTCGGTCATCGCTTCGTTGGAGCAGATAGTGCGCTCCCATTGTGCATACGTACGCATCGAGTCACGGAACTGCTCCACGGAGATGAAGAGCCAGTCATTCCAACCACTGGCACTTTTAGCGGCGCTGAAACCTTCACCACCGTGATTCAGATAGCGCGTCGGATCCGCCTTACGGAAGATCTTATATGCATTCCGGTTCTGATAGTCATTCCATGTCGGGCACAACTCTATAGTCTGCTCCGTTACCGAAAGCGTCGGAGTAGCCGAAGAACCGAACGCACCGGATTTTGCCAAATTAAAATAGTACGCACCGGAGAACATTTTCATCGTACAGTCATTGCCGCTCCAGCTAACCGGCGTCATCACCCACGTGAACAGCGGTTCGGTTACCGCCTCAAGCTGGTTATCGTCCGTACCTAAGAAGATATTATTCTGCGGATGGTAGATATAGTATCGTCCGCCGGCGGTGGGGTTCTCGCCCACCCAGTTGATACGAGCTGCGTTGGTGTTATACGTACCCGGTTCATAACTGCGCTTCTCGTAGGTAAACTCCACCACGACAGGCCAGTGGTCTGCCAGCGGTACGTTGTCCTCGCTCACAAACGTTGTATCCTGCCGATAATAGTTGGCAGAGAGGGTATAGATGCTGGAGATGTTATTGATATAGATCACTTTGTCCACCACTTCGCCTTTCTGGAATCCTAACTCTCCCACCATCAGCGCATTGTCTCCGAACGCGGGGAATACACCGTCACGCTCATGCTCTATCCACGCATCGGTGACACTAAAACGACCATCTGCCTCCAACGGATCAAAGAAATTCTCGATGATCCGATCACGTGTATAGCGGCTGTTCGTATCACCCATTACGATGATGGGATTACCGTTATTGGACGACAGGATCATGCTCGCTAACTGACTCCACTGACTCCAGCGGGCGGCGAGGTCCGCATCGGTACACTCTGCATCCATATGTACTATGTAGAGATCGATCGTCACGGAGTCGTTGATAGTCACCTGATAGAACCGGAAACCCTTGTCTATCAGTTCATCGGCGCCGTCTTGAAACTTACCGTTCTTCTGATTCCAACCGATTATGCGCTCGTTGTAGGCATGAAAACCATTCGTTTTCCAGAGCAAGTTCAGACCGTCCGTATCGAACGATATATTCGCTTGGAAGTTACCCGTTGTTATACCGCCGCGGTAGGTACCGCAACTATACTCACCCATATATTGCATGAGCTCCGAGTTGTAGTTGAAATTCTCGCTCACACCGATGATGTCGTATCCCATCGTGGCTAATTTCTGGGAAATTGCCAATGAACCCTCTGAGCCGTGTCCATCCGGATTGAGGTTGATGCCTAAAATGCTGGTTGGCAGTCCATCCACATTCATGGCTGCTACATTAAACGTATTTTGCGCTGCCACTCCTGTAGAGAGCAAAACAGCACTACATACCCCAAGAATGAAATATATCTTTTTCATAATAATCTGTATTTTCAATCTGTATGGTTTCCTTGCCGTTTTAAATTTTTTCGCGCTTCTTTATGCGTACTCCATACCCTACTGCCAATAGCGCAAAGAACAGCATCGCACCCCTGTTGAAATCTAATGGGGTACAGCAGCAACCGGTGTCACAATCATGATGCGTACAATGTCCTGCGCATTCTCCATGCTCATCTACTCCGAAATAACTGGAGTGTCCGCAGATGATACAGATACCGTTTTCGTCATAGATACATGTAGGACATTGTCCTTCATCCGGGTTTCCGGGGTGCGTTATTGTTCTTGCGTTCCCCATTTTTGACATACTGAGTGTGCGCTCTGCGGTCACTCCGCCACGTACCAGCGAAGCCGAGGTCAGCAGTCCCGATATGGAGGGTACAGCCGAAGCCTGACTATAGACGATACCGCGCGTACTGTTCTTGTTTCCTGACGAGGTACTCGTAGCAATGCTACCGCTACCGCTGCCTGCTACCGACACACGCTGTGATGAGGTCGTATGGATCTTTATCGTAGTCTGACTCCCCCCGCGAGTAATCGGGCGCATACCCGTTTGAGGGACATGTACCGTCATGTCCCCCACTCCCACTGAAGGTCTGGAGACGAACGGAATACGGATGGCGGATGTGGATTTGTAGGTAGAGCTGTATGAAACCACAGGACTCACATGCGTCTCGGTCACATCTAACGCCTTCGGATAGAAAATCACTTGCACAATGCACACACCCCAGAGGATAGCGCATAGACCTAATATGATGACTATATGTGCCTTCCTCATTTGCGTACTATGTTTCCTGTTGCGTCATACAGCACACCGTTCTTGAGGATAAACAGTTGCCCGTCCTTCACGAACTTATGAGCCTTTGTACCTTGCACATTGTCCCCTTGTACATCCTCTACACCTGTTGCCACACTTGGAGCCTCAGCCTCCAGAATCATAAACCGTCCTGTAATAACGCTGTTCGGTTCTGCAAAGAACGTATACATACCGCCCTCGCGGATATCTATATCTTCGTCGGTCTCGGTATCTCGGAGCACCATCTCATTCTCGCTCTTCAGATGACTGAAGACGAAGGTGTATGCCGTTTCTCCGCCCGTACGTACGCCTATGCGCGTTCCTATTATGTTATTGGTTGCATCTACGGACAGGTACTCTTCCTCTTTGATGGAAAATATACCCATTCCGGCATCCATCATCTTATGCGCATCGTAGCCGTTCTCGAAATCGGTTCCATACGCCTCGTTCTCTAACATATAGAGATGATCTACCTCGCCGTTGGCGTATAATGTGACTTGTAGCGAACCTATCTCCGTGCCCTCGTTGGTGGTATGTTTCGGAGCACGGAGAGGCTTATTGCCATAGACTCCTGTATAATCCACATCCCATACCAGTTTGCCGTAATCGAATCTCACTTGCGCACCGGAATCTGTTGCCTTCAGGAAGAACCCTTGCATGGACGGAATGGTGAGAGGGGTGCCGAAATTGGCAGCCATCGTTGCCGCATTCGCTATAGGGATGTCAAAGAACTTGCCGGCGGCATTATAACTATCCGACACCTCCGGTACGTTTGTTCCGGCGTTGAGGATATAGATAGTAGCCTCCGTATGGACAAAGGCATCATAGTCAGCGAACTTCTCGATGGCTATCGGAGCAGCGAAACTGTTAGCCATGGCGTTGAACCCGTGCGAGGCGTCCGTCCGCGCCAGGTTCTTGGTAATCACCTCTTTTCCGGATACCAACCGTCCGTTATAACTCATCGTCATGCCATCGGGGGCGACCTTCTGAGTGGTCTCGAAGCCGATAAAAGGCTCGAAGGTCATATGGGCAAGGTTGTTGTACCAGTCATTTTTAGTCTCGTCCCAACTGTACACCCAGTTCTTCTTATATACGTAGTATGCCCTCATGCCTTCATCGGCAATGGGAGCGCCAACCATCTGCCACCGCGCCTTACTACCGAGCGTTTGTGCGTCATAGTAAGCGGTACTATACATCTCAACGGTAGCCTCCGGCATATCTCCTTTGGCAGAGGGGGATACACGCAGGTAACCCGTCTTGCCTTTTTCTGCACCCGTCTTGCAGGCCTGTAAGATAATGCGGCTATTCTCACCGAGGTTCACTCCGCCCTTTCCGACACTCAGTCCGCCGGTGGCGGCTATCGTCACCGTCTTGTGATCCTCTACCGTCAGGCTGTAAGCCTTAAACTCGCCCGATACCACTACATCGCTTTGGATTACAACTTCGTTCTTCTCGTTCGGAGTGGACGCTGCGCGTTGGCTCTGATACTCCCAGTTATTGGCTGTACCCCATACCTCAGTGCCGGAACCTTCATTGCTATCAAAATAATAGATCTTACGCGCTATCTTCTCCAGTTTGAATCCGCTATAGGCAAGCCATACACCGGGTACATATGACTGATTGACGATACCGTAATGCAGGGAACCGGTACTCTTGCCTGCATCGGCTTTGACATATACGTACAGGTCGTGCAGATACTTGTTTTCTGCGCTGAACTGCACTCCGGCGGAAGCCAGGTTGCCCGGATAATAGCCGTCGGGGCATAAGGTATCGCCTTCTACCAAGGATATATGCCTACCCGTTTCGTCATACACCGACTTGATCGGGAATTTGAAATCATTGGCATACACATACGCCACTACGCTCTCATAGCCCTTCTCGTGGTTCTCCCAATCTACGGGAGACGGAGACGGCTTATACAGGGCGCGTACTGTCAGCCGGTAGAAGCCCGGCTCCAGATTGTCTATCGTTTCATTGTAAACCGGGAATGTTCCTCTCGTATCCGGATATTCCCATCTATATACGCCCTTCTGCTCAACCGGCGTGCTCACCGCCTCTATGTTCTTATCGGTATAGTCGAAATCTTCCTCTAAGAGCATGCTACGCACTTTCGCCATCGTATTGATTTCCGATCCGAAGTCATGCTCTGCGGCAGTGGCGGCGGCGCGGTCCAACTTGGCTTCGATACGTGCGGCATGAATCGTATAGTCCTCTACCTCCCATACCGCGGCTTCGCTTTCAGTAGAAGTCATCATCAGATTACCGGACGCATCTACCTTGATATACCGGTTGCCACGACCCGTATTCACGCTCCGGACGGCCACTTTGTCCCCATTCAGAATCTGTTCCCATTGTATTTCCTGGCTTCCGGCTACTGCATTATCGGTAAACACATTGTCACCGCCTGCCTCGTAAAGGAACTGACGGCTGTCCATGAACTGCACCTGGGTCTGATAATTGGTATTGTCCGCCGTGTAACGCGTCACGCGTACCGGCAGACCGAACTCATCTACTATGGCGCGGGTGCCGTAATCCGAACCTCGGCTCAGATATTTGCCGTCGTTCGTGAGCATATACTTGATACCGTCAAGAGAGGTCACATTGATATCCTTGAAATAGCCGGTGTAGTTACCGCCGTACTGGAACCGCAGGAACTGGGTCGTCGGATCCAACTGGATATCAGAGAAGAAAACATCTTCTTTGCATGATTTCTCTTTATAGAACACTTGGCTCCAGTTCACGCCGTCCGGCGATTGCTCCACTTTCCAGCGACACCTAATGGAACAATAGGTATTCTTAGCGGTAAACGACAATTTATCCGGCGTATGGCTGAATGCGACTACAAACACCTTTCGGTCATCCCAGTACCGTCCGGAGGCTGTAGCTTGCCAATCGCTCCAGCCGGAGCGGATATAGCCGTCATGTGTCCAGTCGCAGTCCTTACCCTTGACTACCACCATCTCGGAGTTGTCGTAGATGGTCTTTGACATCATGAACGGTACCTTCAGCGGTGGTTCCTCGCGAGGGGTGAAGCGGAAAGTCTCTGTATGCGCGCGGAAATCGCCTTGCCCCTCCTGACTGACCGTGATAGCCACTTCCGATCCTATATGCTTGATTACCAGCGTGCCGTTCACCACCTCGGCTATGGAAGGGTCGCTACTGGTGATAGTGAGCGGTGATTGCTCATTGGTGGACGCAACCGGCACATGGATTGTCGTGCCGAAATAGTAGGGCACATGGTTCGGATTGAACGTAAACTGCGGATAACTCTGACCGTGACGGTAACCTACCAGATTGACGGTCGTTACATGGCTCTGATTGTCCGTGATCACCATCTGGGCGTTGTAGGGCTCTGTCTCTCCGCGAACTGCGTTACGGTTGGTTCGCAGGTTATCGAATGTCACGCGGAGCGTAGTAGAAGCGGCGAGATCATGTCCCGTGCCGACAATCTCTTCCGGCATGACGGTAAACTTGTCGGCATCCGCTCCGGTGATCGCCGCTGTAGTCACACGGCCGGCGTTCGCATGGTCAAAATTGACGGTCATGACTTGCTGACCGTAGTTCTGACCCTGCTTACCGAAATCCAAAACAGAGGCGGGATCGGTCTCGAACCTATGCGCCTCGGTGATATTGATATTCCGGTAGTGACCGTAGCAGGTACCGTGGTAGCATAGTTTGACGTACCGGGTTGTAGCGGAGAGTTGAACGCTGTAGTTTTGTTCGCCTACCTCCGAATAATCTTTTTCACGGTTGGGGTTGCTCCATATCGGCGTATCCTCCCATGTACCGTCGGCACTCTCATAGACGTCAAAGAAATAATTATTCGCTACTGGGTATGACCCTATATAGTCTGTAATACCTGATTTGTCGCAAGTGGCTCTGAAATTCAGTTTGTCCGGTATTCCCTCAAACGCAAAGATGACATACGAGTACGGAGCGTTGTTCAATATCCATTTGTCATCACCCATCTTATAGCCGTTGGCGTTATTCCAAACCGCATGATCTTCTGCTGCGGTTACAAAGACCCCTTTGTTATCATTATCCACCGTGAAGGGCACATGGTTGTTCGCGTTCTGCGGACGGATGGTATAGACCTTCTCATGCGCGTTCCATTTATAGGTCTCCGGCTGGCTCGCGGTGATATGCGCTATCTCATCTACGTTATATACATACAATGTATCATCCAGCATATTAGCCGTATAAACACTGTCGGAGGTTAGGGTGTATGGCACTTCATTGCCGCTCGATGTATGGAATATCTCCTTGTGTACGGAGTTGAACAGGTACTCGAACTCATCGTTCACCTCCGCATCGCCGTCCCACGTAAAGACGGGAGTAAGTTTGTTAATCGTTATATCCTTGGTCTCCGTGCGAGCCAGGAAAGTGCTGCCGTCGGCAGCTATATCCATCCGGAGGCGTAATGTACCGGCTTGACCGAAAGAGAGGTAACGCCCGTCCCGCAGCGCAGGGGCTACAGCACCTTCATTATTTGTGCCGGAGGGTACAAACGAGTTTTCCACGATACTATACGTAACCGCTCCGTTGCCCTCGCGTGTCCAGAGTTCCGCCAAATCAATCTCGGCATGACCTATATCATAGTCATCCGCGATATTGCATATTACGATAGGCGTTCCTTTTTGTGCGAACTTGGCATACAGTGTCCGTTTGAACAAACTACCGGCGGTTGTATTGTCCATAGTGACCTCATAAGGGTTAACGGTAGTCACTTGGTTAGCATGCTCTGCTTCGCGGTACCATCCTACGAACCGGTACAGATTGCCGTCATGGACGGTAGCTGTGTAAGTAGCGGTTGTAGTAGCGCTCGTTTGCGTCGGCGTACTGCCGTAGATCACGTTTTCGGATACAGATGCACCCGCCGTACCGTAACCGGTACCGTCCGCCTCCGCCACAGCGCTAAATCCGAACACTTTAGCTTGATAGGTCAACTGATAAGATACCTCTATTCCGGAGATGTAGGTTTGACGGCTACCTATCAGCCATGAATCGCTATTCGTATAATAATAACTAATCAGTAAGTTGGAAGCAAACCCGGAGGCCGTATTTTCTGCAGTTACAGGAGAGTTCTGTCCAACAACATTATTGACTTGCGTATCACTGCCCGTTGCTGTCGCGCCTATGGTACAGCGGTCTTCTTTAGAAGAATACACTCGTGTCGTAAGAACAATTTTTGTTACCTTGATATCGAAATTGTCCGGTGCATTCCAGGAAAGGTAAACTGATTTATTAGTTCCCTTCGAGCCATTTCCTAAATATAGATCATCTCCATCATAACTGATACTTCCGCCGTCCAGCGTAAGGGTAAAAGTTACTCCATTACCATCTTTATACACATAGTTATCACCTTTGAGCTGGGAGTTGTCGTTATTTCCGATAATCAACGGCTGATCAGTAGCGCTTGCACCATTTTGGATTACGTAATCGGGATTATACGCATTGTAAATTGTTTCATCCACACCCCACGCATGCACAGAAAAGGCACTAATAAGGATGATGGATAGTACATATTTTAAGAAATATCTCATATTTGTATCTTTTTTATACCCAAAAACAGGTACAAAATTAACACAATTCTCTGAATTGTGCAAATTTATCGTCCTTCACGCGTATGAATAATAACAAGGTATAGCCTTTTCTTAAAAAAAAGACAGGTTCTCATCAACGCTGCCTCTTTTTCCATTGCCCCGGAATCCCATTCCGGCATGTCATACGGATAGTTCGCCGCATATCTCTTCTGCCATCTGGTTCATTGCAACACACTCCTCGCGTGTTATTTGTTGTTTTTTCTCATCGTATTCCCACGGGCTGAGAATCATTACCCGCCCCTCTGCCACGCTGTCAAAGAGGCTGTCCGCCGGCTTGTAATAATGGCGGAAACCATTGTCGGCAATATAGATAAATGCCCGTTCCTCGCGAAGCAAAACCGCCATTATTTCTCTCTCTTGGGGACTGATAAACGGAGATACCATGATCACTCCTTTTCGGGCTTTTAGGACACACCCGTTCATATAATTGCGTAAGGCTTGATCATGACCTTGCTCTGCCGCCTGCACCATGGTCCGTCGCACATGTACCGGTGCATACTGCGATGCCTGTAAAAGAGCCGCATTCCCTACCCCGGAGTACTTCCGTCCGGCTATCACGATGTCGCTCTGCACGTAGAAATATTCGGGTTTCAATCTCTTGGTAGCGAGCCGCTGCGGGTTCATGCGGATATAACTATACATCGTCTGTAATTGCTCATATCGGGATAATGGTCGAACAAATGGTTGCTCGGTAAATATAGGACACGGATACGTTGCTTTTATCCCTTTTTCCGTTGACCCGGCATCTAATGCCGGTCTATATTCCTCCATCGCTGTCCCTTTTTCCGTTGACCCGGCATCTAATGCCGGATGCCCCGCTATGTGTATTACCTCCGAATTAGATTCGGAACCAATAGAAAAAGAGTATTCTCTACCTATTTTTTTCGCTCCTTGCCATAAACTACGCACAATCGAACGAATGCTCGTCTCCGAAGGTCGGGTCACATACATGATTGCGTGCAAATGGTCTGGCATTAAGCAGAACTGCAAGATGCGTACCTCCGGGTAAAACTTTGGATGATTTAACAACATCCTCACTAAAGCTTCTCCCAATTCCGTCCGTATGATTTCTGCCTTATCAGGATCATTCCCTTGTATTACAAGCTTCCCCAACAAGGGCATCCGGGAAGGGACTGTGAGCGTCACATGGTATATACCCACGCCCTTCCATGGTTTCCCTGGTTCCTGCCATTGCCATTGTTCATGCTCCATCGCTGTCTCTTTTTCCGTTCTGCCTCTTTTTTCCGTTGTCCTGGCATCTCATGCCGGTCTATATTCCTCCATCGCTGTCTCTTTTTCCGTTCTGTCTCTTTTTCCATTGTCCCGGCATCT
>DFEG01000029.1 GCA_002369075.1 Bacteroidales bacterium UBA3808 | reverse complement strand
GCCAGTCGAATGCGTCGGGGTGGTCAAAATTGATGTTCTGCCTCTCCTCGACGGGTACGTGGCTGCTGTCTTTGTAATACGAGTCTTGGGGGATGACCACCACTTCGCCTTTGGGAAGGCGCTCGATCAGTTTCTTGACTACCGTTGTTTTACCCGAGCCGGTACCGCCCGCAATGCCGATGATAAACATAAAGCCATTTAGGATTTGGTCATTTACGATTCGTTCAATTTCGGGCTGCAAATTTACTACTTTTTTCTGATATATGCAAGCGCGCACACGTTTTTTTGACAAAGAAAGAGTATTTTGAGGTAAAAAATTTGGATAATTGGAAAAAAAGTATTATCTTTGCATCGGATTTGAAGAAATCATAGATCCGCCAAACTTGGCGGATGCAGCAAGTCCTTTTCCTCCCTTTCTCGTTACGGTGACGTCAGCTTAGCAACCCACTAACGACCCACTAATCACCCACTAATCACCCACTCGAAGTCTTACAAAAGACCGACAACGGGTCGATTTTGGTCCAATAAAACCCCGATATTGGATCGAGGCTGCGTTGTTAGTCCTTTGTGTCCACTAAAAGATACAACAAAAATGATATACGCAAGAACAATCGTCATTTTTTTTCTAAAAAACACATAAAAACGCATGTGCGCTTGCATATGTCGAAAAAAAAGTGTATCTTTGCGGGCTGAAAAATGAAAGAGGAAAGATGAAAGGTAAGATGAAAGATGAAAAATGAAAAATGAAAGAGGAAAGATGAAAGGTGAAAGATGAAAAATAAAAGACAGATATTCATATGTGTCATCATGGCAGGGTTTTTGCTCTGCGGATGTACGGCATTGGAGAAGAAGCAGCAAGCCGGTGCGGCGGTGGAGCTGAAGGGTCATTACCTCTACCGCTCGACGCTCGACTCGCTGACCTTGGGTCTCAGTCCCGAGGACAGCACCCGTGTGGAGCAGCAGTACACCAGCCAGTGGGCGAAGGACATCTTGTTGTACGAGAATGCCAAGTCACGCACCAACAGCGCGATAGAACGCTTGGTGGAAGACTACCGCCGGACGCTCTACACGCATGCCTACGAGGAGTACCTGGTGGAGAGGCGTATGCCGAAGGGCGTGGCGGACTCCACCGTGGAGCAGATGTACCGGCATATGCCGGACCGCTTTGTGCTGGACGAGAGTATCGTGAAAGGCATGTTGGTAGTGGTGCCCTCCGACGCTCGCAAGATAGACAAGCTGCGCGGATGGCTCGCCCGACAGGAGATGGACGCCATTGAGAAATATGCGTACCAGAACGCGAAGAGTTACGAGCTGTTCGATGACCAATGGCGGACCACGACGGAGCTGCTGAACCTGATTCCTCTGGACCGTACGGAGATAGAGAACCGGCTCAAGAGCCAGAACCAGATAGAGACCTCCGACAGCCTGAGGACGTATATCCTGCAGGTGGTGGACAAACATCTGAAGGGAGAGCGGATGCCGATGGATTATGCCCGCCCGCAGATAGAGAAGATCGTCCTGAACCAGCGTCAGGTGGAGTTCCTCCAGAAAGAGCGCGAGCGGCTCTACAACGAAGCCATCCAGGACGGAACGATCAAGTTTTATAAATAGACCGCTACGCTCAAAGTAGAAAGACCGCAGCCGATGGCTGCTCAAAGATAAAAGACTGATTATGAAGAGACAAATTATATATTTATTGTTGGCCGTGAGCTTAGGGATGCAGGCGCAGGGCGTGATAGACGAGGTGATCTGGGTGGTAGGCGACGAGGCTATCCTGCGCAGCGAGGTGGAGGAAGAGCGGCTTCGCGCCCAGTATGAAGGCCAGCAGATAGCCGGCGACCCGTATTGCGTCATTCCCGAGCAGCTGGCGGTACAGAAACTGTTTCTGCACCAGGCGGAGCTGGACTCGGTGGAGGCGAACGAATCGACCGTGAGCCACCAGGTGGACATGCGTCTCAACTACTACATCAACCAGATCGGCTCGAAAGAGAAGATGGAGGAGTATTTCCGCAAGACGAGCAGCGAGATCCGCGAGGAGATGATGACGACCGTCCGCAACCAGATGATCATCCAGCAGATGCAGCAGAAGCTGACCTCGGACATCAAACCCACTCCGGCGGAGATCCGGCGGTACTACAACTCGCTGCCCATGGACTCGATCCCGATGATGCCGGCGCAGGTGGAGGTACAGATCCTCAGTTTCGAGCCTCCCGTTCCGGCGGAAGAGACGGAGCGCGTGAAGAGCCGTCTGCGCGAGTTCACGGAGCGTGTGCAGAACGGGACAGCCGATTTCGGCATGCTGGCGCGTCTGTACTCGGAGGACACGGAGAGCGCCAAGCGGGGCGGTGAGTTGGGTTTCGTGGGCAAGGGACAGTTAGTGAGCGAGTTCGCCGACGTGGCGTTCAACCTCAATGACCCCAAGCGCGTGTCCCGAATAGTCCAGACCGAGTACGGATTCCATATTATCCAGCTGATAGAGAAGAAAGGCGACCGCATCAACTGCCGTCATATCCTCATCCGTCCGCGTATCAGTGCCACGGACAAGATACGCGCCATCGAGCGGCTGGACAGCATCCGTCAGGAGATAGAGAAAGACAGCCTGCAGTTCGAGCAGGCGGTCATCCGCTACTCGCAGGACAAGAACACGGCGATGAACGCCGGTCTGATGATCAACCCCAATACGGGCAGCAGCCGGTTCGAGTACCAGGACCTTGCGCCCGAGATAGCCAAACAGATATACACCCTCAACGAGGGCGATATATCGCAGCCGTTCGTGATGATGGACCAGACGAAGAACCGCGAGGTGTGCGCCATCGTGCGGGTGGCGAAGAAAACGGATGTACACCGCGCCAACCTGACCGATGATTTCCAGACCGTGAAGGCGATGCTGGAAGCCAAGCTGAGCGCCGAGCATCTCCATGACTGGATTCTCAAGAAACAGAAAGCCACGTACGTGCAGATCAGTCCGGAGTGGCAGGGGTGCGATTTCCAGTACCCGGGATGGGTGCATGAATAGACCGCCCTCCGGGCTGAAAGAATAAAGACCGCTCGCTATGCTCGCTCAAAGAATAAAGACAAGAATGATCCGGCCGATCGTATTCGGTCTTGTGTCCTTTGTCCTTATTCCTTACTCCAACTCGCAGGACATGGTCTATCTGGAGCGGGCGGAGAACCTGAGTTTTGACCAGGAGCGGATAGCCGACGCCCAGATACTGCGGGGAAACGTGGTGTTCCGTCACGAGGAGGCGATGATGTACTGCGACTCGGCGTATTTCTACGAGACGACCAACTCGCTGGACGCATTCGGACATGTGCGGTTCGAGCAGGGCGACACGCTGCAGGGTTTCGGCGACAAGCTGTTTTACGACGGGAACGCCAAGCTGGCGCGTATGCGGCAAAACGTGCGGCTGGTACACGGGCGGGCGGACGAGAACCCGACGATCCTGACGACCGACAGCCTGAACTACGACCGCGCGGCAGGCGTCGCCTATTATTTCCACGGGGGCACGGTGCGCGACTCGCTCAACACGCTGGTCTCCGTGCGGGGCAACTACCGCCCGAACACCAAACAGGCGGTCTTCAGCAAGGAGGTGAAACTGACCAACCCGAATTTCGTGCTCACGAGCGACACGCTCCTCTATAACACGGAGACCAAAGTGGCGGATCTCGTCAGCCCGACGGAGATAATATACGAGAAAGAGACGGACATACACACCTCCCTCGGGTGGTACAACACGTCGAGCGAGCAGTCTATGCTGCTCAACCGCTCGGTGGTGCATCACACGGACGGCAAGATGATGACCGGCGACACGATTTATTACGACAAAAGGATCGGTTTCGGCAAAGTGCTCGGGCGTATGGTGATGAGCGATACGGTTCAACACGCCACGCTGACCGGCGAGTACGGACAGATGTACGAGGACCACAGCCGCGGTTACGCGACCGACAGCGCGCTGATGACCGACTGGTCGGACACCGCACATCTGGCGTATATCCATGCGGACACGCTCTTCACGGAGGAACTGAACTATCCGGACAGCGCACTCCGGGACAGCACCTACCGGCGGGTGCGTGCGTATTACGGCGTGCGGGTCTTCCGGGACGACATGCAGATGACCTGCGACTCGCTGGTCTATCTGGCTTCGGACTCCACGATGCACCTCTACCGGGATCCGGTCAGCTGGTCGGAGAACCAGCAGCTGTCGGCGGACAGTATCGTGGCGTTCATCGTCAACGGAACCATCGACCACGCAATAGGCAACGGCAACGCGCTGTGCGTGATGTACGACACGCTGGAATACTATAACCAGATGTCCGGCAAGGTGGTCACGGCGTATCTGCAGGAAGGCGAGGTGACCCACATAGACACGGACGGCAATGCCCTGACGGTCTATTACGCCAAAGAGGACGACGGCTCGTTTGTGGGCATGAACACCACCGCCAGCAGTTTTATCCGCATGTACGTGGAGGAGCGCAAGATCCACCATATGCGTATGACCAAGGAGACGACCGGCGTGCTCTATCCCATGGACCAGATACCCGCCGGCGGAGACCGGCTGGAGAACTTCTTTTGGGCGGACGAGGTGCGGCCGAAGAACCCGCAAGACGTATTCAGGAAAGTGAAAGAT
Organism: Bacteroidales bacterium UBA3808; assembly: GCA_002369075.1. Taxonomy (GTDB): domain Bacteria; phylum Bacteroidota; class Bacteroidia; order Bacteroidales; family Paludibacteraceae; genus Colicola. The sequence goes on along the minus strand of DFEG01000029.1, from coordinate 27,342 downwards.
GAAAAATGAAAGATATATGAAGAAAGTATTTGTAACAATGATGGCAGTATGCCTGACAGCAAGCCTGTGGGCAGTGGATCTGCCTAACCAGGGACTGGGAATCCAGCTCGGCTGGGCGCAGCCTACGCTGCGTGTGAATGACAGCAACTCGCCGGACAGCCTGAGCCACCATATCCATTTTAACGGGTTTAAGGTGGGCTTGATTTACGATGCCAGTTATGTTGCCGGTTTCGGCAGCTCGATGGGTATCAACTACACCTTCGGCGTACATAACGGCGGTTGGGACAGACGCAACGCGTATAACACCTATCCCCAGGACCGCCAGCTGATTACCTACAACGAGTTGGAGGTGTTCGTGGACTGGCAGTACAAGTTCGAGGTAGCCAAAGAGACCTACCTCATTCTCTATACGGGTCCGACGATCCAGTGCGGTCTGACGCTGAACTGGCGCAAGGACACACGTGACGAGGCTCTGGACAATATAGGGCTGCCTACCGGCGAGATCATCACCACCCGCGGCGAACGGACGAATTCCTACAATGTTGGCGGGGAAAACGGTTTCAAGCGTCTGAACGTGACCTGGGGCGTCGGTGCGGGGTTCCAGTACAAGCGGTATTTCCTGCGCGGCGGTTACGACTTCGGTCTGATCAACCCCTACAAGTTAGCGGACTTCGCCAACGGCGTGCACACCCGCGGACGGTTTGACCAGTGGAGCATCAAGATAGGTATGTACCTCTGGTACGCGGATTAAAGGCGAAAGGCGAAAGGTTATAGGATGATTCCAAGAGAAGTAATTGACAGAATCCATGCGGCGGCGAAGATCGAAGAGGTCGTCGCCGACTATGTGACGCTCCGTAAGCGCGGGGCGAACCTCATCGGGCTCTGTCCCTTCCATAACGAGAAGACGGGCTCCTTCACCGTCAGCCCCTCCAAAGGAATCTATAAGTGCTTCGGCTGCGGTGTGAGCGGCAATGCCGTAGGCTTCATCATGGAGATCGAGCAGTGCAGCTATGTGGACGCCCTCAAGCAACTCGGCAGGAAATACCACATCGAAGTGCCGGAACGCGAGATGACGGCGGAGGAGCAGCAGCGGCAGGATAACCGCGAGTCGATGTTCGTGATCAACGACTTTGCCAACAAGTGGTTCCAGGACCAGCTCTGGAACACGGCCGAAGGACAGGCTATAGGTCTCTCCTATTTCCGCGAACGCGGACTGAGGGACGACATCATCCGCAAGTACCAGCTGGGCTACTCGCCCGAGAAAGGCAATCCGCTCGCCAAGACCCTTATCCAAAAGGGCTTCAAGGAGGAGTTCATCGTCAATAACGCGGATACCAAAATCGGCTGCGGCGTGTGCGGCAAGAGCGAGGACGGACGGCTGTACGACCGTTTCCGCGACCGGGTGATGTTCCCTATCTTCACCGTCAGCGGGAAGCCCGTCGCCTTCGCCGGACGTATTCTCAAGAAGAAAGAGAACGTAGGCAAATATGTCAACTCGCCGGACTCGATCATCTATTCCAAGACCAACGAACTATACGGACTCTTCCAAGCCAAACAGTCCATAGCACGGTTAGACATGTGTTACCTCGTGGAGGGACAGATGGACGTCATCTCCATGCACCAGTCGGGAATCGAGAACGTGGTGGCGAGCGGCGGTACGGCGCTGACCAAACCGCAGATATGGCTTATCAAGCGGTTCACCTCCAACATAACGGTTCTCTACGACGGCGATGCCGCCGGCATTCACGCGGCGCTGCGGGGTATCGACATGTTCCTTGAGGCAGGGTTCAACGTCAAAGTCGTGCTCCTGCCGGACGGCGAGGACCCGGACAGCTACGCGCAACACCACGACTCCACGGAGTTCATCCGCTATATAGAGGAGCACCAGACGGATTTTATCCGGTTCAAGTCGGCGCTGCTGAGCAAGGATGCGGGTGACGATCCTTTCAAACGAGCCGAACTGATTAAGGACATAACCGCTACCATTGCCATCATTCCTGACTTGATTACGAGGCAGGTATATATCAAGGACTGTGCCGAGCGGCTTCATATGTCCGAGAAAGTGCTGACCATGGAGGTGGCGAAATTGCGTAAGGAGAAAGTGGTGCCGGCAGCTCCTGCTAATGCGCAAAGAGAAGAGAAAACCTCCGCCCCCCCCTTGCCGGCGGTACAGCATCCCCAAAGCGGACTGGAGGCGAATTACTATAATCTGATGCAGCTCGTAGTGCGCTACGGAGAGCAACCGATAGAGGTGGACGGCGAGGTGATGAGTATCGGCGAGGTAATCATCTACACCCTTGAGGGCGACGAGATAACCCCTCCTCTGCCGGTCTATCAAACGATCATAGACGAGTTCAAACAGCACTGCCACGACGAGGGATTCAAGGCGGAACCGTTCTTTTCTTTCCACCCCGATCCTGCAGTCTGCAAAGTGGCGGTGGAGATGATAGCCGAGAAATACCGGTTCGTGAAAGCCGACAGTGACCAACACCTCGGCGAACTGGTACGGCAGTTGCTCTTCGAGATCAAACTGACCATCGTCAATATGCAGATCGAGGACTTGGAGAGAGGCCTCAAACAGGCGCAGGAAGAAGGAGACGTGGCGCGGCAGTTTGACCTGCTCCGGATACAGCCCGATCTGCTCGCCGCCCGGAACGAGATATGCAAACAGTTAGGCAACCGAATTATAACCATCTGATATGTTGTTTTCATCAATCGCCTACGGGCCTATACACAGCCGGCGTCTGGGCACCAGTCTGGGTATGGAGATCATGCCGCTGAACCATAAACTGTGTACTTTCAACTGCGTCTATTGCGAGTGCGGATGGAACACACCCGTGGATCACCCCAAACTGCCCACGCGCCAAGAAGTAAAAGCAGCTCTGGAAACCAAACTGCGCGAAATAGTAAATGGTACATGCTCCAATGGTACTTGTCTTGATGTAATCACTTTCTCCGGCAACGGCGAGCCGACTCTGCACCCCGATTTCTTAGGTATCATCGAGGACACCTGTGCGTTGCGGGACCGGTACTGTCCGTCCGCGAGAGTGTCGGTGCTCTCCAATTCCACCCAACTGAACCGCCCGGATGTCGTGCAAGCGCTACGGCTGTGCGATAACCGGATCCTGAAGCTGGATGCGGCGACCGACACCATGATGCGTCGCATTGACCTGCCGGTGAACAAAGACCTGACGGTCACAAGACTGATAGATCTGCTTGCGCAGTTCGAGGGCGATTTTACGCTGCAGACCTGTTTCCTCCGCGGCGAGCATGAGGGGCAGCCGATAGACAACACCACCCCCGAGGAGTTAGCGGAATGGTACCGGGCGGTGGAGAGCCTGCATCCCAAACAGATCATGATCTACGTCATCGACCGCAAGACTCCGGAGGAACACCTTGAGAAAATCCCCCGCGAAGAGATGGAGCGTATTGCCGCCCCGCTCATTGAGAAAGGGTTTGAGGTGATCATCAGTGCATAAAAGACCAAATGGTAAATGAATAAATGAGCAAATACCTCGTAGCACCGCTTAACTGGGGGCTTGGTCACGCCAGCCGCTGTGTGCCTCTTGTCCAGCGCTTTCTGGACGAAGGGCATGAGGTCATCCTCGGTGGTGACGGCGAGAGTCTGACTCTCCTCAGACGGCAATTCCCGAAATTGAGATACACCTGTCTGGCACCGCTCAGGTTGCGCTATTCATCCTCACGCCGCCAGGTGTGGGCAATGCTCAAGGCAATGCCCGGACTGATTGCCTGGGCGGTGAAGGATCACGCAATGCTCCGGGCACTCCTGCGAGAAGAGAAGATTGACCTTGTCGTCTCCGACAACCGTTTCGGTCTTTATGCCGACGGAGTGGAGACGGTTTATATCACCCATCAGCTGCATATCTTCCTGCCCTCTCCATGGCGGTGGCTGGAACCCCTTGCCGCGCGCCTCCACGCACGCATATACACGCATTTTAATAAGGTGTGGGTGCCCGATTATGAAGACTTGAGACAAAGCCTTGCCGGCGAACTGAGTCATCCCCCAAAATCCTTTGTGCATCGTACATCGTCCCTTTGTACGTTGTCTTATGTCGGTCCGCTGAGCCGGTTTGACAAACCGGAATACCGGACGATGGTTCCCGTCACGACCTACGAGACCGTAGTCGTCCTAAGCGGTCTGGAACCCCAGCGTACCATGCTGGAGAAGGAACTCCTTGCTCGTTACCGGGGAGGCGGGCAACGCGTTCTTATGGTGCAGGGACTTCTGAACCGCCCCAACACGCGTATCAAGCGCGGGAATATAACGGTAGTGCCCTCGATGACAGACCGGGAGCTAGTGCCGCTGCTCCTTGGCGCGCAACGGATCATCGCCCGCGCCGGCTATTCGACTATCATGGATATGGAGGCTCTGGGATTGATACAGAAAGCAGAATTGATACCCACTCCGGGGCAGCCCGAACAGGAATATCTGGCGTTTTGGACAGAAAAACGCACCTCAAAGTAAAAAAAATGCCAAAATATTTGGTCAATTCAAAAAAAAGCAGTACCTTTGCACCCGCTTTTCCCCAAAATGGGGCCCCCGATGAATGCCAACGAAGTGCATTCAGAGGGGAAAGCGGAGGCACAAGTTGCCCGTCCATTTAGCGGAGCGGTATGGACAATGCACACTTGTTGCCGAACGCGCGGTGCCATCGTATAACGGTTAGTACTCAAGATTTTCATTCTTGCAATAGGGGTTCGATTCCCCTTGGCACTACTTCGCTTGCGCTAAAGTTCGTTACGATTTGCGGCAAAGCCGCTCAATGGAAACTCGCCTTGCGCTACGCTTTCCCCAGAGCAAACAGCCTCCGGCTTCGGTTTACTCCGGGGACCCAATAAAAAAGAATAAATGACCTTCCTATAAAACAATCTCCTTCGGATGATCCTCTCAAATTCCGAAGGATACAAACAACAAACAACAAAGATGGCAAATCACAAAAGCTCTTTGAAGCGTATCCGCCAGACGGCAGCGCGCAAAGCACACAATCACTACTACGCTAAAACCGCACGTAACGCTGTGCGCGACCTGCGCAAGACTACCGACAAGGCTGCAGCAGCTGCTGCTCTGCCGAAGGTTAGTTCGATGCTCGACAAACTGGCTAAACGTCACATCATCCATGTGAACAAAGCTGCCAACCTCAAATCGAAACTGGCTCGCTTTGTAAACAAGCTGGCTTAACAGGCCGGATGTGACAATACGCATTAGGTCAACGGAAGAATCACGACAGTGGTTCTTCTTTTTTTATAAGAAAAGAGTACCAATATTTGCGTAATTCAAAAAAAAGCAGTATCTTTGCACCATATTTTGATACTTTTATTAAGATGAAGGAAAATAATATTCCCATAGTGGACTGTCCGTACGGCGATTACATGATCGGTGATGCCAGTGGCAAACTGATGAACGAATACGGCCGTTACCCTTGTAAAATCATGTGTGGCGTGTATGCTCTTCTGGTGCGCGGTACGGCACACGCAACGATCAATGTGACGGAATATGACTTTAAGACCAACGATATTCTGTTGCTTGAGCCGGGTAGTTTTTTGCTGATACGTGAGTTCTCCGATGACGCGCTGGTGTACTGGATTGTGTTCGGCAGCAAGTTTCTGGAGAAGCACACAGTGAATAACCGGATGTCGCTTTCCTCGCTTCAGTTACACTCGCCTAAGACCAGCGTGAGTGAGAACCACGCCCAGGTACTGTGCAAGATGTACGAGGCGATCATAGCGGCGCTCAACGCCACTCCGTCCATGCTGGACAGCGAGAAGATGGTGCATATTTTCAATCTCCTCCAGACCAGTTATGCCAAGTATGCCCGTGAACAGGACGAGTATCTGGTTAAGCCGCTGGACCGCCGGACGGAGATCTATCAGGATTACTGCCAGCTCGTGCTGCAACACTACCACGAGTGGCACCACGTGAGCCAGTACGCCGAGGCGATGCGGCTGACCCTGCCGCACCTCTGCTCGACGATCAAGTCGGTGGGAGAAAGAACAGCCGGAGACATCATTATAGAGGCGATTATTACGGACGCCAAGTCGCAACTCAAGATCACTAACCTCCAGGTCAAGGAGATTGCCCTCAGTCTCGGTTTCGATAACGTGGCGTTCTTCAACCGCTTCTTCAAAGCGCGCGTCGGAGTAACACCGAAAGCTTACCGCAACGCATAGAGTCTCATCGTTCCTATCAGGTTGCAAATAAACAGAAATAATAATAATATGAAGTACGTATCACGACTGATTGCCGTCCTGCTGTCCGGAAGCCTGCTCTGTGGCTGCGGATCGAAAGAGGAGGCGCCAAAATTCCAATACAACGTGGATAAGTTTTATGACCTTGAGATACTCCGCTACGACGTGCCGGAGTTCGATTCGCTGAGTCTGCAGCAGAAGCAGCTCGTCTATTGTCTGAGTGAGGCTGCCCTCTGGGGACGCGACATCCTCTTTGACCAGAACGGACGCTACAACCTCCGTATCAGAAGAGCCTTGGAGGCGCTGTATAGTCAAAAGTCAAAAGTCGAAAGTCAAAAGGCGGAGTGGGATGCTTTTGAGCGCTACCTCAAGCGCGTGTGGTTCAGCAACGGTATTCACCACCATTACAGCGAAGACAAGTTCCTGCCGGAGTTTTCGCAAGAATGGTTTGTGGCTGCTTGTGAGAAAGCAGGTGTGACTTATGATCCGGCGATTTTGCCCGTCATGTTCGATCCGGCAGTTATGCCTAAGCGCACGACCGTGCAGGACGGCGTGGATCTGGTGCTCAACTCCGCCGGCAACTACTACGGCGAGGGCGTCACCCAAGCCGAGGCGGAAGCATGGTACGCCGCTCATAAGGACAACAGCCCCGAACCCCTCTGGATTGGTCTCAACTCGCAGCTTGTGAAGAACGCCGACGGACAGATCGAAGAGCGCGTCTATAAGGTCGGCGGACTGTACGGCGAGGCACTGGAGCATGTCGTTTACTGGCTCCGCGAGGCATTGAAGTATGCCGAGAACGACAAACAGCGTCTGGCGATAGAGAAGATGATTGCCTTCAACGAGACAGGCGACCTCAAGACATTCAATGAATATTGTATCGCGTGGGTGCGTGACCTTGACAGCCGCGTGGATTACGTCAACGGCTTCACCGAGACCTATTCCGACCCGCTCGGTATCACCGGCACATGGGAGTCCATGGTCAACTTCAAGGACCTCGCAGCCACCAAGCGCACGCAACTCATCTCCTCCAATGCCCAGTGGTTTGAGGACCACTCGACCACTGACCCGCGGTTCAAGAAAGAGGAAGTGAAGGGCGTCACCGCCAAGGTCATCACCGCGGCTATCCTCGCCGGCGACTGCTATCCCGCTACGCCTATCGGCATCAACCTGCCGAACGCCAACTGGATCCGCAAGGAGTACGGCTCCAAGTCCGTCACCATCGACAACCTCATGCACGCCTACAACGAGGCGGCGAAAGGCAACGGCTTCAACGAGGAGTTCATGATCGACGACGAGATACGCGCCCTCTATGAGCAATACGGCGCCCTCTGCGGCGACCTGCATACGGACCTCCACGAGTGCGTCGGACACGGAAGCGGCAAACTGCTGCCGGGTGTGACCAAGGATGCCCTCAAAGAGCACGCATCGACGATAGAAGAAGCCCGCGCAGATCTCTTCGGGCTCTATTTCCTCGGCGACCCGAAACTGGTGGAGTTGGGCTTGCTACCTTCCGCAGATGCCTACAAAGCCGGCTATTACCAGCAGCAGATGAACGGTCTGATGACCCAGCTTGTGCGTATCGAGCCGGGCAAAGACATCGAAGAAGCGCATATGCGCAACCGCCAGCTTATCGCCAACTGGGTCTATGAGCATGCGGCGAACAAAGAGGTGGAGATCGTGGAGCGCGAAGGCAAGCACTACCTCCGCATCAACGACTATGAGGGTTTGCGCCGCCTCTACGGAGAACTGCTGGCGGAGATTCAGCGCATCACGTCCGAAGGCGACTATGCTGCCGCCAAAGAGATGGTGGAGTGCTACGCCGTGAAGGTCAATCCCGAACTGCATAAGGAGATTCTGGCGCGGTACGAGAAACTCAATCTCGCCCCTTACAAAGGTTTCGTGAACCCCGTTTATACTGCAGTCCGTGATGCCGAAGGCAACATCACGGACGTGAAGATTGACTTCACCGAAGGCTACACAGAGCAGCACCTCCGCTACTCCCGCGACTACAGTCCGCTACCCGATGTTAATTGATAATTGATAATTGATAGTTGATAGTTGAAAGTTAAACTTCCTATATCAAAATCTATTGCGAATAGGATACTCCTATTACAGGCAATTCACGGAGACCCTCTCATGAGGGTCTCTCGTGATATGCCGGACGATGTGATTGTGCTGCACGACGCGCTTACTCTACTGCGCGCGCATAAAAAAGGAGAGCCGCTAACCCTTTATCTCAAGAACTGCGGAACTGCGTTGAGGTTCCTGCAGGTCCATCTGGAGAAATGTTACCCGGGCGAACCGATCACCCTTACCGGTGACCCGCGGCTGATGGAGCGGGACGGTAAACCGACTACGCAGACCACCTCTGCGCGGATTCTTCATGGCGAGGAGATCCCCGTTGCCGAGAACGAGTCCCCTTATATCACGATGAGCCGCCGCATGAGGGAATCCTATCTCTCTCCCTTGAGGGGAGAGCCGGAGAGGGGTTTGCTGCTGGAACCCGACTGGAGTGCTGCCGCCTTTTGGTATGAGTACGTGGCAATTCATGGCGGCGAGTTGCTGTTGGAGGGATTGAGACCCGACAGCCTGCAGGGCGACCGCATCGTTGCCGACATCTATGCCAAGCATTTCGGTGTCCAAACGACCTTCACCCCCGAAGGTGCAAAAATCTCAAATGTCCAATCTCAAATGTCAAATAGAAAATCTGTAAAGCTTGACTTCACAGATTTTCCTGATCTCTATCCGGCAGTGGCACTTACGTGCGAAAAATTATCGATTGAGCTCAATGCCATGGGCACGGAGCGCCTGCGGTACAAAGAGTCCGACCGCGTAGAGGCGGTGCGGCTGCATGAGGTGCGCAATGACCACCGGATGGCGATGGCGCTGATGGCGGCAGATTTTTCTGTCTCTTCTGACGAACTGCAATGCATCGCCAAAAGCTACCCCCAATTTGTGGAACAATGGCAGTCAATATGCGGTCATTTACGTTCGCATATCGTTACCATTACGGACGTCATAGATGGGTCTGTTTCTCATATTACCCCCCGAAAGGGTATCAATGATGACAATTTGGGCAAGAAACATGCCCTCTCCAAACTCATCCACGCCGCCACGACAGAATACGTCTGGCTCCACGATGATGATGTTGTACTGCCGGAGGCATCTAACAGCCCGCAGGGCGGTCTAACAACGAAGCGGTCTTACAGCAAAGCGGTCTTGGTCAGACCTGGAAGCGATCTTGTAATTTTGCCATTAAAGATGGAAAGCGAAAGCGACAAGCCATCTTTATTGGAAAAATTACAGATAGCCGAGTACTCCGCCATTCAGGAGCTGACCATGCGTACCGCCAAACGCGGTCACGCGGTCATGTGTTCGGGCGCGAACCTCATTGTCCGCCGTAAGGCGTGGTTAGCGTGCGAGCAAGACCTGCATCCCGAGATACCGAGCGGCGATGATATGTTTCTTCTGGAGGCTATGAAGAGGCGCGGGATGAAAATCTCCGTCATTGACGAACCCGACTACACGGCTGTTGTCCGTCCTGCTCCTACATGGCGGGCGTTCTTCCGCCAGCGGATGCGTTGGGCGGGTAAGGCGCCTGAATACACCGATCCGGACATCCTCCGCTGCGGCGCACTCGTAGCGGCTGCCAACCTCCTCCAGCTCCTCTGCCCGCTCATCCTCCTCGTCAAATTCCCTATCGAGTACGGGCTTGTCAAAAAAAGAGAACCACGCACCGTGTGGTACGTGGCTCTGATATTAGAAGTTCTCTATCCTTTCTACATCCTGATTTCCCTTCTCGGAGGTCTCTTCCGCCGGAAGGAGTGGTGAGTTTTATAGCATTTTTATCGAAGAAACCGCCTCGCTCACGCGAGACGGCTTCCGATTAACGTTGTTTGGGAATTATTACCACTTGTATCAAGTGGTTTTTGCAAGTAATTTATAGTGAGTTATCACTGGTCGTTGGTAGAAGCGTCTAATTATTTTACTATCTGACCCTGTGCATTATACTCCTTGTTGCCACGGAGGATGATCAACTGACCGTCACGCAGAACCTTAGTACTTTGTACTTGGTCACTTGATACCTGATCAACGCCTGTAGCGATATTCTCTTTGTTGAATACGAAGCGGAGGCGTTGGGGAGCACCGGATCCACCACCGAGGGTGAGATAAGCCTTGTGCGCAGCAAGCGTGCTGGTGAACTGATAGAATCCTATACCTGTTACGGTCTCGTCTGCCGATTTGTCGGAGAGCACGTAGCAGTTATCCGGAGCAGCCATTTCAGAATCTGTTCCCCGCAGGGCGTTTTCTGCGCTTACAGCAACAGCATCATCATCTGTCGGAGTGAGAGTTACTGATGCAGAAGTCGATTTGAGGATGAGTGCGGTGTTAGCCGGCAATACTTGTCCGCCATCAACCACTTTGGTCAGATTCATGTCATCTCCGCTGATAGTAGCCACGTATGCCTCTGTTCCAACAGGGAGACGATATTTCTGCGTCTCGTTGTAATGCGTGCTGTAATAAACGCTACTATTGTCGGGGTCAGGTTTTGACGTAATAGCATAGACGGGTGACATATCAATACCACTCAGAGCCGCTAACGGAGCATCTTTCTTCGCAGCCGGAGCACGTTTAGGAGCAGAACTAGAACCACCTACATTACTTATGTAGATTACTACAGCGGTCTGATTGGGGACATCGTATTCAACAACCGCCTCTCCGGCAGCCACCTGAGCAGGGGTGAAACTGTGAGCATCCGCTTCGCTTCTAATCCGTACTTTGAGTACGCAGCCCTCTTGTACAGAACCGTTAACTTTGAGACTTCCCGTTCCTTGCGGAAGTTCGAAACTAATGGTGTTTTGAAGGTTTTCATTCCATCCTGGGTGGCCGAAGGCATAGCAATCCAATGCTGCTTGAACCATTGCGTCAGATATTACTTGTCCAATCTGTACTTCTTGGCTACCAGCATCATACCCGGCATTGTTAGCAATCGAGCTATTTGTCGATGGGTCAGAAGTAAAGTCCACAGAAGTAGTCAAAGCAATTGCAGTCGGCTTGATGTGAACAGGGATCTCGATTTCTTTGTATTCTCCATTCATGTCGCCATCTTGATAGCGTGCATACCGCACTCTAAAGACATCATCACCTGCGGTCAGTGCGCGAAGTTTCGTCTCTGCCTGGATGCTGGCTACATAATGTTTACGCGAACCCCAGATAGAGAAACTCGGAGCATAGCCGACCGTCGGGTCGCTCTTCTCACGTAATTCCATCCATGGCATCTCTTGACCGGTTTCCAGTTCAAATTTATAGTCTTCCGGCACTAATTGACCGGCATTAGGACCTGAGGTAAAGGCCAGTACACATTCTTTCGTTGCGGCTTTACCGAATACCACATGGATGGTAAACGTTATACTTGCAGGTTTGTAATCCTCATTTCCATCTGTATGAGCAGTAACGACTGCGTCTCCAATACCGTTCACAGTAAATTCGAAACTATTACCTGATGTTTTGGTAAGGGTAATAACATCATTATTAGATACGGAGTACGTCATCGTAAGACCTTTTTCAGTTGGAGTAGCCCAATCTATAAAAGGTTGACCTTGAAAATACTTGACCCCATTATTCACATAGAGAAAATATTCGGTACTTGGATAATAATAAGTTCCCGGTTTAAACAACTCACCATACTTATCTTTTACGATGGTTGCCTCTGTCAGTTCATCGCTTCCATTTAAGAATTTCAGTTCAGGAACCTCTCTTGTGTCGCTTGGATCGGAATCATCTATTGTAAATGCAACGTAAGTGATGTGATCAACGGATGCATTCGCTAAATCAACAGAGAAAGAAGCGTCACCTGACCAAATAAGTTTGTTGGCAGTAGAAGTCCAACCGGACTCATCCGGGAGATTCGTATTGTCCAAGTCAACTATACCGGCGATAACAATACGCGTCAATCTACCCGTTTCAGGAGCAAAAGTAAGTGTTCCATTTCCGCTGACGGTCATAGTAACTTTGTCATTTTGACTATCATAGAGGAAATTACAATAATCACCGTCCGCCGAAGCTGTAGCAGTGGCTGTGATGCCATCAATCGTCTGATTTAGTCCCGAACCCGTTCCATCATACGCTAACAGGGACAGAGGTTCATATTCAAGTTCTGATTGATCCCACTTAACATCCGCTTCAGCATCCGGATCTGCCGCAAGAGTAAACACGATGGAATAAATCGGTCCGGAAGTGAGATTCTTAGAACTATTCGACTTCAACACTACGGACTCTGCACCATCTTCATCATCACTTGTCCATGTGAGTTGGCTATTCGTAAAGCTCCATCCAGATCCCGGCACAAGATCCGGATCGAGACCTTCATAATTCCAGTTAATGACAATGCTCGTTAATCTACCTGATTCAGGAGTAAAAATGAGCGACCCGCCATTATACATGGAGAAACCGCAGTAGTTATAGGGATCATCTTGATATAAGAAATAACAATAATCGTTGTACTGATCCGGGCAACTATTCGTTACTCTGATTGTTTTAATCGTTCGAAATTCGTTCGTAGGGACATTGACCGTTGCGAGGTCATCTGTATTCCATGTAACCGTAGAAACCAAATGGGTCGGTACATCAGGATCCGGCTCTTCTGTTACAAAAGTAAAGTCAATGGATGTTATATCGCTTACAGAAGCAGCCAGAACAACAGAAGCAGCATTTCCTGTCCATGACAATGTATGTTCTGTTTCGTCCCAACTCCAGCCATTTGTATATATACCATATTCATTGGTGGTGTGAATGATAATGCTTGCCAAGTTGCCAAAAGGAGAGGAGAATGTGAACGTTCCGTCAACTTCAAGATAGATATTGCCATTATTGGCATTACTATCATAATAGAAGTCGCTATTATCTTCACTTCCGAGAGCGGTGGCTGTGGCTGTAATGCCATTAATCGTCTGGGACATTGGCTCGCCTTGTCCATGATACTGGGAGATACTGATACTTGCAAGGTCTGCCTGCTCCCAAGAAGTAGAAGCAGGCACAGAAACAACGGTAAAGTCGATAGACGTAATGTGGTGAATAGAGGCTCCATATTGTCCTCCATCGTTACCTAAAACCACAGAAGCGGCATTACCTGTCCATGATAAAGTATGTGATGTAGTATTTTCGCTCCACCCTTCACCAAATCCATATGCAGATCCTTTTTCTGCATCCAGGTGGATTACAATACTTGACAGCACTCCCAAAGAAGTAGCAAAAGTCATCGTACCGCTATTATCAAGCGAGATATAGGAATAATGGTCATCACTATAAGTGTCATAATAGAAACCACTATAATCCTCACTTCCGGGAGCGGTGGCTGTGACTGTAATGCCGTTGATCGTCGTGGACATTGGCTCGCCATTTCCATGCCACTGAGAAATACCGACACTTTGTACGTCGGCCTGATTCCACGTGATTTGCGTTGCCCAAGAGCTGACGGAGAGTGTCAGGAGGGCAAATAGTAAAGTAAATAATTTTTTCATAACGTTAGTTATATAAAGTGTTATTGTCCATTTTTGGGGGGTGGCGGGCGTCTGCCGTTGCTTATACGTTAGCTTTGACTGTCGGCTCACCGTCGGTTGACTGTCGGGATTGAAAGTATCGGGTATGCACGCGCGTGCGTTCATTTTATTTAGGGGCATCGTCGGCAGAGAGTATCTCCTCAATCAGCTCCCTTGTATAATCTTTCGCCGCATCATGTCGATGCTGCGAAACAGAAGAAGATTCCTGCGATTGTTTGTTATTTTTCTTTTCCTTCATGCCCGGCGGGCAGCATAAAAATGCACCCGAAACTAATCGAGTGCAAAGGTAGTGAAATTTAGTGAAACCGTTTTTGTAAAAGCAGACAGAAGCTTTACAAAAATGGACAAAGTATCATTTTGCTATAAATCTTGTTGCATTTTTATGGGAAAAAACCTAAATTTACCCCTTCCCGCGGGACAGACGGAAGTCGGAAGGAGACATCCCGACATTCTGGGTGAAGTTCCGTGTGAAGGAGCTGTGGTCCTCAAATCCGCATCGGTTGCCTATCTCCACGACCGGCATGTCCGGGTTCCGGAGGAGCATGATCTGTGCCTGCTCGAGCTGGATGCGCATGATATATCGTTTGGCTCCTTCGCCGGTGAGGTATTGCAGCCTGCGGTTGAGGGTCTTTGGCGACATGCACATCTTGTCCGCTATCTGGGTCACCGTCACTGTCTGGTGATTCATCATTTCCGTCACCGTGTAAATCAGTTTCTGAAGGAACTGCTTGTCCTCCTTCGTCAGGTACTCCTCGGGCTCTTCAGCCGGCGCAGGCTCTTGCACCGGTTCGGAAGAGTTGTGCGCCTCGTTCAGCGCTGTCATCATACTGCTCATCAGTTTGTTGATTTTGTTCTGACGCTTGCGGAACCATACAATGGCTACCACAATACAGATCAGTATTGCTCCTCCGGCAATCATACCGATTCCGACCAGCCGGTGGTTGCGGCGGGTCAGTTGCTCTTTCTCTTTCTCCAGTTCGTCGCGCCCGAACTCGGCGTTGAACCGCGCCAGCTGCTCTGCCGTGGCGTGCGAGTAGAGGGAGTCCTTGAGCTGATGGTAACGCTCCAGATGTACTCTCGCCGCCTCGGGGTTGGATTTATACAGGATCTCGTATATCGCGCGTTGCGCGTACGCCTCATTATAAGGATTACCGATGCGCTGGCAGATGTCGATCGCTTCGCTGAGGTACTCCACCGCTTCGTCGCGGTGTCCCATGCCGCTTGCCGCCTGTCCGCGTTTGTTGAGGGCAATCGCGAGTGACAGTTGGTCTCCCGCCTCGCGGAAATAGGGCACCTCCTGCGCTAAGATAACCTCCGCCTCGCTGAAGCGTCCCATGCTGACGAGGATAGAGGCTTTCTGCGTCTGGCGGACCGCCATCTTGTACCGGTTGCCGGTGGTCGCCTCCACCATACAAGCACTGTCAGCATAGAGCAGCGCCTGCTCTTTATGGTCCAGCCGGTTCTCAATCTCGCTTGCCATCCCGTAGATGACCGCCGAACGCGAGGGAGGGGTATTCGCAGATTTTGCGAATGTGATAGCACGAAGAATGTAGCCTTCCGCCTCCTCGGGATTGCCTGCAGCGAGGAGGGTTCCGGCAATCATGTTCAGCGACGAACTGATGCGGTCCGGGTCTCCGCTCTCGCTGTCCAACCGGTAGCAACGGTACATATACCGCAGCGCCTCTTCATATTTGGATTGCCGCATGTAAGTGAGCCCCAACATCGCCAGGTTGTCCGAGATAGACTTCTCGTCTGCATACTCCATGAGCTCCAAGGCACGCAGCAGGTTCTTTTCCGCCAGGGGGTAGTCCTGCTCGGCATAATACCATTCGCCCGCCCAGTACCAGACGAGCGCTTTCATGGTGTCCAGCGGAGTGGCAGAGGTGAAAACAACCGGTTCGTCCATGAACTCCTCCCGGTCCATGTAAGCGAAAAAGTCCCGGGCGGTGCCCAGCCCCGGCTTGCGGTCAAAGCGCAGTAACAAAGTGTCTATCGGTTCCGGCTCCCTGCAGGATGCCATGCCGGAAATAACGCCGGCGAGGAGCATTAAAAGGATTAAAAGTGTTTTGCTCCTCCGTGCGAAAGAGATTGTATTAGTCATAGGTCGTTATTTTATTGCGTTTTTATGCAACCCTTCTATCAATTCGTCCAACACCGGTATTATGTCGGATACATTAGCGACATCCACGCCCCGCTCGCAGATCTGCGAACTGAGGCAATCGGGGATAACTTTGGCGTGTTCCTCCATGGCTTTGCCTTTGTCCGTCAGGCAGACTATCCGCTGCCTCGTGTCTTTCTCGCCTTTGACACGTTTCACCAGACCCGCTTTCTCCATCCGTTGCAGCAGCGGGGTCATGGTATTGGTCTCCAGATACAGACGTTTGGCGATGTCGTTCACCGGCTGTTGGTCTTTTTCCCAGAGCACCAGCAGCACGAGGTATTGCGGATAGGTGATACCCAACAGCTCGAAATAGGGCCAGTAGGCTTGCATGGTCAGCCGTGCCGCCGTGTAGAGGCGGAAACAGAGCTGGTTGTCCAGTTTCAGTTGGTCGTACATAAAGTTATTTATGATTTAGTTATGTTTGATTATTCGTGCAGGGTTGCCGGCGACTACTACATCATCGGGGATGTCGTGGGTGACGACCGAACCGGCTCCGACGATGACGCGGTTGCCGATAGTCACGCCCGGACAGACGATCACTCCGCCGCCGAGCCAGCAGTCATCGCCGATACAGATCGGCTTGCCGGTCTCGATAGTTTGGCGGCGAGCCAAGTAGTCATGCGGATGGTCCGGCGTCAGCAGCTGGCAGTTCGGTCCGATGAGGGTGTGGGCGCCGATGGTGATACCGCCGCCGTCCAGGAACACGCCGTTGAAATTGACCAACGAACCTTCGCCAATGGAGATGCGGTTGCCGTGGTCGCAATGGAAAGGCGGGCATATGATCACAGAAGGGTGCGCATCGGGGATGAGTGCGTGGATGCAGCGGTGCAGTTCGTCCATATCCCATGCACCGCACCGGTTGAGGTCCCGCATGGCATGATACGCCCGCAGAATATTCGCCTGAACCTCCTTGTCCGTATAGTCATACGGCAGGTTATGAAGCATTTTTTCGTATTCGGTCATTTCTTCTTGATATATTTGGCTTTGACAATCTCGTAGGAGTTGCGTGTGAGGTCACGGAGCAAGGTGTCCGGGGCGACCCAGCGAGAGGCAGTAATCTCTGTAATCTTCGATGTTCATGGTTAACCGTTATTTGATATCTCTATTATATCTCATATAGTTCGATAGGCAGACCGTCCGGATCGGAGAAAAAGAGGAAACGCTTGTTCGTGTACTCGTCCGTGCGGACGGACTCATGCGCAATGCCTTTTTCCGTCAGTTCACACGCTGCAGCTTCTATATCATTCACCTCAAATGCCAAGTGCCGCAAGCCTGCCGCTTCCGGATATGAGGGACGCGGTGGTGGTGAAGGAAAGGAAAACAACTCAATGACATAACTACCATTCAACGACAAATCGGCTTTCCATGACTGTCTCGCCTCACGGTAATGCTCTGCCAATATGGTCATACCAAGCACTTCGGTATAAAAGCGTTTGCTCTGCTCGTAGTCGGAACATATGACGGCAATGTGATGCACTTTGTTCAGTTTGGTTTTCATATTGTAGGTTGTTTTATGGTATATTAATATTCATTTTGTCAAAGTGTTCAGGGTATCGAACGACAGTTTGTTACCAAATTACGCAGAGCAAGGTGCGCCAGAGGGTGCTATACCATTTGCGGCCGAACAACTGCTGGAAGTCGATAAAGACGATGATGTTGACAAGTAAACCGGAATAAGCGAACGGTCTGAAATTAATGTATGGTACAAACCATCCGCTTACTAACACCCACACCACATTGAGCATCTGTAACTGGGCAAGAATAAAAAGCCATGCAGTCAGGATCTCCGGAAAATTGTAGTTGGCTTTTTTTTCTTTGCCGTCATGAATAAACGGGCTTCCGATGCGCGGAGACTTGCGGAAAAGCAACCACGTTAGGAAGATGTTCATAATGGATTTGATGAGCAAACCTGCTGCCATATGTTTGTCAAGCCATTCATCGTATGCATCCAGAAAATGCGCCACTTTATGCGCGACTTTGTTAATGACTTCAATATCTTCAGGGGATGTATCCTGTGTGTATTTCACTTCCGCTAACTTCTGACTCATGAATTCCTCATACGAAACTTCCGATTTTATTTCCGCCGGCACGATATAAAGGGCGATACCTAACAACAAGGTAGTGCCGATGAGCAACTGGAAAGGGCGCAGGAATTTCCTGCGCTTGCCGTTGAGGAAATCTGCGATGACATAACCTTGCCTCCAGACAAGATGCCATAGCGTGCGCCAGTACTCTTTCTCTCCGAATTCGGCAAGCAGAATACGGACGACAGACAGCATGGTTATTCGCTCGGGCTGCTGTGCGTTTTCCTGCTCTTCGGAAGCGTCCGCATCGTAGTTCTTCTGCTTACGGTGCAGTTCCTCGTATTGGTCGTGGGTATAGGTACGCGCCTGTTGCGCCTTGCGGCGCAGTCTCTGCCACCAGAGGGCGATCTTGGAGGGCTTTTTATTTGGGTTTCTTTGCATCATCTATTGATTTGTTTTTTCTTTGTATACTTGGCTTTGACGAGCTCGTAGGAGTTGCGGGTGAGGTCTTTGAGCAAGTCCTCTTCGGCGGCGTTGGCGTCCACGCCTATCCAGTATTTGGACGGCAGATTGAACGGTTTGCCGATGCAGTCGTATTGCGCTTTCAGTTCGTCTATCCGCTCGGGCTGGCATTTGAGCGTCACGATGCCGTAATGGTCAATATCCAGAAACGCGAACATGTGTCCGCAGACATAGAACACTAACACATCCGCCGCATACCTGAACGCCGTAAACGGCAGTTTCTCCTCTACATCTGCGCCCAGCGAGAGGCAGTAGTCTCTGTAATCTTCGATGTTCATGGTTGCGGCATATTTTCAAGTGTCGATGATAACACTGAGCGGTCGGTCAGATGCAGGCAGGCGAGTGCAAGCAGACATGCTATAATACCTGCCAAACCGGCAGGAGAGGTTAATAAATCGTTGGTGCCGTCAATGAATACAGGCACGAATGTTGCAAACGCATTGAAAGAGCCGTGGAAGATTGCGGCGGCAATGACGGAACCGGATTTGACGCGTATGAACTGCGCAATAGGAGCAAGGCAGATACAGAAAACAATCATCATAAACACTCCCGTCACCGGATGGGCAGGAAAATTGTGCCCCATCAGGATGAGCGGAGCATGCCATAATCCCCATAACGCACCGATAATAACAGCAGTCAGCAGAAAGTTTTTCCCTGAGAACTGCCGGAGCAAGTATCCCCGCCAGCCTGCTTCTTCGCCGAAAGCAAACAAAGCATTGATGGTAATACCGGCAATAAAACCATTGGCAATCTGCGAAATCAGGAGGACGGAATATGATAACTGCTTACCCTCCGGCAAGACCGAATTGGCTTTGTTCAAAACATCCATGAGTAGCGGGCTTTCTTTCATGAAGTGTGTGCCGGGCATAAGACATGACACTGCTATCATGCCTATCGTCATAGCCACGGGCAATATCCAAGCAACAAACCACCAACGGTTGATTTTCCAACTGATGCCGATGCCGCCCAAGACTGGCTCGCGATGAAGTATCTGGGTAATGACAGCAGCCACAAGCGGCATGAACATACATGCTGAAGTAACTAATGCCCTTACGGGTGAATCTGTCGTCTTGCCACTCAACCGGAACACGCCGACTAACAGCCATACACTAATGTATGCAATAATTGTAAATATCAATCCTTTCTTTGTTGCAGTGTTCATATTTCTGTCTTTTATTTCGTTAATGCGTTCAGCGTTACTACTGAGAACTCGCTCATGCCTTCTATGGCGTCGCTTACGTTGAGCAGCAGCTTGGGGTTGCTCACATCCCAATGGAACGTGCCGGAGTCGCTGTACCGCGCCGTCTCCGATTGCAGCACATAGACATAGCCGAACGTCCTGTTGTCCTTGACGAGACGGTCGATACAGAGGACACGCTTTGCCTTGCGGTTGATGACGATGTTCCGCCAAATGACGTTGGACGGCTGTGTGTGGTGGGTTGGCGCGAAAGTAGTCTGGTAAATCATACTTGCTCCTTCGCTGTCCACCTCGTAGTCCGGCAGCAAACCGATATATCCGTCGCTGTGGAAGGAATAGGTGTTGTCGTGTCCGCTTACTGCCTTCAGTTCGCTTACCTTGAAAGGAAGGTCCTTCTGTACGTCTTTTGCGAATTCCTCGCTTGTGGTTGGCCTCTGCATCGCACAGGCGTAGAGGGCAAGTAATACTATGTAAAAAACAGTTCTTTTCATTCTGTTCTTTTTCAAATTTGCTGCAAAGATACAATTTTTTAGCGGGATATGCAAGTACATGTACGCTTATACTATGATTTTTATACCAAAATCACACGCTTTTCCTATAAAATCATCTCAGATATTGCACGCTTTTCCTATATTTTGTGCAAAATCTATCCCCTTACATATAATTTACTACTCCGAACACTACGTCCATACCCCTCTATATATAGTCAAAAAAGAGGCAAAATCTATCACCTCATTTGCAACTTTTTTCATTTTTTTTGAGGAGACTGCAAAAGTTTGCACGCTTTTTCTATGATTTTTACGCAGTTTCTATCCCTCTTACATATATTTTACTACTCCGAACACTACGTGGCACAGCATAAAGCCGGCGGAAAAGAAATAAAGAAGTTTTCTGATAATTAAGATTTTAGTGCGTTGTTCGCCTCGCTATATTGTA
This sequence comes from Bacteroidales bacterium UBA3808, assembly GCA_002369075.1. Taxonomy (GTDB): domain Bacteria; phylum Bacteroidota; class Bacteroidia; order Bacteroidales; family Paludibacteraceae; genus Colicola. The sequence goes on along the minus strand of DFEG01000029.1, from coordinate 6,732 downwards.
GCGGTCAATCAGCCACTCTCCCGCCACTATCAGACATGGCACAAGAAAGGTCGGTTGTTATGATTCATTCATAAAAGTGAAAAAATAACGCGGCACTTGTAATTAAGTGTCGCGCCTTTGTTATATTACTATTTGTAAACTTTAATCAGGCAAACAAAGTCTTTATATGTTTTAACCTTATTTGACAACTCTGGTATTTCCGTTGGATTTTCTGTCAAACTTCCTCTCTTAGGTAACATTTGATACAAACTTAAAAGATATGAAATCTTGACAGCATAGTTTACATTTTCTATTTTTCTTTTTACATATGCTTCATTCAAAGTAGCAGTAGTCAAACCAACTACATATCCTTTACTATTAAATAATGCTCCACCACTATTACCGGGTTGAATAGGAACTGTAATTTGGTAGTTTCGCACATCGTCTTCTATGCCTGTTGTTGCACTAATAATGCCATTTGTTACTTTATAATTTTCCCCCATCGAACTTGTTAATGGAAAACCAATAGTAAATACATCTTCCCCCACATCGGCTTGAGTTTTGAACGCATATGGTGTACTTATTCCCGTGTAAGAAGTGTCCGTGATTTGCAATAGTGCTACGTCGTTTTCTTTATCAGAAAGGAGCACTTTTGCATTATATTCAATTTGCTCCACACCATCAGTAAATATTACTTTGATTGCGGATGCATCAGAAATAACATGGTTATTAGTTCCGATTATGCCTTGATTATCCATTAGGAATCCAGAACCTGTTCCTGCCAATTTCAACTTATCTGGATCTTTCGGAGTTGATTTGTCATTTGGCTTTCTAGAAAGATTAAGATTAGGATATAACTTCACATATTTTTCCTCATTATTCTCTCCGAATGTAAATGTCACGAAACCTTCATTGTATGTAGCAAACACATCCCAAGGTGTTGATTTAACACGAGGAAGCCACGACCCACTATAGACATCAACGACAGCAGTTGGTTCTAATTTACCTTTCATATCGCCTTCATGCCATAGTAAATACTTATCTCCAAGATAATATACATCATAACCAAAATCTTCATTTTTCATGATATACAATTTATATTTAGAAGAAATCGCTTTATAAATGCCTTCTATATTATCTGTTTTTACAGAATCCAAGTAAGCTCGACAACTTTTGTTGCTGATGTTTGCTTTAGGATAATTTGGCTTTGGGGACTTTGATGCATCAAAAGCATATTTCTTTAATTCACGCTTTACATCGCCTATACATAAATCTATTCCAGCTATTAATCTTCCTCTAAATGTAGCAAATTCAGATGAGTTCAAAGCAACGGATTTTGTAACTGTATATACGTTTTTATGGTTGCAATTATAGAAACTGATAGATACTTTTAGCATATCTCCGTTTCCAGCAGTATGAGACAAATCTAAAAATAAGTATGCAGCTTGGTTTTGAGAATAGTCTTCATCAAAATCTTCTGATAGATTGTCCTCTGTATAACATGGCATTCCCATCTTTGTCATGCGACCACAGATGTATTCTTCAATCGTATATCTGTCTCTAGTTGTAGATGTTATGTTACCTTCTTTATCGGTATTTGGATATTCCAATGGATACATAATGATTCCTTTGTAACCATCAAATTTCCCATCTCCTGCATAAATTGACCAACACGTCAATATTGCAATAAAAACAGAAATTAATTTTTTCATAAATCCAGTATTTATTTGTTGTTAAAATATAAAAAGTGCGAGTTCCTTTCGCGCAATCAAGGCAGCCCAGCACGGAAGCCTTCACCAGTTCTAAGAAACTCACACAAGGTGTAAGCATCTATTACGAACTGGTAGGCATACCTATATGATATGCTGCCGTGTATTATTTCTGAGCACTTATATCCGTTAAGTTTGCTGGGCTTTAGATTAGCGCGAAATAATAGTAATGCTTATTTGTTTAATATGTTTATTGCGCAACGCTTTGCGCGAGGTTTGCAAAAACCTTTGCGAGCGCAAAGGTACTGCTTTTTTTTGAATTATGCAAATATTTAAGTATTTTTTCTATTTATTTCATCGTTTTTCTATATAAATTCTCTGCACTTTCTTTGCTTATTGTCTATGATTTTTTATCAGTTTGGTTCTTCCTCGATTATAGCAAGATGTGGACACTTCATTTCCAAAAGTTATATTATCATTCTTGAATTGTTTTTGCTGCAAAAGAGGTAATTTGTCAACACCATTATACGGAGAAATATACCATTTCCATGGTTGTCTAGAAATATCTGCCTCCAAATATATAATCCGAGTTATTTCTTTTTCTTTTTTATAGAAAATAGTGTAAAAAGCATTCTTTAGTTCCAATGAGTCTGCCACTTCTGGTTTCAAACAAACATTTAATCCCTTGCCTTGTGATGGAGCAGAGAGATAGATCACACCATCGAGCGATTTTCCTTCATCACTATTGTGTAAAAAGTATTCAAAGAATCCAGCTGTAAATTGATATAATTTAGAAGACCCAGACTGAACTAATAAATCAGAGAAGAATGTAGCTAATTCTATTTCTTCTGGAGTCATAAATGGTTTAACTTTTGACTCCCATTCTTTCTGTATATTTGCAATCTCATCAACTAATCCGTGTTGGTATTGATTAGAAAAAGGCAAAGCGGCAAGACGAAGTTGCCTATGACTTTCCCATATTCCAAATGTAATGTCTTTACGTTCTTCATTTCCTTGAAAGATTTCCAATTCTTCTATAATCGTTAACCATGGAAGCTGTCCTCCTCCTTTATCTCCGGGGAGGATAGATGCATAAAACATAGGATGATGCTCATGAGATACACGACCTATAGGAGCGTAATCTTTAGGGGGATAACTAAGTTCGCAACGATGCATATATAATAAGTCATTGCCAGACATAATCCTTCCACGGAACATCGGGACACGAGGAGGTAAATCTAATACCAGCCACGGAACCATATTAGCATATTTTGCCAATATTGAATCAAAGCGTATCTTGTTCCATTCGCCTTTTAGCATGCTCTTCAATTCTTCAACATCAGACATAAGATGAAATTTATATTGACCATAAAAAAATTACTATTATTTTCCGACAATACTATACTAAAATAACAATATCATCAATATGTACGAAGTTTATTGATCTGGTTTAGAAATTCTCTTTGGACGTGCTTCGCAATTTTATAGCGTTTGCGCATGTACCAATCAAAATCTGCGAATGGAGAGATTTGCTCTGTTGTACACCTCAATCAGATTGATCTCCTATTGTAATTTTAGCCATACCCTATATTTAATATCTGTTATTCACATGCGAATATTGACATAGTAATAGGGACTTAAAAATCTTAGTACCGGTTTCCTTATTCTTTAATTATCATTATTTTTCGTATCAAATCAGGAAGTTCACTATGCTCATTATACCATATTACATTGATTCCGAATTCGCGCAACATCTTTTCCTGAACATGCCAATGTTCCTGATTTACTTTTACGCGCTTATCGCCTTTTAATGCTTTCCTCTGCATGAAAGCAAAATGGGGGCATTGATTGATATCGGCTTTTGATGGTCCTTCATCCGAATATGAGAAATCTAACAATCTTCGCAAATTTGGATCCATCATTGATAAACCGATAAAATAACATGTCATCGTATTCATTGAGTACAATTGCACTACATTTGCCCAGTTATGATTATTGCGGTATAAATCATGATAATCTTTTTCACTTAAAATTGGAGTTGATTCTATCGTTTTCCTTTGGGGTATCATCCCATGGACATGATATATCTGAAGCCTCTTAGATGTGTCTCTATTCTTGCCATAAACGGAATTATATTCTTTATACCCCATCTCATCCAATCGATTTTCAATCAAGTCGTCATAATTATATGTCACAACATTTGATATTTTCCGCCCAGAATCATCCACAATCGCTTCACAAACGGCATTTACTAAATCCGATGAAGATTTTTTAGTTTTATAAAGTACTTTTTTAATCCTATTACGATATTTATCTCCATCTGCAAAGCCGTTATATGCATATCTCCCAGCGACTATATTAGAATTATCACAGGCTTCTAATATCGCTTCCATATTTGTATCCGACACATAAGCATATGGTACTTCATTTTGACTTTGAAAGACACCTTTTAGTAATTCTTGCCATGGAGGGAGTCCTGCATCTATTGATACTCCAGCTCCTAGAAATAAAGATACTCGTCCATTATCAAACGCCTTTCGTGCCTTTTTTATCAAACTTTCTTTTGTGTCTTGTAATTGTTTAAGATACTCTTTCTTTGTTCGTTTAATTTTCCGTTTCTCCTGCTCTGTCAATATTTTCTCGCGATTTTCAATAATATTGTCTGCATGTGTAAAAAAGTCTGATACGTTATAATAGATAATATTGGGTTGTATTCGTATTCCTCCGTCCTTGAGTTTACGACCTTTCAAATGTTCATAACTTATGATTACGAATGTAAGCGGCTCAGTCTTATGCCCCATCTCCCATCTTTTTAACGTTTCCTCGCATTTATATATCGTATCAGGCATCATACGAGCCTTTAATTCTATAGCAGTTTTGTGGGACCAACCAAGTAATCTACATCCAGATGGTAACATCATATCAAATACGAACTTCCCATTGCTTCCAGATATTTCTGTCTGGAAGGTCAAACATTCGTTATTTTCCATACAATAGGCAATTCGATCACTTATGTCTATTTCAAGTAATCGTTCGTTATTATGTATGATTGCTGCATCTACTTCATTTGTGGCCTTTACGATAGTTTCTCCGCTATTTCCTGTTTCTCCTAATCTAATAGTTCTATATTCCTTAACAACTTTTTTCATAAGAATCTCATATTATATTGTAATACTAGTCGCTCTTTTATATCTGTTAATTTATCGGAGTTTCTCTTATCCTTCAAACAAATCGTCCATGGTAACCTCTTGTTGCACAATGCCGGAGTGGATTCCTTCTGCAACTCCATAAGTCGTAACCATCGTTTGAATTACCGAATATTTGGTTTTTGTTTTTGCTTTGAATAATTCTATTCTGTCACGCAAATAGTCAGAATAGGTGCCCGTCATTTGATACTTACCTACAGCAAATTTCATTTCGCACACATTAATTACTCTGTCATCGCGCGAGATAAGCATATCTATTTGTGCGCCTTTTTCTTCTGACTCTTTCGGCGCCGTATATCTCCACGAAGATATATCCGTTCCAATGCCGGAGATACCTAATTTGCGTTTGATAGCATCGGTATGCAACATGCACACCAGTTCAAAGGTACGCCCTTGCCATGACTCTACGCTGTGCGACATGTAATGCTTGCTCCACCATTGTTCGTCCAAAGAATTATTCCCATGCACATATTGCAAATAGAACAAGGTATAGAAATCCGAAAGACGATAAATAGCATCCTTAACGGTATTCCCCATCTGGTTATATCTCAAGATAAAATCGCATCGGTTCATGTTCTTGATAACTGTAGTCAGCGTTTTCCCGTCAATATTCAGACTTTTTCCTATTTGAGTGCGCGTCAAGCCCTCTTTATGATTGGCAAGGAGCTGTGCAACCTGTATATACCGGTCTGCACTGGTAAAGAGCGCATTAAATAGTTCGTCAAACTCAATATTGAGAATCGCATTCCGCCGGAAGAAGAGTCGATCGACATTCTGTACAAGGCTTTGCTTGGTGTCCAACAAACTCCAATAGAAAGGCACACCGCCAAGAATCATATATGCCTGCACGATTTGGTATCTATCCCATGCACACTTGCGTTCGCGCAGGTATTGCTCGGTTTCCTGTAAGGTAAACGGACGCAGGTATATATTACTGGTGATACGGCAGTGCAGTCCACCTTGGTTTTCTATCAGATTGTCCATCATCCAACTGGTTGCACTACCACTGGCTATAAGAAGAATGTCCCTTCGGCGTGCTGCCCAACCATTCCAGAAATTCTCAAACTCTTCGACAAAATCAGATTGTGGTGTGTCAATCCAAGGCATTTCATCGATAAAGATTACTTTTTTCTGTTCGGTTGGCAGGGACTCAATATGCTCCACAAGGGTATCGAATGCTTCTGACCAGTCTTTGAACTGAGGTTGCTTTGGTAAATGCGCATAACGTTTCATAGCTTTTGCAAAATTACGCAACTGCTTCTTAACGGACAACTTATGTCCTCCTACATAGGAAAAATCATACTTTCCGTGGAAGAATTCATCTACCAAGAATGTTTTACCCACACGGCGGCGACCATAGACGATGACAAACTCGGATTGTTCGCTGACAAGACATCTTTCCAGTTCTTTGATTTCCCGCTCTCTGCCAATAAGTTTTTTCATAGTTCTAAAATTTTGCGCAAAGGTAGTGATTTTTTTTGAAATACGCAAGAAAACGGATGTCTTTTTCCCCAAAAGTTGCATTTTTTAGAGGATTTGGGGAAGAAGCGCGAAGATTGAGATGGGATTTATTCTCCAAGCAGCCACTCTGCCAAATCGATGATTTGGATACCTTGATAATCGTATTTCGGTACGCGAGTGCGGGCGATACTTCCAAAAATCACATTTTTTTACAATTTGGAAAGTCAAACCCGCTACAAAGGTACTCTTTTTTTGTTAATTATGCAAGAGTTTGTTCGCTTTTTCTGTATTATCATTCTAATATATACCTCTTTTTACATATAATTTACCACTCCGAATACTACGTGGCACAGCATAAAGCCGGAGGCAAAGAGTAT
>DFEG01000024.1:37680-51154 GCA_002369075.1 Bacteroidales bacterium UBA3808 | reverse complement strand
GGTGGTCCTCGTCACCGAGAATATCGGAGAGGATGGCGTAGTTCTTACCCTGGTTCTCGGAGATCAGACCCATTGCAATACCGGATACGGGTTTCTTCATCGGCACACCGGCATCCATGAGGGCGAGCGTACCTGCGCAAACGGTAGCCATGGAGGACGAACCGTTGGACTCCAGAATATCACTCACTACCCGAATGGTATAAGGGAAATCCTCCGGGATCATGTTCTTGAGTGCACGGCAAGCGAGATTACCGTGACCGACCTCGCGACGGCCCACACCACGCTGTGCTTTTGCCTCGCCGGTGGAGAACGGCGGGAAGTTATAGTGGAGGAGGAACTTGTCGGTACCTTGGATCAGTGCCTCGTCCACGATCTTCTCGTCACGGCTGGTGCCGAGGGTCACGGTCGAGAGCGACTGGGTTTCGCCACGGGTGAAGATAGAGGAACCGTGAGGTCCGGGCAGCGGGCTTACTTCACACCATATAGGACGGATCTCGGTCGTCTTACGGCCGTCCAGACGCTTACCCTCATCGAGTACGGCGCGGCGCATAGCCTCTTTCTCTACATCGTGGTAGTAACGGTCCACGAGTGCCGCAATCTCGTCGATATCTACGCCGAGAGCCTCTGCGCGGGCTGCCATGTAATCGGCTTTCTCGGTCTTGAAGTCCTCGCAGATCTGGCTGAACATAGCCTCGCGGTGGTGCTTGTCGGTGTCGGCAGCGGTAGCCTGGGCATAAGCACGGGCGTAGGAATAGTCGTGTACAGCCTGCTTCAGCTCGTCGTCGTTCACCTCGTGGCAGTACTCACGCTTGGTTTCCTTGCCGTACGCCTTCATCATCTCGTCGATAGCCAGACACTGTGGCTTGATAGCCTCGTGCGCGGCCTTGATAGCCTCCAGCATAACGCTCTCCGGCACTTCCTTCATCTCACCCTCAACCATCATGATGTTGTCATACGTGGCTGCTACCATCAGCTCGAGGTCGGCGTGCTCGCACTGCTCGAACGTCGGGTTGATAACCATCTTGCCATCTACGCGGGCTACGCGTACCTCACTCACCGGACCCTCGAACGGGATATCGGAGCAAGCGAGAGCCGCACCGGCTGCGAGACCGGCGATGGACTCCGGCATGTCAATGCCGTCAGCCGAATACATCGTTACGTTCACAAACGTCTCTGCGTGATAGTTAGAAGGGAAGAGGGGACGAAGGGCGCGGTCAATCAGACGCGCAATCAGGATCTCGTAATCCGATGCTTTGCCTTCGCGGCGGGTGAAACCGCCCGGGAAGCGTCCTGCGGACGCAAATTTCTCTTTGTACTCAACGGTGAGGGGCATAAAATCGGTACCCGGCACCGCATCTTTGGCGGAGCAGACAGTGGCGAGGATCATCGTGTTACCGAGGGTCGCCATCACAGCGCCGTCGGCTTGTTTAGCCAGCTTGCCTGTCTCCAGTTTGATCACTCGTCCATCGGGGAGAGCAATCTCTTTGGTAATTACATTCATCAATTTTTAGTCTTTTTTGGCCGCCGTTTGCGACCGGTTATCTAATATAGAACTTGTTGTCACACAAAAATCGTGCAAAGATACTGCTTTTTTTTGACATATGCAAGAAAAACCCCAAAAATCGCTACGAAGAGCGTATTTTTTTTCTTGCCGAACGCGAGTCGGTTAGCTTTGGCGGGGCCCATAATAACACATAAGTAAGGGGCAAGTAAGGGGCAAGTAAGAGGCAACTCGGAGTCAAATTATGACACGCGGCAAAACCGCAGCCTCAGAGCTTGGCACGGAGGAGGAGATGGATGTCCGTGCGGGTGGCCGGACGGTTATGCGCGAGTGCCCATTGTTTGGCGTACAGGGTCTCAGAGACACGGAAGTAAAGCGTGAGGGCAGGTATGATCCGCCAGCGGAGACACAGGTACGCCCGTCCGCCCAAACCATAAGTCGCCGGAATGGAGAACGCGTAGAGTACGTCGTGCTCGTAAAGATAGATGCGGTTGTCCCACTCGCGGGCATCGAAACCCTGAAGACGGAAACGGAAGCCAACCTCCCGCCCCTCTCCTAAAGGGTGGGAGTAAGAGATGTCCTGGGCGAGACTCAGACCATAGGTCTGTACATAATTGGCATCGGCGGTGGTGCGGAAAGACCAAGCTCCGCGGGTGACGTCTGCTTGCAGACGTGCGGAATAGACGGAAGTGTCTTTCTTTCGGGCACGGAGGCGAAGACTGATCCGCCAAGAGTGGCGGATATGCTGTGTTTCAACCATCGCGTCATAACCCAACGCAGGTGCAGCCGGAAGCCCGTATTTAGGACCGGAGAAATAGAATATATCCCCGTAACCTGTAAACCGCCACTGCCGAAGCCGCGAGATGTCAAAACCGAAATACCCTCCGTTCTCATCGCCTATCCGCGAGGTCTCGGAGAACGCATACCCGAGGGAGTTGTCGAAATGAGGCGAATAGTAGCGGTAGAGTGCGATGAGACTGACTCCTGAGGCGGGGTAGAAACGGCTTCCGGCAATAACACCGAAGCCCCACCGCTCCCTGTTCTGTGCCGTTGCCAGTTCGGCAAACGCATCGAACCATCCATGGTTGTACCGTGCGGAGGCGCCTATGACTGCCTGATTCCTGCCACGGAAATAATGCGCGTTATATGCTGCATCGCGGTACGGATGAACCGAGTCGGAATAAAGGTTCTCTATACCGGTCAGCTGCACCTCCAAGTGCTTGTGACGGAGCGTCAGGTTAGCGCCTATGAGATGATGCCGGACGGAGTCGTTGGCACGGGTCAGGGAGTAGAGTGCCGAGGCATCGAGCCGTGTTTGTTTGCCCCATTCCCACCGCAGGGTAGCTCCTGCACCGTGCAGGCTGCGCCCGTCAACCGAAGTGTAGTACCGCAAGCCCTGATTCTGCTGTCCAGCCGAAGATACATACCTTGACTTGCCGGCATGAAAAACAGGCGCGAGTACCAACCCGTGACCAAACGACGCCTGAAAATTACCGCCCACTACGGTATGCAGATGCGGTGCCACGTCGCGGAGCTGGATATACGCTCCGTACTGCAAATCCCCCGCCACGCCTCCTGCCGGACGACGGAGTTGCGCGCCGAAAGTGACATGCCGCTTAAAATCAAACCGGTAGCGCGTAGCGACATAGACCGGATCTGTACCCTCAAATCCTTCTATGTTGCGGGCGTCCACGCGGGTAAGAATTTCATGTCTGGCAAGACTGAAAACCTCTTTGGCGAAATAACCCGTTTTGTTCTCTTTAGGCGGACGGATAGTCACAAAAGGCAGCAGGTCGCGTATCTCGTAATCGGAAAGGGACGGTATAAGCCGTAGTTCATACACGGATACAAAGGGATGGCGGTCGGCGTACGCCAGAAGATCGTCTATCTGGTGCGGCGAGAGAAAATAGAGTTGCGAGAGTTCTTCATCGGAGGTATGATTGAGGTCAATAGGATTCTCGTGGAGCGCATAGAGATCGCTCTGCAACTGTTCATAATCCGCCTCGGAAAATTCGGACACGGCATTGTAAATATCAAGAATAATATCGTCCATACTCTGCCCGAAAGCAGAGGCTGTACAATGGAACAATGTACAAAGTGCAAAGAAGAACAGGTGCAACGGACGATTCATGGCACAAAAGTACAAATAAATTTGCACATATGCAAATAAAATTGTAATTTTGCAGGCGGAATGGATAAAAAGCGTCTGTATCATATCATCGAATGGGTCGTAGCCGTCGGAGCGTTGGGATGGCTCGCATGGAAAGTAGCCGTCTATGACGACTATCCGGCACTATGGGCGTCGATCCGAACGATGGGACGGTTGCAATGGTGCGCCATCTTGGTGGCAGTCGTACTGATGCCCGTAAACATGGGACTTGAGGCGTGGAGATGGAGAACCCTGTGGAATTACGGATTACGGAGTACGGATGACGTAGTAATGTCTTTCAGGGAGGCGCAACGGCAGGTCTATTACAGCAAACTGGCAGGCGTGGTCACGCCCTGGCGGTTAGGGGAGTATCCGGCGCGAGGTATGTTGATGGCGGGCGAACAGGAGTCTCCCACATGGGCAAAGGTGTTGAGCATGGGCGCAGTGGGAAGTGCCACAATGACGGCTGCAATCGTGGTAGCAGGAGCAGTGGGACTGGCGTTCTCTCCGGCAGTATTTGACTATCTCGGCGGCAGTTATCTGTACTCGTTGACAGTAGTGCTGGCTGTGCTGGCAGTGGCATATGCACTGATGCCAAAGGCGCTGGGCAAGTACGCCGAGGTGAATAGGGAACTGCTACTCAAAAGCACGGCACAGAGCTTCGTGCGGCTGCTTTGCTGGTGCGTGCAGTTGGGGCTGGTGCTGTATGCGCTGGGAGCAATTACCAATTACCAATTACCAATTCACCATTTATTTGTATACTACCTTCTGGTGACGGTGACGCCGAACGTTCCGATCGCGGAGATGGGAGTCCGCGGAGCCTGGGCAATAGTGGTTTTCGGCTCCATGAACGCCGCCTTGGCGGGTGTGTTATTATGGGTGATAAACACCTTGTTGCCATGCCTTATATCGCCTTTTTTACGAAAAAATGACTAAAACCCTTGCATATATGCAAAAAATGTTGTAACTTTGTGCCCGAAATAACGAAATAGTCAGTATATCGTCAAATCGTTAATATATTATACCATGAACATTACTTTTCAGATTCATTATCGCGCCGAGTACGGCCAGAGTCTATGCGTGATCGAGACGCAAGAGTCGATTTTGGGATGGACGGAGAAAGAGCCGTTGGTGCTGAATTGTCAAGGAACAGAGTTTTGGTCCGCCAACGTGCCGGTGAGTGATTTTGCCGGCAGCATCCGCTACAAGTACGCAATCCGTCTGCAGGACGGCGGCTTTATCTATGAGGCGGGCGAGCCGAGGACGCTGGATTTAGCCGAAAGTCAAAAGTCGAAAATCGAAAGGCAGATTGTCGTCCGCGACGCATGGCAGGCAAGTACGTACGAGGACAGTTTCTATACCACGGCGTTCCTCAAATCGCTTTTCCGCCGTCAGCACCAGGCAAAAGCGAAAGCGGCGAAAGGTAATATCCGTTTCTCGATTGACCTGCCACAGATTCTACCGAGTCAGGGCGTGGCAATCATCGGTAATTGCGAGGCCTTAGGCAACTGGGAACCGGACAACAAACTGATCATGAGTGATGCGGAGTTTCCGGTATGGCGCGCGGATATTCAGGTGAAAGACCAAGACATAATAGAATACAAGTATGTCGTGTATGACCTCAAGAGCGGTGCGGTAACTGACACCGAATGGGGTGAGAACCGGCAAATCTGGGGCGTAGAGAAAGGCGCTGTGATCTGCCAGAACGACCGCGGTTTCCGACGCACGCAGCCCCGTTGGAAAGGAGCAGGCGTGGCGGTACCGGTATTCTCACTCCGTACGGACGAGGGATTCGGTATCGGCGAGTTCCAAGATCTCAAGAAAATGGCGGACTGGGCTGCGGCTACGGGGCAGCAGATGATCCAGACACTCCCGATCAACGATACCACCTTGCGGCATAACAACCTCGACAGTTATCCGTATAACGCGGTGTCTGTCTTTGCCCTCCACCCGATATATATCAATATTGAAAAAATGGGTCGCCTGACACCGGCGCAGAAGAAGAAATACGAGGCGCAGAAAGCCGAACTGAATGCCCTCTCGTTCGCCGACTACCAGAATGTCTATGATGCCAAGATGGTGTTCTTCAAGGCGCTGTACAAGCAGGACAAAGATGCCCTCTTCTCATCCGAGGAGTACAAAGCGTTCGAGGCGAAGAACAAAGAGTGGCTGGAGCCGTACGCCGCGTTCCTGAGCAAGAGGGATAAGAACCCCAAAGATTTCTATAAGTTCCTGCAGTTCCACGCCGACAGGCAACTGGCGGACGCAGTGGCTTATGCCCACTCAATAGGTGTTGCCATGAAGGGCGATATACCTATTGGTATCAGTCCCGACAGCGTGGATGCAGCCGTCTATCCGGAGCTCTTCAATCTGGATGCTTCCGCCGGCGCGCCGCCCGATGATTTCTCCATCAGCGGTCAGAACTGGGGCTTCCCGACCTATAACTGGGACAAGATGGCGGAGGATAACTACGGCTGGTGGCAGAAACGGTTCCGCAAGATGCAGGACTATTTCGATGCCTACCGGATAGATCATATTTTAGGTTTCTTCCGTATCTGGCAGATGCGCAAGACCGATGTGTGGGGTCTGTGCGGACACTTTGTACCGGCGCTGCCGTACTCCTACGACGACCTCTGTGCACAGGGCGTCTGCCTCGACTGGGACCGAATGACAAAACCCTATATCCGCTCCAATTTCCTTGGCGACGTATTAGGCTATGACACCGAGTGGGCGAAAAAGAACGCGCTCCAGACACGCGACAACTATGTCTATTTCTTCCGTCCCGAGTTTGACACCCAAGTGAAAGTGCAGGAGTGGTACGACCGTCTGATGGCGGATCCGAAACAACTGAAAGCGAGTGGTCTGAGCGCTGAGGCGGCGAAGAATATATGCGAAGGACTGATCTACCTGCACTGCGAGGTACTGATGGTGGAGGATCAGCGCCGTCCGGGATGGTTGCACCCGCGTATCTCTATCTATCAGAGCCATTCGTTCAACGAACTTTATTCAGACCAGAAAGAGGTGCTCATGCGTATCTATAACGACTATTTCTACCGTCGTCATACGCAGTTCTGGCGCGAGTCGGCGATGAAGAAACTGCCGACGCTGCTGCGGGCTACCCATATGCTCTGTTGCGGCGAGGACCTCGGAATGGTACCGGCTTGCGTGCCCGACGTAATGCACGAGCTGCAGATCCTCTCGCTGGAGATACAGCGTATGCCGAAAGACCCGACCGTCAAGTTCGCCCATCCGGCTGACGCACCGTACCAGAGTGTCTGCACCACCGGCACGCACGACATGAACCCGCTCCGCGCCTGGTGGGAGGAGGACCGCGAGGTAACGCAACGTTTCTACAACGAGCAAATGGGTTGGTGGGGCGATGCACCGAAGGAGATGACACCGGAGATAGCCGAGTTTATCATCAACCAGCATATGTATTCCCCGGCTATGTGGACGATCTTACCGCTTCAGGACTGGCTGGCTATCGACGGCGATGTACGCATCAAGGACCAGTTCGCTGACCGCATCAACGTACCGTCTAACCCGCGGCAGTTCTGGAACTACCGGATGCATATCAGCATTGAGCAACTGCTCAAAGAGAAGAAACTGAATGAGAAAATCAAAAAGCTGACAAGCGTTCGCTGACCTGCTCCATCAGCCATTGAGGCGTACTGGTAGCACCACAGATCCCGACCTTTGTGTCGGGATTTGTTATTTTCGATAGCTGATTACTGATTGCTGATTGCAGCTCGTCAGGGGAGGAGATAAAGATGGTATTGGGGTTTGCCTCAACACAATGTTTATATAGTACGCGCGCGTTGGAAGACTTGGCACCGCCGACAAAAATAACGAGATCCTGTGCCCGTGCGAATGCCTGCAGCCGCTCTACTCGGTTGGCTACGTTGCGGCAGATGGTGTCATAATATTCAAAGGGGATTCCGATATCTCGATAATTCGATATTTCGGTATATCGGACTTTGATTGCCTCTACAAGGCTGTTGAATCCCTCTACGCTCTTGGTGGTCTGGGAGAAAAGGTATATGGGGCGTGTAAAGTCGAGGCGGTCTGTTTGTGCCGGTGACTCGATGACGACAGCGGTGTTGTTGGTCTGTCCCTGAAGACCGATGACCTCCGCATGCCCGGGCTGACCGTAGATGACGATTTGCGGGGGAAGGGCGGAGTCGTTCTTATGCTCCTCATAGCAGGCACGGATGTGGTCCTGCAGCTTCTTGACGACGGGGCAGGTGGCATCAACGATTTCAATCTCTCGCTGCTGTGCGATCCAGTACGTGGAGGGCGGTTCTCCGTGCGCACGGAAAAGCACGCGGGAACGGGGGGGAAGTGCCCGCAGGTCATCGTAATCGATGGTCTGCAGACCTTTGAGTTCCAACCGTGCGACCTCCTGACCGTTATGCACAATATCGCCCAAACAATAAAGCGGACCTTTCTCCAGTTCGCTCTCTGCCGCTGTAATGGCGCGCGTGACACCAAAACAGAAACCGCTGTGCTCGTCTATTGTTATTTGCATTTCTCGTCAAAGAGTCTGATGATAACCTCCATCTGCTGTTCGCGGGTGAGTGTGCTGTTATCCACGACGATAGCGTCTTCGGCCTGTCTCAACGGGGATTCGGCGCGGTGCGTGTCACGATAGTCGCGGTCGTTGACATCGGCTAAAACAGCTTGGTAGTCGGGTTTCAGTCCTTTCTCAACGAGTTCATCAAACCGTCTCTGTGCCCTCACTTCCGGTGTGGCGGTGAGGAAGAGTTTGAGTTCGGCGTTCGGGAACACAACGGTGCCTATGTCCCTTCCATCCATGACGATCCCTTTGGCTTCGCCCATTTTCTGCTGCTGCGCAACGAGGTAAGCGCGCACCTCTTTGATGGCGGATACCCGGCTGGCGCAGTTGCCTACCTCCAATGTCCGGATGAACTGCTCTACATCCTCACCGTTGAGGGTCACGTGCTGGACTCCGTCCGCCATGACGAACCCCACATGTATGCCGGGTAGGGCTGAGATGATAGCGGCTTCATCCGTCAGACCGTGACGCAACGTATAGAGACCTATCGCGCGGTACATGGCACCGGTATCGACATACGTGTAACCGGCGTATTTGGCAAGTGCTTTGGCTATCGTGGATTTACCGCAAGACGAATACCCGTCTATGGCAACAATCAATTTTTTCATTTTAACAGCGAATTGATATCCAGCGTCAAACCGAGCTGGTAGGAGAAATTGGACTTGGTCATCTGCGAGATGGCGAAATCAATGTGTGCCTGCTTGATCCGTACACCGGCGCCTAATGCGAAACCAGCCAACGATCGCTGATCTACGAGGTTCAACTCGGCTCTGCGGCGATGGTTGTAACTGAAAGCTATGTAGAACTTCTCGCTCTTGGGCACAATCTCAATAGTCCAGATGGTATGGCGGAACATGGTGTCGTACCACTTGACCTCATGCGGGATTATGTCTCCGGTGGTCGGGCTCTTTTCCAATCCCGTCCATTCGTATTTGAGCTCCCAAGTCTGCATGTTGTGTATCTGCAAGTGGAACCGCAACGGTGCGTGCTTGACGCGGTAGGAGAGACCGAGCTGCAGGTTGAGAGGCAGCATTTCATGGTTGCGTCCGCCTTCCTCGGAATAGAAACCCTTGAGCTGCCATCCTATGTTCGCTAGCACGAGACCCATCTGGAACGCCGAGTCGGGTGTCTGGAAATGCGCTCCGACATCCACGCCGAGGGCGAAGGATGTGTACGACTCGTAGATTGAATAAACGGGCTTGAGGGTCACACCGATTTTCCAGCACGGGTGCAACTGTCTCGCGTACATAATATCCAACAATATATCGCGCGCGCCGAAGGTGCGCCCCGTCAGCGAACCGTTGCTTAACGCCTCCTGCATCCGTCCGTAATCCAGGTAGTGGAGCCCGACGGCAAAATAGTTGGGCTTGTCCGGCTCGCCGTCTCCCGAATAAGGCTTCTCGACTGCCGAGCGACCGAAGTTATGCCCGTACAACACCGACCCGAACATCGTGCCCGGGAGATAATAGGAGAAGTTCATCTGGAGGTTCATGTGCGACTTGGCATGGAGCAGGGCAGGGTTGCACATCGCCATGGAGATGTCTCCGTCGCTCAGATTGACGTTCGACCCGCCTAAAGCATTCAACCGCGCCGAGGCCGGCAGACTCATGAACGAGAATACCGACCTACCTGCGTTAGAAACCTGCGCAAAAGCCGAAAAAGCATATGCAAAACACAGAACAAACAGTACTATGTACGATTTTTTACTCAAATCGGGCACAAAAGTACAAAAAAATTTTGGAATATGCAAAAAAAGTTGTAAATTTGCATGCAATTTTGTTGGAAATACATAATTAACTCAAATATTTATCTAATCAAACTAAATCTTTATGTGGTTAAAAGATTCATCTGTCGGCCGTAAATTCGTAATGGCCCTCAGTGGAGCGGCACTTGTGCTGTTCCTGCTTTTTCACGGTTGTATGAACCTTGCGCTGGTGTTCAGCGAGGAGGCTTACAACACGATCTGCCGTTTGCTTGGCGCTAACTGGTACGCAGTGATTGGATCGCTGGGAATTGCTTTCCTCGTGCTGGTTCATTTCTGCTACGGTCTGTATCTGACGATCCAGAACCGCGCGGCGCGTGGCAATGACCGCTATGAGGTCCGCGCGAAGAAACAAGGTGTGACTTGGGAGTCGGAGAACATGCTCGTTCTCGGATTTATTATCCTCGGTTTCCTCTGCCTGCACCTCTACAATTTCTGGTTCAAGATGCAGTTTGCCGAGCTGACCGGAATAGAGACCGGTATGTTTGACCCGCAGAACGGCGCAGCTTATGTGAAAGAGTTGTTTACTACTCCTGTTTGGGGACAGATCTATTGCGTGCTGTATCTGCTGTGGTTTGTAGTGCTGTGGCTGCACCTCAATCACGGTGTGGGTTCGGCGATGACCTCTATGGGTCTGAACAACCTGAAATGGCAGAAACGTGTAGAAGTGATCAGCACGGTAATGGCAACGATCGTTATTCTGCCGTTCACGATTGTAGCGTTGTATTATCTGGGCATGGGAATCGGGATGCTCTGTGCCGCATAACTGTAACATACAATGAATAAACGGCTATTGATATTTATTCTCTGTCTGGGTGCCAATCTCTTGGCTCTCGCCTACGACGTGGAAATCAATGGTATCTTTTATAACCTCAATAACTCTACCCGTACAGCGACTGTCACGCAGGAAGACTATTTTAATACTTCCGCTTATGCCGGTCATGTCGTCATACCCGAACAAATAACACATAACGGCGTGCAATATACCGTTACCGAAATCGGAGAATGGGCACTGAGGTACAGTGATGTAGAATCGGTGGTTATCCCTACGACTATTACCAAAATAGGCGAACGGGCGTTCGAAGGCTGTCATAGCCTCACCAAGATGTACTACAATGCTGTAAAATGCACTGTCAATAGTTACTGGCTCAAACCGTTAAACTTGCGCGAAGTCATTTTTGGCGAAGATGTACAATCTGTGCCGAGCGGACTCTTTGCTAACGCCGGCAAACTGAAGGTTGTACGTTTCAACGCCAAGAATTGCAGGGGTGGAAGTATGTCATCCGCATTGGGATATAATGGCAGTACCGGCAACTGGAGCACGCATATAGACAGCATGTTCATCGGCGACTCGGTGCTGTATATCCCTTCTAACCTGTGCTACGAAATGGATTCGCTCCACTATGTGCGTATGGGTCAATCCGTTCGTGTAATCGGCGAGTATGCCTTTCGTGCCTGCCCGCGTCTGACCGAACTGGAATTGCCGCCTATGCTGGACAGCATCATGACCGGTGGTCTGCAGGCTTTAAGAGGCATCAAGGAGTTGCATATCCCCCGTTCGCTCCGTTATGTAGGACTAATCGGTTTTTCCAGTACCGACAGCATACGGATACACGTGGAGGATCTTGCTGCGTATGCCGCCATCACTTGCGAGCATGATGAAGCAAGTCCGCTATACAATAATTATTTATATGTAGGCGGCCAACGTGTGACAGACCTCGTGTTGCCGGACACAGCCCGAACGGTCGGCAAATATGCCTTCTCCGGGTGTCTGGGACTTAATTCTGTCACGCTGTCCGACTCGCTCCGCACGATTGAAGAGGGCGGTTTCTACCACCTTCCCAATGTGCAGACGATACGACTGCCCGAAGCGTGCGAGAAAGTAGGAAAAATGGCATTTTATGACTGCGACTCCATGCGTACCATCATCTCCGATGCGGTCACTCCTCCGCAACTTGAAGCGCAATGCTTTTACAGATGGTTTGAGTATAACTATACCGGTTTATATTCTCGGTATAATGTGCTGATCGGCTGTTCGGTGGACTCGCTTGCCTATGCTGCTAACAGCAGTTGGGCGGGATATAAGTTCCGTAAGGAACGCCCGCAAGTAAGTGTAGCAACTGCTGAAGGAGGCATGGCAACAGGAGAAGGAAAGTATGCCTGTGACGAGTGGGTGACAATCACCGCCGTAGCGGATGAGGGATACACTTTTGTCGGATGGAGCGATGGAGACCAGACAAATCCACGACTTATTCAAGTGGATGGGGATGTCACGTATGAACCTCTATTCGCGGGAAGCAATCTCACAGATATTCATACGGAACCCTCGCAGACAATAAAGAAAGCGGAAAAGCTGATGATTGATAATCATCTGTATATACGACGCCAGGACGGAGAAACTTATACTATAGACGGAATGCATGTTATCCGGTTATAAGAGTACGAGTACTTAACGTAGAAAATAGCAAACATATATAAATTCTACCTATTTATGGCAAAGAAAGAAGAAATATTAGACGCTGCGAAAAAAGTAGCAGTGAAGGCAGCAGAGGCAGCTCTGGACGTGGCAGAGAAAGTGCTGGACAAGGCGGCAGAAGTAACCGAGCAGGTTCAGGCTGCTGCCGCAGAGGCTGTCAAAGAGGCAACGACTCCGGTCATCACTCCGAAGGATGCGAAGATCCCGGAGGGACCGCTGGAGTTGAAATGGACCAATTACAAGAACCACCAGAAACTGGTGAACCCGGCTAACAAACGCCGTCTGGACGTCATCGTGGTAGGTACCGGTCTTGCCGGAGCGTCGGCTGCTGCGTCCCTCGCAGAGATGGGATTCAATGTGCTGAACTTCTGTATTCAGGACAGCCCCCGTCGTGCGCACTCGATTGCTGCGCAGGGTGGTATCAACGCGGCGAAGAACTACCAGAACGATGGTGACTCCGTCTATCGTCTCTATTATGACACCATCAAGGGTGGCGACTACCGCGCACGCGAGGCGAACGTATATCGTTTGGCGGAAGTCAGCAATAACATCATCGACCAGTGCGTGGCGCAGGGTGTTCCTTTCGCACGCGAGTACGGAGGTCTGCTGGACAACCGTTCTTTCGGTGGCGCACAGGTTTCCCGTACCTTCTACGCAAAAGGTCAAACCGGACAGCAGCTGCTTCTTGGCGCATACAGCGCACTGAGCCGCCAGATCGGCAAAGGCAAAGTGAAGATGTACACTCGCTACGAGATGCTGGACATCGTCCTCATTCCGGATGAGAACGGCGAGAAGCGTGCGCGTGGTATCATCGCCCGTAACCTCGTAACCGGCCGCATCGAGCGTTTCTTCGCTCATGCGGTAGTAGTAGGTTCGGGTGGTTACGGAAACACCTTCTTCCTCTCCACCAACGCCATGGCTTCCAACGGTTCGGCAGCTATGCAGATGTATCGCCACGGCGCTTATTTCGCTAACCCCTGCTACGCGCAGATCCACCCGACCTGTATTCC
>DFEG01000024.1:37445-37570 GCA_002369075.1 Bacteroidales bacterium UBA3808 | reverse complement strand
CGTAACGACGGACGTATCTGGGTGCCGAAGAAACTGGAGGACGCCAAACTGCTGCAGGCAGGCAAGATCAAAGGACGCGATATACCAGAAGAGGACCGCGACTACTACTTGGAGCGCCGCTATCC
>DFEG01000024.1:36581-37323 GCA_002369075.1 Bacteroidales bacterium UBA3808 | reverse complement strand
GGCTACGGCGTGAACAACACCGGTCTGGCTGTGTTCCTCGACTTCAGCGAGGCTATCCAGCGTCTGGGCAAAGATGTTGTAGCTCAGAAATACGGAAACCTCTTCCAGATGTATGAGAAGATCGTGGACGAGAACCCGTACGAGAACCCGATGATGATTTTCCCGGCTATCCACTATACGATGGGTGGTATCTGGGTGGACTACGAGCTGCAGACCAGCGTCAAGGGTCTGTTCTGTATCGGCGAGGCGAACTTCTCCGACCACGGAGCCAACCGTCTGGGTGCTTCCGCATTGATGCAAGGTCTTGCAGACGGCTATTTCGTACTGCCTTATACCATCCAGAACTACCTCGCAGACCAGATCGGCGTACCGCGTATGAGTACCGACCTGCCGGAGTTCGCGGAGGCGGAGAAAGCCGTACAGGACAAGATTGACAAACTGATGGCTATTCAGGGTAAGCGTTCGGTTGACAGCATCCACAAAGAGCTGGGTCTCGTGATGTGGGACTTCGTCGGAATGGGACGTACCGCAGAAGGCTTGAAGGAAGGTATCAAGAAGATTGACGCCATCAAGAAAGAGTTCTGGACCAACGTCTATATCCCGGGTGAGGCTAACAGCCTGAACAACGAGTTGGAGAAAGCGCTCCGTCTGGCGGACTTCATTGAGATAGGCCGTTTGATGGCTGTCGATGCCCTCCATCGTGAGGAGTCTTGCGGCGGTCACTTCCGCGAGGAATACCAGA
>DFEG01000024.1:0-36532 GCA_002369075.1 Bacteroidales bacterium UBA3808 | reverse complement strand
GCGAGGAATACCAGACACCGGAAGGCGAGGCACTCCGTCAGGACGACAAGTTCTCTTACGTAGGCTGCTGGAAATACATGGGTGAGGATCAAGAACCGCAACTCATCAAAGAGCCTTTGGACTACGAATTCACGGAACGTAAAACGCGTAATTACAAAAACTAATCATGGATCAGTATATTGATATTAAAGTACGGGTATGGCGTCAGGCCGGACCCAAGGCTCAGGGACATTTCGAGACCTACGAGCTGAAACATGTATTCCAAGGCGCATCGTTCCTGGAGATGATTGATATCCTGAACGAGCAGCTTATTGCAGAGCACAAAGACCCCGTGACTTATGATCACGATTGCCGCGAGGGTATCTGCGGTATGTGCTCGATGTACGTCAACGGTCACCCGCACGGACCCGACTCCGCTATCACCACCTGTCAGCTGCATATGCGTAAGTTCAAAGACGGCGAGACCATCACCGTAGAGCCGTGGCGCAGCCGTGCGTTCCCGGTCATCAAGGACCTTATGGTGGACCGTGGCGCGTATGACAAGATCATGCAGGCAGGCGGTTTCGTTTCCGTCAACACCGGCGGTGTACCCGATGCCAACGCCATTCCTATTCCGAAGCCTGTAGCTGACGAAGCCATGGATGCGGCTTCCTGTATCGGTTGCGGTGCTTGTGCTGCGGCTTGTAAGAATGGCTCGGCTATGCTCTTCGTAGCGGCTAAGGTTTCGCAACTCGCTCTCCTGCCGCAAGGCAAGATCGAGGCGAAAGCGCGCGCCAAAGCCATGGTGGCTAAGATGGACGAACTCGGTTTCGGTAACTGTACCAACACCGGTGCCTGTGCTGCCGAGTGCCCGAAATCTGTCAGCCTGGCGAACATCGCCCGTCTGAACCGTGAGTTCATCGGCGCCAAGTTCTGCGACTAAGCCAAGCTACGTATAAGCCATTCGTGGCTGATACAAACAATAAATGGCGACTCTTGTGAGCCGCCATTTATTGTATCCATACGCCGTTTACTCTACGCGCATACCTAATATATTATAGACTTTTCCGTCGCGGAGAATCAGTACTTGTCCGTTGCGAATGATCTTGCCGGAAGCAGCGGAGGACTGTTGTATCTCCGTGACGCTCTCCACATCGGTAGAGGAGTTGTCAATGAACTTCAGCACTACGATACCCAGCCGTACGTTGCCGTTAGCCTCGCGCTCGATACTGTACGTACCGGCGGGCAGTTCTTCGCTCTCCAGACGTTTGTATGAGTCTGCACCGCCTGCTACGGGGAACTCGATCTTCTCGCTGCCGGAGATCAGGTTGATCTGCCTGTCACCTTTGGCGGACGAAACAGCCAGAGCGTAGAAGATACCTTTCTGACCGGCAGGGATGGTGAACTCGCCGAACTTCGCATTGTCACCTGTACGGCGGGTAACGGAATAGCTCGTACCGTCAATGGTGATGCTGCCTGCCATCGCACTGCCGGAGTTCACCATATTGGAGAATACGGTAGTATCGTTGGTGAGTCCGTTCGTAGCCGCATCGGCAGCGTTGAAGAACCAGAAATGCAGGTCTCCTTCCGTTACTGGTGTCTCGCCGCTCTGTTCCTCCCACGCGGCATATATGGTTGCATCGGAGGCTGTGACCCAACTGTTGGTACTGCTTCCGTTCGCGTCGTAGTACTGCTTGCCGGAGCCGTTCTGTGTTGCGAAATAGCCTTTGAAAATATAACCATCACGGCTCGGTATGGTGATGTTCGGCATTGCCTCGTCGAAGGTGGCGGTCACGGATGCAGTACCGCCTGTACCGCCTGTGGCATCGAGTGTGACGGTGTAGCTCAGCGGCTGCCAAACGGCGTAGAGCGTCAGGTCGTCCGTCAGCGTTACGGTCTGCCCTGCCGTGTAGCGGGTGCCCGAACCCTTCGCGTTCGTGTTCCATTCCTTGAAACTGTAGCCCGTCGGGGCGGTGAAAGTGTTGTCTGCTACGGTGACGCCGGAGCCGGTCTGCTCCTGATCCGCCATGGTGCCGCTACCGCCATTCTCGTCGTAACTCAGCGTATAACCCGTCGGCTGTGTGCCACCGCCTGAATAGGTCACGTTGATGGCGTAGAAATTGATTCCGCTATTGGCGCTACCCATGTAGATGGTTGTTGCACTGCCGGTATAGCTGTAACTCTGCTTGGCGGCTGTCGTTGCAGCAGGCATCGTCGTCAGCGGAGTTCCTCCGTATGAACCGCTATATATATTGAGCGTGCGCTCGGAGGTCGTGTTCGCGCTGATCAGATATACCTCTATCGTACAAGCGCCTGTTACGGCAAAGCTCAGACTGCGCGCTGCGGCCGATCCCGTACCGCCGGTCTTGAGCACATGGGTGAAGGCATGACCATCAATGGTCTTGGCACCTGTGGCTACCGTAACGGCTTTGTCAGAAGAAGCGGCTATCGTCAAACCCTTGACGGTCGTCGTGGAGGTAATAGTGCCTAATCCGTTGAAATCACTCGTCGAGAAGTTCCAGGTAAGATCCGATGTAACAGGTGTCGGATCAGGATCGGGCGTGGGATCAGGGTCCGGAGTCGGGTCGGGGTCGGGAGTACTGCCGCTGTCGCAGGACGAGCCTGTCTGACCGCTCGTGTTCACTACCAGCGTCGCACCCGCACCGCATGAAGTGTTCGTAACATAACTCTTTGCCGTCGCAGCACTCAGCTGGTCGTAGCTGTAACTTGGCGCATTGACCGTTCCGCTGTTGGAGGGCAGGTTACCGGCACAGTTGACAAACTTGCAGGCATTCGTGCCACCGTACGACTTGAATATCTTGGAACTCGAATTGGCTTTACCTGCAAACGTACAGCCCTCGAAATACGCTTTCGCGTTCTCCGGACCTACATAGTAGTTGGCTACCGAGCTGTTCCAGTAGCAGTTCAGGAAATGCAGCTCCGCGTTGCGGCAGCGCAGCATACGTTCCTTGCATCCTTCGTCCCACCAGCAGTACGCCCAGGTCATGTTGTATGTCCCGTCCGAAGGCTTGTCGGAGGACGATGAGCCGAGCAGGTTCGTGAACCGGTGGTCGTCCGCACCGCCGCTGCCGCCCGCTTTCGGCGCTTTCAGGTACCGGAAACGGCACCAACTCACCGTCACGTTGTCCGTGCCGCCTTTGTTGTCAAAATTGCCGTCGCAACCGTCCTGGAAATCACAGTGGTCCACCCATGCTTTGGTTACATTCTCAAAACACAGCAGGTCGTTTCCGTCGCAGTCGTACGCGCCCGGACCCACGAACGTGATATTACGGATAATAAGATTACTGAATCGTTTGACATATAGGATACCCGAAGAGGTGGCATCCTGCTTGGTGCTGGTCAGTGTGACACCCGGGAGTGCCATCAGCGTCACGTTAGAGCCGTCCTGTACGGAGAGCATGGAGGTGAAGGTCAGATCCTGGGTGATGATGATCACTTTGTTCTTGCCTTTGTTCAGCGCCGACTTCAACTCGCTCACGCTTTTCACCAACGTAGGCGTCGCATTGCCGCCGCCCGTCGCACCTGCGCCGTAGCCCCACGACGTACTCGCACAATAATTAACCGCCTGAACAGGCATCAGAAACAACGCACACAGTGCAACAATCAGAAATCTTTTCATACCTTGCTGTTTTATTTGCACTGCAAAATTAGTATAATTTTTCCGTTCCTGCAAATTATAGCACAAATGACCTCATTTTCCGTCATTTTTTACACCTGAAAAGATTGCTGCGAATGTTTTCATATGAGTAATTGTTTATTATTAATACGAAAGGGTGAATTTACGGTTGGTGTAGGCACTGCTGCCGATAAGACCGTTCCAGGTGCCGCCGGTGGAGGAGTTGAAGTCCAGAATAATACTGCTGCCCCTAAAAGTCCCGGTCGTGCGAGAGGACGAGGAGCCGGCTTTGTAGGAATATACGATATTGAACTCCAGCAACGCAGAGTAATTATCCGCGCGCATGTAGCTGATGCTACCTGAAGAGACCTGCAGGTCTTTGTTCTGCAAATAGGTAGCTATGTCGCTTGGGGCTACATCCCATGAAGAGCCGTTGTAGCGGAACTTCATCATTATGCCGATGTCCAACCATCTGCCTTTCATTCCCGCCAAGGTAGGGGCATAGCCGGAATAGGAGAATCCGCCTCCTGAGGGTGTGTTACGTTCCTTGCAGGAGGTGAAACAGACGAGCATGGCTGCCATCAGCAGCCCTATTGCCCAAATTTTGGAACTTGTTTTCATAATACATAGATTTGTTAGGGTTAGTAAAAAGGTGGGTTAAAAAGTCATGGCGATGCCGAGACCGTTGGTGCCGGAGGTGAGGTTGAACTCATAGAGCGAGCTCGTCGCCTTGTCTTCCTCTGCGCACCAGATATTATAGGTCTTGTGGATATTATTCTTCCTGACTGCTCCCACGCAGATCATCGGAATACTGGCAACGAAGAGTCCGCCACCCACGCCCGAGATGACAAATGATGCTACCGACAACGCATCGTAGGTCGCCTGGGTGTATTGCGGGTTCGTGTTATAGCGCATGTTCTTCCATACAAGATAGTTCATTACTCCGCCTCCGATAGCGAGACCGGCACCTATACCGAACATCGCCCATCCGCCACGCTCCAGTCTGCGGTTCCTGAGGTACTGTTGGTACGCCTGGTCGCAGTTGGTTCTCATGAACTCCCGCATCTCGTTGCGTGTCATGGGCTTTTTGCCCAAGTAATAGATTTTGCCTTCCTTACGCATCTTGTTCTCAGGGAAGAACACAGACGTGTAGGTCGAACCGGCTGCGGGCAGCGAGTAAGACTGCACGGGTTTGGGCTGCGAGTAGGGTTGTACGGTTTGTGGCTGTGCCTGCGGCTGCGGGGCGGCAACAGATTCCATGACCTGCACTTCGCCGTTGGCATAGACGATGGTGGAGATTTCGGCGGTCTTGAGCACATAGACGGGACCGTTAGGGTTGTCGGCTTTCTTGTAACGGAGTTCTGTCTCGCCCACCTCCTGAATGAGTGCCTCGATCTTCTCGGAGTTGGTTTTGATGATCAGGTCGTTGGCAGCGAGCACGTTCAGCACGCTGCATAGGATGGCAAGAGCCAGAATGTAATACCTTTTCATTATATGAGTTATTTAGAGGGTTCTTTTTTCTTTTTGTCTTTCCACATGCCGCCGACACCGAACTTGATCTCGTGCAGGAATCCCTGGGACCTGTAGGTGTCAAAGTTCGTCAGCAGGGAATAGCCGGCAGAGAGGGTGAAGCCCTTGATATTCGCCTGTATTCCCGCATCGAAATTCATTCCGTGCCCGGAGGGGTAGAAGAATTTGTCCGTGTAATTCCTCAGGTACACCCATTTATGGTCGGTTGTCTCGGCCGTGACGGTGTGGAAGGCATAGCCGATACCGGCATAAAAGAATACCGGCGAGGGTCCCAGACGAACAATCGTTCCTCCTGTAGCTGTGATCTGGTTGCGCGATTTCGCACCGCTGTAGAACGGGGTGACATATGAAGACATGGCGGGGTCATAGATACTTCTGTCGTGTTGTGCTCCCAAGTAGTCATAGTTGTAATGAAAACCTAAGCCCAGCGAGAAACTGACGTACCAACCGACCTGTTTCACGCGTCCGTAGGTCAGTCCTACAGCGTGCTGGTAATTGAAACCGTACTGGTAGTTCGCCAGGATAAAATTCTCCCATCCGTATTTGTTCTTCAGTGCCTCTTTCTTGGCTTTTTGCTCTTTCTGCTGCTGTTGGTAGGCAGATAAAATGTTGTCGAAATCCACTGCCTCACTTTTGGCCTGCTGTTGTGTTTGCGGAGTGACGTGAGCCGCCTGCGACTGCTGTTGCGTAGCGGCAGGTGCGGCAGGGGCACTGTTGAGTGCCTGCACCTCGCCGTTGGCATAGACGATGGTGGATATGTCCGCGGTCTTGACGATGAAAGTCGGTCCGGTGGGGTTATCGGCTTTCTTGTAGCGCACCTCTGTTGCGCTGATTTCCTGAATAAGCGCCTCGATCTTCTCGGAGTTGGTCTTGATGATCAGGTCGTTCGCTGCAAGGACATTCAGCACGCTGCAGAGGGTGGCGATGATCAATATATAGAACTTTTGCATAGTGGTAATCGTTTATAGGTTGTTCATCTTAATAGGTGGTTAGATTGCTCTTGATGTCTACCGTTACGTCACCGGTAATAGAAGAGCCATAATAGGACGTCAAGTCAAACGTGATGCGTGCCTTCGTGCCCACTTTAGCTATAGTCACGTTGCCACTTTTAATATAATACGGTGCGTAGTCACTGAAAGCCCCCAATCTATAAAATGTGCACCCGGACTCTGTGTTCGTATTAGCAGAATATCCCCGGGATTGCCACATGACCCATGGTATATAATAATTGCTGGTATTTTTCACACTAAACGTTCCGGGGACGATACCCAGTGTAGCATCTATCGTACCATAGGAGTAATATCTAAGGAATAGCGACATATTGCCGGAATTCACAAGAGAGATGTCCGTCTGCTGCCAGTCGTCACCTTCATACCCGCCCTCGTAATTGTATATCTTTGCTGTGACACTTGTTACCGTATTAAACGTAAAATTGTTTGTTGTTGTCGGCTCTAATGCAAAGGTAGTAAATGATGGAACGGTAGAACTCTTGCTAACCAGATAGCCGTTTTTCGCTTCCGGAATACCATTATAGGTTATTTTCGGTGCTTTAATGGTGATGTAATCACCGGCATGCAATCCCAAAGAAGCAAACGATTGGTCGTTTCCTCCGTTGGTCTGCCGGGTAGCCGTCACGCCATAAACCGCTAACAGACCCGTTTCGTCAGCCAAATACAGATTGCCGTACTGTGAACTATAGATACTATAGATAACACCAGAAACAGTGTACCAAGTATTCACATCGTCCGGCATGTTCTTGAACTGCGCAATCGTTACCGTACCTCCGTCCGTGCCGGCATCGCCTGCTGTGGTAAATGTCTTCGTATCTGAATAGACGACCGAACTGCTGCCTTTCTGTTTGTAATACATCCGATAATAATACTTCGTGCCGGCAGTAAGGGGAGATGCAATACAAACCAGCCGTTTAGAGCCGACCCATGTGTCAAAAGCACCATACACATCCTCTAACGGAGTGTTGGTACTTGACCAATAGTACTTGCTGTTGTTTATCGTCGGAGTAGAGGCTGTGGACCATACAAAGCCTATTTCATCAAATGTGCCCATTGCGTCTTTCCCGATATTAATCGTACCATTCAAATTCACATTCGTTGCGTAAATAGTGTTGCTCCGAACTTCCTCCAGTTCCATGATAACCTTGTCGTCCGCCGCAATGGTGGTGAAGCTCTGGCTCATGGCATAGAGTGTTTCGCCGTTCACAGTCGCGTACGCGCGATAATAATAACGTGTGCCGCTGGTCAAGCCGGTGCAGTTATAGGTGAATGTGCCTGTTCCGCTGAAGACGGTTGTTACTTGTTTTGTGTTGTTCTCCAAGGTCGGTGACGAGTTGGTGGTAGAGAGTACAAACCCTCGCTGTGTGATCTTGAAATTCGTCCCTTCTCCCTTTGCCGTCACCGAGCCGGACAACTTGGCGCTGTTAGCTGTTATTTCCGTAGCCGGGTCGGTAGTGAGTTTCACACCGCTATAGGTGGTAACGGTCACCACGTCGCCGAGTATTTCGCCGTATATGTTGCTGATGAATGCGCGGATGTAGTACTCCGTATCGGGGGCCAGACCCGAGAGTGTGACCGTGAAAGAGCTTAATCCGCTCTGGCTGTTGCTGACAACAAAACGTGTTCTGTCGGTCTTGACGGTCGGGTCTGTAGCCGATACATACGCTCCGTAATGCTGAATAGTGGGCATTCCGTTATAGCTCGCGTTCGACGGCGTGTATTTCAACTGCGCGGAGACTTCGGCTCCGCTACCGGATAGCGTTACCGTGGTAGTGGGAATAGTGACCACTACCATTTCTTCCTTGTCGCATGCGTTGAAGCAGAACAAGGCAGTAACTATACATGCAAGTAAATAAATCTTTTTCATAGTCTATTTTTATTCCAAGGTGAAACTGCCTGTGGAGTCTTCCACAAACCTGTTATCGGATGTGCGGTAATAAGTACCTGAAGACGAGGTCGCGAAGGTCAACTTATAGGTATACGTGCTGGTGGAAGATAAGGAACCGGAACCCATTGTGTGACGGATAATTAGTGTACCTGTTGTACTGCCCGTCTTGTTATATGTAGCAGTAATTCTATCAGCGGTAGTATTACTCGAACTTGTCACCGTTACGCTGGAACCGCTGGCGGAACCGAACTGATACCAAGTATATTTGCTGAGACTGAATTTCTTGTAGGCTACGCTGGATGGCGCTTCGACACTACTGCTTGAACCTACGTATTGACAGGTGAAGTTATAGGTCATCACGTCGTCCTCGTACTGCATCGTTCCGCCGCCGTAGGAAGTGAAGGTGAGGTACAGTTTGTCCGTCTTGGTGGTACTGCCGGTGGAGTAGGAGACGGTGATAGTGGCTTTGTTGTTGGAGGTCTTGGAGTAGGACACACTTGATACCTTATACTGCCCTGACAGCCCGCTGATATAACTGGTAGAACTGTTCACACCGTAGTTGGAGGTGAAATAGAGCGTATAGGAGGTAGAGTAGGCATGGCTGTAGAACTTATAGTTCGTCATGCTGGACGGTGCATAGTTGGTGGAGGTGTTGTCGCCGCTTCCGCTGCCTCCTCCGCTGTCTCCTCCGCCCGAACCGCTGTCATCCGGGACATAACGTGTGTAGTTGTACCGCTGGTTGTTCAGAACCAGCGTCAATGCGTCCGAAGTGAGGTTGGTGATCTGCATCCTGACCGTTCCGCCGGTGTTGGAGATGACCAGTTCGTCTCCGCTGAGCGACCAGTTGAAGGAAAAGAGGGACGCGGGATCCGATTCGTCTGAATTGGCATAGACTCCGGTCTTGTCGGCGTTGAATTTCCACATTTCGGAAAAACTCTCGCCGTTACTGGTATAGGTTCTTGCCCAATACCCCACCAAGGCAGAACTACTAAACGCATTAGGGCGGTTAAAGGTGTCAAGCGAACAACCCGTGTGACCGAGTATAACGAGCAGTAACAGGCTTAGCAGTAAAGCCTTAGTGTTTGTTTTCATAAGTGTGTATTTTTTAGTGTTGTTTTTAGAAACCCAATGCGAGACCTAATCCGTTGGCTCCGGAGGTGAGTCTGAGTTCCGGTTGGAACGCCATCGGCTGTACGCAGTGTACGTTGTACACCTGATCGACGCGGTTCTTAAACACATGTCCGCATGCAACCAACGGTACGGAGGCAGCGGTCAAACCGAGACCGAAGGACATGAGACCGATACCGGCGCCGGTGTTCACCTCGATGAGCAGCGGAAGCCCTATACCCAACATGATGGCGGGACCTACGCCCAGGAAAACCCAACCGATGATCTCGCAGTTGTTCCATGAGTTGTAGTAGTTGTAGGCCTGCGGGCAGGTCTGCTGGAGAAAGAACTTCATCTCCTTGGTGGACATGCGGTGGTCCTGGTACATCCACGTCTTGTTGTCAATGCGGCGCAGCGGTCCGTTGTAAGGGTTAGCGGCATTGTAGGCGTTATAGCCGTAAGCGCCGTTGTAAGCGTTGTTGTACCCGCGGTTGTAGCCGTTGTTGAAGTTGTAGCCCTGCTGTTGGGGAGCCTGCTGTGGCTGCGGTGCGGCTTTGTGCTCGATGGCTTGTACCTCGCCGTTGGCGTAGATGATGGAGGCAACCTCCTCCAGTTTGATGACGAACATCGGTCCGTTGGGATTGTTGGCTTTCTTGTAGCGCAACTCGGTCTCGCTGACCTCCTGTATCAGCGCCTCGACCTTCTCGGAGTTGGTCTTGATGATCAGGTCACTCTTAACAGCAGCCAGTACGTTCAGCAGGCTGCAAACCATGGCAAGTGCCAGGATGTAAAATCTCTTTGACATAATAGGATTTATTTTAGGGTGAATAGATGTTGCAGTGTCAGAAGCTCAATGCCAAGCCCAATCCGTTCGCGCCGGAGGTGAGTTTGAGTTCCGGCGAACAAGCAACGTTGTTATTGCCGCAGTTCATGTTGTAGACTTGGTTTACGCGTCTCTTAAATATGTTACCGCATGTAATAAGCGGAATAGAACCCGCCATGGATGCGCCACCGATAACCCAGAACGCTATTCCGGTATTCCGTAATGTGTACCAAGCAGTAGAATGGTAAGAGTAGTCTTCACTACCTACAAAGCATCCAACACCGATGCCGATGAACATGGCGGCACCGATACCGAGCATACACCATCCGGCTACCTCGCAGTTGTTCCACGTGTTGTAATACGTATGTGCCTGCGGACAGGTCTGTTGGAGGAAGAACTTAAGTTCTTTGCCTTTGAGGCGGTGCCCGTCGATCAGGTACTCGTTGTAACCGATGCGCTGCATAGGTCCGTTGTCGGGGTTGTTGCCATACATGTAGTTGCCGTACGCACCACCGTTGTAGGGGTTATAAGCGCTGTTGTAATTGTAGCCCTGTTGCGGTTGGGCTTGCGGAGCAGCTTTGTGCTCGATGGCTTGTACTTCGCCGTTGGCGTAGATGATGGATGCCACCTCCTCCAGTTTGATGACGAACATTGGGCCGTTGGGGTTGTTGGCTTTCTTGTAGCGCAACTCGGTCTCGCTGACTTCCTGTATCAGCGCCTCGACCTTCTCGGAGTTGGTCTTGATGATCAAGTCATTGGCAGCGAACATGCTGAGTACGCCGCAAAGGATGAGCATCGCCAGAACAGTAAATTTTTTCTTCATAAGATGTTAATTTAGAGGGTTAATAATGTAAATAAGTATATATACAGGTATATATAAAACAAAAGTGGACCCGACATTGTCGTTCCACGATTAGAGGCCTTCGCATTGCCCGTAAGATTAGACCGACAACGCGAAGCCCACATTGAATATATAATACCATCTATAAGTACATAGCGCCATAACCTACGGCTATGACAATATGGACAAATAGCGGTTGCCTATATTCAAATGGAGCATCTATCGTTGCTAAGTCCTGAATCTTACTGAAAGTTGCGAAGTTTCTAATCGTCAGGAACGAAGCGTCAACAAACGCCTTTTATCAACATGTTTCCGCTTTTTAGAGCTGTCGGAACCAGCTGTAGCAATTATTCGAGTGCAAAGATACTACATTTTTTGGGAATATGCAAATATCCGCGCACTTTTTTACCATTTAGCAAGTGCTTTTTCTTCTTTGGCGGTCATTTGCGCCTTTGTTTCCGGTGTCTTGTCGCCCTGTCCGGTGAGGTGGAGGACTCCGTGTATGATGATGCGTCGCAGTTCGTCCTCAAACGTCACTCCGACCGTCTCCGCATTGCTGCGCACAGTGTCCAGCGAGATGAAGATATCGCCGTTGAGCGTAGTGCCCGCGGTGTAATCAAAGGTGATGACGTCGGTGTAGTAGTCGTGTCCCAGGAACTGACGGTTAACCTCCAGTTCGCGCTCGTCGGAGCAGAAGACATAGTTGATGTTTCCCACAGAGAAACCGTAATCGGCCGCCACCGAGCGGATCCAGCGGCTCACTTTGCGCTCATCGAGTGCAGGCATTTCTATACTATCCGCTATGAATGATACCATATTTATCCTGTAATTATTCCGAATACCCTCCGGTAATATCTAACTAATATCTAACTTATAACTAACTAATCTCTAACGTTTCACGCGATAATGGTCGCTCTTTATATCCTTGGTATTATATATAAATATATAATACTGGCTATTTTAACTTTTTTTAGCCGAAGAACAACGGTGCGATGGCAAAAGCCGCAATAGCTCCTGCTAAATCTGCCAACAAACAACAAGCCACGGCGTGCCGTGTGTCTTTAATATTCACAGAACCGAAATAGACCGCCAGCACATAGAACGTCGTGTCCGTTGTACCTTGCAGGATGCAGCAGAGCCGTCCTACGAGACTATCGGCTCCGTGCGTCGTCATGGCTTCGAGCATCAGCCCGCGCGCGCCGCTGCCGGAGAGCGGTTTCATCAGCGCCGTGGGAACGGCTCCCGCCAGATCGGGGTTGATGCCGCAGGCGGAGAAACACCAGGCGATGCCCTGCTCCAGCAGATCCATCGCACCGCAGGCGCGGAACATGCCCACCGCCACCAGAATAGCGATGAGGTAGGGGATGATGCCTACCGCGGTCTGAAAACCGCCTTTGGCTCCGTCAATAAAGGCATCATAGACGTTGATTTTTTTGACCGTCGCCTGCAGGATGAACCAGCAGATGACTCCCAGCAGGAGGACGGCGGCAATCGTAGCGGAGACCACCGAGAGCGTGTGCGGATCCATGCGTGAGGCGCCCCATACAAGGAGTCCAACCAGTGCCGTCAGACCGATGAGCGTACCCAATACGACCGGGTCCTTCAGCCTGATTCTCTGGGCTATGCAGACACAGATGAGCCCGACAAGGGTCGCTACGTAGGTCGCTATGAGGATAGGGAGGAACACATCCGCCGGGTTCTCAGCGCCGAGTTGTGCGCGGTACGCCATGATGGTCGTCGGGATAAGCGTCAGACCGCTGGCACCCAGCACCACGAACATGATCATCGCGTTCGAGGCTTTCGTCTTGTCTTTGTTCAGTTCCTGCAACTCGCCCATCGCTTTCAGCCCCATCGGCGTTGCCGCATTGTCCAGACCTAACATGTTGGCGGCTATGTTCATGAGCATGGTACCGAAGACCGGATGACCCTTCGGAATGTCCGGAAAGATACGGCTGAAGAAAGGGTTGATCGCCTTTCCGAGGGTGTTGACCGCCCCTGCCTGCTCGCCGATCTTCATAATCCCCATCCACAGAGAAAGGACTCCCGTGAGACCCAGTGAGAGCTCGAAGCCCGTCTTGGCGTTGTCGAACGTCGAATTAAGAATAGCGGAGAAAACATCCGCGTTACCGAACCAAACTGCTTGCACCAAACCGATTACCACGGCGAGCAAGATCAACGAAATCCATATATAATTCAAAATCATGCTGCAAAATTACACTTTTTTTTGCATATGTGCAAATAATTTAGTAATTTTGCAGCCCAAACGAATAAAAAAGACAGCAAAGTGGCAAAAAATGCGGAGATACACAGGGCGTTGGCGTTTGTCAGGCACCGTCTGACGGCGTGGAACACCTCGGGTGAGGGTATTCACTCGCCTTACCTGTTTGAATTGGTGCGCTTTATTCTACGTGATGAAAACAGTTATTACTGTTTCGCGGAGATCGAGCGCCGGCGGGAGCTTCTGCTCGCCTGCGAGGACGCATTGGAGGTGATTGACTACGGCTCGCAGGGGTCGCCTGAAGGCAAGAAAATCACTCGTCGCGTGTGTGACATCGCCCGTACCCATCTGGAGAGTCCGCGCATCGCCCGCACGCTCTTCCGGATTGTCAACTGGATGACCGGTCGGGAGAAAAGACCGCTCAATATCATTGAGTTGGGTACTTCCCTGGGTATCACCACCGCCTATCTCGCCGCTGCGGACAGCCGTAACCAAGTGCTCACCTTCGAGGGCAGTGGCGAACTGCTCAAGATAGCCCAAGGCATCTGGCGGGCGCTCAAGATGGAGAACATAGAGTGGCGCGAAGGCCCGATTGACGGCACCTTGTTATCATTCGCGCACGCCCCTGCGGAATATACACCTATCGACTTGGCGTTCGTCGATGCCAATCACACCTATGAGGCGACCGTTCGCTATGCCGACGTCCTGCTACCCATGCTGGCGGAAAAAGGCGTGCTTGTCATCGACGATATTCATTACTCCGAGCCGATGGAACGGGCATGGGAGGAGCTCAAGAACGATCCGCGGGTGACCACTTCCATGGATCTGTACCACGCGGGGCTCCTCTTTGTCGATCCCCATTACCTCAAAAGGCACTACGGGATTAGAATTAAAAATTGAAAATTAAAATTACGGGTTAGTACCATGATTTATACCAAAACAGGAGACAAGGGAGAAACATCGCTGGCGAACGGTCAGCGGGTACCCAAAACCGACACCCGCATAGAGGCGTACGGTACGGTCGATGAACTCAACAGCTGGGTAGGGGCGCTGCGAAGTGCCATAGCAAATAGCGAATCACGAAAGACGAGTGACGCGCAGTTGGCGAGGGTTCAGAACAAGCTCTTCAATCTCGGTGCGGCACTCAGTATGGCGCCCGGGGAATGGATCACCGGCAGGGACATTGAGCAGCTGGAAGAGTGGATAGACGCCATGCAGTCTGTCGTGCCAAAGCAGCGGGCGTTCATCCTGCCCTGCGGAGACGAAGTGGTCAGCCGTACACATATCTGCCGTACCGTTTGCCGCCGTGCAGAGCGCAGAATGATAGAAGCCAATGCGCCTGAGATGACATTAAGATACATAAACCGCCTGAGTGATTACTTTTTTGTTCTATCGCGCTTTGTTTGCTATCAGAATGACGGAATGGAAAGCGAGTGGAAAAACGAGTGAAAATGTGTAAAATTTGACGGAAAAGCGTCTATAAGTGAAAAAATCGGCGAAAAATGTATAATATTGCACGAAATATTTGCACAAATCAACTATTTTTACTACTTTTGCACGATTTTTTGTATAAACGCGTATGTATTGGACATTAGAATTAGCATCAAAATTGGACGACGCTCCATGGCCTGCAACCAAAGATGAGTTGCTGGATTATGCCAATAGAGAAGGGCTTCCTATGGAAGTGATTGAGAACTTGAATGAGTTGGAAGGAGACGATGAAGATCAGTACGAAAGTATATTGGATATCTGGCCGGATTTTCCAACAAACGATGATGATTTCCTTTATAACGAGGACGAGTATTGATTTTGTGAAAAGGGTAGTTATTGTCCTGTTCGGTCTGATGGCCGCGATGACTGCGAGTGCGCAGTTTGACCCGCAAATGGGACAGTATATGTACATGTTGGCAGCCTACAACCCGGCGGCGGCGGGAGAGGGTGACTTGATGAAGGCGGCGGGAATGCACCGGATGCAGTTCGTGGATATTCCGAATGCGCCGATGAGTACCTGGTTCTCCTTCAACTCACCTTTCCGGATCGGCAAGACGAACCACGGCGCCGGGATACGTTTCCTCAATGACCGCGTGGGTTTGTTCACCACACAGTCCCTCTACGCACAATACGCGTACCGGCAGAAACTGGGAAAGGGATATCTGAGCGCCGGAGTGGATTTGGGATTCATCAACGTAGGTTTCCGCGGAGACTCCGTCAATCTCGGCCGAATGGGGGACGAGTATCACGAAGCCAACGATGAAGCGTTGCCAACGGCGAGCAAGTCGGGCATGAAATTTGACATGGCAGTCGGTGTTCTGTACAGCACTCCGGTCTGGTGGGTGGGCGCCAGTTATACGCACCTCACCCGGCCCCGGATAGACTGGAGCGACGGTACAACAGGCACCTCGCAAGTGATCAGCGTGGCGGGAACGATGTATGTCAGCGGCGGTTATCACTTCCGGCTCAAAAACTACAAGGAGTGGATGCTGACCCCAAGCGCCATGGTGATGAGCGATTTTGTGAGTTGGGATGTCAACCTCACCCTCATGTGCGACTACAAAGACCGCTACCGCTGGGGACTGGGATACCGCATATTGGGTAGCGTAAATATATTATTAGGAATAGATATAATCTCCGGTTTGCAGTTGGGTTATAGTTGCGAGCTGCCGACCAACAAACTGCTACTGGAGAGCTACGGAAGTCACGAGATATTTCTGGCGTACGGATTTGATATCCTGAAGCCCAAGAGAACGAATAAATATAAATCAATTAGATACTTGTAAGTATGAAAATGAGAATGATTTTGCCATTAATCGCGTTTGCGTTTGCAGTGGTTAGTTGCAACAAGCCGGCCGGAGAGCTCGTAGGAGTTCGCAAAGCCACGAATTTCAAGGAGGCCAATCCTTACGGTATGTTGTTCATCAAGAAAGGAAGTTTCATGATGGGTGCCAATACGCAGTCCGCTGTGTTCGAGCAGCCGGACAACATCGTTATGGTGACCGTTGACGCTTTCTGGATGGACGAAACGGAGATTACCAACAACGAGTACCACCAGTTCGTCAACTGGGTGCGTGACTCCATCGCCCTCACCAATCTGGTGGCAGCCGGTCTTACCGATTATGCCATCCAACCGCGTGACGAGGATTTCGACGAGGAGAATTTCCGTCTCAACTGGAGCAAGAAAGTGCCCTGGAATAGCAAGGAGGAGGATGTTGTGGACGCGCTTGCCCCGATGTACTATTCGGACGGCAAGATCAATACCAACCATCTCCACTACCGTTACAGTTGGGTGAACATGGACGAGGCGCTTCCGCAGCGCAACAAGTTCGACGTGGCAACCAGTACTTATCCCGCAGGGGCGACCGCCCGTGTGGACACGTTCTGGGTAAACGACAACTACGAGATCTGCGACTCGACCATCATCCGTCCCCTGCGCGAGCCGAAAGATCTGCTGACGGAGAAGATCATCTCCGTTTATCCCGATACACTGGTATGGGCGCGTGACTTCCAGTTCTCGTACAACGACCCGTTGCTGCACATGTATTTCAAGCACCCGGGTTATGCGGAGTATCCGGTAGTGGGTGTTACGTGGGAGCAGGCGCACGCGTTCTGCAACTGGCGTACGAAATACTATAACATGCACTCCTCCGTAGAGGTCAACGAGTACCGTCTGCCGACCGAGGCGCAATGGGAGTATGCAGCCCGTGGCGGACGCAAGATGGCGATGTACCCGTGGGGTAGCAACTATGCCCGTGACGACCAGGGATGTTTCTTCGCAAACTTCAAACCCTACCGCGGTGCCTACAACGACGATACCGGCACGACTACGATGAAGGTGGCGCAGTTCCGTCCCAATGATTTCGGTCTGTTTGACATGGCCGGAAACGTGTCGGAGTGGACGAACTCTGCTTATCAGAGTGCCGCGAACACCCATATCCACGACCTGAACCCGGATTACAACTACATGGCACGCAAAGCGGATCCAGACATCCTGAAACGCAAAGTGGTCAAGGGCGGCAGCTGGAAGGACATCAGTTACTTCATGCAGTGCGGTGTCCGTACCTATGAGTACCAGTTCGAGAGCCGTCCGTACATCGGCTTCCGTTGCGTCCGCGCATACATAGGCGAATAAAAATAAGAAATCAATATATAATCAATATATTTAAAATTCTAATACAATTATGGCTACAGAAAAAGCTGCAAAGCAGGGCTTTGGCGCAAGATTCTTCCATTGGTATGAATCTTATCAGGGAAAGAACGTTGTAAACATCGTTTATTCAGCAGGTGCATCGGTCGTTATTATCGGTGCGTTGTTCAAGATCCTTCACTGGCCGGGCGCAAGTCAGGTGCTGATGGTTGGTATGTTCACCGAGGCATTCCTTTTCCTTATCGGTACTCTTGAGCACCCGCATCCCGAGTTCCACTGGGAGAACGTATTTCCCCAGTTGCTTGAATACGGTACCAAACCGGAATTGCTGGAAGAGAAATCGCACCAACCCCGTCCGACGCTCTTGGGTGCCGGTGTTGCCGGAGCTCCCGTTGCCGCTCCTGTAGGTGTTGCTGCTCCTGCCGCTGCCGCTCCCGCCGCCGGAGCAGCGAAAGCTCCCGGTCTGAAAGATGACGATTACAAAGCACTCAAAGAGGGTATCGCGGAGCTGGCTAAGACCGCTACGCAGTTCAGTGAGCTGGGCAAGGTAGCCCAATCCGGCGTGAAACTGAACGAGAAACTGGCTGCCGCAGAGGCTGCGACCGCTGATTATGCCGCCAAACTGGCTAATGCAGGTATCGCTACCGACTCACTGGCTCAGGCTACCCACGGCTTGTCCGGCGCGTATGACCAGATCGGAGCCGACCTGAAATCGGCTGCCGAAGAGACTAAGGCCTACAAGGCCGGTGTAGAGCAGGTAGGCAAGAGCATTGCTTCCCTCAACAGTGTGTATGAGCTGCAACTCCAGGCTGTGAACGCCCAGACGGAGGCGCAGAAGAACGCTGCCGCTGCCGCCAAAGAGGCAGCTGAAGCACAGGCCGCTTTCGCCAATGGTGCCAAGCAGCTCCAGAAACAGGTGGCCGATCTCAACAGCATCTACGGCTCTATGCTCAATGCACTCGCATAAGACATTTGTAGATATTCAATGAAACTAACAATAGAAACCAACAATAAAACACTTCAGCAATGAGTGGAGCAAAGAACTGTCCGGAAACCCCGAGACAAAAGATGATAGGTATGATGTACTTGGTGCTCACCGCCATGTTGGCGTTGAACGTAAGTACGGATATCCTCAATGGCTTTACATTGGTGGACGATAGTCTGCACTCCTCTATCGCTGCATCGGATACCCGTAACGCGAAACTCTACAGGGATTTCCAGGCGGCAAACGCCGACAACCCCGAGAAGACGCAAGAGTGGTACGATAAGGCGCTTGAGGTTCAGAAACGTGCTGACTCGCTCTATAACTATATCCAGGATTTCAAGGAGCATATAGCTATCCTTGCCGATGGTCAGAAGAAAGTAGACGAGCGTCGCGGCGAGGGCGGCAATGAAGATCCTACCCGTCGTATCGAGGGCAACTCGAACCTCGACGTAACAGGTCAGTATGCCATCAACGAGAACCACGGTGCGGAACTGAAAGCGATTGTAGCTTACTACCGCGACTATGCCGCTGATCTGGCGGATCAGGACGCCGAGCTGCGCAACTCTATCCGTCAGAACCTCGCTACCGAGCGCGGCTGGAATGCGCATGAGAAGGACTCGTGCGACTGGGAAGTGGCTATCTTCGACGGTATGCCTGTCGGCGCCTCGATTACCATCCTGACCAAGATGCAGAACGATGTACGCTCGACGGAGAGCCAGTTGATCCAGTACCTGATGGATCGTACGGACGCGGGCGACCTGCGCGTAAACAAACTGAACGCGTACGTCATCCCTAACTCCAACTATGTGATCCGTGGCGGCAAATATACGGCGCAGATTATTCTGGCAGCCGTGGATTCGACCCAGCGCCCCGAATACTATATCGAGGGTCAGCGTATTAACGACCAGGGTATCTACGAGACTGCCGCTTCGGGCGTAGGTCTCAAGAAATACTCCGGATGGATCGCTTACCAGAACCCCTCTACGGGCGAGATGGAGAACCTGCCTTTCTCGGGCGAGTATAGCGTAGGCGAGCCGGCTGTGACGATCTCTAACACGGACCTCAATATCATGTACCGCGGATATGACAACAAGTTCTCAATCTCGGTACCGGGTGTGGCTAATGACAAAGTCAAAGTATCCGTCAGCGGTGCCGCTGTCCGTCAGCAGGGCGGTCTGTGGATTATCAAACCGGGCGATGCCTCCAAGAGCGTCTCCATCTCCGTATCCGCAGAGCTGGACGGCCGCATGCAGCCCATGGGAAGCAAGGAGTACCGCGTGAAGGCATTGCCGAAACCGGGTGCTTACTTCAAATCCGGCGAGAACGAGTACAACGGTGAGAAAGCCATTCCGCGTAGCGGACTGCTGAACCCGAACGCCACTGTTATCGCATCCTACGGTCCCGACGGTCTGCTTGATCTGCCGTTCCAGATTTCCGGCTTCCGTGCCAACATAAACGGTGTGTACCTCGAATCCAGAGGAAACAAGTTCACCCGCGAGCAGTTGGACCGTCTGGGCAAACTCAAACCCGGCAACTCGGTCATCATCACCGATATACGTGCCAAGGGTCCGGATGGAAAGGAGATACGCTTGTCTCCTATTCCTTTAACGCTGAATTAATAAGTTAAGAGTATGATAAAGAAAATTAGTATTATCGCATGTTTATTGCTGGGCGTTGTGTCGTCTCAGGCGCAGCATAAGGTGACCTCGTTCTTTGACGAGATGGGTACCGCGCGTATTCAGACTGAGGAGTTCTCCAAGGCTCATGATACCATTGTGATGGTGGATCACCGTATTGATGATGTCATCTGGGCGCGTTATGTGTATCGAATCATTGACATGAGATACAAACAGAACTACCAGCTCTATTTCCCTACCAAATCGGATGATTCGGATTACCGTAACCTCTTCAAGGTGATTGCCGATGCCGTGGTGGACGGTCTGCCTATCTATGAGAAGAACATGGAGACCATCAAACCGGACTTCAAGCAAGAGCCGCTGAAGCGCGCGATGGTTCCGATGATGTTCATGGCGGACGATCCTACGGCGGATTACTCCGACGATCCCACCCACTATGACATCACCGCATCGGACGCCATGCTGATCCATTATGACAGCGTCACGGATGAGCTATCCGGGCATTTCTATCGCTTCGAACCGATTGTGCGCAACCAGCTCAAGTACCTGATCCAGGAGGTCGTGTTCTTTGACAAGCACACCTCCCGTCTGCATACGAAGATCATGGCCATCGCACCCCTTCAGTCCGACCTGATCACCACGCGTGACAGCTCTAACGTGATGAGTTCGCTGCGTGAGTCGATCATGTTCTGGATTCCGTTCGACAAACTGCGTCCGTACATGGCCATGCAATATGCCATCCCGAACCGCAACGAGGTGAAACGTGTTACTTTTGACGAGTTCTTCCAGAAACGTCTCTTCACTTCCTACATTGTAGGCGAGGGTAATATGTACAACCGCTGGATTCCGGATTACGCAGTCACAGAGGCCGAGGTAAAGAAAGAGCAGGCGCGTATAGCCACGGAGTTGTTGAACTTTGAGCAGGATCTCTGGGAATATTGATGCGGAAACACAGATTTCGTAATTCATACCTGATTTCCGCCGTCAGCGTCTCGCTGGTGCTGTGCCTCATAGGGTTGGAATGTGTGCTCCTGCTGTCGGCAGGAGCGCTCATTACACGCATGCGCGAGAACATTACCCTCACGGCGGTGCTTTCTCAGGACGCAGACAGTATCCAATGCGCCCGCCTGGAGTCGGTTCTCGAGGCAGGCGGTCATTGCAGCGGTTATACCTATGTCTCCCGGCAACAGGCACTGGAGGAACATATCCGCTCTCTGGGGGAGGATCCGAGTGCCTTTCTGGGCTATAACCCGCTGAGTGCCAGTTATGAGATTCACCCGACTGATGCCTACAGCGCGCCGGACAGTCTGGCGCAGTTAGCCTCGCAGTTGGAGGCGCTGCCTTATGTCACGGAGGTGATATATCCGCGTGACTTGGCGGATCTGATGTCCAGCAATGTGCATGATTTCTCGCTTGTCCTGCTGGCGGTAGCCGTGGCGTTGCTGCTGGTCTCGCTGGTGCTGATTGTCAATACCATCCGTCTGCAGATATACTCCAAGCGCTTCCTGATCAATACGATGACGCTGGTCGGGGCGACCTCCTGGGTCACCCGCAGGCCGTTTGTACTGCGGAACATGCTCCTGGGCTTCATCTCCGGTCTGGTGGCACTTGCCATCATCAGTGCTATCGTCTATTATGTGGAGTACAAACTGGGCTTGCTGCTCTTCCCGCTGACGTGGCAGAACATTGCCTTTGTGTCGGTTGTGGTGCTGTGCTCGGGCGTGCTGATTACGCTTCTGGCTTCGCTCATCGCTACCGGCAAGTACATCCGCATGGATAATAACTCGTTGTACGAGATTTAAATAAGCATTTTAGTTATGAAACATACATTACCTACACTCAACCTCATTTTGATAGGTGTCTCGGTAGCCATTATCATTCTCGGCTTTGCGCTCATGGCGGGCGAACCGTCCGGAGAGGTCTATAATCCGGACATCTTCTCTTTCCGCCGCATAACGGTAGGACCGATGATTTCCCTTTTCGGGTTTGTGTTCATGTTGTTTGCCATCTTATTCCGCACTAAGAAAAAATGAATTGGTTAGAGGCTCTCATTTTAGGTATCGTGCAGGGCTTGACGGAGTTTCTTCCTGTTTCTTCGTCGGGTCACTTGGAGATATGCCAGGCGTTGTTAGGTACGTCCGGTGAAGAGAACTTGTCGTTTGCCATTCTGGTTCACACGGCTACCGTCTTATCTACGCTGGTCATCTTCTACCGCGAGGTGGCGCAACTTTTCAAGGGCACGTTTACCACTCTCCGGTGGAACGCCGAGAAGGATTATGTAGCAAAGATTTTCGTCTCCATGATCCCTGTTTTCATCGTGGGGATGTTTTTCAAGGACGATGTCGAGGCGTTCTTTGGCAACGGGCTGCTGTTGGTAGGCATCTGTTTGCTCGTAACGGCGGTACTGCTGGCACTCAGCGAGTGGCTTCAGAAGAAGCGTCAGGGCGCGGGGCATGAAGTGGGCTACAAGGACGCTGTCATTATCGGCATAGCGCAGGCGTGTGCGGTACTCCCCGGCCTGAGCCGCTCGGGTTCGACCATCGCCACGGGACTTCTCTGCGGCGTGAAGAAAGAGAGTGTGGCGCAGTTCTCCTTCCTCATGGTGCTTATCCCGATCTTGGGGGAGGCGTTTCTTGA
The DNA here is from genome assembly GCA_002369075.1 of Bacteroidales bacterium UBA3808. Taxonomy (GTDB): domain Bacteria; phylum Bacteroidota; class Bacteroidia; order Bacteroidales; family Paludibacteraceae; genus Colicola. The sequence continues at coordinate 14,099 of DFEG01000024.1, read as the reverse complement.
TATGCTGGATATCCTTCAGGGCGAGGCGAGCATGAATCTGGAACTGCTGCCTGCCGTGACGGGCTTCATTGCTGCGTTCGTCACCGGCTGTTTTGCCTGCCGGTTCATGATAGAGATAGTCCGCCGCCAGCGTCTTGTCTGGTTCGCTGTTTACTGTGCAATAGTCGGTTCGATAGCTATCGTCACAACCTTCTGCTGATATGTGGGATTTTGAGCAAGGAGAGATTCTGGCTTTCGACAAACCGCTCCACTGGACTTCCTTCGATCTGGTAGCCAAAGTGCGGTACAACCTGTGCAGGAAGTTGGGGACGAAGAAACTGAAGGTCGGTCACACCGGCACCCTCGACCCTCTTGCGACAGGCGTGGTGATCATCTGTACCGGTCGCAAGACCAAGCTCATAGACCAACTCCAGTATGATGTCAAGGAGTACGTCGCCACCCTTCAGTTAGGCGCGACAACGCCCAGTTATGATTTGGAGAAGGAGATAGACGCAACGTACCCGACAGAGCATATCACCCGCGCGCTGATAGACGAGACCATCCCGCTCTTCTTGGGCGAGCAGTGGCAGGTGCCGCCCATGTTCTCCGCCGTCCAGATCAATGGAAAGAGGGCGTACCAGCTGGCACGCAAGGGAGAGACGGTCGAACTCAAACCCAAGCTCCTGGTGATAGACGAGATAGAGGTGCTTGCCTTCGATGAAGCCCGGATGCAACTCACTCTCCGTATCGTCTGCTCCAAAGGCACTTATATCCGGGCACTGGCGCGCGACATAGGCGAACGGCTGAACTCAGGGGCCCATTTGATTGCCCTGCGGCGCACACGTGTAGGAGACACCCGCGTAGAGAACTGTTATACTATAGAAACCTTTTTAGAAAAACTAAACGAATACGAGCATGTACAAATCCAATGATATAAGACTCTGTCAGTTCAAATTCAGATTGCCGGAGGAACAAATCGCCCAATTCCCCGCCTCTTACCGTGACGAGGCGCGTATGATGGTGCTTCACCGCAAGACGGGTGAGATCGAGCATAAGACGCTGCCGGAACTGGTGAATTACTTTGATGAGGGCGACCTCTTTGTATTCAATGACACCAAGGTCTTCCCGGCACGTCTCTGGGGGCATAAAGAGAAAACGAACGCCTTGATAGAGGTGTTCCTGCTCCGCGAGCTGAACCACCGTAACCGTTACTGGGATGTATTGGTCGAGCCGGCACGCAAGATCCGTATCGGTAACAAGCTTACCTTCGAGGACGACCCCTCTATCGTAGCCGAGGTGATCGACAACACCACCAGTCGCGGGCGTACATTCCGTTTCCTTACGGACTATGACAACGAGGAGTTCGTACCCCGTCTCTATGCGCTTGGAAGCGCTCCGCTGCCCAGGTATATACGTCGTCCGATGGATCCGGAGACCTTCGAGAAATACACCGAGATCTTCCGCGACCAGCCGGTGAAAGAGATGGATAACGAGCGCTATCAGACTGTTTTTGCAGACAAGATTGGCGCGGTGGCCGCCCCTGCTTCGGGTCTGCATTTCTCCAAACAACTGCTCAAACGCATGGAGATACACGGCATAGAGTCCGCTTTCATGACAAGCCATGTGTCACTCGGCGTGTTTAAGGAGATTGATGTGGAGGATCTAACGAAAAACAAAATGGAGTCAGAGCAGATTATTCTGCCCGAGGCGATGGTCAGTGCGGTCAACAAAGCCCATGCAAACTCCAAACGCATCTGCGCTGTCGGTACTGAGATCATGCGCGCCATGGAGACCGTGGTCGGAACCAACGGAATGCTCAAGCCGTACGACGGGTGGACCAATAAGTTCATATTCCCGCCCTATACGTTCTCCTCGGCTAACAGTTTCTTTGTCAACTTCTATCTGCCGCAGTCGAGTCAGATGCTCATGGTGGCTGCTTTCGCAGGGTACGAGGAGACGATGAACGCCTATGAAGAAGCCGTCAAGGAAGGTTACCGGTTCGGTGACTACGGCGACGCAATGTTAATAGTGGATTGATGAAGGTACGGATAGACCCATCTTGGCAACGAGTATTACAACCGGAGTTTGACAAGCCTTATTTCGAACTCCTCACCTCTTATGTCCGTTCCCAATACCAGACCCGCCGGTGTTTCCCTCCGGCAGGTCTGATTTTTAATGCTTTTGATTCCTGTCCCTTTGAGTCGGTGCGGGTGGTCATCATCGGTCAGGACCCCTACCATGAAGATGGGCAGGCGATGGGGCTCTCATTCTCGGTGCCCGAGGGGGTGCAGATACCCCCGTCGCTGATGAATATCTACAAGGAAATCCATCGGGATCTCGGCACACCTATTCCGCAGAGCGGCGACCTCCGCCGGTGGGCGCAGCAGGGCGTACTGCTCCTTAATGCCACTCTGACAGTCGAGGCGCACAAAGCCGGAAGCCATCAGGGAAAGGGATGGGAAGAACTGACCGATGCGGCGATAGCGGCGCTTAACAGGGAGCGCGAACATCTGGTCTTCATGTTGTGGGGATCGTACGCCCAGCGCAAAGGGCAGTTCATCGACCGGCGAAGACACCTTGTCCTCCAGACCTCTCACCCCTCGCCGCTTTCCGTCTATCGCGGCTTTGACGGCTGCGGACATTTCTCCGCGGCAAACAACTATCTGATTAAGAACGGGCTGCAGCCCATTAACTGGTAAACCATGAAAAAACTGCTTCTTATCGACGCGTACGCAATGATATTCCGTGCGTACTATGCGTTCATCAAAGCCCCTCGAATGAACAGCAAGGGCGAGAACACCTCCGCTGTCTTCGGTTTTGCCGTCACACTCGAGGATCTGATCAGGAAAATCAACCCCACCCATATAGGAGTCGCTTTTGACCCTGCCGGCGGTACCTTCCGTCATGAGGCGTACGAGCAATACAAAGCCCAGCGACCCGAGACGCCGGAGGACATCCGCAAGGCGGTGCCGGTCATCAAACAACTCCTCACAGCCATGAACATACCGGTACTTGAAGTGCCCGGTTTCGAGGCTGATGATACTATCGGTACGCTTTCCAGACAAGCGGAACAAGCCGGTTTTGAGGTCTATATGGCGACGCCCGATAAAGACTATGGTCAGTTGGTCTCGAACCACATATTCATGTACCGTCCGCGTCACACCGGCGGGTTCGAGTTGATGGGACCGCAGGAGGTCTGCGCCAAATACGGACTGGAGAACCAGGCGCAGGTGATAGACCTCTTAGGCCTCATGGGAGACGCCAGTGACAATATACCCGGATGCAAAGGAGTGGGGGAGAAAACGGCGGTGGCGCTCCTGCAGCAGTTCGGGTCGATAGACAACCTGTTGGCGAACACCGCTCAGCTCAAAGGCGCCCTACGTACCAAGGTGGAGAGCCAGACCGAGGAGATCAAGTTCTCCCGTTTTCTTGCTACCATCCGTACGGACGTGCCGATTACGCTCGACGAGGAACTGCTCAGCAGGAAAGAACCGGACTTGGAGGCACTGACCGCCCTCTACAGGGAGCTGGAGTTCAACACACTCCTGCGCAGACTCCCGCCGACAACTCCGAGTTCCCAGAGTGCTCCGAATACTCAGAAATCTTCTGCCAGACCCGCCAAACCGGTCAAACCCGCTGACTCTAACCAACTTGATCTCTTTGCCTCTGCAGAAGCGCAAAATAACCAAATGGTAAATGACCAAATGGTAAATACTTTCGATACCATTGAGAACCGCCTCTGTCAGTATCTGCTGAATCCCGAGGTGGCGTTCAACCCCTACAAAGAGCCTGACTGGAATGCCCTCAAGGCGGACGCTGATCTCTGGAACTTATACAACGAGGTCGAGCTGCCGTTGGTGCCTGTTCTCCGGGAGATGGAGGCGGCAGGCGTGCGGATAGATGTATCCAAACTCAAACAGGCGGAGGCCTCCCTTTCCGAAGAACTGAAGGGCATTGAGTCACGTATATATGCGCTTGCGGGCGAAACTTTTAATATCAACAGCCCTAAACAGGTCGGCGAACTGCTCTTTGACAAACTCCAACTGGATACCAAGGCAAAGAAATCCCGCAACGGGCAGTACTCGACCTCCGAGGAAGTGCTGGTGGCACTGAAGGACCGTCATGAGATTGTCGGACTGATTCTGGACTTTAGAGCCCTCTCTAAACTGATCACAACCTATATATCGGCACTCCCAAGCTATATCGCCGAGGACGGAAAGATCCACACTACCTATAACCAGACGGTGACGGCTACGGGGCGTTTGAGCAGTTCCAATCCGAACCTCCAGAACCTGCCTATCCGCTCGGAGCGCGGACGCTTTATCCGCGAGGCGGTCATTCCTGACGAGGGCTGTGTCTTCCTATCCGCCGACTACAGCCAGATTGAGCTCCGCCTCATGGCGCATTTCAGCCAGGACGAGCATATGCTGACCGCTTTCCGCAACGGGCAGGATATTCACGCCGCCACGGCGGCAAAGATATTCAATCTGCCTATCGGCCAAGTCACCAAGGACCAGCGCCGGCAGGCCAAGACCGCCAATTTCGGTATTATCTATGGCATCTCGGCTTTCGGGCTCTCGCAGCAACTCGATTGTTCCCGCGCCGAGGCAAAGAAACTCATAGACGACTATTTTGCGGCTTTCCCACGGGTTATTGAGTATATTGAGGCGCAGAAGGAACTGGCGCGTCAGCGAGGCTATGCGGAGACTCTTTTTGGGCGCAAGCGCTACCTGCCGGATATCCATTCACACAATGCCACGGTTCGCTCGTTTGCCGAGCGCAATGCCGTCAACGCGCCTATCCAAGGTACGGCGGCGGATATCATCAAGATGGCGATGGTCTCCATTCACCGCCGCCTCAAAGCAGAGAACCTGCGTGCGCAGATGATTATGCAGGTACACGACGAACTGAACTTCAATGTCCCGCGTGAGGAAACGGAGCGCGTACAGGAAATCGTGGTCTCCGAGATGCAGAACGCCGTGCACCTTTCTGTTCCCCTGATTGCCGAATGTGGAGTAGGCGAGAATTGGCTCGAAGCGCATTAATGCTGCCTCTTGTCGGTCCATTTACATTACCACATCGTTACCACTACGCAACGTTTGAGTACTATGAGTCATTTGTTACAAATAATTTTGGTCATCCGCATCTTGTGTATTGGTAACTCGTTTTCATGGGATGCCGTGGAGCAGGAGTTAGTGCCGCTATGCGACGAGAAAGGTGTGCAGGTGGAGGTGCATAACCTTTATTACGGAGGGTGTTCTTTGGAGCAGCACGCGGATTTCCTGCTTCGCGACACTGCCGTGTACTCGCACCGTGTCTGCACGAACGCTGTACCGCGGCTCGTCAAGGACACTATTACCCTCCGGCAGGCGCTCATGGACGGTACGTATGACTATATCTCCCTCCAGCAGGCAAGCCACGATTCCGGAATCAAGAGTTCCTATGAGCCATGGCTCTCGATGTTGATTGACACCGTACGCCGTTACCAGCCTTCCGCCCGGCTGTGCTGGATGCAGACCTGGGCATATGCCGCCGATGCCAAGCACCCCGCTTTCCCGAGATATCACAACAATCAGCAGGAAATGTGGGACAGTATTCAGTCCTGTACCCGTTATGTGGTGCAAATCGTACATCGTAAATCGTCCAATTGTAAATGGATTTTGGTCCCCTGCGGTCTGGCTATCCAAAATGCAAGGGCAACCAAGCTCGGGGACACTCTCTGCCGGGACGGCTACCATCTCAATTATGTCTATGGACGATATACGGCGGCGTGCGTTTGGTATGAAATTATTACAGGAAAAGATGTACGCCGAAACCGCTACAGAAACCCTGAAATGAGCAATAAACAACGCCGTTGGACCCAAAGATCCGCTCATCGGGCGGTGAAAAAAACAGAAAATGCATTTTTTTGAAAAAAAAGTGCCAAAATATTTGGTCATGTCAAAAAAAAGCAGTACCTTTGCACTCGCTTTTGAAAAGAGGCACACTACCTGGTGCGGTAGTTCAGTTGGTTAGAATACCGGCCTGTCACGCCGTAGGTCGCGAGTTCGAGTCTCGTCCGCACCGCAAAAACATCCGAAAGGGTGTTTTTGTTTTTTGTGCAGAGACCGAATCTCGTGAATACCAATTCACTTGGTCGCGAGTTCGAGTCTCGTCCGCACCGCAAAAAGGAGTCACGATCGTGACTCCTTTTGTTTGTAATCGTGCATGAATACACGATATTTCGCCTGTATATTGTCTTGGCTTATTCCAGGGAATTGATGTCAATCAGTTTGTTGACAATCGCGTAGATCGTCAGACCCGCGGTGGAGTGGATATTGAGCTTGCGGGTGATATGTTTGCGGTGGGAAACGACCGTGTGCATCGAGATACAGAGGACATCGGCGATCTCTTTGTTGCTCAGACCGCGGACGACTTGGATTAAGACGTCTTTCTCGCGTTCGGAGAGTTCCTCCTGCTCGGGTTGCGCCGTTCGGCTGAGCGATTTGGGACCTCTTGCTTTCTTGCCGTTAGCAAGCGCAACAGCCGGACGTAAGATATAGTCCTCGATGGCGCAGTGGTCCGCGAAATCCTGCTCCGTATGCCATAAATCGCTCATTACGGAGATGAGCAGATAGGTGATCGCTGATTGCTGGTGCGCAGTACTGCCGCTCTTGTCGGACGCTCCCGGATAGTACTTGATGATCAGGTTCTTGATCTCCGTCAGTTTGTCGGTGATCCGCTGGTCGTCATGCGCGTGCTCCTCGTAGAGGCCTTCGTTCTCATGCTCGATGTGCGTACGGATCTCCTCCACAAACTCATCGTAGCACCGTAGTATCAACCCCGGGATCTTGGTCATCGGATCTGCCGGAATGATCGCTTCGATGAGCGAACGGCGAAGCCTCGGAAGCCGGAAATCGAGGAAATAGGCATGGGCGTTATGCAGGAACTTCTGCAGGGTAGGGAGGTCTATGTCGGCGGGTAAGGCACGGTGCTTGAAAACCTTGTAGTTGACCACCGCCAGGAACGTAGGTGTGTGCACATTGTGCGCTGCGCATACTTGCTCTATCGTCTGATCCCCGACGCCCATTTCCAGACCGAAACGGCTGATAATCTGAATCGCGTCTTCCTCATGCGCCATGAGATCACTTATCTTGTCTGTAGCTTTGTACATAGTACCGATTTTTGCAAATTTGCTGCAAAGGTACAAAAAAAATCTCACATGAGCAATACAGCGAGCCCAAAATCACCATTTTTGGGGATACCGGCTTATTTCATTTCTTGCCGCTTCCGTGCGTAGTATTCATGCCGTTTTGGGTTCTCCGGGAACCAACCCTTGAGCACTCTTTGTTCTTGTTTGATGACCTCACCAATGCCCCATAAAGCGGAGAAGGCGAAGATCCCCAGAAAGATTGAGAGATACAGGCTTCCGGCAAAAACAGAGCCCGCGGCGGCTATCAGACCTATAGCCAGAAACGCCCACCACGACTTCACTCCGAAATAGTACTCCGCCTTGATTACCAGTGGGTGGAAAATGCCGATGCATAGGAATGCACCGGCTCCTAATAATAATCCTTCGTAACTCATTTTGCATCGTTTGTATTGAGAGCCTTTTCTTCCATCTTTACGACTTTGCCGGCGCGCTCACCGTGTTCGCCGTGCCGTAACTGACGCACCCGCGCACGCTGTAGTCCGGCAGATCCAACGGCTGTATCGTACGGATCTCCATCACGCCTGCCGGCGAGTTGCGCCCGTAGAACGAACCCTGCGGACCCCGCAAGAGCTCTATCCGTTTCACGTCCTGCAGGGCGTGGTCGTATAGGTTCTTGTCCAGCAGCGGCACACCATCGACCACCATTCCCATCACCGGCTCGTTGATCCGGCTGCCCAGTCCGCGGATATAGATACTGCTGGTCATGGCTGAACCGTAATCCGGCATGTAGATGTTCGGCGCCAGCGAACTGACATCTTTCGGTGCCGCCACCTGTGCTTGTTCCAGCACCTGCTGATCCGTCACCGACACCTGCATCTGCTGATAGACAGCCGGCCGTGACACCCGCGAGACGGACACTTCTACGTCCGGCAGCGTCACCGAGTCAGCCACCTCCAGCGCCTCTGCCATCCCGGTTATGCACAGAACCAATAAAACGAATATATACTTCATTTTCTCATTTTTCACTTTTCACTTATTTGGGGTCCCCGACGGACGCTAACGGTAGCGCGTCCGGTGGGGAGAGCGGAGGCAATGGTCGCATTTGCGATTTAGCGGTAGCGGTATCGTTCCTGCGATCCATTTGCCGAACGCGTTGCAAAGGTACAAAATATTTCTTAAACAAAACTTAAGATTTCCTTAAGAACCTTCAAAATCACGATAAGTAGGGATACTTACAGCGCTAAAAATGCACCTGTACGGGCAAAAATCACTCATAAACTTGCATATATCAAAAAAATATCGTACCTTTGCACCCGCAAAGGTGTTTCGGGCACGCCCGACATAGACCAAGCGAGTGTCTATGACCACACTTTTGCATGGCAGTCCCACGCTTTAGGGCTCCCAACGTAAACCGAACGTAATGTTTAGGTTGGGAAGAGCGGAGCATATACGAGAATAATGTCCGCGCGGGTGGGCTGTAGCCGAGTTTATTACCTCTCGCTGTGAAGCGGTTCTGATAGGGCTCCCGCAGATTTATAATCTGTGGGAAGAGGAGAAAGCACAACCATTACATTTGTTGCAAAGCAACTTAATCATGGATTGTCGCTTCCGACGAGGCAGACATATTATTAAGGCGTTTGCTAACGCTTGTTTTTGACTTCTTGAAACCTGAGAAACTTCAATAAAAGTCATTTTCGAAAACAAGTAGTGGTAGATGCTCATGGGGTGTATTATGCACCCGCGTGTACCTTATATAGGTATGCGCGTGTGTACGCATATACACAGCGTGGGTTTCTGCATTGCTTATTTGAAATGACGGGTTTTCTCAGGACCTCAAGAAGCGGATAAGCAAGAGAAGAGATCCGCGTTTTTTGATGTCCGAAACGGAATACCTATTTCCACTCAATTTCCCATTTTAACAACGATCTGGCATACGCCGGAGAACTGTTAAGATGGGCTTTTTTGTATAATTGTCTTTAATTGTTGTAAAATAATTTTTGAATCATTTTGGGTAATTTTTGACCAAGAAAAATAAATCTGTTTAATTTGTGGACTGATAAAATAGCATGAAACCGCAACAGAGTTTGATCAGACGACGCAAGACCTACCGCGATGAGGAAGGTGTGGTGGTCGGCTACGGAGCTGAGGAGGTCTATTTTGTAGCCAAGCCCCGTGATTACGAGACGCATCCTCTCCGTGAGGGTGAGATCCGAAACACTTCTATTTTCCACCGCTCGATGACGATGGCGTTGGAGGAACTTGCCGACCCCGTCCGCAAAGCGGAATGGAGCAAGCGCTGGCATGCTCAACTCAACGAGCCCGAGCCGGACGCACCCATTGAGCGCAAAACCGGCAAAAGACATATCTATCTGCGCTTGGATCGTTATGTCCAGAGCGTGCTGCAACGCCAGATGAGAAGAGAAGCCGGATTACCCGGAACGGAGAAATAAGTGCAAGAGTAGGAAAGAGATGGAAGAAAGAAGTTAGGAAGACATTAGGGGAATGACTAACGGATATCTAACTAATATCTAACTTATAACTAACGAATTGAAGGGAGTTGGGACGAGGTTGTGAAAGGGGAAAGGTGAAAAGTGAAAAGTGAAAGGAAGTCGGATGACATCCGGCGGAATGGACGAAAATCCGGCATAAATGCCGGGACAATGGAAAAAGGAGATGCCAGATGGTATCCGGCGGAAAGGAAGAAGCGGAATAGAATAGGAAAGGGCGGCATATTATGCCAGATAATGAACATTGAAAAAAATGACATGGCAAAAATGGCAATTTTGGCAGAAACTTACAAAATGTCATTGAATGGCCACTGTTATTAAAGAAATAGTCTATTAAAAGTTTGCAAAATGAAAGAAATTGCCAAAATTGCCATTTCTGCCACTGCAAATTTTTATAACTTTGTCCATTGCGTCTGCATCGAATGTCGACATTAGAACTTTGTCCATTGCGTCTGCATTGAATGCAGACATAACAAAAATATCATAAATAAAGCACCCATCAGTGACGTCCACGATGCGTACGAGATGGGAATGAGAATGAATTAATCGTGCTCATAAGGGCTAAGAAAGGTAAATAGAAGGAAAATGAAATGGGAATAGAGAATAAATAAAATAATTAGTATTATGAAAATAATATATGTTTCAGATAATAGAGTGAGAGGCAACTATGGGTGTCGTGCAACCAGCACTGCACTTTCTCAATTAGTTCGACAAAACAACGAGATTGTTGGGGTCGTAACGGGGAAATATACAAATTACGATACAAATAAATTGTTCTTTTGTAAATATTTTCCAACTTGGCTCTATAAATTAGTTGGGAAATGGAAAAATAATAATAAACATCGTGAAATAATAGAATCATTATTGTTTGGCACTATAAGAAGAATTAGTAAACTCCTTTCTGAAAATTATTATGCAGGTCCGTGTGACTTCGTGTCTTTGGATTTTGAGCAGTCAATATTGAATCTCAAAAAATGTCTTCCTGCGAATCCTTATCTTGAAGAATTTAACCTTGATAGCTATGAATTTGATGCTATCGTAGTAAACGGAGAAGGATCTTTTATTTTTTCTACTCCAGAATGGCATTGGCGTGAGGCACTTGTTATAAGTATGTTGGTATATTGGGCTCTACAAAAAGGGAAAAAGGTATTTTTTTTGAATGCCATGTTTTCCGATGAATCTACATCTCCTCGAAATTATAAGATGTTAGAATCAATAGATAAACTTTTGGCTAAATGTGAAGTTGTATCAGTCCGAGAGAATACATCGTATCAATATGCACTACATTATCTCCCACATTCTCATCCCATATTCATTCCAGATGCATTATTTTCTTGGTATCCCCTTATTAATGATAAACATATTGTAGTAAATTATAAATATTATATTCCACATGCAGTGGAGGATGATTTATTATATGAATCTTTGGATTTCTCATCTCCATACATTTGTATCGCAGGCTCATCTAGTGTGAGAACTAAAATGGACATTAACCAAACAATAAAATCATATACAAAATTAGTTTCAGTTCTAAAAGAAAGATTCGATGGTAAGATTTATCTGGTTGAGGTGTGTGAGGGTGATAAGTTTCTGCAAGAAGTTAGCCAATTGGCAAACGTACCGATAATCTCTATTGAAACTCCAATTATTGCTGCAGCTAAAATCTTAGCAAATGCCAGTGTTTTTATTTCAGGAAGGTACCATCCGGCAATAATGGCATCACTCGGAGGAACTCCTTGTGTATTTATGGGATCTAATTCTCACAAAACTACAAGTTTACAACATCTATTACAGTATTCATTTATTCATGAATTTAATGAAGTTCCAACTAATAAAGAAATAGACCAAATGATAGATTTGGCACTATCTTATTATAATCAGGGTATCGCATTGCGAAACTCAATAAAAAACCGGACTTTGCAGTTGTGTAATGAAACGCAAAAAATAATAGATATAGTAAGATAATCCAAAATTAAAAAGAGCAATGAAAAACATAAAGATTATAGTCTGCTGTCATAAAAAAGATGTAATGGCAAAAGAGAAACCATATATGCCGATACATGTAGGCAAGGCTTTGTCAGATGTTGAATTAGGTATTCAATCAGACGCGGAAGGAGAAAATATCTCTACCAAGAACCGTAGTTATTGTGAATTAACCGGAATGTATTGGGCTTGGAAAAATCTTAAGAATGTAGATATAATTGGTCTCAACCACTATAGGAGATATTTCGATTTCCATAATCAATGTGATAAAGTATTCCCAGATACCGTATTTAGCACTTCGGATTTCAATAACATAGATTTGACTATTCCACAAAGCGTAATTGATTCTATACATAACGGTGTAGTATATAATGCAATACCGACTTTTAATTACAGATTGGGAATTAACGAATCCAATTCAGCATGGGTTGGTTTTAATAATGCGGACAAACATTTTCGTAAATGTATGATGTCAAAAATTCATATTCCAAACTTTATATTATCTCGCATATCGGATGCATTATACAATCGCAACGAAATAGGATTTTGAAGCGCATGGAAAAATGAAAAGGAAGATAAAGAGATATCTAAAAGAGATCAGTTTGTTTTGAAATTAGCAACTTACTATGCTCAAAGAATAAAACCATATCGTATAAAATTCTAATATCATGGGAAATAAACTCTTAACCATAGTAGTACCTGTTTACAAGGTAGAACCGTACATTAACAAGTGCCTTGACTCTTGTATCTTGACAGATGAGAAACTGATGTCTCAGCTGGAGGTGATCATTGTAAATGATGGCACACCGGATAACTCAGCAGAGATGTCGCGCGAGTATGTAAAACGCTATCCGCAGACTTTCCGTCAGATTGACAAAGAAAATGGTGGACATGGCTCAGCCTGGAATGTCGGTCTTAAGGAAGCCACCGGCAAATATCTCCGTTTTCTGGATTCCGATGATTGGCTGACAAATCTGGATAAGTTGATGGAAAAACTGGCGGAAACCGATGCTGATTTGGTGTTTACGCATCTTCATCGTATTTTAGTTTATAAAAAGAGCATAGAGCCTTGGATATTATCTCCTTGTAACTTTAATATTACTCAACCCATAACTGAATTTAAATTACACCAGTCCTATAATTGTAGCACTGCGTTTTGGTTATGCACATACAAAACATCTATAATACAACCTTTCCACCCGCTATTTGCTGAACGCATAAGCTATGATGATACAATGTTATACATAGCACCATTGATAAATGCTAAAACATTTATTTGTTATGATATGGTACTTTATAATTACTTGATAGGACGTGAAGGACAATCGATATCCCCTGATTTTGTAGCAAAAAAGGTCACAAATCATATAAGTGCAGCAACACATTTTATGAAATTTTATCAAAGCCATAAAGCGATAGACGAGTTTGCAAAAGAACTTATTGACCTACAAACAGCCAAGTATTGCGTATGGGTTTGGGGAGAATTAACAGCGCAGACATACAATGCGATGAAAGGCTTACATACTCTTTACGAGGTATGTCCTCACCATTTGGCAATATTTGAGAATACAAAACAAGTCAGGTTGTATAAAAAACTACCTTTACCCATATACTGGGCGTACTACAAATTTGCAAAAATGGTAAATAAAAGTGCCTTTTATAGAAAATTTATCAAGCATAGACAATGTTAAAAATTTCGTACATAGTACCTTTCTATAATGGGCAGGATTGTATTCAGAATTGTTTGAATAGCATATATGCCATAGGATTGCCGGAGTATGAGTTTGAAGTGATTGTCGTGGATGATAAATCACCGGTTGCCGCTGAGAATGTATTGAGCAATTTTGTATCACAGCATAGTAATATTCGTATAATTCGTCATGATGTGAATAAGCGTCAGGGAGGGGCTAAAAACACCGGTATCCGATTTGCAAAAGGACAATACATTGCATTTGCAGATCAAGATGATACAATAATACCGAGCAATACTCACGAAGCTTTGTTCTTCGCCCTGCAAAATGATGTGGATATGTTGGCTTGCCAGTATGATATTTTGAAAGAAGATGGGCAGGTTCGTCATGATGGCATTTCAAAAGGGGATGGGATGATAGTAACAGGTAAAGAATTTTGCGAGAACTATTTCATGACTGGTTATAATCTCGCTCCGTGGGCAAACCTCTACAAACGTGAATTTTTGTTGCGTATCAACCATCCCTATGAGGAGAATGTCGTTATGGAAGATTCGGATTGGATAGCATGGCATTGGATTCATGCAGAGAAGGTCGGAATATTCAATAAGCCGATTTACACATGGATAATGAATCCTTCCTCTATTACGCATAGCATGCACTATATTAACCGTGCGGATTGGGTTAAATACGGTTATCGCAAAGTGCGAGATGCAGAAATATATCGTCCGCTATCTTCGATATTTGCAGATACTATGACTATGGATGGTAAACATAATATCGTTGGAGGAATGAAAAAAGTATGGAAGG
>DFEG01000025.1 GCA_002369075.1 Bacteroidales bacterium UBA3808 | reverse complement strand
AACGCAACAATTACTATCGCGACCGCAATCAAGAGGACGGCTGGTTCAAATAGCCATAAATCAGCAGACCTTATGCTGACCTTGAGCCGAGGTTAGGTAGAAAGAAATAAAGCCCATTGACCGAAATCCGGACAAAAAATCAGAGGAAAAGCCTGATGGAGTGCCATTTTAGGTATGTGTGATGCACGGATTTCGGATAGCATGTACGGATTTTGTACACAATTGTACGGAATCCGTTTACTTTTGTGCGAAAATCGGACACATATAATAAATAATAAAAAATTATAATCATTGTTGTAGTCCTATTAAGGGAAGGACAGGACGGACAGAACAGGACAAAACAAAAAAATCATTATATATTTTAAGGCAAGGCAGGCTGGCATTTAATTGTTCTTGGGTTTATCTCGGGACATGGTCCCGTGATGGTCACGATCGTGAACCGCAAACGGAGGCTAACAAGACTTAAAATACCATTTTTATTTGCATATTTCAGAAAAAAGCAGTATCTTTGTACCGCAAAACAAATTATCCATGAAAGTATTATTGATTAACGGCAGCCCGCGGAAGAGCGGGAACACATTTACGGCGCTGAGCGAGGTAGCTCAGACGCTCGGTAGCGAAGGTATCGACTCTGAGATCGTGTGGATCGGCAATAAGCCCGTCCGCGGCTGTGTCGCCTGCGGCATGTGCAAAACCAAAGGCAACGGACAATGCGTTTTTGACGACGATGTATGCAACGCCATCTCCGCCAAGTTTGCGGAGGCGGACGGATTCGTGTTCGGTTCGCCCGTCTATTACGGTCAGCCTAACGGCGCGTTACTCTCCATCATGCAGCGCGCGTTCTTCTCCAACGGTGCGCAGGTACAGAACAAACCCGCAGCGGTCGTCACCATCTGCCGTCGCGGAGGCGCCACGGCCGCTTTCGAGGCACTACAGATGCCGCTGCAGATGATGAACATGCCGGTGGCAACCTCCCAGTACTGGAACATCGCCTACGGACGCGAGCCCGGACAGGTCTCCATGGACAACGAAGGCATGCAGACGATGCGGACCCTCGCGCACAATCTCGCCTGGATGATCAAGGGTCTGAGAGGAGAAAACGCGCCTGCCGCACCTGCCCGAGAGGAATGGCAGCCCATGCATTTCATCCGGTAAGATGAAAGATGAAAGATGAAAGAATCGTGCCCTTGGGCTAAGAAAAATGAAAAATATTTGCATATATCAAAAAAAAGCAGTATCTTTGCACAAAATTTGAAGCAAACAGGACAATTAACATTTATAAACAAAATAAAATTAACACATTATGCGTACAACATTTAATCGCCTTCGTGCAGTAAAAGACAGTCTTCCGCATGGAAGCATGGATGCCATCGCAGCAGAGTTGGGTCTTAGTGGAGATGAGGTCAGAGCGTACTTCAACGGTGAAGGAAACGCAGACTATCATCTGGAGCCGGGTTTCGATGGCGGTATAGTAGATTTCACCAACACACGTATTCTTGAGGTAGCCCTGCGCCGTGCATGGGAGGCTCAGAATGCACTTTGACGGCTGATAATTGACCATTGGGAATTCACAGATCCGCAAGAGAGTAATCGCTCTGGTGCTTTGCATCGGAGCATTACCTTTTGTATTTAACGCGGGCGCGTACGGGAGAGAAGAGGCGAAAGGCGAGACAAAACAATCGACTGCCGAATGGCTCTGGGAGGATTACAAGAAACCTGTCGGGCTGACCTACAACGCCCAGGCGAGGGTACAGGCAGCCTACCTCTGGCGCGGGCTATATACCGGAGCCGCCAACATACAAGCCTCGGCGAACGTGGGCTACGGAGGTCTGTACGTGGATATGTGGTGGAACATCGGCGTCACGGACTGGACCTTCCGCACTTTCCAGCCGGAGGTCGATCTGAGTCTCGGTTTCAGGCGGTGGGGGCTGGATATATTTGCACTGTACGTGTATAATTTCAATACGGGCTTCTTCGATTTCGGCAATTATCCGGACAAAGGCAACCGCCTGGAGATAGACGCCGCTTACACGCTGAGCGAGAAAGTCCCGCTGAAGTTCCTGTGGTCGAGCCGCGTAGCCGCTTCGGATTGTTATGTCAATGCCGCCGGCGACACCGTACGGGCTTTCTCCAGTTATTTCGAGTTGAGTTACACCCATCGTTTCCCCCTGGGTTTCAGTCTGTACGGAGCAGTCGGAATGACGCCATGGAAGAGTATCTATAGCGACTTTGACAAAGATTTTGCCGTGGTGAATGTGGAGCTCCGCGCACGCAAAGACTGGTCCGTAAGCACCCGTTGCGGAATGATGCTGCAAGTGCAGCTGACCGTCAATCCGAACGCGCTGGCATCGAACAGAGCCACCGCACGGTGGCATCCATATGCGCCCGAAGGGCAGAGCATCAACGCCAACATAACATACGGAGTGTACTTGAAATAGTTGACAGTTGACAGTTGAAATTTGAAGATTTTTAATTGGTAATTCGTAATTTTTAATTCATAATGAAAAAGGTATTAGTATTCGCCGCTGCGATGATGGCGGTAGTGATGTCCGCAAGAGCGGAAGAGAAAAAATCGCCCGTGACCTTCCAGTACGAAGCGGGCGCCGAAGTAGTAAGTTCCTACATCTGGCGTGGCATGTACAACGGAGGTCTGAGTTTCCAGCCGACCGCCAGCGTCGGTTTTGACGCCGTGGATGACGACATCCAGTTCCGCGTAGGGGTCTGGGGGTCCATCGGTGCGTCCGACTGGCAGTTCAAGAAAGGGACTCCGGACGCAGAGGGCAACAGGTACTACACGTATTTCGTGCCGGAGACGGACTTCATGGCGAGCCTGCGTCTGTGGGGCGCAACCCTTGGTGTGACCCACTATTACTACTACGGCGGCATGCCTTTCTTCTCGGGTCTGACCGACGAAGGAGGCAGCCAGACGGAGGTGCAGATCGGTTATGATTTAGGGCAGACGCTGGAGAACGTGAACCTCTATTTCAACTGGTACACCATGGTAGCCGGAAACGACGGTTATGTGGCACAGGACAAAAACGGAAACGACTACGACAAACGCGCTTTCTCCAGTTATATTGAGATTGGTTACCGTCTGGATATGATCTACGACATGACCCTGGAGCTCCAGATCGGCATGACGCCGTGGAAGAGTTATTACACGGACTATGAAGGCGGTTTTGCAGTCAATAACATCTATGCCCGTTTCGGCAAGACGTGGGACATCGATGACATATGCGAGATCGAGCTCTTCGCCTCGGGTAGCATCAATACCTACGACATCCGCAAAGACAACCTCTTCGTCCATGCAGCCGGTGACAACAAAATCGGCGGGTACCAGAAACTGAACGGTACAATCGGCGTCGGTTTCTGGTTCTAACACGCGTTCTTAGCTTAGGCACAATTATTTCGGCAAATGGATCGCAAACTGGTTCGCACGAGTAGTGCGCTGATAGCGCTTGCAGTAGCCATTCTCTTTATCTTCCTCAAAGACGAGGAGACGAAACCGGCTACACACCTTTTCCACAACGAGGGAAAGGTGTTTGGTACGTACTACAACATCCGTTATTGGGGGACGGAGGATCTGCAAGACAGCATTAATGCAGCCTTTCAGGCTTTTGACAACAGTCTGAGCATGTTCAACCCGCACTCCACCCTCTCCGCCATCAACGCCAACCGCTACACCGTGACCGACGCTTGTTTTGAGACCATGTGGGCGGAAGCGGAAGAGGTCTATACCCTCTCCGGCGGTGCGTTTGACATCACCGTCGCCCCGCTGGTCAAGGCATTCGGTTTTGGTTCAAAGAGCGATCAGCTGTCAGATATCAGCCCTCAGACGATAGACAGCATCCGTGCCTTCGTAGGCTTTGACAAAGCGGAACTGATTAACCATCATGTCTATAAATCCGACCCGCGGGTGCAGATAGACGGCGGCGCAGTAGCCAAAGGGCAGGCTTGCGACATGATTGCCGCACTGCTGCGCGAACACGGCTGTGAGAACTACCTCGTGGACATCGGTGGCGAGATAGTGGCACAGGGTGAACGCGAACCCGGACAACCGTGGCGCGTGGGCATCAGCAAACCCAAACTCAATAACGAAGGCGCGGAGAAAGAGTTGCAGGAGATTCTGCCGGTCCGCAATATCTGCATGGCAACCAGCGGCAACTACCGCAATTTCTACTACGCCGGCGAAGAACGTCGCAGCCACACCATCGACCCGCGTACCGGCTACCCCGTGCAGCACTCCGTGCTCTCCGCTACCGTGGTCAGCAGTTCGTGCATGCGTGCCGACGCTCTCGCAACCGCCTGCATGGTGCTCGGCGAGGAAGAGGCACTCGCGATGATCGACCGCGCAGGAGACGCCGCGTGCTACCTGTTAGTCGCCAAAGGAGACAGTTTAGTAGCTGTCCCGTCACAAAATTGGGAGAAAACACTCGAAAAATCAAAATAAATTTGCATATTTGCAAAAAAAGCAGTACCTTTGCAGGCTATTTTGGATAAATGCGCACAAAAGCATACTTCATATTGCTGTTAATGACGGTGTTTCTCACGGGCTGTGGGGAATACCAGAAGATTCTGAAATCGCGTGACCCCGAGGAGAAATACCAGGCGGCGCTGCGCTATTTCAACGACAAGCAGTATGTTAAGTCGCAGACCCTGCTGGACGACGTGAGCAGTTACTACAAGGGTACGGAACGGTCCGAAGACGTCCTGGCTTATTTAGCGCGCAGTTACATGGGACAGAAAAGCTACGAGTCCGCCACCAACTACTACCAGGCGTACATCCGGAACTACCCGAAAGGCAAGTATGCCGCCGAGGCGTATTTCCAGATCGGTCACTGCCAGTATCTGGACTCGCCCGACGCACGTCTGGACCAAGCTATCACGCGCAATGCCATTGACGCCTTCACCCAGTTCGTGGAACTCTACCCCGAGAGCCCTTACGCCGAACAGGCGTACCGCGAGATGAGCGAGATGTACGACAAACTGGCACTCAAAGAACTCAAATCCGCCCAATTGTACTACAATCTCGGTACGTATTTAGGCAACAACTACCTCAGCTGCGAAATCACAGCGAAGAACGCCCTCAAGAACTACCCGAGCAACAAGTACCAGGAGGATTTCAGCTGGCTTATCCTGCAAGCCAAATACCAACAGTTCGCCAACTCGTTCGAGGCACGCAAAGTGGAGCGTGCACGCGATGCACAGGACGAGTACTACAATTTTATCACCGAGTATCCCAACTCCAAGCACCGCAAGGACGCGGAGAAAATGATACTCCAGATTCGCAAATATACACAACAGTAAATAATAAATACAAATCAATATGGATTACAAGAATTCAAAAGCCCCCAAGAACACCGTCACCCGTGACGTAAACCAGCTCATCGAGCCGGTTGGCAACGTATACGAAACGGTGGCAATCATCGCCAAACGTGCGAACCAGATCAGCACCGGTATCAAGCGTGAGTTAGACGCCAAACTGCAAGATTTCTCCATTCCTCAGGATAACCTGGAAGAGACCTTCGAGAACCGTGAGCAGATAGAGATCAGCCGCCAGTACGAGCGTCTGCCGAAACCGACCCTCATGGCTACCCAGGAGTTCATCGACGGCGAACTCGTTTACCGTCTCGGCAACCGTGACGAGGCACTGAAGTAAGCACGCAGAAAGCTGATTCCGGCATGCTTCAAGGCAAACACATTTTAGTGGGTATCAGCGGCGGGATAGCAGCGTACAAAATACCGGAACTGATCCGTTCGCTCACCAAAGCGGGCGCAGAAGTGAAAGTAACGACGACGCAGAACGCCCTGCAGTTTGTTACCGAACTAACCCTGCAGACCGTTTCTGGAAACAGGGTGTATTCCGATGTGTTCGCCGCCATCAACGACCACTCCACGGAGCACATTTCCCTGCCCGACTGGTGTGACGCGATGATCGTAGCGCCCGCGACAGCCAATGTGCTTGCGAAAATGGCAAACGGCATTGCGGACGACGCCCTGACCACCACCATCTGTTCCTGCGTGGCACGCAAACCGATGGTCATCGCGCCCGCCATGAATGACAAAATGTGGGAAAATCCGGCGGTACAAAATGCCATACGCACCATCCGCGGATGGGAGAACGTGACCGTTTTAGAACCCGCCGAAGGGCCTTTGGCATGCGGCACAAGCGGCAAAGGACGGATGCCGGAGGCGGATGAACTGGAGGAAGCGGTGAAGTACGCACTCACCCCCAAGACCATGTGCGGACGGCACGTGCTTATCACAGCCGGCGGCACACAGGAGAAGATCGACCCCGTGCGGTTCGTCAGCAACTACTCTACCGGCAAGATGGGAATCGCTCTCGCCGAAGCCTGCGCACAGCGGGGCGCCGAAGTGACACTCGTCTGCGGACATGTATCCGCCCCTGTTCACAACCCCTTGGGCTTGATCCACCGCGTTGATGCACTCTCCGCACAGGAGATGTACAAGGCTTGCACAGCCGTATGGCCCGCGCACGACACAGCTATCCTTTGCGCCGCCGTAGCCGATTTCACGCCAGCCGAACCGGCTGACGAGAAAATCAAGAAAGCACCCGGACAAGAAACCATGAACCTGAAGATGGTTCTTACGCAGGATATAGCACGAGCCTTAGGCGAATCCAAACGCCCTGACCAGCAACTCATCGGCTTTGCCCTTGAGACACAAAACGAAAAAGAAAATGCGCTCTGCAAACTGGAACGCAAACATATGGACGCCATCGTACTGAACTCGCTCCGCGACCACGGAGCGGGCTTCGGAACAGATACGAACCGCGTGACCATTCTGAAAGACAACGGACAATCAATTGAACTACCGTTGCAATCCAAAGCAACGATAGCCCACCAGATCATAGCGCATTTATGCGCAACTGAAAGACTTATTTGAAGATTCCGAAGAGTCCTTTCTTTTTAGGCTCTTCCTCAACCGGAGCAGCAACCGGCTCTTCCTCGTGCGCCTCAGGCACCCATTCCGAACGAGACTCAATCTCGCCTAATTGGCTTTGCACGTAGTTTATAACATCCTGTAAACCTTCCGTAAAGTGAGCAAAATCTTCTTTGTAGAGGAACACTTTGTGTTTCTCGAACGAAGGAGCCTCTCCCTCCTCGCCCTGACGACGCTTGCTTTCCGTGATGGAAAGGTACAGATCGTTGTTACGCGCCTTGCGTACATCTAAGTAATAAATACGCTTTCCGGCTTTCACGGAACGGCTATAGACGATCTCTTGTTCACGTCTTTCTTCTTGATTCTTTTCCATTTTTTCCGAATTTTTGTACAAAATCGCTGCAAAGGTACGATTTTTTTTGGATATATGCAAATTTTTTTGTATCTTTGCACGATTTTTTAGTTGCGCGCGTGATGCGCACACGCAAACGTACATTATAATAAAAATATATGATAAACAGAACAATGGTTCGAACACGCGTTATTCAGACGCTGTTCGCTTACTATCAAGACGAGGAGAAAACACCCGGCACAGCCCGCAAGGAGTTGACAAAAAGTTTTGCGGATACATATGATCTGTATTTTGCGTTGCTGGATTTTGCGAACGAACTGACGGCGTACGCCCAGAAACAGTTAGAGGACAATATCTCCCGCGCCAAAGCCACCCACTCCAACTGGAAGCCCAACAGACGCTTTGTGCAAAACAGGCTGGCACAACAACTCTTTGACAACCGCGCATTGCGCAGCCGCGTACAAGAGCAGGGACTGAGTTGGGACAGCGGCATGTCCGCCATCATAGACACATACAGGCGGCTGACGGAAAGCGAGTTCTACCGCGAGTACATGGAGGCGGAGAGTTGCACATACGAAGATGACAAACGAGTATGGCGACTGATTTATCAGAACTTGTTAGCCAACAACGATGTTCTGGCTGACGCCCTGGAAGAGATGGAGTTGGTGCTCGACAAAGCCAACTGGGCAATGGATGCTGATATCGTGCTCAGTTATGTTGTCAAGACCATCAAGCGTTTCAACGCCGAGAGCGACCCCGGCACACCGTTATTAGAGATGTTCGACAGCGAGGACGAATGGCAGTTTGCCACTACCCTGCTCCAGAAATCCATAGAAGGCCATGCCCGCTACGAAGAACTGATCAACACCCATCTAAAGGGCTGGGATGCAGACCGTATTGCATACATGGACCGCGTGATCATTGAGGCCGCCTTGGCAGAGATTCTTGAGTTTGAAGACATCGCCCTGACAGTCTCACTGAACGAATACATCGAGTTGGCAAAGACTTTCTCGGGCGACAAGAGTTACATGTTCATCAACGGTATTCTGACGGAAATTCTCCGCGACCTCAAGAACGACGGAACTTTCTTCAAAGTACTGGCTTTGAAATAATTGATAATCGAAAATTATAAATTTTATGGTACTGAATTTAATTTTATTGCAGGCCGAAGGCGCTGCGCAGCAAAATCAGTGGTCTTTCTGGATCATGATGATTCTCATTTTCGTAGTATTCTATTTCTTCATGATCCGTCCTCAGACCAAGAAGCAGAAAGAACTTCAGGCACAACGCGATGCAATGAAGAAAGGCGACAAGGTAGTGACCGCCGGCGGTATTTACGGCGAGATCAAAGAGGTGCAGGACACCACCTTCATCATTACTATCGCCAAAGACGTCACCATCAAAGTCAGCAAGGACAGCGTCTTCGCCGATGCCGCTGATGCACAGCAGGCAGCAGCCAAGGACGAGAAGAAATAAAGCCTGAGGTGAAACGGGACATCTGGACATTTCTGTTATTTCTCTTCCTTGCCACAGCCCTGTGGTACGGTCACGCGATGCAGTCCGTGCGTAACACACGTGTGCCGGTGCTTATCCAATACACCGGCAAGCCTGGTGCTATCGGGCTCAGGTCACCGGGACTGCCGGATACAGTGATGATCGAAGTGAGGGACGCCGGTGCACGACTAAACACTTATCATCGTGACCCGTTGCGTCTGACCATTGACCTGCGGTCCTATATCCACGGCGAGAAAGGTACCATCCGCGTGCCGTCCGATGCCTTACGGCGCAGTATAAGCGACATTCTGCAAGGTACAAGCCGGCTTATCGAGACCAAACCGGAGGAGATCATCTGCGACTACTTCACCGAACAGGAGAAGAGTGTGCCTGTTGTCTTTGCCGGAGAGGTGACCCCCGCACGCGAGTACCAACTGGTGAGCGGTCCCGTGTTAGCACGCAAACGCGTGAAGATATACGGAGAAGACAAGTCTCTGAATTCAATAGACACCATCTTCACGGAACCGGCGGTGCTGAACGACCTGACAGACACGACAGACACACGCCTCCCTATTGCTATACCGCGCAACGTGCGCATAGAGACTGACAGCATAGATGTACGCATCATCACCGAGCGTTTCACCGAGAAGAAAATCATCGTCCCCATCCATGTCAGAGGTGTGCCGGAAGGATGCCACATAAGGCTGTTCCCAAAAGAAGTGGAGGTCAACGCCCGCGTTGGCATCAGCAATTTCCAGAAAGTACAACCGGCAGACATCAAAGCCACCTGCACCTATTCGCATGAATATACGGACAAACTGGACGTAGAGATACAATACACTAACCCTTATATCACCTCCGCCTGGGCATACCCGGGGACGGTGGAATTTATCTTGGAACAATGAGAGCTATTCAAATGGTTGACCTGCAGACGCAGTACCAACGCATCAAGCAGGAGATCGATGCCGGCATTCAAGAGGTAATCACCTCTGCGGCTTTTGTCAAGGGACCAAAAGTGACGGCTTTTCAGGAGCACCTGGAGGCTTACACCGGTGCCAAGCATATAATCAACGTGGGCAACGGTACCGATGCCTTGCAGATTGCCTTGATGGGCCTGGGGCTGAAACCAGGAGACGAAGTCATCACCCCGACTTTCACTTTTATCGCTACTGCGGAAGTAGTCGCCTTGTTAGGTCTGACACCGGTAGTAGTCGATGTGGAATGGGAGACGATGAACATGGATATAGAGTCCGTGAAACGCGCGATCACTCCGCGAACGAAAGCCATCGTGCCGGTACACCTCTTTGGTCAGTGTGCGAACATGGAGGCGATTCTGTCCCTTGCCAAAGAGCACGGGCTCTTTGTGGTCGAAGATGCCTGCCAGGCTATCGGTGCACATTACACGTTCTCCAACGGCGAGACCAAACAAGCCGGTACGATGGGCGACATCGGTTGCACCTCTTTCTTCCCCTCCAAAAACCTCGGTTGCTATGGTGACGGCGGCGCTATCTTCACCAACGATGACGAACTGGCCACCCGTATGAAAGCGATTGCCAACCACGGAATGGTTGTCCGGTACCATCACGACATGATCGGTGTGAACAGCCGTCTGGACAGTATTCAGGCTGCGGTACTGGATGCCAAACTACCCCACTTGGACGAGTATATCGCTGCCCGTCAGAAAGCCGCCGCGTACTACGACGACGCATTCCGTGGGAACGACAAACTCCTCATTCCGGGTCGCGAAGCGCACTCGACGCATGTGTTCCACCAATATACTCTCCGCATAGTAGGTGCAGATAGAGACGCCCTGCGCGAAGGATTAGCCGCACGCGGCATTCCAGCAATGATATACTACCCGGTCCCGCTCCATCAGCAGAAAGCTTATCTCGACCCGCGCTACAAAGACGGCGATTTCCCTGTAGCCGAACGGCTTGCCGGATGTGTGCTGTCGCTGCCCATGCACACCGAGTTGGATGAGGAGCAACTTGCCTATATCACCCGTAATGTCTTGGAATTAATCGGATAAATATGCAGAAATTCGGACTACAACAGACACTCACCCAGACAGCCAAACTGTCCCCCACCCAGATTCAGGTGATTCGTATGCTCGAGTTACCGTCAATCGAATTGGGGCAACGCATTACAGAGGAACTACAGGAAAATCCCGCGTTGGAAGAAGGCAGAGACGAAGAGTTGACGCCTTCTGAGGGGCTGGACGAGTTCGATGATAACTACCAACCTGACGACGGCTACGACGACGGCCGCCAGCGTGATCCGCTACAGAACGAGGACTTTAACTACGAGCAGTATGTCTCCGACGACGAGACCCCGGGTTATATGTTACAACCACAGTACAACCCGGCGGACGAGGATCGCCGAGAGGTACAATATATCGGAGGTAGCAGTCTTATTGAGGAACTAAAAGCGCAGGTCTATATGACCCATATGACCAAGCCCCAGCGGCATATAGCCAAATGGGTGCTGGGCAACATAGATGACGACGGCTACCTGCGTCGTACTACAGAGCAGTTGGTGGACGACTTGATGTTTCAGGAGCAGATATCCGTCACCGATGAAGAGATGGCAGACATCGTCTCGCAAATCAAGCGTTTTGACCCGCCCGGCATTGCTGCCGCCAACTTACAAGAGTGCCTGTCCCGGCAATTGGAAGTGAAGTTAGAGGAGAGTCCCGACTCCGAGAGTCTGGGCTTTGCTGCTGCCATCATCCGCAATTACTTCGATGATTTCTCCAAACATCATTTCGACAAAATCAAACAGCGTCTGGAGCTGGACGATGAGTCTTTTCAGGCGGCCGTGCAGGAAATTGTGCGGCTCAACCAGAAACCCGCAAACGCCCTGACAGGTAATGTCTATGAGACCCAGCGTCAGACTATTATCCCCGACTTCACCATTGAAGAACGAGAGGACGAGTTGTTCGTGGTGCTGAACACAGGCGACCTGCCGGAACTGCATGTCAGCCGTGACTATCAGGAGATGTTAAACTCCTACAAATCGCTTCCAAAAGACCCTAAAACACGCGAAGCAGCCCAATTCATCAAGCAGAAAATAGATTCCGCCCGCTCGTTCATTGATGCCATCAAACAGCGCAACGAGACGCTTATGAAGACCATGACCGCGATTCTCAAAGCGCAATACGATTTCTTCCTGGACGGCGAAGAGAGCAGTCTCAAGCCGATGATTTTGCAAGACATCGCAGACCGCACGGGCTACGATGTGTCCACCATCTCACGCGTCAGCAACAGCAAGTATGTCCAGACACGGTTTGGTATATACCCCCTCAAATACTTCTTCTCCGAGTCCATGCTCAATGCGGAGGGAGACGAAGTCTCCACACGCGAGATCAAGAAACTCCTCAAGGAACTTATTGACGCCGAAGACAAACGTAATCCATTGACTGATGAACAGTTAGTGGAGGAGATGGGCAAACACGGCTACCCCATCGCGCGCCGCACGATTGCCAAATACCGTGAGATGCTCGGCATACAAGTAGCGCGCCTACGCAAACAGCATATCTGATGAACTCCTTTCCCAACATAGCAGCCAAGACGCTAAGCGTGATTTTCTACCCGCTTTTCGTTCCCACCTACGGTGTGACACTTTTCTGTCTCGCCCATGCGCTGCATACCGGCACACCGTTGCATTGGGTTTGGACCACAATAGCCATTGCAGGCACATTGCTGCTGACTTGCGTGCTGCCGGTCACCGCCATCTGGATACTCATGAAACGGGGCTTCGTGACGGATATGCAGATAGCCGATTCCCGCGAGCGCACAATGCCGTATTTATACACGATCATGGGCTTTGGTTTCTGGGCGTACCTCATGGCTGCCGTTCTCAAAGCGCCGCTTTATCTCTCTTGCATTGCCATCGGTGCCGTAGTAGCCATCATACTGGTAGCACTCATCAACCGGTGGTGGAAGATCAGCGCCCATCTTACGGGCTTTGGTGGGCTTGTCGGAGGAGTGTTGTGTTACTGCCTCGGTATAGGTGGTATTCCGTCCTGGAGCATGCTCGCCGTTTGGCTCTGTCTATCCTGGATATTAATGTGGGCGCGTCTCTATCTGGATGCTCACACATCCGCACAAGTATGTGCCGGATGGCTTTTAGGCATCGCATGTACGTTTCTTCCTTATTGTTTGATCCACTATGCGTTGTAAAAAGCTGCATATCACCCTCTTGGCGTTTCTCTTGACGCTTACGCTGAGTGCTCAAACACTGAGCGAAGGGGCACGTATATCGCTTTTGACCTGCGCGCCCGGAGAAGAACTATACGCCCGTTACGGTCATACCGCCCTGCGCGTCAACGATCCCGGGAACGATCTGGACATAGTATTCAACTACGGCATTTTTGATTTCAATACAGACCATTTCTACTGGAAGTTCGTCCGCGGCGAGACTTGGTACGAACTTGGAGCTTCACCCTACTGGTGGTTCATGCGCGAGTACGAAGAGACGCATAGACCCGTCTATGAGCAGGTGCTGAATTTCACGCCGGAGCAGGTAACGATGCTATGGGACAAACTGGTAGACAACTATGAACCGGAGAACCGCAAATACCTCTATAACTTTGTGTTCGATAACTGTGCCACACGTCCTTATTGCATGATTGTACCGATTTTTATTGGCAATAATGGAGAGGGTATCCGGTCTGATTATCAGGGCGCAGAGGGTGTCACATACCGCCGTTTCATCCAACGCTATACGGGCAAAGGCTCTTGGGCTGATTTCGGTATCAACCTCCTTTTCGGCCCCAAAGCAGACCGGAAAATGAAAGGTGAAGAACGGCTCTTCCTGCCTGAAGAACTGATGTTTTATGTATCACAGGCTCACACAGCCGGTCAGAAGCTTGTATTAAGCGAAACGATCGCTCCCTTTGAAATCAAAGCCGTGCCGTGGTACCAGACATGGTATTTCGGGCTGATAGTACTGTTCATTGCCATTGCGACTGTCTCTTTGTATGACAAAAAAAGGGGCAAACGTACGTGGGGAGTAGATGTTATTATGTATGTGTTTTATGGTCTGCTGATCATCATCGTTACATTCCTCACTTTCTTCTCCTGCCACCCGCTCGTCGGATTCGGCTGGAGACTAATCATCATTCCTTTGTTACATCTATGCGCAAGACTTATATATATCATACGATAATTGTTTGTTTCACTGTGCTGTCTCTCCACGCCGCGCCGCGGCTGACGGTTGTAGCCGTGGTGGACGGACTGACTGCCGACAACCTGGCAACTCTCCGTCCGTACTGGCAGCAAGGCGGACTCCGTACCCTCAGCGAAGAAGCCTTCCAGACCACGATCGCTTACCCGCACATGGTTTATGGAGGCAATGAGACTACCGCCACACTTATGACCGGAGTCACTCCAGACCGTCACGGTTATACTATGGATACCTATTTTGCTCGGCGGGACAGGAAGATTCACACCATGCTGGAGGACGAAACTACTCGGGGAATCGGTACGAAAAAGAAGATTTCTCCTAAGAACCTGCTCTCGCAGACCCTCACAGACCGCTTGCGGCTGATGTATCCACAGGCGAAGATCTATGCCATCGGTTTACAAGCACCAACTACAGTACTGCTGGCAGGACACGCTGCCAACGCCTGCTGTTGGTTGGATCCGGAGACGCAGCAATGGGTAGCAACCGCCGCTTATACAGAAGGACTGCCTTCGGCGGCTTTCGACCAGAACAATACCGGTCGCATCGCCACACTGGCAGCCCGCCAGTGGACTCCGCGAATGGATATAACGACCTACATGACTCCGACACAGCAAGAGCGCAAGAAAAGTTTTGCGTACACCGCGGCGGATGTGCTGCTCCATAGCCCGCAGGCTAACACATTAGTCATCGAACTGGCACTTGCTATCCAAAAAACAGAGCAACTTGGCATGGACGCGACACCCGACCTATTGATGCTCCAGCTCAACACACTCTCTCCTACGGCACTCTCCGACAAGATCAGCAGTGCCGAGCAAGAAGACATGTATCTCTGTCTCAATCAGGATTTGGGCTTTCTCATGGAGCAGTTGGACAAACGTATCGGTCGCACGAACTACCAGATATTGGTGGTAGGCCGTCCTGTCATGGGCATTGATCCACAGACACTGAACGACATTCATATGCCCGTGCAACAGTTTAATGCTGATCGTGCGGCAGCTCTCACCGGTACGTATCTTATGGCACTGTATGGTCACGAGAGGTGGGTGGACGGCGCTTATGGACAGTCGATCTACCTCAACCGGACACTCATCGAACAGAAACGCCTCAGTTTGGAGACCCTCCAGCGTCAAGTGGCAAATTTCCTTATGGATTTTGAGGGTATCCAGATAGCCATGCCCGGTCATGAAGCCATGCAATACCCCTCTCTGGGTTCCACTCTATGCAAGAAACACACAGGCGATGTGGTCTTTATGCTCCAGCCCGGATGGCAGCTCATGCAGGGCGAGAAACAAGTGGTGGACCGCGTCATTGACGACAAGCCCCTCTCACCGCTGCTGTTGTGGTCTGGTTCCATCCGCCCCATGCCACAAGGACAATTGGACGCTACCGATGTAGCGGATCTGATTTTCTAAATGAACAAATAGTAAATGAATAAATAGTAAATGATATGATTTTTCACGAGATTAAAGTACATTATGATCGCCAGACCGGCGAAGACAACCCCGGAAAAGTAAAAGAGGTATATCTCATTGACGGAGCCGTTAGTTTTGCTGACGCAGAAAACTGCCTAATGGAGGAAATCAAGCCCTTCATCTTCGGTGACTGCGAGGTACAGAACTGCAAAAGAAGCCAGTATTTTGAGGTTTTCCCGAACCAAGACGGCGCTTTCTGGTACAAGGCGCGTGTCGAGATGATCACCATTGATGGCGAGAAAGAGACCCGTAAGAATGTGTCGGTCCTCGTACAGGCAAACACACTTGACGATGCAGTGGACGCGTTGAAACAAGCCATGCAGTCGTATGACAGCGAACTCATCTCTATCGCCAAGACTCCGATTGTGGATATTCTGCACGCCGTACAATAATGCCTCTGCAGTTTGACATACGCGCTATCCTGAAAAGCAAAGCGCCGAATGCCCATGTACCGGAGTTTCTGATCCGGTACTTGGAGCGCATTGTGCATATCAAGCAGATGAATGCGTTTCTGCGCAAACATCCGGATCTGCGCGGTTACGATTTCATCCGCCTCGTCATAAGCGAGGAGTTAGGCTGTTCCGCTTCCATCGAGGGTACGGAGAATATTCCGCAGGACAACAAACCGGTTATCTTTGTCTCCAACCACCCCTTGGGAGGGTTAGACGGCATGATTATCGCTCAGATGATACACGAGAACCATCCGCGCCAACTCAAGGTCATCGTCAACGACCTGTTGATGCATATGGAGCCGATTGCCGATCTCTGGGCACCGGTGAGCAAACTCGGCAAACTGAGCAAGGAGCAAGCCGTTGAACAACAGCGGATGTGGGAATCCGGGACAGATGTCCTGACCTTCCCTGCCGGTGCCTGCAGCCGCCTCCAACGTATCAACCATACATGGTTGATACAGGATCTGGAGTGGCAGAAGAACTTTATTCAGCGCGCCCGGGAATACCAGCGGGATATAGTACCCATCTATTTCGAGGGACGCAACAGCTGGTTCTTCTATGCTCTGGCGTATATCCGAAAACTGCTGCATATCAAACTCAATATTGAGATGTTATATCTGGTGGACGAGATGTACGGCGCACACGGGAAGCACTTCAAGGTGCATGTCCTTCCACCTATTCCCTACACCACTTTTGATACTTCCAAAACGCCCAAAGAGTGGGCGCAATACGTAAAATCCATTGTCTATGCAACCAATAATACCACCCGTTGAGACATCACTTTTGTTACAAGAACTGGAGGGTCATCTCTTACGCCCGTCCAACAAAGCAGACAACCTCATTTATGACATCACCGCACATGAGTGCCCGAATGTGATGAGGGAGATTGCGCGTTTGCGGGAAATCAGTTACCGGGATGGAGGAGGAGCCACCGGTTTGGAAATGGACATCGACGAGATGGATACGATGCCCAAACCTTACCACCAACTCATCGTCTGGGATCCCACCAACCAACAGATTATCGGCGGTTACCGATACCTCTTGGGACACGAAGCGGAGATCAGGAACGGACAGCCTTTCATCACTTCCGCCCACCTCTTCCACTATTCGGAACGTTTCATACGCGACTACTTGCCCCACACCATTGAGTTCGGGCGCGCCTTCGTGCAACCGATGTACCAGAAACGCGAGATGGGAGTCAAGGCTCTCTTTGCCCTTGATAACATCTGGGATGGTATAGGTGCTCTCATGCACAACAACCCCGACATCCGTTGGATGATCGGGAAGGTCACCATCTATCCCGACTACAATGAGACCGCCCGGGAACTTATTTACAACTATCTCAACCTCTATCACAAAGGCGAAGAAGGACTCTTTGAGCCCTACCACAAACTGCCCATTCAGTCCATTGACACGCCTTTCCAAGGGACGAACAAACAGGAGAATTACCACCTCCTCCAGCACGCGGTACGCGAGCAGGGAGCGGTTATTCCGCCCATGTTCTCGGCTTACCTCAACCTTACCAACGATCTTCAGTTCTTCGGCAATGCCGTCAATGACGAACTGGCGAACGTCTATGAGACTGGAATCATGGTGGACCTTGAATCCGTTTATCCGGAGAAAAAAG
>DFEG01000007.1 GCA_002369075.1 Bacteroidales bacterium UBA3808 | reverse complement strand
ACCGTAGTAGTTGAACGGACGGTACTCGCGGCCGGTGATCTTGGAGTTCTCCTTCATGTAGTCGGAAACGATATCCGGCACTGCGTCGTAGAAACGGTTGCAGCTCTCGCGGTGAGTGAAGAACACATCGGGGTTCTCCGCCATACCTTTCATCTCCGGACGCATCGGGCTGAGGGCACGCTCACGGAACTCCTGGAGCGCCTTGTAGTCCACCAGCGGACGGAGATCCTCCATATCCATCGCCTCTACCTTTTGGTACTCGTGCGAGGTACGGAAGCCGTCGAAGAAGTTGAGGAACGGCACGCGGCTCTTGATAGTAGCGAGGTGTGCTACTCCGGCGAGGTCCATTACCTCTTGTACGGAAGCCTCAGCGAGCATAGCGAAGCCGGTCTGGCGGCAAGCCATGACATCCTGGTGGTCACCGAAGATACAGAGCACGTGGCTTGCCAGCGTACGAGCCGATACATGGAAGACGGTCGGGATCAACTCACCGGCGATCTTGTACATGTTCGGGATCATCAGCAGCAGACCCTGCGAAGCGGTGAAAGTGGTGGTGAGGGCACCTGCGTTCAGCGAACCGTGAACAGCACCTGCGGCACCAGCCTCAGACTGCATCTCCTGCACGAGAACGGTCTCACCGAAGAGGTTCTTGCGACCAGCAGCAGCCCATTCATCCACATTCTCTGCCATCGGAGACGACGGCGTAATAGGATAGATAGCGGCTACCTCGGTGAACATGTAAGCTACATGCGCCGCAGCGGCGTTACCATCCATGGTCATAAATTTCTTTTCTTTTGCCATAAGATTAAATGATTATTTGTTATTGAGTTGTAAAAAATTGCTAGTATACCAATATACTAGGATCCTAAGACCCTAATACAAAAATCCCAAGAGCCACAACGGCATCTGGTTGCCGCGGCCGAACTCCAGGTCTGCTACCGCTGTCGGACGGATCGAATCACGCACAGAGACCTTCTCCTTGACATCAAAATAGTATTTGTTATCCACGATGAACATCGCCGAGCGGTCGGTGGCGTTCACCTTGTGCGAGCCGTGGATAGCCGTGTAGAAGTAGGTCTCGTAGATATCCAGTTTGCTGATTTCGCGGGTGGAGTCCATGAGCGCCACGTTGGGGTTGTGCATATACACCTTGGTCGGCTTCATCGGGAAGTTCTTGTGCTCCGGATACAGGAGGTTGATGAGCCGCGAGTCCTTGAGGTACTTGATATAGTTCATCGTCGTGGCGCGGCTGAGCCCGATCTCGTCGGATATATTGGAGACATTGAGTGCACTGGGCGCGTCCTCCATGAGGATATAGAGCAGTCTGCGGAGCTTATGGAGACAAGCTACGTCAATCTGCTTGATCATCAGTACATCCACCTCCAGCTGGCTGTTCATCACTTTCAGGAGCTCGGTCTCAAACGACTTGGACTCCAGATAGGAAGGATAGTATCCGTGGTGGAGGTATGCATCGAAATACTTGAGCGGCTGGACGCGTTCACATATCTCACGTGAGATGGAGGCATGCCTTTGCATGATCTCATCCAAGGTGTACGAGGGCAAGCGCAGTCCGGTCTGCAGGTTCAGATACTCGCGGAACGAGAAGCCTCGGAGATTGTAGGTATGCACAATCCCTTTCAGGTCGTTGTTGTCCTCGTCAATCGGCATGACGGGCGTTGCGCAGAAGACGATGTGGAGATCCCGATACTTGGCGTAGCAGTGCTTGAGCTCCCGCGACCAGTTCGGATATTTGAACAGCTGGTCGAGGAACAGATACCTTCCGCCCTTCTTGGCAAAGACACCCGCCAAGTCGAAAAGCGTGTGTTTCGTAAAATAGAGGTCGTTGAAACTGATGTAGAGGCAGGGGCGGATATCCCGGGGAGACACAACTTTCTTGCGTCCCTTTTTCTCTGGCTCGGGCATATTCGCCCACTCCGTCTCAATCTCCTTTGCGCGCACGAGCATGAAATCGGTTTTTCCGACTCCGCGTCCGCCTTTGATAGCAATCAAACGGTCGTTCCAGTCTATTTCATCCATTAGTTTTCTACGGAGCGGCATGGAAGCGTGTGCTACGAGATAGTTATGGATGCGGAAGAATGCATTTAGCATGGTTTCCTGAGGGTCAAGCTGCTGTTCCGGTACAGGAACATTCTCAACCTTCTTTGTGTCGATTTGTAGGTCTTTTTTCTCCATTTTTTTCAAAATAATGAAAATTTGGCGCAAAGTTACAACTTTTTTTTGATATTTGCAAGGTTTAGATTACATTTTTTACAAAAAATGAGGGTCACATGCCCTGTTCCCTCATTTTCTGCCATTTTCAGCGAAAAAATGTACCATTTAGAGGCTGATTGCTCCACTCGGGCAGACACCCTCACATGTTCCACACTCGATACATACCTCGGGGTCGATCGAATACTGCTCGCCCTCATGGATAGCACCTACCGGGCACTCGTCAATGCAAGTGCCGCATGCCACACAATCTGATGAAATTTTGTAAGCCATAACGATATTATTTATTTGTTCATTTATATTATAATTTAGTGTCTCGCACACCGATTGTCGAACGCGACTGCAAAGGTACAACATTTTTTTGAGACTACCAAATTTTAGGGATAGATTTTTTGTTATTTTTTCTTTTTGGCCGTAGCGAGTGCGGCTGCCAGTTGTGCCGCAGGTCCGGTTAACCCTTTGTCTGTCAGCCCTTTGCGCCTGGCGTAAGTCGTCCAGTCTTTCGCGCCGCCTTCCGTGCCGACAGGCATCCCTAATTGTAGGTAATGACAATAGGCTATACCGAGCGCGTCGGTGGCATCGAGTTTCTTGGGCATCTGATCGTCGGGAATATGCAAGAATCGTTGCAACATACCCGCCACCTGCTCTTTCGAACTGTGACCGTTACCGGTGATTGCCATTTTTATTTTCATCGGCGAGTACTCATAAATGGGGACGTCCTTGCTCAACGCCGCGGCAATCGCCACACCCTGCGCATGCACGATCTTGATCATCGTCTGAGGGTTCTTATCGACAAACTGCGTCTCGATCGCCAGACACGACGGATGGTGCTTGTCTATCAACTCTTGCAGAAAGAAGAACTCCTGCTGCAACCGAGGGTATTGACCGTCCAGTTTGTGTACATCCAGTACGCCGAAATCCAAAATCTCGACCTGCTGGCCAACGGTGTGCAACAATGCGTAGCCCATGAACAATGTTCCGGGATCAACACCTAATATTATATGTTCTCGTCTCAGGGGATCTATCATTGCTGATGCATGTCGGTACCGAACCGTAGGATCACCATAGAATCACCGTAGGATCACCATAAGATGAATACGGATTTCGGCATTTTTAACGCTTTAACTGTATATATATAAATATATATACACTTTTTGTTAGTCTTGCTCATGGTTGCGGACGAAACCGCGGATGATCACCACGACTGCGCCGGCGATGAGCACATAGTCCGCCCACGGCTCTATTTTCGCCACACTCAATGCGGCTCCTACGGCAAGGATCACCAGACCGATAATCAATATAATGGATGATTTTCTCATAACCTTTAACCTTTAGCCTCTAACCTTTCGCCTCTAACCTCTAACCTTTCGCCTTTATTCCTCCACGAGATAGATATCCTCGTTGGGTGTATGCATATAATAATGTTCGCGCGCGTAACGCTCAAGGCTGTCGGGATTGTTCAGCGTCCGGATCTCCCGCATCGCGTTCTCCGTTCCGTCACGGTACATGTCGCGCTGCTCCTCCAGATGGCGTATCTCACGCCCCCTGCGCACAAAGTTCACGGCGCTCTGCTCGCCTATAAAAAGAAAGACTACCAAGAAGATCAGCAGAGTAAGCACGTACTTACCCCACTTGGCTATCTTTATTTCCGTCCAGAACTCCGTGAAAGTCATATGCCTGATGGTTAATTGTGATTTTCGGTGCAAAGTTACGAAAAAATTTGCATATGTGCAAAAAAAAATGTACCTTTGTAGCCGATTTATAAAAAAAGCCACATGAAAACTCGTTTGGGACTTTTCTTTGCAGCGCTGCTGACGAGCACTTTTCTCTGCAGTCAGACGCATATCACCATAGACAATCCGGATACATGGAGCGGCGAATCGCTGCGTGCCTATATCGGTCAGACGGTTGTATTTGACGTACCGATGGTCGTTTGCGCGAACGCAAACGGCAATTATGTTGTCTCTCCGTGGCGGAGAATGCAGCCGGAGAGTTGCGGTGTAACCGGTTCTGCGGATTACAAATCCGCCGTGCGGATCAACAACAGTTGCATGTTCTCCATCGCCGGCATCAGCGGGTATCACCGTTGCGGGGAGAAGATCATCGGCCTGAAAGCGAGAGTGAACAGCACCAACAGCCTGACGATGAGCGGCGGCACATGGCACGGCAACACGCGTGCCGAGCTGGAAGCCGGCATACCGGACCTGGGCGACTACAGGCTGCTGGTATGTGCTTTCAACCTTGAGAACTATTACATGACGTGGGGCTCCATGGGCGCACGCAGTTATGCGGAGCACCAGGACCAGCGCGCCAAGATCAGCAAAGCGCTCAAACGCATCAATGCGGACATATACGGTCTGGTGGAACTGCAGATCGGCAATGAGGCCATCGGCGAGATAGTCGGCGACCTCAACAAGAACCTGCCGGACCGAAACTACAGGTATTTTGCCGACGCCACCAGCGGAACGGACCAGGCGGTCGGGTTGGTCTATGACGCCAACACGGTGCAACCCGTCGGCACACCGGTGGAGACCGACGTGGAGCTCAAATACCGCAAGAAGATGGTCTGTTTTCAGGAGATTGCTACGGGCGAGAGGTTCATTTACTCCATCAACCATTTCAAGGCGATGAACTCGGGCGATGAGGAACGGCGGGTGAATGAGGCGAAAGCCGTCATCAAACTCTACAACCAATACCGCCAGAACAACAGCATCCGCGACAAAGACGTGCTGTTCATGGGCGACATGAACAGCTATGCTTTCGCGCGGCCTATACTGGCGTTCACGGACAACGGGTACATCGATCTGCACCGCGCTTTCCACGCCGACAGCAGTTACAGCTACATGTTCGGCGGACTCGCCAGTTACATTGACCACGCCATAACCAACGGTACCCTGTACGGACAGATAACCGGCATGGCGGGCTATCATATCAACTCCGACGAGGACGACCGGTACACCTACGACAAGTCCTCGGACCTGACGATGTTCCGCTGCTCCGACCACGACCCGGTGCTGGTGGGAC
Source organism: Bacteroidales bacterium UBA3808 (assembly GCA_002369075.1). Lineage (GTDB taxonomy): Bacteria > Bacteroidota > Bacteroidia > Bacteroidales > Paludibacteraceae > Colicola. The sequence continues at coordinate 100,698 of DFEG01000007.1, read as the reverse complement.
TGAAGTTGGACAGCACCCTCCTCTATGATCCTACGCCGCAGATCAATTCGCGCGAAGTAGTGGAGGGGAATGCGCACAAACTGGTTATCCAGAACGCTTATAAGGAGGGGCAGCCCGCTTACTGCGCCGTCTATTCCCTGAACGGATGGCTCTTCCGGCGCGAACAGATCACCTCGCCGCTCTACGAAATGACACTGCCGGAACAACAGGGTGTCTATATCGTCTATGTCTATTACGACGGCGTGGCGTACCAACGGAAAATGATTGTACGATGATGGATTTATTCAGCCAGATAGAAGAGCCGGAGCGCGACGAGATCCGGGCACTCCGAAAAGAGCTGGAGGAGGCGAACTACAAGTACTACGTACTGAACATGCCTACTCTCTCCGACCGGGAGTTTGACGAGAAGATGCACCGCCTGCAGGATCTGGAGGCGCGGTATCCGGATATGTTCGACCCCAAGAGCCCGACACAGCACGTGGGGTCTGATTTAAGTAGAAAGTCGAAAGACAAAAGCAGTAAACCCTTTGAGACGGTCAGGCACAAGTACCCGATGCTCTCACTCGCCAACTCATACTCCCGCGAGGAAATAGAGGATTGGGTAAGGAAACTGCCTTCGGGCGTAGAAATTGTCTGCGAACTCAAGTTCGACGGGCTTTCCATCTCTCTCTGGTACGAGCACGGGCAACTCGTTCGGGCGCTCACGCGTGGCGACGGCGTACAGGGCGATGATGTCATCGCGAATATCAAAACCATTCCTTCTATCCCTTGGAGAATTGAAAGAAACGATATACCGGATTTCTTTGAACTCCGTGGCGAAGTGCTACTGCCGTGGGAGCGTTTTGAGGCATTGAACAAAGAGCGCGAGGAGCAGGAAGAACCGCTCTTCGCCAACCCGCGCAACGCCGCTTCCGGCACACTCAAACTGCAAGACCCGCGCGAAGTGGCGCGCCGCGGACTGACCGCATATCTCTATTACATGCTTGGCGAAAACCTGCCCGGCACAACCCATTATGAACGGCTCGCTACCGCCCGCGAATGGGGATTCCATATATCCGATGCTATCAAGGTCTGCCACTCCGTCGATGAGGTAATGGCGTATATCGCGTATTGGGACACGGAGCGCAAGAACCTGCCGGTAGCCACCGACGGCATCGTCCTCAAAGTCAACAACCTTGCCCAACAGGAAGAACTTGGCTATACCGCCAAAACTCCGCGCTGGGCGATTGCCTATAAGTTCCCCGCAGAGAAGCAACTGACCCTTCTCAAGGAGATCACCTACCAGGTGGGACGCACCGGTGTTGTCACACCGGTAGCAAACCTCGAACCCATACAACTATCCGGCACGATAGTACAGCGCGCAACCCTCCATAACGAAGACTTCATCAAGTCTCTGGATATCCGTCCCGGCGACCGCGTTTGGGTCGAGAAAGGCGGAGAAATCATACCGAAGATAACCGGAAAAGAGAATCTTACAGCCGAAGGCGGTCTTACAGATGAGCGGTCTTGCAGTGAAACGGTCTTACAGTCCGAAGGACGGTCATTCTTTCCAACAAAGTGCCCCGAATGTGGCACGCCGTTGGTAAGAATACCCGGCGAAGCCGCCTGGCGGTGCCCAAACGAGGCAGGCTGCCCGCCGCAAATAAAAGGCAAGATAGAGCATTTCGTTTCCCGCAAGGCGATGAATATTGACGGTCTCGGCGAAGAGACCATCGACCTGTTCTACCAGAAAGGGCTACTGCATAACATAGCAGACATCTACGACCTCAAACTGGAAGACATAGCCGCGCAGGAACGCCTCGGCGACAAATCCGCGCAGAACATCCTTGCCGGTATAGAAGCGTCCAAACAAGTGCCGTGGGCGCGTGTTCTCTTCGCACTCGGTATCCGTATGGTAGGCGAGACAACCGCCAAGAAGATTGCGCGCGTCTATACCTCCATCGACTCGCTCCAATGGGCTACCGCCGAACAACTCTGTGCGATTGAAGACGTCGGACCGCAGATAGCGGAGAACATCGTCAAATACTTCGAGGACCTCCGCAATCTGGAGATATTGGACCGGCTACGTCAAGCAGGGATTCAGTTCGAAGGAGAAGCATCCCCCTTTAGGGGGAACGAGGGGGTCTTGGCAGGACAATCCATCGTCATCTCCGGTACCTTCACCCAACACAGCCGCGATGAATATAAGACCCTCATCGAAGCCAATGGGGGCAAGAACGTCGGTTCGGTGAGCAAAAAGACCTCTTTCATCCTCGCCGGCGAAAACATGGGACCCGAGAAACTGAAGAAAGCAGAAGACTTAGGAATTCCTCTCAAAACCGAAGACGAATTCCTCAAAATGATTCAATGACCAAATAAATGGTACATGGTAAATGACTAAATGGTAAATGGATTTATGAAAAAATTATACCAGTTCATATTTGATTACTTGCGCAAGCGGATGCCTGCGCGTAATCCGCGATTCCCGCATCTTGACCAACCGCTCAAGGTGATGATTATCTACGAGAGCGATGTGCTGGAGCGCAATGACGCTATCAAATCTATCCGTCAGGATCTGCTCAAAAGACAGATGGACGTGACCATGTGGGGATACGTAGAGAAAAAAGAAATCACTACCCTTATTCTGCCGCAGAGCCGCATCCTGGGTACGAACGATTACACATGGTGGGGCAAACCGACAAGTGATGTGATAACAGATTTGCAGGCAGAACATTACGACCTAATGATTGACCTTACCACCCATCCGTTACTGCCGTTGCGATATCTGGCGATGTATGCGGACGCGGATTTCAAAGTAGGTCTGAACCTCGGCGAAGGACTCCATGACATGCTTATCTCCCTCCCCGACTTGACGCCGGAGCAAGGAGAGGAAGTACAGACAGAAGCCTCGTGGCTGTACAACCAGATTATGCAATACCTCACAACCATCAAAAGCAATGATTAAAGGATTAGGCACTGCGCTTATTACGCCCTTCCAAGCAGACGGAAGCGTGGATTACGAAGCATTGGCACGGCTTCTGGACACCCAGTTGACAGGTGTTGTGGATTATATCGTTGTGCTCGGGACCACCGGCGAAGCAGCTACGATGACGGACAAGGAACGCGCAGAAGTGCGTTCTTTCGTACGGAGTTACGTCAATGGGCGGTTGCCTCTGGTCTTGGGACTTGGCGGTAATTGCACGGCGGCAGTTTGTGAGGCATTGCGAAACACCGACTTGTCCGGCTTTTGCGCTGTCCTTTCCGTCTGTCCGTACTACAATAAACCCAACCAGGAAGGGCTATACCAACATTTCTGTGCCGTGGCAGAGGCAAGCCCGATACCCGTCATCTTGTATAATGTCCCCGGCCGCACAGGCGTGAACCTTCTGCCCGAAACGGTGATGCGTATCTACAACGCCCGCCCCGACAAGATCATCGGCATCAAAGAAGCCTCCGGCAACGTGGAGCAAATCAAGAGGTTAATCAGTCTTTCTACTTTGAGCGACAGCGGTCTTTCTACTTTGAGTCCGAAGGACGGTCTATTAGTCCTCTCCGGCGACGACGGCATTGCCTGCGAACTGATGGAAGCTGGCGCTGCCGGATTAATAAGCGTAGCCAGCAATGCCTTCCCCGAGGACTTTTGGCACATCGTGCATGACAAAGACGCAGACCTCCAAGCCCGCTACGCCGAAATGATCCGTCTCCTCTTTGCCGAAGGCAATCCTGTCGGCATCAAGGCCGTTCTGGCACAAAAAGGTCTCATCTCCAACCACCTGCGTCTCCCGCTTGTCCCCGCCAGCTCGGACCTGCAGGAGAAGATACGGATGTGTACCGCCGCTTTATCTTGAATAGAATCTATGCAGCCGATCGAGTTCGCGGACATATTATCGACAGAATTGCAACTCGCCCACACGGGTTATCTGACGCACGCGCTGTGTCTGCAAGGCACAGCAACGCTGCTGTTCAACGGCGCGGCGTATCCTCTTAAAGCAGGCGATTGTATTATCATACAGCGCAGCGAGAGTGCGCAGATTGCTGATGCCAGTGCGGACTTCCGGACCATCACTATTTATGTCACGCCGGAGTTTATTCAGATGGCGCTGCCGCTCAGCAACTACGGCACACGCGGACACATGATGCTCTTCAACGACCCGGTCATGCACCTCAACCCGCGGCAGCAGGAACGGTGCAGAGAGAACATGGAATACGTGCGCACACGTTGCGCAGAGGTTAAGCACCGTTTCTACCTGGACTTGACGCTCAATGCCGTGCAGTGCATGATTATTGACTTCTTTGATTTCCACGCGGAGATATACGACGAGAAGAACGACCTGAGCCACCCGAACGCGCACCTCATGAACCGCTTTATTGAGATGCTGGAGCGCGGCGAGTACCGCACGCACCGTGACATCGCGTATTATGCCGACCGCCTCTGTGTCACGCCCAAATATCTCTCCGAGACCTGCAAATCCATCAGCGGCTGCGGCGCAGCGTATTGGATCAACCGTTATACTTCGGTGGAAATATCCCGCCTTCTCCGGGACCGCTCGCTCACCCTCGCGGAGATAGCCTACCGTTTCGATTTCTCTTCCACGGCTTATCTGAGCCGTTACATCCGCCAGAACCTCGGCGTCTCCGCCTCAGAGATCAGAGGCGGAGATAAGTAAAAAAGTTTCCGATTATTAAGAAAATCTGTTATCGGGGGCAAATGCTATGCGTGTGCTATGCGGATGCTATGCAAGTGCTATGAAACACATGTTTTCATTCCCTCCTAAAAGTTGCCGATTTTTAAGATTCAATAAGTTGATCCCAACCTTCAATATATTCTTCCCAAGTTATATTACTCTTTCTAATTTTGTATTGTGCAAGGTTTTTTCTGCTTTTTCGGCGAATTGTGTATCATTTGCCGTAAATTGTATAATAGTTATTTCGCAAAAAAGCAGTACCTTTGCAGTCGCAAAACAAAATTGCGCAATTAACAAAAACTATATATCTTATGCAAAACTTTGATTACCAGACACCGACACGCCTTATTTTTGGTGAGGGCGTAGTAACTAAACTGCCGAAAGTGATGAGCGCGTTCGGCAAGAAAATCCTCCTGACATACGGAGGAGGCAGTATAAAGAAGATTCCGGCTTTTAGAGGTAAAACGGGCAGCCTGTATGACTACGTGCATGAGGCACTCAAGGACTTTGAGATTGTCGAACTGAGCGGTATTCAGCCGAACCCCAAATACAACCCTTCCGTCTTGGACGGCGTGCGTCTTTGCAAGGAGCACAAAGTGGATGTCATTCTCTCCGTAGGCGGCGGTTCTGTACTCGATTGCTCCAAGGCGATTGCAGCCGGTGCCTGCTATGACGGCGACCCGTGGGACCTCATTTCCTACAAGGTCAAAGCCCAGGCAGCCCTGCCGATTGTGGATATCATCACCCTCGCAGCAACGGGTAGCGAGTACGACTGCGGCGGCGTTATTTCCCGCACGGAGACCAACGACAAGATCGGTTATTTGGACCGCCACTTGTTCCCTGCCGTTTCGTTCCTCGACCCGACCTATACCTTCTCGGTAAGCAAAAAACAGACCGCAGCCGGTATCGCCGATGCAATGAACCATACCATTGAGCAGTATTTTGCGGAAGACACCACGCTCCTCAACGACGGTTTCTGCGAGTCCATGCTCCGCTCGCTCATGGAGAACGGCCGCAAGTGTATCGCTAACCCGGAAGACTACAAAGCCCGCGCGGAGATGATGCTCGCCTGCACCTACGGCTGCAACGGTATTCTGGCACTCGGCAACAGCGAGTCCGGCTGGCCCTGCCACGGTATCGAGCACGCCCTCTCTGCGTACTACGACATCACCCACGGCGAGGGATTAGCTATCATCACGCCGCGGTGGATGAAGCACATCCTCAACGAGCACACCTTGCCGCGGTTCGTCAAATACGGCATTAACGTCTTTGACATCGACCCCTCGCTGACCCAATGGGAGATTGCCGACAAAGCTATCGAAGCAACTTATGCGTTCTTCGAGTCGATTAATATACCGATGCACCTGCGCGAAGTGGGTATCGACGAGAGCCGCTTGGACGAGATGGCACATCATATCGCCGTCAACGAAGGACTTGAGAACGCTTACGCGCCTCTCACGGAGCAGGATATCAAACAAATCTTAGTAGATAGTCTCTAATATGGAAGAATTTCGAGTTGATATGCGATTGACAACGCCGAAGGAACAGGCAAAGTATATGCAACAAGGCGCTTTGTTGCATCGTTTTAATAATTGTATGCCTTATTCTGCTGAAAAGCAAGAGGCTGCCAAAGCGTTGTTCGGAGACAACCTCGGTGAAGGCAGTATGGTTCAACCGCCTCTCAAGGGTGTGTGCTTCGACATGGTGAAAATTGGCAAAGGTGTGATGATCATGCCCGACTGCCTGATGATGTCGCGCGGCGGTATTACGATTGAAGACGGCGCGATGATTGCAGCGAACGTCCAACTCATCAGTAATAACCACGACCTCTACGAACGGCAGATACTCATCTGCAAACCCGTGCGCATCTGTCGGAATGCTTGGGTGGGTGCGGGGGCTACTATCCTGCCGGGTGTGACGGTCGGCGAGAATGCAGTGGTAGCCGCTGCCGCCGTAGTGACCAAAGACGTCCCTGCCAACACCATCGTCGCCGGCAACCCTGCCAAAGTCATCAGAACTATTCCGCCGAAGGAAAATTGATTTACTATGAGAAAACCTCTGCGACCTTGCACAGGAGGAGCAGTACGCCGATGCACGTCCGGCATTCGAGGGCAAGCTGGAGAACCTTGACCAATACGACGTCATTTTCGTCGGCAGCCCGGTATGGTGGGGCACGTACCCGCAAGTGATGTTCACCTTCTTCGACACCTACGACCTCAACGGCAAGACCATTTATCCGTTTACCACCAATGAGGGCAGCGGGCTTGGCAACTGCGTGAGCGACCTGCGCAAGGCATACCCCAATGCCGACGTGAAGAAAGGCTTCAGCATCTATGGTCATGAAGTGCGCACCAACAAAGCGAAAGTCGAGAATTGGATTAAAGGACTGGGACTTTGAGTGATTAACATGACGTTATCCAACGGACTAAAATGAACATACAAGAAATCACCGGCAACAGGATTAGACCATGACCCCGCAGCAGAAAACAGTTCTCGGCTTTGCAGCCGGAGTGGCGGCAGGCGTCTCGTACGGCCTGAATCCGCTGTTCGGCAAACCGCTCTTGAACGGCGGCGTGCCGGTGTTGTCGCTCTTGTTCTTCCGTTATGCCATCTCGGCGGTGATCTTAGGGCTCTGGATGGCGTTCCGGCATGAGTCTTTCCGCGTCAACGGACGGGAAATGCGGCAGCTGGTGGTCCTCGGCTGTCTGTTTGCCGCCAGCAGTGTCTTTCTCTTTGAGTCGTACCGGTTCATTCCTTCGGGGCTGGCAACGACTTTCGTGTATCTGTATCCGGTCTTTGTAGCGCTTATCATGGTCGGGCTGCACGTCTATCCCAAATGGCAGGTATGGCTGTCTATAGCCGCCACGATAGCGGGAGTGGTCCTGCTCAGCTGGCCCGCCGCCGGAACAGAGATTCACTGGCTCGGCATTGTTCTCGCGGCGATGTCTGCTTTGAGTTACGCCGTTTATCTGGTGATCGTCAACCGCTCGCAGCGTATCAAACATATCTCCGAACACATGCTCACGTTCTATGGTCTGGTGGTGGGTGCAATCGCTTTTCTGGCGTACCTGCTCATCGACGGAACACCGGTGCTGCAAGGCATAGACACCACTCCGGACGTACTGAATCTCATCGGTCTGGCTGTCTTTCCAACCATGATAGCCATGCTGACGATAGCCCTTTCCACACGCCTCATCGGACCAACCAAAACGTCTGTCTTGGGCGCTTTCGAACCCGTAACGGCTATCTTGGTCGGCACGCTGGTCTTTGGTGAACCGCTGACGGTCAACATCCTCGCCGGCATCGTCATCTGCATCGCCGCCGTCCTCTTCATGATCCTCAGCGAAAAGTAAGATCCCTTGCTTATTCCTGCTTATTCCTGCCTATTCATGCCTAAAATGGCCTATTCATGCAAATAAATTTGCATATCTCAAAAAAAAGTAGTACCTTTGCACGCAGTTTGCGTGCAGAAAGAAAGACAAAGATATATGGCAAACTAATTGTGTCAACACTGTTGTCAAAATTGTCATGGTCTCATTTTGTGATAGTTATGCCGATATTTGGATCTGCTGTTCTATCACCGCAAGTTGCATCGTTTGATTGCCATAGACCTCAAACTCGGGCGTTTCAAGGCGCAGTACAAGGGTCAAATGGAGTTGTATCTGCGTTGGTTGGAGCAGAATGAGATGCAACCGGGTGAAGAGTCACCGCTTGGATTACTATTGTGTACGGAAGGAAGCGAGGAACAGATAAACTTGCTTCAATTGGATAAGTCGGGCATCCGGGTAGCGCAATATCTGACCGAACTGCCATCCAAAGAGGTTCTTCTGCGCCAATTACAAAAATCCTTAGCCGCCGCCAAAGAATTATCCACCGACCGATGAGCGGGAATAGAAATGTTTAAGAAATACATGACATTAAAAGGACTTTGTAAATACTATATCAGTTGTGTTGCGTTGGAAAGCAATACTACTTTTCGGGCATCAATGAAAGATGAACAATCTTTTATCACATTGCCTTGGATAAATGATAGTATTTTGAAGAAACCTGATATTGGCGCTTTTTTACGGGGAAACCAAGAGAAGGAAATGGATTTGTTGATTGGCTATCCTGTTCTTAAAGTCAAACATTTTCTTTCGCCAATATTTATTATTCATATCACTTACAGCGACGGAACGCACGGTAAGCCGGAAGGGTTTTCGATAGATGACGAACTGTTGATAAACAAAGATATAATAGACAAATACTCCACAAACGAAAAAACAGAGAATATCTATGAACTGCGAGAACTCGAAGCAGAGTTGGGTTTTTCAGACGGGCATGCAGCGTTTTCAGATTTAGCAGAAAAGGTTAATTTGCTTAAAACGGTTCGCCCGGATTGGGATTGGCTAGACATTCTCGATATAGAAGACCTGCAAAAAGGACCAATGCGTATTGGAGATAGAGATGGCATTTTGAATAGAGCCATTCTATTTGCCAAAGAGCCTACTCCTTATACTGTCGGACTAAGTAATGAGTTAGCCCGTCTTGAAGAATATGGAGACTTGGATATTTGTCATTCTGTGTTATGGAAATTTATACACAAGCAGTTTAATAGGAATCCACAATTTGAAAAGGAAATATTAAAAGTACTCCCATTAAATGACGAACAGGAAGCAGCAGTTCGGTCAGCATTGAGTGCAGATGTTACCTTGATAGCAGGGCCTCCGGGGACCGGAAAAACACAAGTTGTTGCCAATCTAATCATCAATGCAGCGATGGCAGGACAGAGTGTCCTGTTTACAAGTAAAAATAACAATGCTGTTGATGTTGTAGTCAAACGAGTCAACTCCTTAAACAAAGAACTTCCGTTGGTGCTCCGATACGAAAAGAGTGCCCAACAATGTATTTCCGATTACGCACAACAATGGGAAAAGGCAAGAAGAAAAGATAAATCCTTTTCGGATGCTATAGGTGCATATAACAGAGTATATTCTAACTATACCTCAAAACGTAGGCAAAAAGACCAGATTGTCCAAACGAGGAACAAACTTGATGAAATAGAGCAAGATGTTTGTGCAATCAGAGACAAATACCAACATATTATTGGTGTAATAACAGAAAATGAGATAAGCAAAGTAATAAATGCGTATAAAGATTTCGTTCATTGCAGAACAGCCTTAAAAGATGGTCCTTCTCGCTTGCTGGACAAGATTTTCAGAAATAGGTGGAAAAATAAAATTACAGAGCGTGTTAAAGAGGCTGCAGAAACTATAAACTCCTTTTTGAGAAAATACTATCAGGGACTTTCTATCGATTATGCTGCCAATGACCGTGAATGGATGCAATTTGATAATAGTTTCAACTCACTGATAGATAATTTAAACTTAATTGCCACATACGACAGTTTGCTTAAAGATGTTTGCGAGTCTGTATCCCTTGAACAACTTGATGCAGCAATGATGGGCGAGCAAGTGGAATTGCAAGCAAAAGCAAAGACAGCTTGGAACGCATGGCTAAATGAACATATCAGTATTTTTAATGCCAAGAATAGAGGAGAACTGCACAACTATATAAGTTTGCTTGAACATGACCATGTAGATTCGTACACGCCTGCTCTCAAATCCATGTTGCCTGTCAGTGCCATTACATCCTTAAGTGCACGCAGAAGACTTCCATTCAAAGAAGCAGTATATGATTTGCTCATTATAGACGAGGCAAGTCAATGCGACATAGCTTCCATGATTCCGTTGCTTATGCGTGCTAAACGTGTAGCAGTAATTGGAGACAAACAGCAATTGAATCATATTTGTCTATTGAGCAAGCAAACAGATTTATCTCTCATTCTTAACAACCAAATAGAAGCCCGGTGGTCATACCGAAGCAGTTCTATATATGATCTGGCAGAAAGTATGACAGAGCCGGAAAATATCATCCAGTTACGAGACCACCATCGGAGTTTTCTTGATATTATTCAGTTCTCGAATCAGGAATTCTACGACAACACGCTCCGCATAGCCACTGATTATAGCCGTTTACAGTCTCCAAACAACGGCAAACCTATTCTTGGAATGCAATGGATGGATATTAAAGGAAAGACTATTCGTCCGGAATCAGGCGGAGCATATAACCTCAAAGAGGCAGAAGGTGTAATAAGGATTCTCCATCGCTTAGCTGTTGAACTTGAATTCGAAGGAAGCATTGGTGTTACCACTCCTTTTCATTTGCAAGCAGAAATGATTACCAAAGCTTTGGAGCGAGACGCAGAATTGCGCAATCATTTAGAATTACACAACCAAATACTTATTGATACAGTTCACAAATTTCAAGGGGATGAACGGGATGTAATAATTTTCTCTCCTGTAGTTTCAGAAGGGACAAAGTCGCAAAGTCTAATGTTCCTTAAATCCACAGGAAACTTATTCAATGTGGCGATAACACGTGCTCGTGCATTGCTTGTAACAGTCGGTGATAAAAAGTATTGCAAGCAATGTGGTGTTAGCTATCTGGAACACTTTGCAGAATATAGTAGCGGAGAAAATGCACCTGTTGAGGTTTCAGAATGGGAGCATATTTTACAGAAAGCTCTTTCCGATGCAGGCATTCCTGTAACGGCTCAATATCATGTAGATAAATACTATTTAGACCTTGCCCTATTCCATAACGGTAAAAAACTTGACATAGAAGTAGATGGAGCTATGTATCATCAGGCGTGGACGGGAGAACTCAGTTATAAGGACCAATTGCGAAATCAAGCATTGATGCGCGAAGGATGGGATGTCATGCGCTTTTGGGTGCAACAAGTTCGTGACCAACTGCCATGGTGCATTGAGCAGGTAAAGCAATGGATGGAAAGATGTTAAAAACAATGATTTTATAAGTAAAAATAAACTGATATTATGGATGACGAAAGAACAGAGAACCACGGAGGTTTTATTAAGGTGCTGCTATTCTTGGTAGTAGTTGCTATTATCGTAGTTGTATTGTGGGCTACCGGTCTTATTCGTTGGGAGAGCACTCCCAGTGATATGGAGCAAGAGGAGCCGGAGTTGGTTATCGACCCTGTGCAAGGTGATTTTGTCGTATCTGAAGCCGAGTGGAATGCTCTCCAGAGTGAGGTTCGCCAACTCCACAGGGAGGTGAACCAACTGAAAGCCGACGCAGCAAAGGCAGCTACCGCACCGCGCCAATCTTCACCTGCTAACAAACCGGTACAGCAAACAGCACATGCAGGCTCTAATCCTTCTCAGCAGGCTACGCAAGCCACTTCAACAAAGCCTGCTTCAACAACTACTGTCACGCAGGTCACACAGAATGACATCACGCTTGCCAAATATTCACAAGATTGGACAGATGCCGAGGCTAATGTGGGATTTAAGAATAATCTTGCGCAGACGGTTACATTTATTTCAGGACGCATGATTTACTATGATATGAGCGGCAACATGCTCGACTATCAGGATTTCACTAAGTCCATCATAATTGAGCCGGGAATGGTCAAGAACACAAAATTAGAGGGCTATGGGCATGATGAGTGGTATGCTTACTATCAGAGCCAAACAGCGGCAAGCAAACCCGACCGCAAATACAAGGTTAAGTTTGAACTGAAATCCTATAAGTTGAAATGACAAGTGCAATTCTTCTCGGGCAGTTAGTGGTAGATCCTCTTGTGTGGCAAGTACCGCTTTATGGACTGGCTTTAATAGCCGGTATTGCTCTTGTCAATTTCATTCGCATACACATCGCCGTGAAGATGGCAGAGAAACGAAACCGCTCTACAGTTGGCTGGGGGCTATTCTCATTCTTTATCTCGCCTGTTTGGGCTTGGATCCTCCTCGCCATCCTCGGCAAATATGTTCCCCCCGACGATTAGAAAGAACTAAAATGGACGGTTGTACCACTTGTAAAAGCAATATTGGATAAATATTTGAACTAAAATTGCAATGCTCCTGAGCACAATGACATATGAGCAGATATATCGGGAAATCAAGAATGACTTTCGCGATGTACGTGATAATTATAAACGCGCAGTAGAGACAAGAGTAAGTAAACTTGCCTGCAAATCGCCTTTTTATCCATTCCGCCGATTTGAGTTTTATACACATCCTATTAGTAAAAACAATTATACCTATTTCTGTATTGTCAATAAGCATTCACAGTGGAAAACTCCCGATGTAGTTGTTTATTGCGATTATGAAGGAAAGTTTGGAAAAGAAATTATTACAATCGCCGTTGGGAATGACCATCTTACAGGACGGAAGATATTATATATTAGTATCTTCCAAGCGCATTTCTTCAAACGCTACTATGAGCGATTTATAAAGGATGAGCGAGGGGAATACGATAAAATTGCTATTTTCTTGGCTCGCAATGCAGGAGCACTACCGCTTGGGAAAGAGGCTGTCAGTGCCAACGAGAAAGAAGATCCCGGCTATACGAATGTGGCTCTTTTGAATCTTGATGGATTATGCCTCGGTAAACGGAGTATAGAAAATCATGGTATCATTATTTATAAGACGTTTGTGCCCTTGAACGAACTCTATTCTGTCCAATACGAGAAAGTTCTACCGCAATATATACAAATGGTTTTCACTCGCGCTTGCTTGGATAATCCACAATGTGGGAAAACATTGGAAAAGATTGCAGCCGATGGCGTAGCCAAGTGTAATGAGTTAATCCAAGGTGGCAATTCTCTCAACAACACGGAAAAGCTAAAAGAATACTTCCAACGGTACCAAGACATGTGCCAAGCACTTGGAAAATACATTATTATATAACATAAGAATCAGTATTACCATGCCCTGTCCGCAGAGTTTACGCAAAAAAAATGAAAAAAAGTTGCTTTTAAGGTGATAGATTTTAGGTCTTTTTTGACTTATATATGGAGGGGTATATATAAACACAAATCGATTAACACAAGACACAACGGATAACAGATTATCAAATATATGTCCAAACAACTACAAATACGTAAAACTCCACGGCAGTATCCGAGTTTTTCTCGGTAACTGATAACAAAAGCAACTACCGAGGAATTTTCGGCAGTTCTAAATAAGTGATTTGGTTATTATTCAGTTTGTGCAAAATTTGCACATACTGCCGAAGATGGCATGTCGGAAATTCCGACACACCACTCAACATGGAGCAATTGAGAAATAACGCATCATCCAAGACCGCCTGTTTGAATCGGATTTTGATAAGTTCACTCTGCCGACATTGCCTTTTGAAGATCAGAAAGATTAACCATGCCCTGTCCGCATAATATCAACGACTACAAAAATTAACTACACGGCTGAATAAATGGCATCTATAGACACTACCAATATGTGCAGCCATCTGCAGCGGAAGTTGTTCGCGGAGGACGGCGAATACCGTGTTATCCGGGAGCAGATAGAGAACGACCCGACGCTCACGGCAGTTGTGCGTTCGCGGCAGTTGCATATCTATCGCGACGGGAAGAAAATACTGGTTCTCGCCGGCAAGAGCGCACCGAAGATCATCCGGGACGACAGACTGAACGAGTTGTTAAATGGATAATTTTGTAGCCATAGATTTTGAGACGGCGAACTTCGCGCAGTCAAGCGTTTGTTCGGTCGGGCTGGTCATCGTCAAAGACGGCGAGATAGTGGACAACTACTATTCGCTCATCCGTCCGGTGCCGAACTACTACAACGCGCGTTGCAGCGCCGTGAACGGCTTGCATTTCGACGACACCAATGACGCACCGGAGTTTCCCGACGTGTGGACGGAGGCGGTGAAGAAAGTGCATGAGTATTTTCCTTATATCGAGGACGGCGAAGTGCCGTTCGTGGCGCACAACAAGGCGTTTGACGAGAACTGCCTGAAGGCGGTCTTCCGTGCGTACGACATCGCCTATCCGGACTACGCGTTCGAATGTACCTTGCTCCGCTCGCGCAAAGTGTGGCCCGGCGGACATCACAACCTGGATATCATTGCCGCCTACTGCGGCTACGACATGACGAACCACCATCATGCCCTTGCCGACGCAGAGGCATGTGCCATCATAGCCAAACAGATATTATGACCTACGACGAATACATAGCCCAAGAGCAGCAGGCGATGGATGAGGAGCTGCGGGACGACAGTTGCTTTTTAGAGTACCAGCCCGAGGGACAGTTTGTCCGCGGACACTAACATGACAAATATATGTATTATGACAATAGACCAATTCCGTGAACGCATGGCGACGGGCGAGCCGATAACAGGCGGCTCGGACCTGCACATGGAGTTCCATAAGTACTCGCAGGAAGCCCTGCGTATCACCGCCGAGATCAACGGCGCGTACCATACACCCGAAGAACTGAGGCGGTTGTTAAGCGAACTGTGGGCGATTGACGTGCCCGATAGTTTCGGCATGTTCCCGCCTTTCTACACCGACTGCGGCAAGAACACCCATATCGGCGAACGCGTCTTTATCAATATGGGCTGCAAGTTCCAGGACCAAGGCGGTATCTTCATTGACGACGATGCCCTCATCGGGCATAACGCCACGCTCTGCACGCTCAATCATATCCCCGACCCGGCGCAGCGTGCCGGCATGACGGCCAAACCCATACACATCGGCAAGAGAGTGTGGCTCGGCGCGAACGTGACCGTCCTGCAAGGTGTCACTATCGGCGACAATGCCATCGTTGCAGCCGGTGCCGTAGTAACCAAGAATGTGCCCGCCAACGCCATCGTCGGCGGTGTACCTGCCAAAGTAATCAAGATGATAGACTAAAAACACATGAAACGTATTCTCTTTTTTCTTGCAGCGGCGTGCTTATCCGCTGCGGCGCATAGCAAGACCCTGGTGGCGTATAATACGGAAAATACTATGCAAATCAATGTGATTGTTGGAAACAAGACTTTTACCGCCACACTGGCGGACAGCGAGACCGGCAGAGCGTTTGCCCAACTGCTGCCGCTGACCCTTCCGATGACCGAACTGAACGGCAATGAGAAATACCACTATCTGGACTCCTCGCTGCCGACCGACAGTTATCAGCCCGGCACGATTCATGCAGGTGACCTGATGCTGTACGGCAACAACTGCGTGGTGCTGTTCTATGAGACCTTCAGCAGTTCCTATTCCTACACCCGCATCGGTTCTATAGACAATCCCTCGGGTCTTGCCGCCGCCCTCGGCTCCGGCAATGTGAGTGTGCGTTTCGAGAAAAGCACAACCACAGACCTCAATCAAGTACCAAGTGCCCAAGCACCAAGTACCAAGTTTATCGAAAACGGCGTTCTCTATATCAAGCACAACGCCCAAACGTACGATGTACGAGGAACCCGTTTATAAAGTCCTCCTAATCGAGAGATGACCGAGACAAGAAAAATCGAGTAAATCGCATAAAATCCTTGCACATGTCAAAAAAAAGCAGTAACTTTGCAGCCGAAAGTTGCAAAGACGATATATAATTATGGATGATTATCGTTTCATAAACATTGATCAGGAGCCGACAGAAGAACAATTAGACCAGTTGATGCACGAGGTAGCCGCAGAGGCAAAAGAGCGTTGGGAAAAAACCCGTGCTGCCTATTTCGCAAAAATTAAGCAAATGGCACAAGCCTTATGAGTAATAATCGTGTCCAAATGGAGCTAAGGAAACCAGTCCTAATTGTTATAGCAGGTCCGAATGGTTCAGGCAAAACATCCACTACTCGCTTGGTAGTCAAGCATGAGTGGGCGGAGAAGTGCGTGTATATCAATCCGGATGAGATTGCGCAAAGCAAGTTCGGTGACTGGAATGATGCAAATGCTGTGCGTCAGGCGGTGGAGTATTGCGAAGAGTGGCGCGAGCGATTACTAAAAGAACATAAGGATTTTATCTTTGAGACGGTGTTATCCTCGGAGGGGAAAGTGGACTTTCTCAAACGAGCCAAAGAGGAAGGCTATTTTATCCGAATGTTCTTTATCTGCACACAAAATCCGACCATCAACGCTGCCCGTATCGCTAAGCGCGTTATGGAAGGTGGACACGATGTACCAATACAAAAAATCATTTCCCGGTATCAGAAAGCAGTTGTCAATGCAGCGCGAGTCATGCAGTTTGCAGACAGGATGTATTTCTACGATAACTCGGTTGATGACCAGAACGCCCAACTGCTATTCCGTACAACGGATGGTAAGTTTGCAAAACAATATGTTGATTCGCTTCCCGAATGGACGGAAACAATAACAGATAATTTGAATCAATAAAATACACGTCCCTCTCCGAGACGCTAAACCGGAGAAAGTATTGACCACATTTGGTCGATTAAAACTAAATAACACCCCCAAAAAATCCGCCTATGGCATAAAACAACAGACAAACAACATACATAAATAAAAGCGTTTGCTTTATTTGAGGATTCGTTCATTTCTCGACAATTTGAATTTCTATGTTTCCCGAATAATGCGAAACGTTCACGTATTTACGTGGGCTTTCTGCATATATTGGACATAGAAGGGAGTCGAGACCCGAACGAACCAATAAGCAGCTGGCTCACTTTTTTGTATGTACAATACTAATTATTAACTATAAAATCCTATTTATTATGAAACAAAAAATTCAAATTCTAATTGTGGTCGCATCCGCTATCATGTGTATCAGCTGTTCGCACAAGTATTTACCCATCGTAAAAACGAATGGATATTACGCACCAGTTCCAACGGCAAAATATGTTGAAGTGGTGCCATCATCCGCTAAATACATTGGCACAATTAAAGCTGTGCCTCGGGATTATTCATTCGAGACGAAAAGTGACTACGAGATAGCCATCAGAAATCTACAAGAAGCCGCTGCAAAAGCCGGAGCCAACTATATTTATGTGACATACGTGAGTGCTCCAAGTAAAGACTACTACTATCGCTTTTTCAATGCTGTGACTCAAAGTTTTGGCGAAGGATTAGTCATAGAAGCAGAATTGTACAGATGACATTTTATTAGTATTAATAATTAATTTTTTGAATTATGAAAAAGGTATTCTATTTTATGCTGGTAGTTGTTCTTGCCAGCAGTTGTGCGACAGGTTATTATGCTCCTCACAACATTAACCAATTTGGCACTCAAACACAAGTTATTCTTAGTGAGGCGAATTTCCGTATTGTCCGACATTTGGAAGTGGTCATTGACATCAACAACTCGAATCTAAAACGCGCAGATGTAGAAAAGAGCGCATATGCAGAATTGGTTCGCCGAGCAAATCTAACCGGTAGTCAGGCACTTATTAATGTTGTTATTGAAGAAGTCCGTAGAGACAAATTATATGTATTCTTAACATTGTTTTCTGGTGCTCGTGCGTCCAAAATTACCCAACACGTAGCTGCCCGAGGAACAATCATTGAGTTTCTTGACAAAAATGGAAATCCCATACAATCGGAGGCTTATCAAGGTTCAGCGCCAGTTGCTTCCACAACCTCTACTAACATTGATAGCAAATCAGCAAGTACATCTTATCAAGGTTCTGCACCGCGTATTGGTCAAACAATAGAAACAAAAGCTGAAGTGCAGCAAGAGCAGGCAAGTCAATCAGAGACGAGTGTAACTGAAGCTGATAAATACTATATTATTTGGCTAATTAAAACTAGGCATTTAAAACACAGTCGTATGAAAGAACTTAAACAAATATTTGATTTTGATGAATTGAGAATGCTATCAGATAAGTATTCCGAAAAAGAAGTACACAGAATGTCAAAAGGACATGATAGAAAATTAGCACGTTTTGCGCTATAATGCTATGATCCATTATTAAATATCAAAGATGTCGCCGCTTTTTGATGGATTTTAACAACTCGCATTTTTTTACATTGTTGTGAACACTTGTGGAGCGACTAATACAACAACATACTCTCATTTTGGAGTGTGTTGTTGGTTTCTATCAGCATTAGCGGTCTAATAAAAAGTGGTCTGATCTCTAACAGCGTATAGATATTTCTTATTGCTCGTTCTCAACGGCATCCTTAGCGGCGAGGATACGTGAGGCTGATTTTCAACCACGGTTCAAATGGCAGACCTTGCGCGGATGTTGCGCAGAGGTTAGAGTGATGGTGGCGTAGCGTACAAATCTTAATAATAGTACATTTTCCCGTTTACCTGCCGCCCCGACTCACCTACGAGACACCTACCCGACGATAGACCAATAGGATACCGACGAGCTACCGCACTAAAATCTTAATAATCGGCAATCGAAAGCAGCAAGACAAGCTTTTCCGCAAAATTTATATCATTTGCAGCATTTTGTGTTTGCATATTTCGCAAAAAAGCAGTACCTTTGCACTCGCTTACGTTGGAGACCCAATAAAGAGCGCACAAAAAGAGTAAAAGTTTGTATGTATATGAGTAAAAAAGTAGTCATTTTATCCACCTCGCTGCGGGCGGGGTCGAACAGCCACGCGCTGGCGGAGCAGTTCGCCGAGGGCGCAAAAGCCGCAGGGCATGAAGTAGAACTGATCTCGCTTCGCGGCAAGGAAATCAAGTTCTGTATCGGTTGTCTCAAATGTCAGGAGACAGGCGCATGTGTATTCAAAGACGACGTGCCGGCAATCATGGAGTCGGTGCTCAACGCCGACGTCGTCTGCTGGGCAACGCCGATTTATTATTACGAGATGTCGGGCCAGATGAAGACCCTCATCGACCGCATGAACGCCATGTATCCGAAGGATTACCGGTTCCGCGACATCTACCTGCTGACCACGGCGGCAGAGGACGAACCGTTCGTGCCCGAACGCGCCGAGAGCGGTCTGCAGGGCTGGATTGATTGCTATGAGAAATGCACCCTCAAGGGACATCTGTTCTGCGGCGGTGTGAACGACCCGCGTGAGATAGCGGGCCACGCCAAACTGCAAGAAGCATACGAAATGGGCAAGAACGTATGAGAAAAATCTTTATCCTTGCATTGGCGGCATTCATGCTTGCCGCTTGCACAACCAAACAGTCAAACACCAAAGACATGAACCAACTTTCTTTTACAACAGAGCAGGCGGCGTGTATGTCTGCCATCGCCTGCAACGAAGCCAAAGGTGACCTCGTGGCGCTTGAGTCCGCAATACATGGCGGATTAGAAGCCGAACTGACGGTCAGCCAGATCAAAGAAGCTCTCTCACAACTCTACGCCTACACGGGATTTCCGCGCAGTCTCAATGCGCTGGGCGTGTTACAGAATGTAGTCGAAAGTCGAAAGACAAAAGAGTTATTATGGGCGAGGACGCCAGTCCCCTTTCCGATGACTTTGATGCCTTAAAAGAAGGAACGCGCGTGCAGACCCAACTGACGGGCAAACCATTCAATTACGAGTTTGCACCCGCAACGGATTATTACCTCAAGGCGCACCTATTCGGAGATATCTTCGCCCGCGATAACTTGACCTACGCCGACCGGGAGTTGGTTACCGTCTCCGCCCTCAGCGGTTTGCAGGGCGTGGAACCGCAACTGAAAGCCCACATCGCCGGTGCACGTAACATGGGCGTGACGGAAGAGCAGTTACAAGGTATCGTTGTTGCCCTCGCTGCCAACGGTCTATTGGATGAAGCCGGCAGACTTGCTGCACTGTTGGATACGGAATGGCCGCAAGGCAAGCCGAATGATGCATACGCGCAGTATTTCGTGGGGCAGAGTTACTTGCAACCGTATTTCGGCGGTGTGGCAAACGTGACCTTCGAGCCCCGCTGCCGCAATAACTGGCATGTTCACCACGGTGCAGTACAGGTGCTGATCTGCGTAAGCGGAAAAGGCTGGTATCAGGAATGGGGCAAACCAGCAGTTTCCCTGACTCCGGGTACCGTGATTGCCATTCCCGAAGGTGTCAAACACTGGCACGGCGCTGCAGCGGACTCGTGGATGCAGCACCTCGCTATCCATACGCAAGAGCAGCCCGGAGCCACCAACGAATGGCTTGAACCCGTCAGTGCTGAGCAATATATATCGCTATAGCCCACCAAAGAGCAGCAATCGCTATTTCGTACCTCCGCCGATGGCTACATAGAGATCAATGAGGCTGATCAGTCCGTTGTAGCGGTTCTTCACATCCGCTAACTGCGCCTTGAGGTAATTCTCCTGTGCGATGAGCACTTCCAGATAGGAGGCTTTGCCTTTCTTCATCAACTCGCAAGTGCCGTGATAGGAATCGCTCTGTGTGGTCAAAAGGCGCTGATAGAGCGTGTCCTGCTCTTGGGCATTGCGGCAACGGAAGATGGCGTCATTCACCTCGCTTCCTGCCTTCAGCATAGTTTCCACATAGCGGTTTGCCGCCTCTTCCTGTTCCAGTCTGGCAATCTTGAGGTTGGCTTTCAGTTTGCCACCGGTAAAGATCGGTTGCGCTAATCCCAGCACCGCATTCATCAGCAACTGACCGGGATTAGCCACTACACCGCCGTTATTGGTCCAGCCGATGAGTCCTGAAAGCGACAGCGCAGGACAGAAAGCCGCTTTCGCCATGTTGGTCTGGTAGAATGCAGCCGCCACATTGCGCTCCGCAGCACGGACGTCGGCACGGTTACTCAGTTGCGCCGCAGGCACGGGTTCAAATTTCCACTCTTCAAAAGTATAACTCTTCCATGGCGAACGGGTGATCTCGTGCGGCTCTTCGTTGAGCAGCAGACACATGGACAACTCCAGACTGTGAATCTGCTCCATGAGTTGCTTGCGCTGTATCTGCACGTTAATCAGCGAGGCCTCCATTTGCCCCACAGACGGCGAGTATGCCTGTCCATTCTTGACCAGCACGCGCTGAACCTCCAGCACCTGCTGCCAGATCATTTCGGTGCTATCCAATATAACAGCCTGATAATCCAACAGTTGCAGTTGGGTATAGGTTCTTGCCATGGTAGCTATCAGGTTTGCATGCGCGGCAGCACGGTTATCCTCTGCCTGCTCACGCAGCACCTGCGCCTGCCTTTTGCGGTTGGTAATGGTACCGAATCCTTCCCCACCCCAGTTAAGGGCTAAGGGGACCTGGTACGAGAGCGTAGCACCCGACATCCCGGCTCCCGGCGTATAAGCACCCGATACACCCACGTTTGCCGGAGAAATAGCCAAGGTCGGCAGGTATCCTAATTTGGCGGCTCTGAGCCGTGCATCCGCCTCTTGTACCGCCAATTTACGCGAACGGTAATCCACGTTGTTCTCCAACGCCTTGCGGATATGTCCTTGCAGCACCGGGTCGGTGATATAGTTCTGCCAGTTCTCCTCACTCACTGTCGTAATCAGGCTGTCCGGCTCGGCTTTCTGCGCCGGTTCGTATTTCTTGAATACACCGCAACTACTGAAAGTGAGCGTGCCGATCAAAATCAGCACTGTAAGAACGCTTACGCTGTTAGACCGTTTTGCTGTAGGACCGGCTTCGGTTGTAGGAGCGCCTTCGGCTGTAGGACTTTCCTCAACCGGCGTCATCTCTCCTTGGAAACGCTCATGCAGTTTCTGGAAGATGATATAGAACGCCGGTACCACAAAGACGAGTGCCAGCGTACCTACCGCCATACCTCCGGTCACGCCGATAGCCAGCGCGCGGTTACCGTTAGCACCCGCGCCGCCCTCTATGATGAGAGGAATCATACCGGCAATCATGGTCACTACCGTCATCAGAATAGGACGCAGACGATCTTCGCATGCACCCAGCGCCGCCTCTACGATATCCATTCCCTGCTTACGTTTCTCTACGGCGAACTCTGTGATCAGAATAGCCGTCTTCGCCAACAGACCGATCAACATGATCACACCGGTCTGGAGGTAGATGTTATTCTGCTGACCGAACAGCCAGGAGAACGCGAACGAACCCATCAGTCCGAAAGGAACGGACAGCAGCACCGCCAGCGGAATGAAGAACGACTCATAGAGAGAAGCAAGAATCATATAGATCAACAGGATGCAGACGAGATAAATCAGTATCGTCAGGTTGGATTTGCTGTTGGCCTGCAACTCCCTGCTCATACCGCCGTACTCATAGCCATAGCCGGCTGGCAGATGGTCTTTTGCCACTTCCTCAATCACGCGCTGCACATCGCCTTCGCTATAACCCGCATTGGGCTGGACGTAACATGCAATAGACTGGTAGAGGTTGAAGCGCTTCTGCGAAGCCGATCCTACGGTCGGAGTGAGCGTCACGAACTGCGAGATCGGAGCCATCTCATCGCCTATGCGCACGAAGATATTATTGAGAGAATTGGGGTCCAGACGATATTCCGGAGCCGCGCCTGCCATCACACGATAGACTTTGCCGTACTGGTTAAAATTGCTGATATAGGCGCTACCGCAGAAAGCACCGAGCGTGTTGAGCACCACATCCGGCGAGATACCTGCACGGTCGCACTGCGTGGCATTCACATCCACCTTGTATTTGGGGAACGACTCGCTGTAGAGCGACTGCGCAATCTGCACTTCCTTGTGTTTCAGCAGTTCGGTAAGGAAGGAATTGACCACCTCATTGAACTTGCTCATGTCGCCGCCTTGCAGATCCTCCATCTGCAGGTCTATACCATTATTGTTACCGTATCCCGGAATCTGAGGCATCTGCGTGGGGAAAATCTGGGCGTCCTTGATATCCTCGCATGAGAGGTACAGTTTCGCCATCACCATATCGATATAGTGCTCCAGTCCTTTACGGTCGTCCCATGGCTTGAGACGGACTACGAGTGTACCGTAGCTGACGCCTGTTCCGGAAACGATACCGAATCCGGAAATCTTGGCATAGCTCTCCACTTCCTCCAGCCGTAGCACATGTTCCTCCACCTGCGCCATAATCTTATCGGTCTCGACGAGCGGCGAACCGGCAGGCGCAGTCACGTCCACGACGAACACACCCTGGTCCTCCTGCGGCACCAATCCTGCTGGTAGCGCACGCATAGCCAGTACCATGGCTACAACAGCAGCAATCAACCATATCCAGGCGCGACCTGGTTTCTTCAGGAACTTGGTCACACCGGTTTTATATTTGTTCAGGACGGCATTATAGCCCGCCTCATAGGCTTCTTTGACCCATTGGTTGAAACTTTTCTTGCCGTTCGGCGTCTCTTTCTTGGGACGGAAAAGAACGGCGGTCAATGCCGGACAGAGGGTCAGCGCCGAGATACAACTCAGACCTACCGAACTGGCAATCGTGATACCGAACTGGGTGAAGAACGTACCGCTGGTTCCGGGCATGAAAGTCACCGGGATAAACACTGCCATGAAGACCAGCGTACAGCTGATGACAGCTACGGTCACTTCGCTCATCGCGTCTTTGGTTGCTTTGTACGCCGAGGTGTAGCCGTGCTCCATCTTCGCCATCACGGCTTCCACTACCACGATGGCATCATCCACCACGGTTCCGATTGCCAGCACCAAGGCAAAGAGCGTAAGGATATTGAGCGAGAAGCCCGCTATCTTCACTACAGCAAATGTACCTAACAGCGAGACGATGATGGAGATAGACGGAATCAAGGTTGCCTTGAAATCCTGCAGGAAGAAGTACACAACCAGAATCACCAACAGGATAGCAATAATCAGGGTCTCCACCACATTATGGATAGCGGCATAAAGGAAGTCGTCGGATGTCTGGAGAATAGTGAACTCCATGCCTGCCGGCATCGTCTTTTGCAGGTCCTTGTAGATATCATTGATAGCGGCGTTCACCTGGGTGGCGTTGGCACCCGGAGCCTGGTTGATGATAAACGCCACACCGGGTTGTCCGTCTATACGGGACGAGAAGCTGTACGACAGGGCACCTAACTCCACCTCCGCCACGTCCCGCAGGTGCAGCACATTGCCGCCCGTCGTTCGCAGCACGATGTCTTTGAACTCTTCGATGGACTGCAGACGGCCTTTGTACTCCAGGTTGTATTGGTACGTGTTTCCGCTCTGCTCGCCGAGCGAACCCGTGGCTGCTACCATGTTCTGGTTGCCGATAGCGGCGAAGATATCCTCCGGCGCCAAGCCGTAACGCGCCATCACATCCGGCTTCATCCATATACGCAGCGAATAGGTGTTACCTAAGTTCTGCACGGCGCCTACACCCGTTACACGCAGCAGACGCGGCTTGACGTTGATATCAATATAGTTAGCAATGAAGTCGTTGTTAAACTTACCGTCGCGGCTCACGAGGGCGCTGATCTGCAGGATGTTGTTCTGCCGTTTCTCGACCTTGACGCCCACCCTCGTCACCTCTTGCGGCAACAGGCCCAACGCAGCGGACACGCGGTTCTGCACGTTCACCGCAGCCATGTTCGGATCCGTGCCCTGCTTGAAGAAGACGTTGATGTTCACCTCGCCGGTAGCGGTGGCCTCGGAGGTCATGTAAGCCATGTTCTCCACGCCGTTCACCGCCTCTTCGATGGGCATCACAACGGATTTCATTACGGTGTTCGCATCCGCGCCGGAATAGGACGTACTGATCATCACCGTCGGAGGCGCGATATCCGGATACTGCTCTATAGGCAGCGTCTTGAGGCATATAAAGCCCACTAAAGCGATCAGCAGCGAGATACACACTGCCATCACTTTTCTATCTACGAATATATTTCCCTTTGCCATAGAATGATTAAATGATTAAATGACCAAATAAATGGTAAATGGTAAATGGTAAATGACTAAATGGTACCTTAGAACAGCACTTGCTGTCCGTCATGTACGTTAGCCGCACCTTTGGCTACGATCTTTTCGCCTACTTCGGCTCCGGATAGGATCACGGCACGTACGCCGTCGCCCAACTCCTCGATCTCTACGATAGCGCTGGTGGCGAGGCTGTCTGCACCCACTTTGTACACCAGCGTCTTATCCTGAATACGGACGATGGAGGTCAGAGGTACCAGCATTGCATTTTCCCATTCAAAAGGCATTACTATCGTACCTTGCATGCCGGAGAACAACTCGCTGTCCGGGTTGGGGAATGTTACATAGCAGGTCACCGAACCTGTTTGCTGATCCACCATACCGGAGAGGCTGGTAATTTTTCCTTTATGCTTGTATTCGCTCCCGTCTTTGAATCGCAGGGTTACAGGAGGAGCTATCTTAATCACTTTCTCCAGACTGCCGAACTCACTCACCAGCGAATGGATCTGACTTTCGGTCAGGGAGAAACTCGCCTCCATCTCGCTCACGCCGGCAATGTGCGTGAGAGTGATACCTTCGTTAATCACATCGCCTACGTGAGGTATCACGTTGCCTACCAATCCGTCCACCGGACTCTTGATGGTGCAATAATCCAGCCGTAACTCTGCGTCACGTACTGCCGCACGGGCTTGCGCCACTTGTGCCTCTGCGGACTGCAGGGTGTTCAGGCTCTTGCGCAACAGATAATCGCTGATGATTCCTTGCTGAGCCAGCTCTTTGTTACTCTCCGCCTCCAACTGCGAATTATCGCGGTTGGCTATCGCGGTCTGCAGGTCTGCCTGAGCATGCACCAGCGCGTTCTGCGCACTGCGGCTGTCGATCAGGAAGAGCACATCGCCTTTCCTTACACGCTGACCGTCTTTTACTTTGATAGCGTTCAGCGTTCCGGTGCAGCGTGACACGATGGACACATCTCCTGTTCCGCGAATGGCAGCACTCCAGCTCACTGGAGCCGTCACATTCTCGCGAGTGAGCGTAAGCGTTTCATAACTCGTGTGTTGCTCTTCCGGCATCTTGACACAGCCCGCAAGCATGCAGGCAGACAAAGTAAGTAGAAATAGAGTTTTTTTCATTGTATATGGTAGTTAGTTTGTTATTCTTGCGTTCCCAAAACGGTATATACTTTGCCGCCTCGGCTGATCAGTACGCGTCCGTCGCGGATGATCTTCTGCGCCCTGTCGGGAACAGTCCTGTGCAGATCCAACCCTTCCGAGACCCCACGGCTGACCACTATGTCCGCACCCAAATCATTCATTCCCGTCTCCGCATCCCATACATCCTCATTGGCGAACCGTACGGCATAACGCGGATCACCTGCCAGCGAAGCATAAGCGTCCGGCAGATGCAGATACATCCGATACGTACCTTCGGCAATCGTTCCGGGCAAAGAGAGTGTGTCGCGAACCGTAATAGTGCCCGCCTCAGCGGTCCATCTCCGCGGGTCGGCATGCAACAGCAGCGAGTAACGCTGAGTCCCGTTCTTCAGCACCAGATAGACCGGACGTTCGTTATACATCGGCGCAAAACCTTTGTTCACCACCGACAAGGCTACCGGCATTTCTCCGCCTGCTGCCGCTTGCTCCGGCAGCGTGGCGCTCACCAGTTGGAACCGGTAACCCAAGCGCCTCTCCATTTCGGTGAACGTGCCGTTGCTACGCCATTTGTCCGTTACTTTCTCCGAATACTGCGCGCCGCAGAAACTCCAGTGGTAGCGGCTCAACTCTGCTATCGTGGTGTCGTGCTGCGAGACGGTATTGGCAAGCCCGGAGTTCTCCACGTTCGTCTCACCGCCGTTGGGCACATACAAGGTCTCTGTGGCGATATACTGCCTCAGCACGGGGTCGTCATCCAAACCGTCACCGTCGCGTCCGTACGTACCGTCATTGCCCCATTCCGCCAGAAATGCGTCGTTGTGATGGCCTATTCGCGCACGGGTGGTGCCGCTGAAAGCCTGCGCGCTCGTCAGTGCCCGCTCGTCACCTATGTACTGCGTCTTGATCAGCGGGTACCGTACTAACAGGAACCGATCCTTGGGACAAACGCCTGCCATCGTATCTATCACCGCCCTGCGGTTGGCGTTCAACTGCTGGGTCTCGTTACCGAAATTAGTACTGTAGTACCACTCGCCCCATTGCCCTACAAAGCCTGTCTCTAATACGTAGATAACATCGGCGTTCTTCGCCAGGTACGGCTTCAACTGTCCCGCGTGGCGTTGCACCCACTGCAGGGAAGCATCGTTATTGCTGCTCCAGTCGTACGCAAACCGCAACACGCACTTGAATCCGTGATTGCGGAGGATCTGCATGTCTTCGTCAAAACCCTGCAGCAACGAGGCAGACAGATCTTTCGTCTTGTAGTTCTTCAGGTAATACATCAGCATGACCAAACTCTGGTTCCGTCGGTCGGCATAATTCTCGTCATCCTCGTCCCAGAACCATTCTTCTTCCGTTTGCACTACGTGGTTCTTCGTGTCCGTCAATGCCACCTCTCCGCCCAACTGGTCGGTAAAACCACGCTCGGGATTAGGGAAAACGGTCTGGTCATCCGGTCGGTACGTCACTACGCTTGCCGTGAGCATACTAACCCACACGCATGCCATCAAAGTAAGCAAGTGTTTCATGTTTCATCTCATTTGCAGCGCAAAGGTACTACTTTTTTTTTACATATGCAAAAAAAATAGTGTAAATATTCGACTTTTCTTGCACATGTCGTAAAAAAGCAGTACCTTTGTACTCCGAAATCAATTGACAAATCTCAAACTTCAAATATCAAATTTTAATATCAAAAATATGAATATCTTAATTCTTCAGGGCTCGCCGAGAGCCAAAGGTAACACCGCCTGGATGGCGGAAGAATACAAGAACGCAGCAGAGGCTGCAGGTCACAACGTAACCATCGTCAATGTGGGACACAAGCACATCGCCGGCTGTCTGGCATGCGAATACTGCCACGGCAAAGGCAACGGCGCCTGCATCCAGAAAGACGACATGCAGGAGCTCTATCCGCTCATGGCGGAGGCGGAAGTGCTGGTACTCGCTGCACCAATCTATTATTTCACCCTCTGCGCACAGATTCAGGCTGCTATCCAGCGTATGTACTGCGTCAATGCGCCGGCTAAAGTGAAGAAGATGGCGCTGCTCGTTTCATCTTATTCGCCGGGCGTGTATGACGGCGCAACAGCCGAGTTCCGCGACATCTGCAACTACTGGCACGCCGAGAACACAGGCATCGTAACCGCCAAGATCGACGAGCAGAAGACCGACGCTACCAAACAGAAAATCGTTGAACTGGTTACCAAACTATGAGAAAATTCATAACCCTTGCACTCGCGGTAATTACTTTTGCTGCTTGCACAAATACAAATGACAAAATGAGTAAATGCGAAAATGATTCGTGGGAAAAAGTTTTCCCGCTAAGCGAGAAAGTCTCTCACAAAAAGGTAAGTTTCCCGACCCAGTACGGCATCACGCTTGTCGGCGATTTATATTGGCCCAATGACCAAATGGTAAATGCCCAAATGGTAAATGGCAAGCGTGCCGCGCTTGCCGTCTCCGGTCCTTTCGGTGCGACCAAAGAGCAGTCGTCCGGTCTGTATGCCATGAAGATGGCGGAGCGCGGATTTATAGCCCTTGCTTTTGATCCTTCCTTTACGGGCGAGAGTTCGGGCGAACCGCGCAGAACGGCATCGCCGGACATCAACACCGAGGATTTCATGGCGGCGGTGGATTATCTGAGCAAGTTGCCCGAAGTGGACACTAACCGCATAGGTATCATTGGTATCTGCGGTTGGGGCGGCATCGCCCTCAACGCCGCTGCTGCCGACCCGCGTATCAAGGCGACGGTGGCTTCCACGATGTACGACATGACCCGCGTCAGCGGTAACGGCTATTTCGATTCCGCCGACTCCGAAGAGGCGCGTCACGAAGCGCGTGTGGCAATCGCCGCACAACGTCTTGCAGACCCTGCTGCTATGGCAGGAGGCGTGATAGACCCGCTGCCGGACGATGCACCGCAGTTCGTCAAGGACTACCACGATTACTACAAGACAGCCCGCGGTTATCATGTCCGTTCCGGCAACTCCAACGACGGCTGGCGTGTCATCGGCACGCAGGCGTACGCCAACAGCCGGTTCCTCTATTATATCAACGAGATCCGTTCGGCGGTACTTGTCATGCACGGCGAGAAAGCCCACAGCCGTTATTTCGGCGAGGCTGCGTACCACTATATGGTGGACGGCAAGGCGGAGGGCTACAAGAGCGTCGTAGCTCCTAATCCCTGCCCGGAGAACAAAGAGCTGCTGATCATCCCCGGTGCCTCGCACTGCGACCTCTACGACGGCGGTTTCACCGGCCCTGCCGGTACCGGCGAACCCAAGAACCTCATCCCATGGGACAAGTTAGCCGAGTTCTTTAATACGAATCTGAAATAACGCCCGACAACCTATTAACTAAAGAATCCTGCGTGCACATAAAGGACAATAAGCTACAAACTATGATAGACAGTATTATGGATTACAACCGCTCGTTTGTGGAGCGGAAAGAGTATGAGCGGTATCTGACCGACAAGTATCCCGACAAGAAATTAGCCGTTCTGACGTGTATGGACACACGTCTGACAGAGCTGCTTCCGGCGGCTCTCGGGCTCAAGAACGGAGACGCGAAAATAATCAAGAATGCCGGCGGACTGATTATAACGCCTTTTGACTCGGCGATGCGCAGCCTCATAGTAGCAATTTATGAATTGGGCGTAGAGGAGATTATGGTGGTGGCGCATTCCCAGTGCGGTGCATGCCACATGAGTTACAGCCATTTCCATCACGTAATGAAAGCGCGCGGCATCAAGGATGAGACGCTCAACGTCATCCGCGAGTGCGGTATTGACCTCAACCATTGGCTGGAAGGATTCCGTGACACGGAGACCTCCGTACGCAAGACCGTCAGGACCATTCAGACGCACCCGCTCATCCCGACAGATGTCACCGTCCGCGGGTTCATCATCGACTCCGTCACCGGCGCATTGGAGGAGATCAAATAAAAGAACGATTTGCTTGCTTGAGTAAACTCAGACAGACAAACCGTTCCTTTTCTTTGCGGAGAAAGGGGGATTCGAACCCCCGGTACCCTTACGAGTACGACAGTTTAGCAAACTGTTGGTTTCAGCCACTCACCCATCTCTCCTTCGCGCTAAGCGAAGATGCGTCAAGCATCTGAAATCGCTCTTCTTTCAAAAAGCGGGTGCAAAGGTACTACAATTTTTCCAAATATGCAAATATTTTAGCACTTTTTTTTGTATATTCGGCAAAAAAGTAGTAATTTTGTGCGCTAATACAAATGTTTATGGCTAAAAATACCGAAATAGAGCGTAAGTTTCTGGTGCTGGGCGATGCGTTCATGGCGCAGGCAACAAAGCATTACGACATCCGTCAGGGATACCTGAGCAAGGACCCCGACAAGACCATCCGCGTGCGCATCCGCGACGAGCGCGCGTTCCTTACCATCAAATCGGGCAAGCTGCGTGAGGGGCTGGCTAAGTTCGAGTGGGAGAAAGAGATTGAGAAAGCGGACGGCGAGGAGTTGCTCAAACTCTGTCTGCCGGGTGCAATCTCCAAGACACGGTATATCATCCCTGCCCCACCCTACGGGGACGAGGCGCGGTGCTGGGAGGTTGATGTGTTTCACGGACGGCTGGAGGGACGCGTGTTAGCCGAGATCGAGTTAGGCGACGAGCACGAGCCGTTTGCCAAGCCGGAGTGGTTAGGCGAAGAGGTAACCGGTCAGCCACAGTATTACAACGCCAACATGTAAACAAAAAACGAGCCGCGGGGCTCGTTTTTTATTGAGGTCAGGGCTACTTACATCCGCTCGGGCATTTCTATACCGAGGAGCGCCATCGCCGATTGCAGCACCTTGGCTACGTTCCTGGCGAGCAGGAGCCTCAGCGCACGCTTGGACTCATCGGGCTCGTTGAGGATCGAGAGGTCATGATAGAAGGAGTTGAAATCACAGGCGAGGGCGTATGCGTAGTTACAGATCACCGCGGGCGAGAAATCCTCCCCGGCTGTGCGCACCGCTGCCGGGTACTCCGTCAGACGCTGGATGAGCGCGAGTTCTTTATCTTCGAGAGACCGCCCGGAGGGCTGTAAGACCGCTTCACTGTAAGACCGCTCTGCTGCAAGACCGTCCTTCGGACTATAAGACTTGCGGAGCACGGACTGAATACGCGCGTAGGTGTATTGGATGAACGGTCCGGTATTGCCGTTGAAGTCGATCGACTCCGCGGGGTTGAAGAGCATGTTCTTGCGCGGATCGACCTTGAGGATGAAGTACTTGAGCGCACCGAGACCCACCTTGCGGGCGATCTCGTCCGCCTCCGCCTCGGTGATGCCTTGGAGGGTATTCTTATCCCCTTCGGGAAACGATCTTAAGGTATGCATTTTGTCCTTGGAGATCTCCTTGGCATCGGCTACCATCTTGTCCATCAGGTCATCGGCATCGACTACCGTACCCTCGCGGGACTTCATCTTACCGTTCGGCAGTTCGACCATGCCGTAGGAGAAATGCACGAGTTCCTTGCCGAAGGGGAAACCGAGGCGGTCAAGGAGAATCGAGAGCACCTTGAAGTGATACTCCTGCTCGTTGCCCACCACATACACCATCTTGTCGATCGGGTAATCCTGGAACCGCAACTTGGCGGTACCGATGTCCTGGGTCATATAGACGGAGGTGCCGTCGGAGCGCAGAAGCAGTTTCTCGTCCAGTCCGTCCTTGGTCAGGTCCGCCCAGACGGAGCCGTCCTCGCGGCGGTAGAAAGCGCCGGAAGCAAGTCCCTTCTCCACCTCACTCTTGCCCTCAAGATAGGTGTTGGACTCGTAGTAAATCTTATCGAAGGAAACGCCCATGCGCTTGTAGGTCTCGTCAAACCCGGCATAGACCCACTCGTTCATCTTCGCCCAAAGGGCACGTACTTCGGGGTCGTTCGCCTCCCATTTGCGGAGCATCTCCTGCGCTTCGAGCATGAGCGGTGCCTCGCGTTTGGCGGTCTCCTCGTCCTTGCCGGCAGCCATCAGTTCGGCTATCTGCGCCTTGTACTCCTTGTCGAAACGCACATAGTAGTCGCCGATGAGGTGGTCGCCTTTCTTGCCGGAGGACTCGGGTGTCTCGCCGTTGCCGTACTTGAGCCATGCGAGCATGGATTTGCAGATATGGATACCGCGGTCGTTGACGATGTTGGTCTTGACCACTTTCCAGCCGTTCGCCTCCTGGATCTTAGCGATGGAGTAACCAAGGAGGTTATTCCGCACGTGCCCGAGGTGAAGGGGTTTGTTGGTGTTCGGCGAAGAGTACTCGACCATCATCAAGGGATGTACCATTTGGTCATTTACCATTTGGTCATTTATTTTGCCATTTGGACATTTAAAACGCCCGTAGTTAGCATCGGCATCGATGGCTTGGAGTTGGTTAACCCAGAAGGCATCGGAGATAGTGAGGTTGAGGAAACCCTGAACGGCATTAAACTTATTTACGATTTGGCCATTTACCATTTGTTCATTTAGCATCCATTCGCCTATCTCCTGTGCCACAGCCTGCGGGGCTTTACGGGCGAGTTTGACGAAGGGGAAGGTCACGAGGGTGATGTTTCCCTCAAACTCCGGACGGGTCTTCTGCAATTGGATCTGCGCATCGGTAGCGTCGAGACCGTAGAGGGCTTTGACGGCAGCCTTAGCGAGGGCGGTTAGCTGTTGTTCTAAACTATTCATGATAGATCTTTGTTCTTTGAGCGGCATCGCCGCGGTCTTTCTACTTTGAGCAGCGCAGCTGCGGTCTATATCTTCGGGTATTTGCGGAACCAGCTGCTTATCTTGAGCCGGATAACTCCGAGGAGCGCTTCGGAGAAGATACCTCCGCTCATCTTGGAGGTGCCAAGCACGCGGTTGACGAAGATGATAGGCACCTCGATGATCTTCGCGCCGCACTGGGCAGCGGTGAACTTCATCTCGATCTGGAAAGCGTACCCTTTGAAGCGTATCTTGTCCAGTTCGATGGTCTCCAGCGTGTGGCGGCGGTAGGCTACAAAACCGGCGGTGGTATCGTGTATATCCACGCCGAGGACGAAGCGCACGTACTTGGACGCAAAATAAGACATCAACACACGTCCCATCGGCCAGTTGACCACATTGACGCCGGTCACATAACGGCTGCCGATAGCGAGGTCGGCACCCTGGTTGGCGCAAGCGTCATAGAGTTTGAGCAGATCCTGCGGATTATGGCTGAAGTCGGCGTCCATCTCGAAGATATACTCCGCCTTATGCTCAATCGCCCACTTGAAGCCGGCGATGTAAGCCGTACCAAGTCCCTGCTTGCCGGCGCGCTCGATGAGGAACACGCGGTCTTTATAGGCACCTGCCATGAG
This sequence comes from Bacteroidales bacterium UBA3808, assembly GCA_002369075.1. GTDB lineage: Bacteria > Bacteroidota > Bacteroidia > Bacteroidales > Paludibacteraceae > Colicola. The sequence continues at coordinate 67,079 of DFEG01000007.1, read as the reverse complement.
TCCCTTGACGATGGCGGCGGTGCCGTCCGGCGAACCGTCGTCGATGACGAGGACGTTAAAATCGATAGGAAGATCCATCACAGCTTTGATGATCGCCTCGATGTTCTCCTTCTCGTTGTAAGTAGGAATAATAACTAATCGCTCCATATATTGGGAATTTCAAATTATCAATTATCAATTATTTTCTCATTGAGTTCATAGACAGGGCTCGGCGTAAGTCGGTCGAGCGGTTTGAGGAATATATCCTGCCCGGGAATAATCTCTATTTCCTCAAGGTAAGATCGTACGGTGTCATAAGCTACCTGCGGGTCATTGTTCTCAAGCGACAAGTGGCAAAGCCAGACATTTCTCAATTCAGGATGCCAGTTCCGCTCCAGCAGTTCGCCGCAGGTGTCGTTGCTCTGATGTCCGCGGGGGGAGAGGATACGTTCCTTGAGGTAAGTGGGGTACGGACCGTTGAGAAGCATGTGCTCGTCGTGGTTCGCCTCGATGACGAGGTGGTTGGCGGTACGGATGTATGCCTCCAGTTCGTCGTTGTAGGAGCCGCAGTCGGTGATGAGGACGAACCGCTGGCCGAGGCAGTCGATGCAGTAGCCCAGGCAGTCGGTCGAGTCGTGCTCTACATGAAATGTATTGATCTTCATATCGAAGAGCTCCCACTCCTCGCCGCACTCGAAATAGCGTCTGGAACTACGCAGTTTCTCGCGCACGCCGTAGTTGCGGTCAATGCCCTCGTGTATCTTCGCGGTCGTGTAGATAGGCAGGTGCACACGCTCGCCGAGCGTACCCACGGCGCGTATATGGTCGGCGTGGTCGTGGGTGACGAGCACGCCCATAATATTCTGGAAATCGAGCCCCATCTCACGCAGACATTTCTGTATCTGCCGCGCGGAGATACCGGCGTCAATGAGGATCCCCCGCTGACGCGTACCGAGGTAGTAGCAGTTACCGCTACTGCCACTGGCAAAACATCTGAATATGAGCCCGTTCTCATCCATTTAAACAAAAAATCGTGCAAAATTACAAAAAAAAAATGACATATGCAAGCGCACACGCATTTTTCCAAGAAAAATCAATATACCCTCTACTTTTTAGGATGCCAGATAAGCCACGTGACGCCCAAACCGGCAAATACATAGTTCTTCGGTCCCGAGAGCATCGGCTCGGTGTCGTACAGGTTAAACCCGGCATATGCGTCCAGCTGCACGCGCGGATGGACGGCGTAGGTCAGACCGAAATCCATACTGATGTCGCAATGCGTATAGTACCTGCCGTGCTCATCCCGGAAATCGGGGTCGAAGATATTATAACTCTCGATGAAGAGCCCGAGGTGGTCAGTGGGCTCGAAATTGATGCACAGCGAGGCGAACACATCCGGCGCGGGCGCCCAGTCCACCCATTGCGCACCTACGTCATACCCGATGGAGAGCCACTCTAACACCTCGTGCTCGAAGAGCAGATCAATCGTTCCCGCCACCGGCATGAAATCCGCCATCGCTTTGGTCAGCGGTACTCCAATATTAGCCATCAGCGCTGTGCGCGGCACCCATTTCCAGTCCAGTGAGCCGCCGTGGTGGTCCCATAGCAGGATCTTACTGCCTACCATCAGCCATGACGGCATATAGGCTTGTTCGTCCAGAGTAACGGGATTCGTGTCCGGCTTGTCGTTCACAATCAGCGTTCCCGCATACTCCAGACGCAGCTCCGCCCGCTTGTGCAAGCCGAACCGGAACAGCGCATCCGGCAGACCGATCAGGTGGGTGCCGAACGAGTGCGCACACTCAAAACCCGTCTCCCATTGGATATACCCCCTGTCCAGAACCTCCGAACCTGTGCCCATGCCCGGGCGGTCGGCGGACAGCCATATCTCGTTTTGCTCCGAATGATGGTGCTCTCCCTCTTTCTTGAACGTCCACACCGAGTCCGGCAGATGAACCTCCGCCCACACCCCGATAGGGAGCATTAGAAGTATCAGAGCATGTAGATGTTTCATATATTGCACATTTCGGGTACAAAGGTAGTGTTTTTTGAGGACATGAGCAAATTTTTTTCTTTTTTTTCTTGCGCATGTCAACAAAAAAGTAGTAATACAGATTTAGCTTGTGCCAACACCCCGGAGCAAGTAGCCGAACTCTGCCGCTGGCTCCGCCATGTGATGAATGCGGAATAACGGGTAGGACACTCGCCGGCAAATAAATAACGGCAGGTCTTGGAGACACTGCCGTTATTTATAATAGGGATGACTACCATTTCAAAGGCTCTTTCAGAATGTTGCCGTCTGTCATTGGGCTGTCATCGGGTCCGAAAGCATTGGCTTTGTACTGGATGCACAACATCGTCAGATTCTCTTTGCCGGTGTTCTTGAGAGCACGTTTGCCATCCGGTGCGACGCGCACTACGGCTCCCTCGCTAACGGGGAAGAGTTCGCCATCTACTTGGTATGTACCCTCACCGCGCAGGATAAAGTAAAGTTCTTCGTGAGTCTTATGGGTGTGCAGGAAGCCGCTGTCCTGTCCGGGGACGAGTGTTTGAAAAGACAGTTCTGCTCCGGTTGCACCCAATGCCTGTCCCAGGAACACTTTGCCGTGCAAAGTAAAATCAGGTCCCATTGGCAACTCATGTTCGATAATTTCAGCAAAAGAACCGGCAGTCACAGCTGTAAAATTCTTGCCGCTTTTGATTGTTTCAATCTGTTTCATAAATAGTAATTATTATTGTTTACAATGTAATTAATCGAAATCGTGTGCAAAGGTACTGCTTTTTTTTCATTCCCACAAGAAGGCACGGAAAAGTAAGGTACTTACCAAAAAGTAGGAATTGTGTAAATACACGCCAAACTGCCATGCAAAAAAATGCAAATATTTTTATTTTTTTTGCAACCCCTTCCGGATTGTCATCATTTTTTGCTTTTTTGGGGTTAGCAATTAGAGAAAATAAAGGGGCTTTCTTTTTCGCGAAGCGAGGTTAATAAAACAAAAACACATAAAACCCTGCATGTGTTTTGTAGCCGTGCGGCAACCAAGAAGAAATAAGCGCGGGTAAATTGCTCCGCGCTTGAAGATGGGATATCGAGATACTGAGGTAAGGTTAAATCGAATGGAAATTATTTTACCTTTGTTCCCGGAGTATTACTAGTTTTACTTTTCCATATCGAAGCCCAAACACAAGGTGGCTTGATCTATATTATTTCTATAATCGTAATACATTGCTACGCCTCCTGGAGCATATGGAATTGTACCCCATACAGCAGCTATAAACATTCCTGATGAGATATTATTTAACATGCCTATATATTCACTATATGTTTTATATGTCTCTTGTCCATCAGCATGATTTGCGTATGCAAAAGTATATTCTGTAACTCCCATAATTTCAGATAAGGACTCAGATAGTTTTATTTTTTCTGGAATATGAGTTAACCATGACTTTGCTTCTGAAGGAATAACACCTTTACTTCCAATATAGGTTACCGCTTTAATTAACCCCTCTGAATTTGGCCTTAGTAAAATTGTATCTTTTTTATCTGCAGAGGTGTATAAATAACCTTGATCTTGCCCGCCATACATCATATACGTTTGCCAACCTCCATTAAATCCCATTTTCACTAACTTAGTTTCAGCTTCTGAAATAGATATCATCTCTAGAGGCATTAGATCATCCACTCTCAGATACGGATAAGGATTGTCTGATGTTGGGTCATCCGGGTTGTTTTGTTTGTTACAAGACATTAATGCTATACCGGCAAAAGCGATAATAGCGTACGTAAATAACTTTTTCATAATAACATTTTATTTTTTCCCCATCTTACACCTTCAGGGCTTGGTTTTTTTGATAATATGTTAATTAGTTGCTATCTTCTTTAATGCGTCTAATGTTCTCCAGTATTCAGGATGTTTCTTAATCCATTCACAAATCATTGGATTTGCATATATATTTTCTATGCGATAGCCAAATTGGTCTTTAAATTGTTCAACGGAGATAATATCTTCATCGAGATAAAACTTTGACAATTCAAGTATCCCAATATAATTATATATTGTTCCTTGTCTTTTTGCAAATTTCTCTTTGAACAAATCATGTTTCTCTTTCTCATCCTCTTTTTCGTACTCTAATAAATCGTGTATTTCCATGTTGTCACCGATCATTAACATATTACGCAAATCTTGTAATGCTTTCATGGCATCTACTTTCTTACTATGGACGTAGGTTACTAATGCCACAAAAATGGTTATCAGCAGAAAAGTGCCAGAAAAGAGAGGATAAAATGGCTTAAACTGGTATAAAAAATATGTAATTCCATCTAATGTGGGAGTGAAAGTGCAATAACAGCATTTTTGAAATAATGTAAGAACAATCGCTGCTGTTGACAGAGCAATCATTATATACATGGCTATACATATAGAGCAGAGCAGTATGCCACATTTTTTGTGGTAATGTCTTATTTTGTCAATCATAGTAAATTCCCTTATTCGTGTCGGGCGCAACTTTTAAATGGTAAATTATTGTAGTTAGCTATATATACAAATAAAAGCGTGAATGTTATCCACGCTTATTCTCCATCGTATGGTTCTAGCAAAACCTTTAGCCAAGAATAAACAATAACGTCCACGCCCGATATGCTAACCCTCCCGCCCTGTGACGGGCGAAGACTGATATATAACATATCCACGAGAACGCTTATTGCACTATCTTGTTTCAGGGCTTCAAATTTGCTAGATTCTACGATGCCAAAACAAGCGTCAATAAACGCCTTTTATGTAATGCAAAGGGGGTTGATCACCCATATATATTCGATGCTTCATCGGACAAGAATGGGCGGCTTGCACCTTTGCGGGTGCAAAGATAGTGAAAATTTTTGGAATGCACAAATTTATTTGTGGTTTTTTGCTAAATTAGCGTGTTTTGAGCGAGTTTTGCAAAGTTTGTATGGTATGCATATCGTTTCGGTATCCGTTCGGTAGAGTTTGGCAGGTTGGTTAGTTGTATATGACAAAAGAGACGATAATACTGCCAATGTGCACTTATTTTGGAATTGTTTCTGTCAGGGTGATAGTCTGGCATAGAATTTGAGGGATAAATATATGTATAACATTTCCGAAGCGTCGGAAAGTCGGAAAGTCGGAAGAAGCAGTTTTGTTATTCCGGCTATAGGATGTGATGGTCATTTGATTAATCCGACCGTCCGACTTACGACCAAAGAAGGCGATCTTTGACATGTTGAAAAAGTCTATTACTACGAAAGCCATAAGCTCTCCACCTTATGGCGAGAAAAATTGTGGAGGAAGCAAATTATTTTATTTACCAGTGATCCGCTATTATTCTTCTGGGAGCAGATTGCTTCACAGATAGTCAGTATCGTCTTACATCCAACCGGGTCATTAAACAAATTAAAAAATTAATGAATAAAAATTTTTCAAAAGACGCTTTGGCGTCAAAGATTGAGAGACAAGATCTCTCCCCTGTTCTTGAAACAGAGAGCAGTACTAAAGGAACATCCTATGCAGAGATGTTCAATCCGGCTGCGTTACCATTACCGCGTTTACCGTGGCTAATTCAAGCGTTGACGGATCTTGAAGAAGAGTCGGAGTTTAAGGCTCCACTCGTAGTAGCCTTGTTGCCTATTTTAGGCGCATTAGCAACGAATATTCGTTTTGACTATTATGATGGAGAAGAACACTCCTTGTCTTTTATGACCTGTATTCAGGGCGAGACCAGTAGTGGTAAATCCTTCGTTAAGAGGTATGTTGATTTGCTCACGATACCTTTTCTTGAAGAAGAAGACCGTTTAGGTCCTCAGACCACTTCTATATCGGCTCTCTGCCAAAAGATGCAGATTACATGTGGAAAGCACCTTTTTACTTTTTATCCAGAATTAGCAGTATTAGTACAGCACAGCAAACGTGGATCATGGGCAAACTTAAATCAGTTTTTCTGCTTGGCTTTTGACAATAGTATCTATAGCCAAGAAATGATCTCGCGTCAAGGGACATGGAGCGGTACGATTCAATTGCTGCTCAATATGTTAGCTACCGGTACGCCGGATGCTTGCAAAAGTTTCTTTAATGGTAATGCTATCGAAGGCGGTATGCTCAATAGATGGATAGTCACAGAACTACCGGATCGTTTCGGTGAACCGATGCGACGCTTCCGTCCTATAACAGAGGATATGAAATACGAAGTAGGTAGCGCAGTCCTCTGGTTAATGGAGCAAGGGGGGCAGCTTGCGTTTCCTCCTTTGTTAGAAGCGATTCAAACTTGGGTCAACCAAAAAGGAGACTTAGCCAAAGCAACAGCCTCGAAAGCTGTGGACGAGTTCCGCAAACGGTCAGCTGTAAACGGCTTTAGGGCAGGCATGCTCTGTTATTTGCTGGAGCAATACAATTCCACTCTCACGGAGGACGAGATTGTAAACTTTGGCCTGTGGGTAGCGGAATATACTTTCTGCAACCACATGTCATTATTTGGCAGTCGCGTGGATAAAGCAGCCTCTGACCATCAGAGAATAAACGGGCATAGAGTTCCGTATATGCTGCCGATGCTTCCAAAGCAGTTTACTCGTGAAGATGTAAGCCAGCTTCAAACAAAGTTGGGGAACTCTAATGCAGACCCTAAACAAAATATATCCTACTGGAAGCAGATAGGATGTATTAAAGAGGTCGTAAAAGGACTTCGATACGAAAAAGTAGTATAGGAAAAAGAACGCCTTCAACGGAAATGTAATACAAAAAAATATTTTAGCGGCACGGTTATCTAAAACAGGTAACCGTGCTTTTTTGTGTTTGCTTGATTTTTATGTACGTTCAAACAACAGGAAACGGTTTAAAGTGTAGTTATATAACAAAGTTATATAAATTTCGTATTGAGGTTTTTAAATTCAAGAAAAAGTAGTAACTTTGCATAAAATTTCAGAGATACGGGCGCAAAGGAATCCGCATACAATGCGGGGGAACAGACATACAGCAAGGCGCATATTGGAAATGTGCCATGCGGAAATAACGAAAAAATGCCTTGCTAATACTAAATTAGAATACTAAACTAATAAAGCCTCGGACTGTTTTTAACAGTCGAGGCAGTAGATAAAAAGGGAGCCAGATTACGAAGATAATTTATAAAGGAAGATAAAGCAAAGAAGCCAAGATGAAACGGGAAATGGAAGATGCGTAATGAGAATTTATAAATTATTGATTTTATGGAAGTAAAAAAGAGTTTTGTGGAGATGCCGGAAGTGGTATTGGAAAAGAAATTGAGTTTACGAGCCGTGTACATTTACGCCAAGATGCTGATGTTTGCTGAAAAGGACGTAGTGTATAATCGGAAATGCTGGGTGACGAACCCATACAGCCGCAAGCAGGAGTTATCAGAAGATGCGCTGTCAGATATAACGAAGAAATTAGTCAAAGCAGGTCTAATAAAGATTGTACCTGTAGAAACAACCAAATCCAGATACAAGACCAACACATATGAAATCATGCCGTTTAAGGGGATGTACAAACCTGTCGCTTTTGATTTTATAAACGGCAATTTAAGTGCTGAGGCTAAAGGCTTGGCGATACTGATGAGCCTGCTACAATACATACCGAAAAGCGCATCGGCAATCGGAAAAGCCATCGGAATAAGCAGCAAGACGGTGAAGAAATACTTGGCAGAATTAGAAACGGGTTGGGTTTACAACCGAGAAAAGAATCTATTGGATGAACATTGTTTTCCGTATAACGAACAAGTAAAAGAAAAACGTGAGCGTCATGAGGCTATGGTTCTTGAAGAGTATAAAGAAGCAATATCCACAATAGGCAAAAAAAGGTCATCGTATAGCAAGCATACCATGCAATGGATTCAAAATCTGGACGAGCCGGACGAAATAAAGGCGTGGATATGGCGTAAAGCCACTATGGGTTTTTGGAAAGTGAACCAAAAAGAGAGACAAAAAAGAGAAGTTGAAGAACAAGCAAGAAAAGCAAAGATAGCAGAGATAGAATTATAAGATACAATAGATATTATACGCGCGTAAAGGAAGATATGAATTATCGAAGATGCAAATTTAACAATCTAAACCTATTAGTCCCCGAGATGACAAAGCGGGTAAAAAAGTTTGTCAAAAACAATGGCAAAGTACGTTCCGATGGAACTATTAGTGTCGCTAAGTGGAAAGGTGTGTGGGCACTCCGACATGTATTTCGCTAACCGTAAAGGCACACTTTACACGGGCAAGATCTGTAACCCTTACAAGGGAGAGCCAAGCGCATTACAGATAGCCCAACGTAACAAGTTCAAACAGGTGCAAACGGCAATCGCGGCACTAACAGCAGAAGAGAAAGCTGCATACGAGACAGCTTTTAAGAAACAAAACACATACATTACCTTACGCGGATATATCTTCGCGCAGGAGTATGCGAAATTAAGTTAACAACCCTTTAAAACCTTAACTAAAATGGCAAAAGTAGTTTATTCAGCCGGAATAGACCATGTGTCCGGCGCATTATCGAAACCGAGTAAGAACGGCCAGCACAGCTGCGAGAAGATGCTTCTGGCTACCCACCGCGTGGCGCCGACCGAGAGCAATTCCTGCAACCGCATCTACCTCCGCGAGGCACCCAAGCCGCGTACCAACATCTCCTCCAAGGAGTTGTCCGCCCGCACCCGCTTCACCGAGGTGGCAGCGCTGGTGAAGGCACGCGCCAAGGACCTGAACAAGATCTCCGCGGACCAGGCAGCGTTCGTCGCCCAGAAGGACCTCCCCGGAGGCAAAAAGACCATGCGGGCGTACTTATGGTTAGCCTGTGGGCGTGAATATGATTCCGCACACCAAGGCTAACCATGGGGTCCCCGAGGATTTCCAATCCTTGGGGAGAGCGGAGCTGCCCCGAGTATTTACTACCTGAACGGAGTTTAGGTACTTATACGAGGGGTTAGCCCGCGACGGAAGGTGTGCGGACAGGAGTATGACGGGCAGTAACAGACCCCACCCGACCTCCCCTAAAGGGGAGGAGAAGACCCCACCCGACCTCCCCTAAAGGGGAGGAGAAGACACCCCCCGACCCCCTCTCAGAGGGGGAGAGGCAAAAAAACTGCTCTTCGGGGCGGTTTTTTTTGCGTATGTCAGAAAAAAGCAGTACCTTTGCAGGAAATTATAAGGAAATATAATACATTATGAAAAATAAACCAACCATCATTGATTTCGTAGAACACTACACGCACCGGTTCAGCGAGCATGTGTTTCTGCGCGAGAAAATAGAAGATAAGTGGACCGAGACCACTTTCCGCGAGACGCGTGAGACAGCCCACCGCATCGGCGCCGGTATGATGGCGCTCGGCCTGCAGAAAGGCGAGCGCGTGGCGCTGCTCAGTCAGGGACGCAACCTCTGGGTCACCGGCGAACTCGGAATACTCTATGCCGGCGGCGTGAACGTACCGCTCAGTATCAAGTTGGAGGAAGCGAGCGACCTCCTCTTCCGTATTCAGCACTCCGACGCACGGTTCATCATGTGCTCCGAGCAGCAACTGCCCAAGATCCGTAAGATCATGAGCGATTGCCCCAACGTGGAGAGAGTGATCGTCTTTGACCCCATCGACCATTACGAGGACAAGGAGATCTCCATCGACGAGGTGATCCGGATGGGCGACGAGCTGCTGGCGAAAGACCCCGAGTCCTTCCGTCAGCGCTACGAGTCCGTCGGTCCCGACGACTACGCGAACATCAGTTACACCTCCGGCACGACGGCGGACCCGAAGGGAATCCTGCTGACCCACCGCAACTACACGGCGAACGTGGAGCAGGGCGGTTCGGTTATCCACTGCGACCTGGACGACGTGATGCTCATCATTCTGCCGCTTGACCACTGCTTCGCCCACGTGGCGGGTTTCTACACAATGATGTCCTACGGTGGCTCGATAGCCACGGTGCCGGTCGGCAAGACCGCCATGGCGACCCTCAAGAACATCCCTATCGCCATCCGCGAAGTGCGTCCGCATGTTATGCTCTCCGTGCCGGCGCTCGCGCGTAACTTCAAAAAGAGCATCGAGGCGGGCATCAAAGCCAAAGGACCGAAGGTGGAGAAACTCTATAACTTCGCCCTCAATAACGCCATCGCCTACAACCGCGAGTACTGGAACCGCGGCGGATGGCAGAACGCGTGGCGGTGGCCCTTGGTCAAGCTCTTTGACCGACTGATCTTCAAAGCCGTGAGGGAGAACTTCGGCGGGCGGATGAAGTTCTTTGTAGGCGGCGGCGCACTGCTCGACATCGCCCTCCAGCGCTATTTCTGCGCGATTGGCATGCCGATGTTCCAAGGCTACGGGCTGAGCGAAGCGACACCGATCATCTGCTCCAACTCCATGGAAGGTGCTATCTTCGGTTCTTCCGGCCGCATCGTCAGCCCGATGGAGCTGAAGATTTGCGACGCAGAGGGCAATACAGTGCCGGACGGCGAACGCGGTGAGATCGTGATCAAGGGCGAGAACGTCATGGCGGGCTACTGGAAGAACCCAGAGAGCACAAAGGCAACCATTATAGACGGCTGGCTGCACACCGGCGACATGGGTTACGTGACCAAGGCGCACCCGGGTTACCTGTGGGTGGTAGGTCGTTTCAAGTCACTGCTCATCCGCGCCGACGGCGAGAAATACAGCCCGGAGGGCTTCGAGGACTCGCTCACCGACGGCAGTATCTATGTCGATCAATGTATCCTGCATAATAACCAAGACCCCTACACCATCCTGCTGATGGTGCCGAACAAAGAGGCGCTGCAGGCGTGGGCGAAGGCGCAAGGCAAAGACCCCTCGACCCGCGAAGGCAAGGAGTGCATGCTGCTCAAGATTCAGAGCGAGGTGGACTCCTACAAACCCGGTGGAAGTCGCGACGGGATATTCCCGGAAGCGTGGCTGCCGACCTCCATTGCCGTACTCGACGAGCCGTGGACGGAACAGAACCACCTCGTCAACTCCACGATGAAGGTAGTCCGCGGAAAGGTGGAGACCTATTTCCAAGACCGCATTGACTACGCCTATACGCCGGAAGGTAAACAACTGATGAACGAAAAGAACCTCGCTGCACTATAAAAAAGAAAGTATAAAAAAAGAAGGTTGCCCGAGGGGGCACCTTTTGTTGACCACAAGGGTCAAAAAAGAAGGTTGCCCGAGGGGGCACCTTTTGTTGACCACAAGGGTCAAAAAAGAAGGTTGTCTCCCGACAACCCAACCTTTTCATTTAACCTTAAATCTAATACCATGAAAAACACGATACAAAAGTACTGCTTTTTGACGATATGACAAAATATTTTACACAAAAAGTGTTAAAAATATAAAAAATGCTATATTTAGTTGACAAAATGCCAGTATTAACACACTTTTAATCACATAACGAGAATAAATCTTCTCTGGGATTGACGAGCATCACCGGTACCAGCGCCTGTTGGATTGCCTTGCGCTCCGGTGGACCGAACAGGATATCGTCCAGCCCGTAGTCCCGGCTGGCGGTCAGTATCAATAAGTCGTGCCGGAAATCCCGTTGCCGCTCCGACGCTTCGCGTACCAGCCCGAAACTGTCCTTGCGCGCCATAGCGACCTCATAAGAGATCGGTTCGCCTGTCTTCTCGCTGATCGCTTTGATATGGGTCACAATGCGGTTGACGTTCTGCTTGGCGTGCGAGCCGTAGTCGTTCGCCTGCAGGAGTATGATATGTGCACCCGTCTTACGCGCCAGATACGTGCAGATCTCCGCCTTGTAGGTCTCCTCCTCCAACATCGAAACCGGCACCAACAGCCGGTTAAGCGGTTTGACGGTCATCGTGTTCGTCACAAACACGTACGGCCGCCGCTCCTCGCGACATTCATTGAGGTAGCGCTGGATAGTGCGGCGGTCATTCGCGCACTCAATGAGCCTTATATCTTCGTTATTCTCCCAAATCAAAGTATTTACCATTTGGTCATTTACCATTTATTCATTTACCCAATGTATGGTGTCCATCGTGTGGCGGTACTGCTGTGCCGCGGCAGCGTGGCTGCGGTACGAGGACGAGAAAATATGGGTGTTGTTCAGCTCCGGGCTCGCGCACATGAACAGGTAGTCCGTCTTAGGTGCATTGAGCACTATGTCGATCGTCTCGGGTGACGGGCAGCGGATAGGACCGGGAGGCAGCCCCGGGTTCTTGTACGTGTTGTACGGCGAATCGACGTTGAGGTGGCTGTACAGCACACGCCTCAGTTTGAAGTCTCCCAGCGCATACTTGATCGTCGGGCAGGATTGCAGCGGCATGTTCTTATGCACACGGTTGAGATACAGGCTGGCGATAAGCGGTAACTCGCGTTTGTTATGGCTCTCGCCCTCCACAATAGACGCCACGATGGCAACCTCGACAGGTGTCAGACCGATGGAATCCGCCTTGGCACGACGCTCTGCGTTCCAGAAACGGTTAAACTCCCGCTGCATGCGGTCGAAGAGCTGCTCCACGGTAATATTCCAATATACCTCATACGTGTTCGGAATAAAAAGACACCGGCTCGTCTCTTTGTTCAGCCCGTAGGGCTTCAAAAACTCGTCGTCCTCCAGGTACTGCAACAGCGTCACACTGTCCATCTGCAGGTGGGTCGTCACTTTGCCGGCCAACTCCTCGCGCGTCCTCACAAAGTTATTCCACGTGATCCGGACAGGCGTCTGCCTGCCGTACTTGAAGGTCTCGATCAGGTCGCGGTCGCCTATCTGCGCCGGCAGTACGTAGTGTCCCGGCTCCGGGTAGCGGAAGAGCAGAATACGCATGTGCATCTTCAGGTCCGTCTCGGTGCTGATCTCGTAGTCCTCGCGCAGCAGCGTGAAGAGCGAATCCAGCGTCGCGCCCTCGTAAATATTGTAACTATGCGGCTCGCCGTCGCGCGACGTGAAGTTGCACACGTGCCAGCGGTAGTACTGCTCCACCACGAAAATAAGTATCACGCAGAAAATCCATCCGCTCACGCCTAATGTCCAGCGGAGAATTCTGGCTTTCGTCCATTCGTATTTTCCCATACTATTTACCTCCCACTAATCGTTTGATTTCCGATAGTTTGTTGAGCGCCTCAAGAGGCGTTAAGTTGTTGATGTCCAGCGATTTGACCTCGTCCCGTATCTGCTCCAACACCGGGTCGTCGAGTTGGAAGAAGCTCAGTTGCATTCCTTCGCGGCTCTCGCCGATGTGCTCGATCGGTTTGGCGATGTCGCCGTTCTTGGAGGCGCGTTCCAAGTCCCTGAGAATCTGGTTCGCCCGCTCCACGATAGACGCCGGCATGCCGGCTAATTTCGCTACGTGAATACCGAAACTATGCTCGCTGCCGCCGCGTACCAGTTTGCGCAGGAAAATCACTTTGCCGTTCACCTCCTTCACGGAGACGTTATAGTTGCGGATCCTGTCAAAACTCTTCTCCATCTCGTTCAGTTCGTGGTAATGGGTGGCGAAAAGGGTCTTGGCGTGCCCTTTGTTCTCGTGGATATACTCCACGATCGCCCAGGCGATGGAGATGCCGTCGTAGGTACTGGTGCCGCGGCCTAACTCGTCAAAGAGCACCAGACTGCGCTCGCTCAGGTTGTTCAGGATAGACGCTGCTTCGTTCATCTCCACCATGAAGGTCGATTCGCCTAACGAGATATTATCGCTTGCCCCGACGCGTGTGAAGATCTTGTCCACGATGCCTATCGACGCGCTCTCGGCAGGCACAAAAGACCCCATCTGCGCTAAAAGTACGATGAGTGCCGTCTGACGCAGAAGAGCGGATTTACCCGCCATGTTCGGACCGGTGATGATGATGATCTGCTGGCCGTTGTTGTCTAACAGCACGTCGTTGGCTATGTATTGCTCGCCCGGTGGCAGTTGTTTTTCTATCACGGGGTGGCGTCCCTGACGGATGTCGATCACGAGACTGTCGTTCACATCCGGGCATACATACCGGTTCTCCGCCGCCACGGTGGCATAAGACAGCAGGCAGTCTAACTGCGCTAACACATTCGCGTCCAGCTGCATCTGGGGCACCCACTCGCTGAGGGCGATCATCAGTTCTTGGTAGAGCCGGTTCTCGATGATCTGAATACGCTCCTCGGCGGAACTGATCTTCTCCTCGTAAGTCTTCAGCTCGTCGGTGATATAACGCTCGGCGTTGACCAAGGTCTGTTTGCGGATCCACTCGGCGGGCACTTGGTCCTTATAGGTGTTACGCACCTCCAGATAGTAACCGAACACATTATTATAGCCTATCTTCAGGCTCTGGATGCCCGTCCGCTCTACCTCGCGCTGCTGGATTTGCAGGAGGTAATCCTTACCGTCCGACTGAATGGCGCGCAACTCGTCCAACTCGGTATCGACGCCTCGGGCGATAATATTGGGTCTTCCCTGCGCGATTGGCGGGTCGGGCACAATCTCACGCTCAATACGCGTACGCATCTCCGTACAGGGATCCAGCTCCTCGCCCATGAGTGCCATGTAGGAGTTCTCCTTCGCTTCCTCGCACACCTCCTTGATGGGTCTTACTGCCCGCAACGCTCTTCCTAACTGGACCATTTCACGCGGACCGATCCGGCCGGTGGACACCTTGCTCACGATACGCTCCAAGTCGCCCACTTCGCTCAACGCCTCTCGCAGTTTCTCCCGCGCTTCGGGGTTCTTGAAGAGGTATTCGACTACCGTCTGCCGGTTCCGTATGGGCCGCACTTCCTTCAGCGGGAACGCCATCCACCGGTGCAGCAAACGCCCGCCCATGGGCGTAATCGTGCGGTCGATGATGTCATAGAGCGTCGCGCTCTCTTCCGTTTGCCGGTGCGTCAACTCCAGGTTGCGGATCGTGAAACGGTCCAACCACACATACTTGTCTTCCTCAATACGTCTCAGGTGCTGGATATGTCCGGTCTGCAGGTGTTGCGTCATGTCGAGGTACATCAGAATGCCGCCTGCTGCGGTCACGCCTGCCGGTATTTTCTCCAACCCGAAACCCTTGAGCGAACTCACGCCCCATAACTTCTGCAACCGCTCTTTGGCGGTGCTCTCTACGAGCATCCAGTCCTCCAGTTCAAAGGTGAAGTACTTGTTGCCGAACAGATTTTCCAACTCTGCCTTGCGCCCGCGGAGGTGCAGCACTTCTTTCGGTGCAAAATTGGTCAGCAGTTTGTCTATATAATCGCTGTTGCCCTGCCCTGCCATGAACTCGCCCGTAGATATATCCAGGAACGCCACACCGATCACATGTTTGTCAAAATGCAGACACGCCACCCAGTTGTTCTCTTTCTGGGTCAGCGTGGTGTCCGAATAGCTCACGCCCGGCGTCACCAACTCCGTCACACCGCGTTTCACTAACTTCTTCGCCAGTTTCGGATCCTCCAACTGGTCGCAGATAGCCACACGCAGACCTGCGCGTACCAGTTTCGGCAGATATGTATCCAGCGCGTGGAACGGGAATCCCGCCATCTCCAGGGACTGCGCCGCCGTGCTGCCGCCGTTGGAGCGGTGCGTCAGCGTAATATTGAG
This sequence comes from Bacteroidales bacterium UBA3808, assembly GCA_002369075.1. Taxonomy (GTDB): domain Bacteria; phylum Bacteroidota; class Bacteroidia; order Bacteroidales; family Paludibacteraceae; genus Colicola. The sequence continues at coordinate 51,600 of DFEG01000007.1, read as the reverse complement.
GATCTTGCTCGCTTTCACCGCGTCCTCTGCATACGTCTCGTAGAAATCGCCGCAACGGAACAGCAACATTGCATCGGGGTATTGCGTCTTTATATCCCGAAACTGCTTCATCATCGGTGTTAACTCTTCTGCCATATAAATTTATTTTCAATTATCAATTAATCTCCTCCCTGTGGGGAGGATGGGAGGGGTCTTTTACCTCAAATCCACCGTGACCTTTAGGTTAAATCGTCTGCCCGTCAGGTAGTTCGGGCTCGCCCATTGGGCTCCGTACGCATCGGCTACCCAGAAATAGGAGTTTACGTTTCGCCAGCCCACAAGGTTGAAAACCTCAAACTGGATCGCCCATTGTTTCACATGCTTGGCACTCGGGGCGCGCATGAACTTGGCGGTCTGGGCGTTGAATATATAGGTAGCACCCAAATCGATGCGTTTGTAGGTTGACATTCTGCCCCATGCCTGGTTGTTACGCGGCGCATAGTACGGCTGCCCCTCCGCAAACTGCATCTTCAGGTGAAACCGTAGCTGCGGCAGCTGCGGGATATAATCCTGGAACAACATCGAGAAATTGAACCGCTGCTCTTGCGGACTCGGAATCCACTCCGTAGAGCCGTTGAGGCGCTGTCTGGCGACCATCGTGCTGAACGAGATCCAACTGTCCGCGCCCGGCACTAACTCGCCGTACAGCTTCAGGTCCAGACCGCCGGCGTAACCTTGCGAGTCGTTCTTACCCGAATACCGCACCCGCACATTCTCTACCGTGTAACTCTCCATCCGGTCGATGTACTTGTAGTAGCCCTCGGCGGTGAACTTGAACGGCCGTCCCCACGCGCGGAAATAGTAGTCTCCGCCGAGCACTACGTGTACCGACCGCTGCGCTTTCAGATCACTATTGAGCTTCATGCGGATGATACCTAAATCATCCGTTACCGTGTCGCGCAATTCCTTATAGAAGGGCGCTTGATAGTACAAACCTGTTGCCAAACGGAAGCACAAGTCTCTCTTCCATCCCGGGATCCACTCCACGCTCGCACGGGGAGAAGGCAATACCTCGTTGTTCCAGCTCCACCACTGCAACCGTCCGCCTACTGTCAGGATCCACTGACCGGAGTTGGTGTTCCATTTATGCTCGTTCTGCACGTACCCTTGCACGCGCGCCGACTTCATCGCACTGTCGCCACGCATGGCATAGTACAATTCCATCGACCGCCCGTCATTTGGCAGCGAATAGCCCGCGGAGTCACGCCATTCCCATTCGCTTATATGGTCGCGGATCAGTTCTGCCTGACCGCTCACGCCCCACTGCAAGGTGTTGTTGCCGCTTTTCCAGCTCCCGTTGTGCGCCGCGGTGATCACCCCCGCCTCCAGACTGTTCCTCGCGTGCTGGTGGAAGAGACCCGTACCCAACGCCTCGCTGATCTGTCCGGCAGGCGCATTGGACAGCACGTACTCGCCCGTGATGTCGAAGTTCTCGCGCTCGTTGGTATAGAACCCGCTCACGTCAAATCCGATCTCTATCTCAGAGGGGCTTTCGTCTTTCGACTTTCGACTTTCAACTTCATACCTTCCTTTCGCACTCAGTGCCGCGAAAGCCGTCAGGAACTTGTCCTTCTCCTGTCCCTCATAGTAAATACTCAGGTTCTTCGCGTTCTGCCCGCCGAACGACTCACTCAGACTGTCCGGCGTGAACCGGTAGTCGTTCTGGCTCACGTTGCCCAGGAACGACATCGTCCAAGGCGTCTTTTCGCTTTGAGCAGCTGCACTGCGGTCTTTTGTCTTTCTACTTTGTACTTTCCATGTGATATAGGTCTGGTAGTCGATATAAGTCGGCTGGTAGTTTCCGGCTGTTGCCAAACCGCCTAACATGTACTTGCTCGTCTTGTACCGCAGGCCGTGCATCTGGCTGTACGTACTGTCGCCGTGACCCACATACACCTGCGCGCCTAACAGACTCGCGCTGAGACTCGCCTCGAACGCCTGCGGCCGCTTGTAGGTGATATCCAGTACCGATGACATCTTGTCGCCGTACTGCGCACCGTAACCGCCCGCCGAGAAAGAGACGTTCTCCACCATCTCGGGGTTCACGAAACTCAAACCCTCCTGCTGACCGCTACGGATAAGCAGCGGACGGTGGATCTCTATGCCGTTCACATACACCGAGTTCTCGTCGAATGAACCGCCGCGCACGTTGTACTGGCTGCTCAACTCGTTGGTCTGGCTCACGCCGGCGAAGGTGATCAGCAGGCTCTCTATCGAACCACCCGTAGCGTCCGGCATGACCCTTGTTGTGGATGCATCTATACGGTCCATCGTACCTTGGGTGTGCTTGATCCCGCGCACCTCGATCTCGTTCAGCACCTGCTCGTCGGTCAGCATCTCCACGTTGATATTCAGTACGTCCTTGAGGTCGATGACACGTTGCTGGACGGTTGTATAACCGATCATCGAGAACTGCAACACCACCGTGTCCGCCTCCTCTAACAGCAGTTCATAATATCCGTTCTTGTTCGTCGCCGTCCCGCCCAACAGCTTTCGGCTTCTTTTCTCTCCCCCTTCAGGGGGCTGGGGGGCATCCCACGCCGCTACGTTCACCAGCTCGATACCCACATTCTCCTGGTCCACCACGTAGCCATATACACGGGCGCTGCGCGCGTACGCAGAAAGGCAGCACACGCACAACAAACAAAAGTTTACTATTTTTAAGATTTTACACATTCGGTATTATATCGGAGTCTTATCGGAGTCATGTCGGAGTCAAGTCGGAGCATAATACTCACAAAGAAATGTACTATTTTTAAGATTTGCTGTGCAATAATCATTATTCATTATTCATTGCTGCGTTCAGCCCCTCAATGTATGCTGTCAACTCCTCGCCTCCGAGGCCTGTCTCAGAGGAAGTAACGAACACCGGCGGCAGCTCCTCCCATTCCTCCAACAGCCGTTTCTTGTATGCCTCCACGTTCTCCTGCAGCCGCACGCGCCCGAGTTTGTCGCCCTTCGTGAACACGATTGCGAAAGGCACGCCGTTCTCGCCTAACCAGTTGATAAAATCAACATCGATCTTCTGCGCCTCGTGCCGGCAGTCGATCAGCACGAACAGGCACACCAACTGTTCGCGGTACAGGCAATACCGCTCGATCATCGTCTTCAGTGCCTCGCGCTGTTTCTGTCCTGCCTGCGCATACCCGTACCCCGGCAAATCCACTAAATGCCATTCCTGTCTTTGAGCAGCTTCGCTGCGGTCTTTCGACTTTCGACTTTCGACTAAAAAGTGGTTTATCAGCAGTGTCTTACCCGGCTTCTGGCTGGTCTTGGCGAGTTTCGGGTTGTGGCAAATCATATTGATCAGACTCGACTTGCCCACATTGCTTCGCCCGATAAACGCGTACTCCGGCAGCTCGCTTTGCGGACAGTCCTTCACGTCCGGCGACGAAATAACATATTTAGTTTCTTTAATCACCTTTCACTTTTCACTTTCTTTGCCCACATACCAAATCCGCAGAGGCAGCCGAGGGTCACGAATCCGGCGATGAGATAGCCGATCCATCGGTACTCCGGTGCCATGTTCAGTCCTTCAGGCGCAATCAGAATATAACTGCTGCACACCATCGTCATGAACAGCGCCGGTACCATGGCTATCATATATCCGAAACGGTCAGATAACTGACGGCTGACGGCTGACGGCTGATGGCTTTTCTTATACAGCCATACCGTTCCCGCCCACAGCGTAAACACGGCTAACGTCTGGTTCGTCCACGCGAAATACCGCCAAACGACATTGAAATCCACAAACACCATACCGAACACGCAGAGGAACAGCGGCACCGCAATCATCAACCGTCTCGGGATCGGCCGCTGGTCCCATTTCAGGAAGTCCGCCACAATCAGTCGCGCACTACGCAAAGCTGTGTCGCCGCTCGTGATAGGAGCTGCAATAACACCGATGATGGCTAAGATACCGCCTACCGTACCTAACCAACTGCGGCTCACTTGGTCAATCACCAGTGCCGCAATATTCTCACCCGGGTGTTGCGCTGCGAAAGCCTGCAGACCGTCAATACCGTACAAGCCTTTCTCTGGGTCTGCAAAGAACGTACCGGCTGCGGCAGCCCATATCAACGCCAAGATTCCCTCGGCCACCATCGCCCCATAGAAGATCCAACGCCCCTGACGCTCGTTCGTGCAGCACCTCGCCATGATTGGACTTTGCGTCCCGTGGAAACCGGAAATGGCACCGCAAGCGATACTCACGAACATCATCGGGAACAGCGGCAGACCGTTGGTCTGGCGGTTATGCAGCCCGTCAAACACCTCCGGCATTTCGCTCGCGTGCCAGCCCAACATCACAACCATGATACCCAAGCCCATGAACAGCAATATACCGCCGAATATGGGGTAGAACCGCCCGATCAGTTTGTCCACCGGCAAAACGGTCGCCAAAGCATAATAACCGAAGATGATCAGCACCCAGACAATCGGAATCATATGTCCCTGAAAATCCATCGTCCCTAATCCTGCCAAGCCTTGCAGCAAGGTTGCCGGACCGCTCAAAAAGGTCGTGGTCAGCAAGATCAGCAGTACCAGACTCAGCACGCGCATAAAGACCTTGGTACCCTCGCCCAACTCGTCTCCGATAATATCCGGAAGCGACGCTCCACCCTTGCGGATGGACAACATTCCGCTCAGGTAATCATGCACGCCTCCGGCAAAAATGGTACCGAATACAATCCACAGGAACGCCGCCGGACCATAGAATATACCCATGATCGCGCCGAAGATAGGACCCAGACCTGCGATGTTCAGGAACTGTACCAGGAAGATCCGCCACGGTGCCATCGGCACAAAGTCCACACCGTCCGTCTTGGTCAACGCCGGTGTCTTGCGCTCCGGCTCAATGCCGAAAATCTTCTCCACTAACGTACCGTAGGTAAAGAAACCTACTATCAAAACAATAAGGGCTACAATAAACGTAATCATACCAAGCCTAATTTACAATTAGGCTGCAAAGGTACTGCTTTTTTTTGACATATGCAAGTAAAAAAGAAATTTTGTGGGCGTTTACGGATTCGAGAATTGCAGTTATCTGCAATAATCGACAGAGCGAAGCGGCGGAGACCCCAGACCGGACTGCGGGAGAAGGCCGTAGTGCCTTCCACACAAGAAAAGGACACCGTTTGGTGTCCTTCTTGTGGGCGTTTACGGATTCGAACCGCAGACCCTCTGCTTGTAAGGCAGATGCTCTAAACCAGCTGAGCTAAACGCCCGTCGTTTTACCGACTTTAGAGCTCTTTTTCAAAAGCGAGTGCAAAGGTACTGCTTTTTTTTGATATGACCAAATATTTTTGCAAAAAAATGCACTTTAGGGGTCATTTTTTTGTATTTTACTGCTTTTTGGGGGCAAAAACACGGTAATTGTACCATTTTTGATCCTCATAACGGCGCAAAACGGCGTAACAGACAAGCGTTATTCCGATCCCTATTATCATTCCCGCAAAAACATCTGCTGCGAAATGTTGGCTCAAATAAATTCTACTATACCCTCCTAATGCAGCCATAAAAAAGAACAATGCCTGCACCATGGTACTCATAATTTTAGAATTCAAAGTATTCTGATTACTCTGGTTACTCCGGCTCGCTACAATGATACTCAACGCATAAAACAACGCAAAGAAACTGGTAGTATGTCCGCTGGGGAAGGAAAACCAATAGTTCATCTGCACACCTTCCACAAGCGGCAGCTGCACGTCCGGCATGTTTACTGCAAACCATGTCAATGGACGCGGCGCATTAATCAGATGCTTGAAAATCTGTGTCGTGAGCGCTGAGAGCGCCAATCCGGCAGTCGCTAACACCCCGTCTCCTATCCGGCTGAAGAGGAGCAGGGCAACGCACAGCACGTACGGAAACCACTCCGCCACCTGCGTGTAATACCTATAGAATATATCGCGCGCGGGCGTATGCCCGCCACAGAGCAGCAGATGCAACTCTCCTTTCGGGATATATAGAAGAGCTAAGCCCAATACTGCGATGAGTATCAGGCTTAGCGTAATAAAGATTCTATTGTACCACTTGCCCATAGATATTATAGGACTTGTCCCCCTTCTGGATCACTATCTGGCGGTTGACAAGTTTCTTGGTGGCTTTTGCCGGTGCTTGGTTCGCCTCATTGCTGTAATTCGGAACCTCGCGAACCGTGTATGCGCAGGAAGGCAGTGTTTCACCACTCTTGTTAGTCAATACGACGTGCACTTGATCGCCTGTCTCAAATGTTGTTCCTTCACCGAGATAGAGTACCGATACCTCCGGTCCGGCAGCAAGGATAGTGTCCTGACCGTTCCTGTTCAGGTGCCACTCGTAGTTCGTGAACTCATAGCCGGCATTGCCTCCGTAACCGGGCTTGTAAACCGCCATTACATTGTTGAATTTGTACTTGAAGATATCTTGCGGATAGTTCACCGTGAAATTCACAGGGAGGGTTACGGTCATATTACAATACTCGTCTTCTACTACGATAACACCTGTATAGTTACCCGGTTTCGTGATATTCTCAGTAGGAATCGTGAGAGTACCGTTGGGTTCAATCCTGTTGGGGATGGTGAACACCTCGTCCGGCATGCCCGGTACGCGCAGGATAGCGTTGTTGCCTGCTGCGTCTATGTCCCGGATACTACCCTTGGTCAGCGAGTAGGCGGTTGGCAGTTCCTCGCCCGGACACACAGCTGGTCTCGATCCGTCGTTCGGGAAACTGAGCTCCAGACAAGTCAGCACTTTTACATAGTAATGCCTGTAGTGGTTACAACCGGATGCATTGAACAGGGTGTCGGTTACATCCTCGGGCGCGTAGTACCACTTGCCATTATATCCTTTCGCCTGATCCTTGCCCACAATGGTATCGAGTGTCTCTTCTGTCTCAAGATTGTAAACAATGAGCGACATCTGCTTGTCCTCATAGCAGGGCGCATCTTCATTGATGATTCTTCTCTGACCGTTCTTTACCAGGTTATCCAGATAATCCTGCCCCTTCAAACGGATGGTATCTTTCTGTTCCTGTAGTGACAAGCAAACCGGTATCGGATCTACAGGTACTGTATCCGCCCGTACTACCAGAAACGAGAACGACACATTCCCCAACCAGGATTCGGCTTCATCTGTACAAATCTGGCGTCCGTAGAGTTCTGCTGTTACATCGTACCATCCCGGGGAGGTGTATCGGTGGGTTGTCTGAGCCGCACCATAGTATTCACTGGTTCCATCTCCGAAATTCCAGTCTACTCGCGCAATCTGGTCGGTACCCACGTTGGCATCAAACGTAAATTCATTATTCAAGCAGAACTTTTCATCGCTTCTGAAACCGTTAGAGAAAATCACACCGTTCACATCCACACCTCTCTCCACTGCGGCTGAACCGGCCGAGTATGCGTAACTTTCGTCCTCGCCGTTGCCGTAAATGATAGCGTTGAAACCTTTGGTATTCTCCAACCGGAACACGCTGAACTGTGCTGTGCTGGAATCTCCGATTTTTGCACGCGCGTAAGAGTATTTCGCATTGCCCGGAACCGGGTTCCACACCAATAAATTGGTTTTGTCCAGCTGGGTAGCTCCGTAGAGTGCTGTCAGAGTGGTGTTCTGGCAAGTCGCTGTTTCGGTCACCACATTGAGGAAATGATCCTTTGTTTTATCTGTATAACAGGTACCGAAAGTAATCCTGCCAATTTTTTGCTGAATAGGGGATATCCAGACAGAGGAAGGATCACCTTTACCTCCTACAATCTCATCCGGTCCTGCATTGCTGCCTTTGAAACTGTTACCGGTGTCATAACTATAGACAGCCGTCGGACAACTGGTCTCAATATAGATAGCATCGGCAGTAATTACTGCGTCGCGGTGACTCAGAGCTGTATCTTTGACAGCAGGAAGGTTCGCGCCTTGCAAAAGGATATAGTATGTATCTCCGGCATTGATATACCCCATGGACGCTCCATCCACGTTGATTTCAGTCCCGTCCACACTGGCGGTAATGCCGATGACGTTCGCATTTTTCTCCAGCGAACGGGTGGCGATAAACTGGGTTCCCCAATAATCTATAGGCATGGGTTGCTCGAAGATACAATCACGCGCTGCAATGGCGGTTGGGATATTGGTGATAGGCACACCGCAATAGATAGCTATCTTGCGTTTGTCACGCGCCTTGATATGGGTACCGGCAAGGCGTTCTCCTTTCTTGGTGACCAGATAATAGGTCTGCCCCTTATTGAGAGTGATTTGGTGGGTAGAGCCACTCTGCCAACCGTCAAAGGTATCGCCGTTCGGCGTAATATCTATCACGGTATTATCCTCTGTTCCGAGAATAGTGGTCAAACCCACAGCGTCATTAAAATCACTCTTTACCTTTGACCAATAATCCTGCGTGTAGTATTCACTGCCCAGCGCAGTCATCGGCAGGATATTACTAGCGTCCATGGAGTGGGTAGAACTCAATATCACATAGACCGATACCGGTTCCGTAGCCGTAATGTGCAAACCGTACATGTTCTTCTGACCGGCTAACGAAGACACATTATTGGCATTGGTCATGGAGGTCGGATACCATTTGGACGGATCCATCGGCACTTTGATCATGCCCGCAGCAGGGTTCAACTGGGAAGTTGTTCCGTTTCCAAACTCGTTCCATGAACCGGCAGCCACTTGCTGGGTGATATTGATTGCATTCCCCACACCACCCTGGATCTTAATGGTACATGCTTTTTCCGCGGATACAGCGATATAAGGTGCCGGGGTAGCCCTATCCGGTGAACATACCAGACTCGAACTTACCCAGAACTCCGTTCCCTGAGTGGAGGCTTGTCCCCATGCCGGAACGGTCATTCCGGCAAAGAGGGCAAGCAGTGTCAGCGATTTTAATAATCGTTTCATATGCTTAGTTTTGTTCTTATTGTACTTTTCTTAGGTACTCGTCGGGACATGATCCCGTGATGGTCCTGTTTCAAACCGTAGATTTTGACTACAGTATCTCAATCTCCACGCGTCTATTGTTCTGACGACCTTCTTCCGTATCGTTGGTATCGATCGGCTGGGTCTCGCCACGGCCTTCCGCCTCTATACGCTCTGGAGCAATGCCACGCTCGATGAGGTCTTTCATAACCTCGTTGGCACGACCGTCAGAGAGTTTCTGGTTAGCGGCGTCCTTGCCTATATTGTCGGTGTGACCGATGATCTTGATACGTACTTTCGGGTTACGCGCCAGATACATATAGAGGTCGTTGAGTGCCTCCTCGGAGGTCTTCAGGATGCGGGTCTTGTTGGTCGCGAAATGGAGGTTCTTGACGATGAAGACCTCACCCTTCTTAATCGGCGTCAACTGGATATTGAGCGAGTCTCCGATATTGGCGAGCGCCATATCCAACGTGTCGTAACCCATCTGGGCGATGTGGATGCGGTACTGCGGACCTTCCTCCAACATCTTGCGTGTGGCACCCGTAGCGGAATCGGTTGCCAGGTTGTAAGCCGGTTCGGCTGCATCGCTACGGAGAATCTGAACCATAGCGGGAACGGCGAGACCCGTCTCCTTATTAGTTACGCGCACGCGCAGGACAGGACGCGGACGGAGAGCGATGGTAACATACTCGGTCGTACCTACTTTCTCGATCTCAAACTCCTGGGTTGCCGGATAGAAATTGTCCGCCTTGGCAGAAACGGTGAACTTACCCAGTGCGTGTTTCTGACGGAATCCCTTTACGCCGATTTGTTTCTCGCGCATGGCGATCTTACCGCTCTCGGTACCGACGGTCTCTACGATGGCTTTCTCCAACGGCTCATTCGTATTGGCATTAACAACGCTGTAGATGGCGTAGGCAGGAGGGGGTGGAACGGGGCGCTCTTTCTTGCCCGGTACCTCGAACTGAACGGTGAACTTGGCACCGACAAAGAGGTTATTGAGTTTGGTGTCTCCGTTCATCGCCAACAGGGTGTTGGTGTTCTCCACCTCCACGTTGTTAGCCGTGAACTCGACTGGAGCCGCTTTCGGCGTAGCGTTGGTGTTCATCACTCCGTATTCGGCAAACAGAGCCACACGGTAATGCACGTGCTGACGGCCGAACGGCAGACGCTGGCCGGGTTTCACTTTCGCTTTTTTGGCTTTCGGATCCGGCTGTTTCTGCAACCACTCGTCAAGATCCAGACCGATCTCCGCTGCTACGCTTACATCCGGCTGCTTGAATACCATTTTCTGATTGGTGCGTCCGTTAAGGTCATAAATACCCATTCCGTAAGGTTCAATCAGCGCCGGGTCATTGACCACAATATCGTACTTTCCTTTCTGGCTGTAACCCATCGGCAGACCATAGTGAACCTTGGCGCCAACGAGGAAATAATAGCGGCTGAACTGCGCACCGAACATCAACGGAAGACCGATCTCCAGCATGTTACGCGTCTCGCTCAGGTTGTCAAACCAGTAGTTATACATCGTTCCCGGATAGGTCTTGTCAATACGTGTAGCCTGGAAACCATAAGCCGATGTCGAGTTCAGGAAACGGAAATCCAGACCTGTCTCGAAGAGGAAATGTCCGTACTCGAGATTATAAGTAACATCCAGACCGACACCGGGACCGCCTTTCAGCTGTTGCAGGGCATTGCTCTGGTTGAGCGTGCCTGCACCCATGTACATGCCGTTGAGTTTGTCCATCATGGCGGCATAACCGGCGCGCAGACCAAGGTTGAAATAGGAAATTACTTCGGTCTTGGGGTTAGCCAGGCTCTCCTGATACTTCTCGTAGTCACGGATAGCCTTTTCCTCCTTGGCTTTGGCTTCTGCCTCTTTCTTCGCCTGCACCTCGGCGCGCTCTTCCGCTGCCTTGGCGCGTTCGGCTGCCGCTTTGTCGCGCTCCGCCTGCTTCTTCGCGTTCTCTTTGGCTGTAGCGGCTTTCTTCTTGTCAGCCTCGCGTTTCTTATCGGCTGCCGCCTTCTGTTTTTCTTTCTGTTTCTCCTTCTGGGCTTTGGCTTTCTCTGCCGCTTTCTTGCGTTTCTCGGCTTCTTTCTTCTTCTGTGCAGCTGCTTTGGCACGGTCGTTTTGTGCGGCAGGAACAGGCTCCGGCATTGCATAAGCAACGATCGGTGCGCAGCTCAGACTCAGAATAACACTGGCAATCAGTAAGTTTTGAAATAAGTGTCTCATATCCGTGTTCTCCTATTAGATTTACTTGTTAATAATAAATTTGAAACTGCGCGTCTTGCCGGCTGTCACTACACGGAGCAGGTACAGGCCGTTCTCGCTCGGCGTCTCGATTGCGCAACCGCCGTCCGGAATGTTGAATTTCAGGTTTTTGTAGATGCGTCCGTTGGCGTCAATCCACTGTGCATAGCACTCAATATCCGTCTTGCCGCCCCAGTTGGCGTTGACAAAGGTCTTGCCTCCTTTTATGTCGTAAGTGGCAGAGATAATCACCTTGTCCGGATCGCTTTCAAACTCATGGGCAGCCGTGTTGTCGCCAAAAGCTTTTGCGCATGCGCAGGTACGCACCTCATCGGTCCGGCCTTTGTTGATCGTGAAGCATACGTAGTAGGCGTTGTTCTTGTCACCCGGCACGTCGTAGAAATTGAGGTTGGAGGATATCTGGCCCTCTACTGCGGTGCTGTCCGAAGTGCGGTACCATTGGAAGTCGCTCAGCTCTTTGCCTGCAAACGGCGTAGTCAGCAGACCGAGCACGTTGTTATAACGCTGAGTAATCACATCTTTGTCGAAATTGATCATGAAGTTCATCGTCGTGTCCGCACCGCCGCAGTCGGATTTGATCTCCAGGTGGATTCCGTACAGCGTCTCCGGTTTGGCGGCGGAAGGAATGGTGATCTGGAAATAAGAATCGGTGATCTGCAACTCGGAGTCTTTGAAACCGGCGGCTTTGGCTGCGGCGTCAAACTCGATCGTTACATTGTTACCGTGAAGATCTACCTGACCTTCATTGCTGTAGAATACTTTTCCGATATAGGCTTTTCCGTCCTCGGGACAAGGAATCTCGATGTCGTCAATCGAGAACTGGTAGCGGCCGATTGTTACGGTAATAGGAATACTGTCCACTGCGTTCTGACCGGCGCACAGGTTGCTGCTCTCGCGGTAGATCAGCACATATGCCTGATAGTTGCCGGCTTTCTCATAGAAGTGAGGTACGGAGTCCTTATTGGTCAGATCCTTCTGACCGTCGCCGAAGTACCACTCGATCTTGTTGTACTCATAATCCGGATGGCACGCAAACTTGATGGTGTCCTCGCCGCAAAGGGTGTTCTTTGTATCGGGAGAGAATACCTGGCCATTAATCGTAATATACTGGGTCAGCGGTTTGGTCGCACCACCGGCGGAATAACCGTACGACTCATTCTCCGTAAATCCATATACGTGGGCGATAAAGTTACTACCGTTGCTCTTCAGCGTGTGTGAGGTAGCCGTACTGCCCAGCGAAATCTGTGCGTATTTATAGGTGCTTGAACCATCTACAGCGTTGAAACTGGACGAAATATCATTGCCGTCCAGCGTCATCAACTCCGGTTTATCAGTAACCACGTTTACGAAGTGCAAAGTAGTACCGTTCTTGCTGGCATATGTGGCGAAAGTCACTTGGTCAATCTGCTGCTCGATCGGGTTGACCCACAACATGGCAGGATCACCATTCGAGTTCTTGTCGCCATGATACTGCTGTGACACCATAAAAAGGTGTGCGGCGCAAGGGCAGGAGGTCGTCACCAGGCAACTTCCTTCCTTGGCATATGTACCGTTGGTTCCTATTTCAAACTCCCAGTAATGCTTGGGATTGGTGGCGAAATCAAAGGTATATACGGAGTCTCCGTTTATACGGACTACCGTGCCGTCGTTCAGCGCCAGAATACGGATGATATCTACAGGACGGCTGGCGGAAGCGGTCAGCACAAACGTATTCCCCCAGTATTGGGTTGGCATTGCCTGTGAGAAAATATGGTCGCGCTGCTTTACTTGGTATGGGATATTGGTGTGGGGGCAACCCTGGAACACGGCAATCTTCTTGCCGTCACGGGCTTTCACATACGTACCGGACAAGTCGCCGGGCTCTTTGTCTTTTTTGCCCGTCCATACATAATAAACCTGACCCTTCATCAGCACCGGCGAATGGAGGGTGTCACCCACATTCCAGTTCGCGAGAGCAATCTCTTCCTCGCTCATCCCTACTCCTTGGGAGAAGGCATATGCGCTCTTGGCGGACTCAATGGAAGTCGTGTTTACCGTCGGTACATAATCCACTATCGTGTTGTCTTCGGCTGCTATGATTGCAAAATGGCTTCCCTGGGTCGAACTCACGCCTCCGTGATCAGACGGAGTATAGGTCTGAATAACGTATTCGTCCAGTAACGATGCGGTAGGAAGAACGTTCGTCGCATCGAAAGTAGCTTTCTTATAGTTCGTCGCGAAAAGCGAGATGTTGGCTGTCGCAGTGACGTGCAACGCACAAGTATCTACCGCTTCCGAGTTCACTGCATAACATACTTTACCGCTGGTTGCCATGGCGGAACGGGCGTTGCTGACCAGCACGTTGCCGGTATAAAGTTCCACCAGCTGCATTTGGTTGGCTGCCACGTTTACATTCTCCGAATAGCCGGTGTAAGGGTTGCTGATCGTCACCTGGCAATCCTCGCGGGAGGAAATTGACAGCGACAAAGTCAGATCATTGTTTGGATCCTGGTCCGCTTGCATGAAGGTTACCCAGAAATCCTTGCCTTCGGTCGATTGACCGTCTTGTACCGTACTTTGCGCCTTGGTCCCCACGAAAGGTACCATCAGCAGGCCGCAGAGTAGCACATTGAAAAGTTGATTTTTCATATTATTGGATGTGTTAAATAAAGGCGTTTTTATTCGGGTGCAAAGTTACTGCTTTTTATTTACGCGCGCGTGCAGTTATTCACGAAAAATGTGTAAAAATTGACACACTCACCGTATTATCTGACCTAAAGTACTGTAAACTGACGCATTTCGTAGTATGATCAGCCTTCCTTCGCGGATTTCTTTCCGCGCGGCAGGAACCTCATCACTGGTCGCAGGCAGAGCGGTCGTATGCTCGTTGTAGGCATCGCCGTAACTCTGCGTGAGAGTTGTAAAGTCCACATTCAGTCCCTGCTTGTTGCCCCAGATATATTCTGCCAACTCAGGATAATCGATAAACGGATTGCGGTTGCCTTGAATCTTGTTGACCTCAGTAGCGCGTGCTTTCTCTTTCTCGCTCACCGGGTCCATTCGGTGCCATTGCAGCAGCAGATCACGCAGCCACGGACGGAACTCCTGCCACCCTTCGTTCGTCATCGCCACGCCCGGCTCGCCCGTACTGACCCATTCAAGCGAATCACCGTAACAAGCGGCAATATAGAAATAGGCACGTGCAAAATCGCCCTTGTACTCGTCTGCCGGGCAGAAAACACGCGTCAAACCGTACGCCGCACCGCTGCCAGTAACGAAAGAACCGTTGTTGAACGTACTGTCCGACGGAATACCCGGAGCGTGATTCGATTTGCTGCGGTTGGCGGAATAATCACCCGGCACCAAATGGTACAGATCGCAATACGCCGGATTGACGTCGCCACCCCACCAGCTCTTGGGCAGCATGTGCTCGATGTCAAACCCCGCCACACTTGCTGTTGGCTTTTCGGGGTTGAAGTAGCGTACCTCATTCGAGTACATATCTAATACTTGGTTCGTATTCGTGTCGCGGTCGGTGTAGAAGAAAGCGTCCCATGTTTTCTTGCTGCCGCTACCGTAGCGGTACCGCTGACCGCGGCAGATAATACTGCCTATATGGTTCTTGAGCGTGGAGTCAGCCGTTCCTTGCGCATATTGGTAGTAATTGCCCGGCATCGGCCCAAAGACCATTCCCGCCGTGTCTAACACAAACGCACTGGCACCGGAACTGGGAGGTACTACGGTCAGCATGATCGGCAGTTCGCGGGTGCGCTCAATGCCGTCAGAGCCGGTGCCTTTGGCGGTCAGGACATCTTCTATCGGAAAAGCTTTGGTCACCGCGTTCATGGTCAGGCTGTAGAAGATACCCGCCTCGCCGCCTTCTGCTGGCAGAATAGTATCTGTCAGCGTGAAGTTCCTGCCGCTTTGCAGCGACAGCGAAATATTCCCGACAATATTCTTGCCGCTGAGATTGAAATTCAGCACGTCTTCCATGGGTTCGTCTGCGCTGACCCAGTGTACACTGCCGAAATCCATTTTGGAGTACTGCATCTCTACGATACCCCATTGGGGATGCGGGTTCTCCGCCTCAAACTCAATCTTCTGAACGTACCAGCGGTTATTGGACGCTACGCCGGAGGAGATATAAATGGAATCGACATCGGCGTTGACGGCAATCGTGTACGGACGGATCTCCGTGCGGTGACCGGCTTCCCATACAATCATTTGGTCATATACGACAAAACCCTTGGACGCCGCCGTGTCGCTTTTATGCGGATAAGTGGCGGCATAAACGGTCATCGAGGTAATATAATACGTGTCGTCCAGACCTAAATTCAATACGCCTTTCGCGGAACCGGTACCGCCTTTGACACCGAATCCTTCCTTTGCGCGGTTCACCTTCTCGGAATGAATCAACCGGTCCACGCAGTTATTGGTCGCGCTCAGTACAAAATTGGTCAACTCCTGCGGAGTGTTCGTAGCGTCCGAAGTACTGCTGTTAAACACAATGGTGTATTTTTCCGCCATGGCAAAGGCGGTCACACACAGAACGGCGAATAGAATAAATGTCTTTTTCATGGTTTTCTACACTTTATCGGTATTATATCGGAGTTTTATGCTGTGCATTCCTTCTTTTTAGGGGCAAAATACAGCAGAATATTCAGCGTCACGTACCACAGCACGCAACCCGTTCCGCCGAACAATGCGAACTCCAAATGGTGGGTTGCCACCGCTTTGCCGGCACTGAACCCGATGAGCAGCAGGCAGCCGAGAAGAAAACAGATAATCACCGTCCGCTCTTTTTTCCAGCTCTTGAAACTGAAAAACGGTATTTCGGCGTTCAGCAGATAGCAACTGATCAGCGACAGACCGATCAGGCACCAGCCCATCCAGTCATGCGCAATAACCGAAATCGGCAGGGAGCATATGCCACCCCAGAAAATAGCATTGGCAGGAGTAGCCAGACCGATGAACGACTCGTGCTGGCGCTCATCGACATTGAACTTGGCTAACCGCAGTGCCGAGAATGCCGCCATCAGCAACGCAATCCCCGCCCACCAGCCTAACACCGGACGCAGGTAGCAGAACAGCATCATCGCCGGTGCCAGACCGAAAGTTATATCATCTGCCAGCGAGTCTAACTGTATTCCGATGGGACTCGGAGCTTTCAGCAGACGGGCACTCAATCCGTCGAAGAAATCGAAGAATGCGCCGCCCAATATGAACACAAACGCCCAGATAAAAGCACCCTGAGTAGCCAAGAACACGGCTATACTGCCGCAAAGCAGGTTGCAGCAAGTTATGGCATCGGGTATGATTCGTTTTCTCATAATTTTCTATACACCAAATAAGTAACAATTATCGACGGCACGCAGCACACCATTACAATCCAGAAGAACCCCAAATATCCCACGGCTTCCTGAATATAACCGGCTGCCATGCCGGGTAACATTAACCCAAGGAACATGAACGCCGTGCAGATCGAGAAATGCGCCGTCTTATGCGCACCGTCCGCCACATGGATCATGTACAGCATACACGCTGTGTATCCTAACCCGTAACCCATCTGTTCCAGCCCTACGCAGAGCGCCAGAATCCAGAATGTATCAGGCTGAAATTGCGCGAAATAGACATAGACGATACACGGCAGAGTAAGGCACAGCGCCATCGGGATAATCGCTTTCTTCAGTCCCGTCCGGCTCGCCCATATGCCGCCGCCTATACCGCCCAGAAGCATCAGAATGACACCTATTCCCGTGATCTCGCCGATGGTATCTACGGTGATGCCCAAGCCGCCTTGCTCGCGCGCCGCCAAAAAGAACGGGTTGCACAACTTGAGCAGCAGAGCCTCAGGCAACCGGTAAATCAGCATGAAACACAGCGCTAACACGATACCCGGTTTGCGGAAAAACTCCGCCCATACCATGCCCACCTCGCGCAGAATACCTTTCGCCTTCTGCCTTTCACCTTTCGCCTCCACGCTTGGCATCTGCCATACATGCCAAATTGCGATAACTGCCAGAATGCCACTGCATAGCAATAAAGCATAAGTCCAGGAGGTCGGTACATCCGTTCTCTTCTGCAGCCACCCTACCAGCATCAGCAGCACCGACTGGCAGAAGATATTGGCTATCCTGTAGAAGGTGGACCGTAGTCCCACGTACGCTGCTTGGTCACGCTCGCTCAGAGCCAGCATGTAATAGCCGTCAGCAGCGATGTCGTGCGTGGCGGAACAGAAAGCGGTGATGGTGAACAGGATCAGCGCCGTCGTGAAATGTCCCTGCGGTGCCAACCATGCCAGCAACCCTGCGGCTACTGCCATCAGTGCCTGCATGACCAACACCCACCACCGTTTCGTGCGGAGCACATCTACGAACGGACTCCACAGCGGTTTGAACACCCACGGGAAAGCAATCAGCGAAGTGAACAGCGCCATCTCGCTATTGGGCACACCCAGTTGGGCAAAGAGCGTGACACTGATACTCGTCACTAAAAAGTACGGGATACCCTCGGCTAAATAAAGCGAGGGTACCCATAACCACGGTGATATACTCTTTTCACCTTTCAATACTGCTATTCCTTATATTATTAATATCGCGCGCGCGGAGTTATTGGAAGTTGGCGCGGTTGTCTTTGATGTCCGCTTGGTCTTCGATCAACTGCATGGCCTGATACGGCAGGTATGCATAGCGGCTTGCCAGCTGGGCTTTCTCGGAATCGGCATTGAACACGCCGTCCAGATTATTGGCTGCACCGGTCTTGACCACGAACACACCCGTTTTTCCTTGGATAGGTGCGCTCAGGGCGTTTGCTCCTTGTGCAACGGCTGCTCCGATCACTGCCGGCTCCATGCCTGCATTACCCAAACGGCTGTCTGCCAGACTGATGCGCTCTACGCTCTGTATCGGCTGACCCATAATCTTCGCAGCTGCCTCAAGACTCTCGGCACCGGCAAGCTCTTTTTTGATATAGGCAGCTTTGGCGTTGTTGGTAGCCTCGTAGGTCAACTCGGCACGCACTGCCTCCAACGTACGGTACTCACCGTCGTTAACCTCTGTCAGGGCGGCTACGATGAACTGCTGACCGCACTCGAACACGTCACTCACTGCGCCTTCTTTCGCCTCGAACGCCCAACGGACGATAGGACGGCTGCTCTTCAACTGACCCACTTTGTCGGTCGTCTCAGTCAGGTTGTACTGCGGGATAACAGCCATTCCTGCCTCCTGTGCCGCTTTCTCCAATGCCTCGGCGTTGTTATTGTTGACGATGAACTGCTTTGCGTTATTGTAAATCACGGAATAAGTCTTGCTCGACGGAGTAACCTCGCGTGCCAGAATAGCCAGTTTCACTTTCGGCGTCGGTTTGCCGATCTCCATGATCTCGAAAGTCTGCTCGCCCATGCCTTGTGCAACGGTGAATTTCTCGCCGCGCTTGCCTGCCAGAGCTTTCTCGGCAATGTTCTTCGGCAGATCTTCCGCCTTGAACCAGCCTAACTCCTGATCCTCCTGACCCTCTGCAGTGGCAACCGCCTTCAGTTCTACGGAATCCGGTAGCGAATAACCGGCCTGCATGATACGGGCCATCGCATACGTGTTGTTCTCAAAGAGGATTTCCGTGCAGTCACCCGCCTTGGCACCCTTGCCGAACGCAAACTCCTTGAACTGTGCCGGTACTGTAGCCTCCGAGTAGTCGCGGCCGTCATACATGATATCCGAATTGGTGTTCACTACGACGCTTACGTCCTCTGCGGTCTTGAACTCCTCCTGCAGACGCGTCATCAGCTCCTGAGCCGCCTTGAAATCATCCTCGCTCGGTACGATATCGAATGCCACATACTTGATTGCGCGGTTCGGAGTCTGTTTGTACTGCTCCTTATGCTGGTTGTACAGTTTCTTGATATCACCCTCGCTCACTTTTACCAGACTGTCTGCCACGCTGTAGTACGGTTTGACGGCGTACTCGGCGCTAAAACCGTTCTGACGGCCGTTGAATGCGTACTCGGCATCCAGTGAGTTGGCTTTCAGCAGATGCTGCAGCAGACTCGTGTATTTCTCCTGCATGTAGCTGATACGAACGGCTTTCTCCCAGTACAGCCAATAGGCCTTGGCCTGCTGCAGATTGGCGTTCTGCTCCGCATCGTCGCTTCCCTCGTTGATTGCATTGATCAGGTTCTTGACGGTCTCGCGGCTGTACTGTCCGTTTTCGTCCATGAACGCACGGCGGCTGCGCAGAATCTGGTGAACATTCTCACCTACGCACAACTCCGTCAGCTCGTCTGCCGTTACATCCATACCTATCTCCTTTGCCTGAGCGCGGAGCGTGTAGTCCATTACAAACATGTTCCACACCTGGTTGCGGATCTGGGCGTGCATGTCTTCGTCGAAATCCGTACGACCGGACTCAATCTTGTACACTTCCGTCAATTGGTCTTTTGCCGCCTCGTACTCCGTGTAGTGAATCTTCTGACCCTCTACGACGCCCACGTTCTCGCGACTACGGTTGAAGAAACTGCTACCGGAGTTCAAAAAGTCTCCGAGGATAAATGCCAACATGGCGAGACCCACAATCGTGATCAACAATGCGCCATGATTTCTAATTTTTTGTAAACTTGCCATTTTTGTATATTAACTATTGATTTTATTGTTCTCAAATTACCATTTGGGGTTGGTGGAATAGTAGATGTACGCTGCGCCTCTACCTACGGTCTCATATGTTCCGTTGTAGTTGGTCAGTTTGCCTTTGAGTACCACGAAATCGCCTAACTCTACCTGGTCTGCACTCGTCAGGCGGGCTTTGTTCTTGCCATATACCTGATAAGCCTCGAAATCGGTCTTGTCGGTAGTGCCGTCGTTGGTAGCGGAGATATAGAACGTACCATTACCGTATTGGCTGACACCGCTTGCGTGCTTGCTATCCAACTTGTGTACCCAGCCCTTGACGTAGTACTCCTCTGTGGTCGTCGCACCGCTTGCCAAACCTGCGCAGATCTCGCGTGCCTCATACACGGTCAGCGTGCCTTCCGGCACATCGGCGCCTTCCGGATCGGGAGTGATCTTGGCAGGATCGACTTCCGTACCCTTGCCGAACTCCGGATTGCTGCAATAATAGACGTAGGCCGCGCCGCGCCCTGCCGTTTCATAAGTGTTGTTGTAACGGGTCAGAGGACCGTAGATGATAACAAAATCGCCTATCGCTATCTCATTGATACTCGTCAGTTTCTGACCGTTCTTGCCATATACCTGATATGCCTCGAACGAGTGCTTGTCCGACTTGCCGTCATTCGTCGCGGCGATATTGAACGTGCCGTTCCCGTAATTGGTAATACCGTCCGCGTGCTTCTCGTTGAAACTGCATACCCAGCCTTTGACATAGTATTTCTCGGTCGTCACTTGCTGGTGGTTCAGCCCCTGGCATATTTTACGTGCCTCGTATACATTGATCGTTCCTTCTGGAATGGTTACGCCCTCGGGATCCGGAGTCGGATCGGGATCTACCGTCACGGGCATAGAATCAGGCACTTGGTCCGTAGCGCCGGGACTCGGCATGTACGGATTTTCCTTGCAACTTACCATTACCATCGCGATCGTGGCGACCCACATTAAAATACTCTTCTTCATATTCGTCTGTTTTAATAGATTAGATTCAAGGTTTCCCGCTTTTACGCCATTTTCTCGAAAAAGCGCACAAAATTACAAAAAATATTTCACGCGCGCAAATAATTATTGAAAAAAGTAAAAAAAAATACGATTTTCTTGTATATGTCAGAAATTTGTTGTAATTTTGTGCGCTTTTTCGATGGTAGGGTATGGTGTGCCCGCACGAGAAGTATTATTATTAACCCGTTAGCCGGATGTACGATGGCTTTTGACCTTCGACTTTCGACTTTCGACTAAAAGCTAAAATTATAGCAACTATTACTCCCAGACCACGCGGTGGTCGTGTTATCAAAGAGGATCCGAATCGTATTAACGACAAGATCCGTGGTGTGGCGCAAGTTCGTCTCATCGGAGACAACGTAGAGCCCGGTATCTACACCTTCCAGCAGGCTATGCACATCGCAGATGAGCAGAATCTCGACCTCGTCGAGATTGCTGCAACGGCTAATCCTCCCGTTTGCCGGGTCGTGGATTATCAAAAGTTCCTCTACGCACAGAAGAAGAAACAGAAGGAAGCAAAAGCAAACCAGAAAAAGCAGGAAGTCAAGGAAATACGGTTCGGACCCCAAACCGACGATCACGACTATAACTTCAAGCTCAAACATGCGCAGGAGTTCCTCAAGGAGGGCAACAAAGTGAAAGCCTACGTCTTCTTCCGCGGACGCTCCATCGTCTTCAAAGAGCAGGGAGAACTGCTCCTCGCACGCTTCGCAGCAGATCTGGAGGAATACGGCAAGGCGGATAACGTTCCCAGCCTCGAGGGCAAACGAATGATCATGTTCGTCAGCCCCAAGAGCCAGAAGTAATAATAACGGACAAAAACAGGACAAAAATCGGTCCAATCCCGACGGTCAACCGACGGTCAACCGACGGTCAAAGCCAACGTCGGGATGATGCAATGCCCAAAAACAAGTCGTAGGGCCTACCTTTTTATCGCGTCCGAGTACGCGTGGCTGCCCGAGACTTTAGTATTAATATTTTAAATTCAAAACAAAATGCCAAAGGTAAAAACGAACTCCGGTGCTAAAAAGCGTTTCACGCTTACCGGAACCGGTAAAATCAAGCGTAAGCACGCTTACAAAAGTCACATTCTGACGAAGAAGACTAAAAAGCAAAAACGCAACCTCACCCATGTTGCGCTCGTAGATCAAACGAACCTGCGTTCCGTTCGCGAAATGCTGCTGCTTCGTTAAGTACTAACCATTAAAGTGAAAGGACAAGAGAAATGCCAAGATCAGTAAATCACGTTGCTTCGCGCAACCGTCGCAAGAAGATCATGTCGCTCACCCGTGGTAACTTTGGTGGTCGTGCCAATGTATGGACCGTAGCAAAGAACACATGGGAGAAAGGTTTGCAGTATGCTTACCGCGACCGTAAGAACAAAAAACGCACATTCCGTGCTCTCTGGATCCAGCGTATCAACGCTGCAGCCCGCCTCGAAGGTCTGAGCTACAGCCAGTTGATGGGACTCCTCAAGAAAGCAGGTATCGTCATCAACCGCAAGGCGCTCGCTGACCTCGCCATGAACCAACCCGCTGCTTTCAAAGCAGTCGTTGACCAGGCGAAGAAAGCTGCCAAGTAATTGGTACCCCCTGCGGCTAAGACGTAACGCTGTTATCCGCCACGTATGGCGGATCGGTTCTTACCCAAACCCCGAGACGACCAACCGGTCGTCTCTTTTTTTTTGCACCAAGGCTTGTCCGCAGCCGGTACTGAAATACATTGTTATACAGAGAACGATCCTAATAAAAAACACTCTTAACAGTGCACAATCTCAGCAAAGAACACTCTCGGCAAAGGACACATGGGAGACGCGCAACACAACAATAAAAAAGAAATCGCTCGAAATGAGCGATTTCTTTTATCTCTATTCTTGCGAATAGCTTAGTAACTCGTACGCTGCGTAGCAGCATAACTGATCTTCAGTGCATAAGCGCGACGGAGCTCCTGTTTGATATCAGCGATGATACCCATCTTCGTCTCCTTGTCCGCTTTGATAGAGACCGTCATCAAACCTTGGTCGGACTCCTTCATGGAGGAACGCTCATTGACGATATACTCGCCAATCTCTTTTACCTCCGCGAACTGGTCGTTCAACTGGATACGTGTCTCGGCACCGTACTGTTTGCGGAACTCTGCGGTCGGCGTACCGACGTAGATGTAGCGCACAAGGGATTTGTTCTCCAACTTGGTCAGTTCCGTTGCCTGCGGGTTCTTGAACTGCACCTTGTAGCTGACCTCTTTCATGGACGTAACAGACATGAAGAAGAACAGCAGCATGAAGATAATATCGGGGAGTGACGACGTATTGAGCGCCGGCATCTCACGTTTCTCATTTCTACGTATCTTTGCCATAATCAGTTACCGTAATTTTTAGGTTCAGCCTCTGAAATCTTCTGAGGATAGATCTTCTGGATCTTTTTCTGCTGATCCTCATCGAGTTCGTTGTAGCTCTTGTGGTAATACTTCTGCGCGCACTCTTCACGCAATTCGTTATAAGCGGCTACGAGTTCGTTCTGGACATCGAGATATGCCTGATACTGGGTATCCACATCGTTCTGGACGGAGATCACGTGATCCTTGGTGTACTTCAGCACACCGAACGGAGCACCAAAATCCTCCTCCACAAGTTTCGGATAGTAGTCCGCATTCTCTTCGTTCTTAATGAACTTCTTAGCGTTCTCTCTTAGTTGCTTCACATCCATCAACTGGCCTTGCACCATAAGCTGGTTAGCAGAGTTGATCTTTACCACCAACAGGTTACGCTTGTTGATATCCTTGTCCTCTACCTTCTGGTCAGGGGGGATAGGAGCAGGCAGACGGCGAGCCAGTCCCTGGTTCACATCCATTGAGGTGGTCACCAGGAAGAAAATCAGCAACAGGAACGAGATGTCAGCCATGGAGCTGGCGTTGATCTGTGGGACTTTCTTTGCCATGATAAATGTGTTTTACTTCGACAGTTTTTTAGTATAGACGTATCCCCAGGCCATCACAATGAGTGTAGCGGCAACGAGGAAATAACATGCGTAGAGCACAGCGTCAGCCATCTGCGCCCAGAAACCTTCGTTCTCTGTGCCCTCATAGCCGATAATATTGATTTTCTCCGGGCTACCGAGTAACCAGCAGACGCACGCCAA
Source organism: Bacteroidales bacterium UBA3808 (assembly GCA_002369075.1). Taxonomy (GTDB): domain Bacteria; phylum Bacteroidota; class Bacteroidia; order Bacteroidales; family Paludibacteraceae; genus Colicola. Next base: position 27,619 of record DFEG01000007.1, on the reverse strand, counting down.
CACGATAAATCCGCATACTACGCCAAGCGTCATATAGGCTTTACGGCGGTTGAATTTCCAGTTATTGGCGAAATCAACACAGACTACAGCCAGGGTTACCAGAACTACTATTCCAAAGAGGATATAGTTCCAGATGAGGAATGCATCGGTGAAACGGGGAATATCCAGAAAATCACCGGCAACCTCCAGACTACCATTCGAGCCGCCGAGGAAGAACAATGCGATGAACGCAATGCCCAGCGCCAGAAGCGACCAAAGGGTAATCTTAGGGATCATTTTATAGTTTTTCATAATGCTCAAAATTAAATTAATTTGTTATTTGTTATTTGTCATTGGTTATTGGTCATTTCATTCACCAATTACCAATCTACAATCACCAATAATAATTACTTTTTCTGAGCCTTGTCGTACTCTACTACGATGTCGAGCAGGCTGATGGAGCTGTCCTCCATTTCATTAACCAGACCCTCAACGAGCGAAAGGATATAGTTGTAGAACAACTGCAGAACAACTGCGATAATCAAACCGAGGAGGGTGGTCAACAGAGCGACCTTGATACCGCCGGCAACAACGGTTGCAGAGATATCACCTACCTGCTGGATCTTATCGAATGCCTCGATCATACCGATGATGGTACCCAAGAATCCGAGAGACGGAGCAATAGCGATGAAGAGGGTGATCCAAGAGAGGTTCTTCTCCAAGAGACCGAGCTGTACGCCACCGTAGGAAGCAACCGTCTTCTCTACTACGTCGATGCCCTCGTTGTAGCGGCTCAGACCCTGATAGAAGATCGATGCTACCGGACCACGTGTATTGCGGCAAACCTCCAGTGCTTTCTCGATACCGCCCTGCTTGAGAGCTGCCTCAACGTCAGCGAGCAGTTTCTTGGTGTTGGTCTTGCTGAGCGAGAGATAGATGATACGCTCGATACAGAGAGCCAGACCGAAAACGAGAGTAACGAGGGTCAGTGCCATAAAGCCTGCACCACCTTCGATGAATTTGGTTTTCAGGGTTTTGTGGAGAGCTACCAGACCGCCAGCCTCTTCTGCCGGAGCCTCTGCTACTTCTTCAACTGCAGGAGCAGCTGCTTCTTCTACTTGTTCCTGAGCAGCTTCCTCTGCGGGAGCAGCTGCCTCTTGTGCCATTACTGCGGCGCTACCAAAGGTAAGCATAGCCAGCACTGTAAGGGTTGCAAATACTTTTTTCATGAGAATAAAATGTTAATTGAGTTATTGTGTTTGTTGTATTTCGGTTAACTTTGCGGAGAGACGGGGATTCGAACCCCGGAAACCCTTTTGGAGTTTACACGCTTTCCAGGCGTGCCTCTTCAACCACTCGAGCATCTCTCCTTCCTCCTCTTCGGTCTGCGGGCACTGCGTTAGCTCACATCCCGAGAAAGGATTTTTTCAAATCGGCTACAAAATTACTGCTTTTTTACGACATACGCAAGGATTTGTGCATTTTTTTGCAAAAAATATTTCATTTTAGCCTAAAAAGGCGCTTTGCGTTGCTGTTTGTTACCTCAATTATCGTCTTTTTGTCCGTTTCATAGACCAGAGCCAGTCGTTCAGCCACCAGCTCCATCCACCGGCTTTCGTTCCGTTCTCCTCTATGGGGTACCGGTGCCAGGTAGGGTCCGTCGGTCTCCAGCACCAGTCTCTCCAGCGGCACCCGCTCAAACCGTCCGCCTCCTGCCAGGGTCTCAGCGAGCTTGCAGTTCTTGAACGTAATCACACCGCCTATTCCCAAATAGAGACCTAAATCGAGAATCTGCTGCGCCGTCTCGCGGCTGCCGTTGAAGCAGTGAAGAACCCCGGTTAATTTGCTATTTGGACATTTACCATTTACCATTTGGATTTCTTTCAAGATGCGCAGACAGTCCTCCGTTGCCTCGCGGCTGTGGATCATCACCGGCAGGTGCAGTTCTTGCGCCAGCTCCAGTTGCATGCGGAACACCTCTTGCTGCTCCGATTTATAGGTGGTGTCCCAGTAGTAGTCGAGTCCGATCTCGCCGATGGCGATGAGTTCGTCCAGGTGGGCACGGATGGCTTGTTCAATGACCGCCCACTGCGTCTGCCAGTCCGCCGCTACATCCTGCGGATGGAGTCCCAGCGCAGGATAGCAATATCCGGGATGGCGGCGGGCAATATCAAGAATCCCCTCTATCGAGGCGGCATTGACGCCGGGAATAAGCATGGCTTCCACGCCTGCCTCGCGCTGCCGCGCAATCACCTCCTCGCGGTCGGGCGCGTACGCCTCTTCATCTATATGGATATGGGTGTCAATCATACCATTTACCATTTGGTCATTTACCATTTGGACATTTACGGTTGAGGATGGAACTGTCGCCGTAGGAGAGGAACCGAAAACCGTGACTCAAGGCGTAGTCGTATATGGTGTGCCAGTCCCCGCCCACAAAGGCACTGACGAGCAGCAGAAGCGTGGACTGCGGCTGGTGGAAATTCGTAATGAGCTGATCCACCACATGGAACGTGTAGCCGGGTTTGATCATGATCTGGGTTGCGGCGTGGAGGGTCTGCTGACCCGTGGCGTCGAGGTAATCAACAATCGCCTGCAGTGCCTCACGGGTAGAGAGTGTGTATTCCTTCCCGTAGGGTTCAAACTGGTCCACATGGATCTCGTCGGTATATCGATATTCCGATTTATCGATATTCCGAAGCTGACAACCGATGAAATAGAGGCTTTCGAGGGTGCGCATGGAGGTCGTTCCCACAGCTACTATCCGCCCAAGCTTGGTAATTATATGCGCTATTGCCTCACGTGGTACGGCGATGATCTCCGTGTGCATCGTGTGTTCGTTGGCGTCCGCCGTTTTCACCGGCAGGAACGTGCCGGCGCCCACGTGGAGCGTCACTTCGTCGGTCTCTATGCCGCGGCGGTGCAGGTCGTCCAGCACGTTTTGGGTGAAATGCAAGCCGGCAGTCGGCGCGGCCACCGAACCCTTGATCCGTGAATAAACGGTCTGGTAGGTCTTCAAATCCGAAGCCTCGGTCTTGCGGTTAAGGTACGGCGGGATAGGTAGTTCACCGGCGGCATCCAGAATCTCCGCGAAAGAGACCCCTTCGCCGTCCCACTCGAAGCGCACCGCGTATGTGTTCCCCATCACCTGCTCTTTGTACGCGCGGAGCGTGAAACCGCCTGCTTTCAGTGAAACGGGTTCATCGTGCCATTTCCTGGCGTTACCGACCATGCATCTCCACGTGCAGCCGGTCTCCGAGGTCAGCGAGAGCTGGTAGTCGTGCGGCTCCAGCGGCTCCAAGCAGAACACCTCAATCCGTGCACCGGTGGGTTTGTGGAACTCCAGACGCGCCTGTATCACGCGCGTATTATTATATATAAGGAGTGCCCCGGGCGCTATGTAGTCGCCCACGTTGTAGAAACGGTCCTCCGACACCTCGCCGTCGCGATAGACCAGCAGCTTGCTGTGGTCGCGTTCCGGCAGCGGGTATTTGGCAATACGTTCGTCCGGCAGCGGATAGTTAAAATCCGCTATGTATAGCGGTTTATTTACCATTTGGTCATTTACCATTTATTCATTTATTTGGTCATTCAGACATTTCTTTATTCACTTCGTTCATACGATCTGCTTCGCCGTATGGGTCATTGCGTTTGCCGGTAAAGAGGTCATATCGGTTGAACTGGCAATCCAGTTCGCCGTTGAGGAGGTGGTATTTCTTCGAGGGTTTGAGTCCGATGCACTTCATCGCCGCGGCGTTGGACGAGATGATCCAGGCGGTTGAACCGGCGAATTGGTGTTTGAGTGCCGTGCCGATGGCAGCGTACAGCTCCTCCATCTCTTTGTTGCTCTTCAGCCGTTCGCCGTAGGGAGGGTTGAGCATCACAAGCATTTTTTCATTTGGACATTTACCGTTTGCCCTTTTGATTTCTTCCATGCGGATCTGCTTGAGTTCCACATCCTTCTGCACCCCGGCGGACTTGATGTTCTTCGCCGCCTGCTGAATGGCGTAGAAAGAGGCGTCTGAACCGTAGATCTTGTGCGTGAACTCGCGTTCGCGGCTGTCGTCATTGTATATCTCGCTCCACAGTTCGGCATCGAAGTCGGTCCATTTCTCAAACCCATAAGCGCTCCTGAACACTCCCGGCGCGATGTTGCGTGCGATGAGCGCCGCCTCAATAAGCAGCGTACCCGAACCGCACATGGGGTCATAGAAATCCGTCTGACCGCTCCACCCTGCCATGAGCAGCATTCCGGCCGCCAGTACCTCGCTAATCGGCGCTTCGGTCGTTGCCACGCGGTAGCCGCGTTTATGCAGGCTCTCGCCCGAGCTGTCCAGCGAGACGGTCAGCCGCTCTGCGCCGATATGCACATTGATACGCAGGTCGGGGTTCTCCACCGATATGTCCGGCCTCCGTCCGGCTTTCTCCTGCCAGTAATCGACGATAGCGTCCTTCACACGGTAGGTCACGTACCGGCTGTTGCGGAACGTCTCGCTATAGACGGTAGTGTCGATAGCGAAAGTGGTATCGGCAGTCATGTAGCGGCTCCAGTCGATCTTCTGCACCTCCTCGTAGAGCAGGTCCTCGGGTTTGAGGTCCTTCGCTCTGCGCGGCATGCGGAGGGTAGCCTCGTGTATAGGTACGAGCACACGGATAGCCGTGCGCAGACACAGGTTGGCGCGGTAGAGAAGAGACTTGTCCCCTCTAAAAGAAACGGCTCGTCTTTCGATGAGCACGTCGTTGGCGCCTAACTCGATAAGTTCCTGCGCTAATACTTCCTCCAAGCCCTTGAACGTCTTGGCAAGCATAGAAAAGTTTTTCATGCGGAAAGAGAGGGATTCGAACCCCCGGTACCTTTCAGTACGTCGGTTTTCAAGACCGATGCATTAGACCACTCTGCCATCTTTCCAAAAGCGGGTGCAAAGGTACAACAAAATTCGCATATATGCAAATTTTTCTGCACTTTTTTGCTTTCCGCCTCTTATTTTTTCAGTTCGAAGGGGTACGAGCCGATCATATTCCCCTCACAGAAGAACTCGATGATATAGACTCCTTTCTCCACCTTGTACTCTTCGTCCAGCGGGCAGTAGCAGGTACCGGCATACACATCTCCGCTGTACTCGATTTCCTGAGTCATGGAGTAAGGTATCTCGCCGCTCTCAAAAGGAAAGACTTTGCCTTCCTCCTCGCCTATCAGCACGCCGTCCGGTGTCATCACGCGTGCATAGAGGTTCTTGAGTCCCGGCGTGCAGGTGATATTCTTCGCTATCTCGTAGTCGAACTGCAGTTTGCGGGCATGGCTGGCTATGCGGGTCTTTTTGTCTTTCTTGTTGAGCATCGTCGGGATGCAGGCTGTGACCTCCAACATCGATGCGCGCGTCACCGTCTCCGTCAGCTTGGTGTTAGCCTGTGCCAGTTGCTCGTTGCGGGTCTTGACCTCCTTATTCTCCTGACGCACCTGGATATTCTCCTGGGTGAGGCGCGCGTTGGTGGCGTTCAGGCTGTCTATCTGGCGCACGTAGTCTTTCATCACCGCCCGCACGGTAGCCAGTTCTTTCTTCAGTTCCGCTATACGTCGGGCGTTGGAGGCTTTGGTCTGACGCAGTTCCTCTAACAGATCCTGCACCCGTTGCTGTTCACGGCTCAGGAGGTCCTGCAGGCTGTCGTTGCGGATATCCATCTGCTGATACCCGTCGAACTGAAGAGCCAGATCCTCGTACTCCTCTTGCAGTTCCTCTTTCTCAATGACCATCTGCTCCACCATCTCGTTCAGCTCCTGGCGCTGACTCAGGTTCCAGTACAACAGCCCGCCGACGGCCACTGCGAGCAGGCCTACTACAATCCTAAATACTTTCTTATTCATCTTTCTTTGTTATTTACAAGTACGGTATCGCCTTTTCCAACCGGTTGCTTCTACTGCCTTTCAGCAGGATACGGTATCCGCACAGCGGCTCTTTCTCCAAGTACCGGCACAGTGCCTCGACGTCGTCGAAGACGGGATACGGCGCAGTCGTCTCTTTGTACTCCCCGCCTACCAGCAGCACTTTCTCCGCCTTGCGTTCCAGCAGCATATTGACGATATTCTGGTGCTCCAGATGGCTGTATTCGCCTAACTCGCGCATCGCACCCAACACAAAAGCAAGCGGCTTTTTTGTATCCGTAATCTGTGATTTGTTATTTGTGAACGCCTCTATCGCCGCCATCATGGAGGTCGGGTTGGCATTATAGGCATCCACCACGACGGTGTTCCTTTCCGTCTGCATGAGTTGCGAGCGGTTGTTGGAGGGCACATAGGCACGGACAGCCGCCAAGGCGGTTTCCCCGCTTACGCCGAAATACGCGCCCACGCATATTGCCGCCGACACGTTCTCCGCGTTGTACCCGCCTACCAGATGCGTCCCCTCCGGCATAGTGCCGGTGTGGTAATTTACTATTTTACCATTTACCATTTGGTCATTTATTGAGCCATTGGACCATTTCTTCAAACTATCTCCCAGCATCTCTTCGAGATAGGGGTTGTCGGCGTTGCGGAAGATGGTACCGTTGTGTGCAAGCAGGTAGTCGTACAGCTCCGCTTTCGTGCGTTTCACGCCCTCGAACGACCCGAAGCCCTGCAGGTGTGCGCGTCCCACGTTGGTAATGAGCCCGTAGTCAGGCTCTGCTATCTCCACTAACTCTCTGATGTCGCCCGGATGGGAAGCGCCCATCTCCACGATCGCCAGTTCGTGTGCACGCGTGATACTTAACAAGGTAAGCGGCACACCTAACTGGTTGTTGAGGTTGCCCTGCGTGTAGTAGAGTTTGTATTTGGTACCCAGCACCGCAGCGCACAGCTCTTTGGTCGTCGTTTTGCCGTTAGTGCCGGTGATACCGAGTATCGGCAGTCCCAACTCGCGCCGCCATGCGCGTGCCAGGTTCTGCAGTTGAGGCAGTGCGTCCCTGCCGGAGATGACATACGCCGCTCCGTCTTTCCTCGCCTGCTCCACAAAATCGTTTCCGTCGAAGTGTTCGCCTTTCAGTGCCACGAACACGCATCCGGGAACCACCTTCCGGCTGTCCGTCGTCACATGGAGCGACTCCTTTCCCTCAATCAAAAATCTCCAGTCCATCTAATAGCTTTGTTTCGTTTGCGGGTACAAAGGTACTGCTTTTTTTTGACATACACAAGGGCGGGCGTATTTTTCCTGTTATTTTTGAAAGAGGGTGTGTCCCTCTTTCGGACACACCCTCTTTCATTATGGTTGTATGCAGTGTTTTTTATCAGAGACGTGCGCCCTGTGCGTTGTACAGCACGCCGTTCTTCTCGATCAGCAACTGACCGTCAACAATACGCTTAACAGCCTTCACCTCTGCCTCGGTGTTACCAATTGCGGTAGCATCGCTCTTGGTGAAAACGATCTTGGAGATACGTCCCATCGAAGGTCCTACATTATCCCCGTCACGAGCTTTCGGATTCTCAGCGTCGGGAATATAGAACGTAATCACTACATCACCTTCACTGACTGTAAAGGCTTCAGTATCCTTCATCGTCTGGTCATCAGAACCCGCAGCAGACATGTCGTCATTCACTTTAACGTGACGATAAGGTCTGTTACCGCCCGTGTTGGAATATGTGACTACAACTGTTCCGGGAACCGTGGTCTTGAATGCTACCTGGTTGCCTTGGAAATATGTTCCGCGGTTGGCATACTGAGCGATACCGCTCAATGCGGCAGCATTGAACCCGGCATCCGGGTTGATAAGGACATCTGCAAAGTTGAACTCTTCTGCATTGGTGGGCAGAGTCGTTCCGGACCATTGTGCTGTTGCAGAACCGGCCTTGCTCCAATCCCAGGTGGTACTTTCGCTAATAGCAACAAGTGCGGTAGCAGCTGCGCGGGTGTAATTGAGCACATACTCTTTGGTGCTCTTATCCTCAGCGGTAACGGTAACAGTTACTTTGCCTTCTTGGTTGTCAACGACCTCAGTGGTTGCAGAAGGAGCGTCCGCAGCGGTAGCAGTTACGGTTAATGCGTCGTACACACCGATTTCACCGAGGTTGTAAGTGAGCGTAGCAGCATCAAAGCCATCAATAGTAGTGCCGTTGACTTTCAGATCGCTTAATGTAGCGTCGGTGCCGACAGCTACGGTAACATCAATATCATCGACCTTCCATTCACCCGTTTCGTTGAACTGATTGCGTGCCCACGCAGCATACGTATAAGTGCCAGCAGCTTCGGGTGTAAAGGTCAGCGTTGCAGAATGTGCATTCTCAACTACGCTACCGAACAAAGTCCAGTAAATAGTGTCTGCCGCATTATCCGTAACAACGGTAAGCGTAACTTCTGTACCGATACGCGCCACATCAGGTGTTTGCGTTACTTCAATCGTATTTACCGGGCTCTTTTCAGAAGCGTTGAGAGTTACACTTTTCAGTGCCTCGCAGTGAGTTCCGTCAGCAGCTTGGCTAACGGTGATAACGAACTCACCGGCTACGTTAGCGGTAAAGTTGCCGTCAGCGATGGTGTATGCTTCTGCGGAAACCGTTTCGCCGTCAAGAGTAACTGCGTAATCCGGAGTGCTGGTATTGGAAGAGGTGAAAGCCAGGTCTTTTGCATCGCCAACGAAGATGTTAGCATCAGCAGCAATAGATGCTTCAGGATCGGTGCAAGTCTCACCCTTGATAAGTTTGACTGCATATATATAAAAATCCTGATCGTCACTACCTGCTGTACCATGCAGGAAAATAGAATAAGCCGTGTTAGCATCTAAATCAACAGTAGTGAAGTACGTATTAGCCACACCTTTTCCTATGAGTGTACCAGTTGCAGAACCATCTCTTAATTCTACATAACGACTGGAGTGTTTCTCATGGTAAACAATAATCTGTGAACATCCTTCAATAGAAACGGTAATGTTCTTTCCACCACCGTTACCTTTGGTGGAATAGCAAGGCACGTTAGAAGAAGTCGCCTCGCCGTTGTTGTTCGGATCACCTGCTTTTTTCGAATTGGTAGAAGCTGTTCCACCCCATGCAATGGCAGCATGCTTGGAATACCCTGCCTCAGTGGCACTTGCGTCATAGGCGTCGTCTTTGAGGATAATTACCTCGTCCGCCGTTGGCGCGTACGTTGCCCACATACTGACGGAAGCCAGTACGGCAGCGCATAAAGTTAAAAGTTTTTTCATAATGAAATGAAATTTTAATGGTTAATAAATTGGTTAAATAAACGATAAAAACAATAGTCCGTTAAACTATTATTATTGGTTATAAACGAATATTCAGTTGTTATAGCGTTATAGCGTAATTGCTATATATCATCTATGTTGTAGTTCAGTGCATCGTGTACCGCATCATGGTAATAAAGTACGGTTTCACCGGTTGGAAGGCTGTATAACTTATAAGCAAAGTGAAATTGCTCAATATATAATTCCCAATAACCTGCTGCTTGCCAATCTCTTCTATAAGGCGGATGATGCACTTTTCCTGCGACCGATGCGAAATCGTACATTGCTTGCTCTAATCTGTCAATCTTAGCTAATACTGTTTGGTAATCCAGCGTAATGTGTTTTCTCATGCTTGCTTCATAAAACTCATCAAGCACTTGATACACCTGCTTGTCAATATAAACAATCATGCTTGATAATACTTACGAGCTTTTTCACGCAACTGGTTCATGGCTTGATGCAAGGGCATGCCATTAGCTTCTAATTCCGTCCACGTAATAGAGGGGTATTGTGGTTTGAGTTTCATATACTCAATATACCCCAATACATCATTCATCATCTTCTCGTCTTCGATCATTGATCCCATCGCTATGATGAACTTATTACTTGCTATCGCTTGTGCTGCGCTCATATACAACCACCTTTTGCTACCTATAGTTTGCAAATCGGGCACAAAGATACAAAGAAAAAATGACATACGCAAGCGCGCATGTCATTTTTCTTTATTTTTTCTCAATTTTCAACAATTTTTACCACCTATGCAGCAGGAAAGCGTGTGTCCTTCCCGTAATGGCGGAGTTATTTTTTATTGGGCAGTTCGAGTCCGTATCCTTTCTTTTTGTCCTCCACTTTCAGTGCCAGGCTCAGCAAGAAGGCTATTACTCCGAAGGAGGCAAAGACCATCATGGGCACGAGGTATCCGTCCGTTGCGACACGGAGTTTGCCTATGAGCAGCGGCACGAGGCAGAGCCCTATATTCTGCACCCAGAAAATGAGGCAGTATGCAGAGCCCAGCACCTTTTCGTCTATGATCTTAGGCACGGAGGGCCACATGGAGGCAGGTACGAGCGAGAAGCTGACACCGAGGATGAGTATAGTGGCCAGTGCAAGCGCCTTGCTGGGATAAGCGGGCAGCACAAAGGCAAACACACAGTGGCATGCAATCATGATGACTGCGCCCAAGAGCATCATCGAGGCTCCCTTGCCCTTGTAGTCAATGAACGCCCCGAGGAAGGGAGTCAGTACCATAGCCAGTATCGGGAACCACTTGAAGAGCCCCGCCGCCTCGGCATTGGAGATAGAGAGGGTCTCCTCCAGGAAGTTGGTAGCAAAGCGCTGGAAGGGGAAGATAGCCGAATAATACAGCACACAGAGGAGCGCGATGATCCAGAACATCTTGGAGCTGAATATCTGCTTGAGGTCGGACACATGGAACTCATCAGAGTCATTTACCATTTGGTCATTTACCATCTGGTCATTTATGCACTGCTGATCAAGCGTTTTGTCCATGATCGTGAATACGAAGAAATTGAGGAGTCCGATAACCAACAACGCGGAGGCAAAGAGGAGCGGCGCCGTCACAGAGTTCACGCCATCGACAGCGAACTTATGACTAATCATCGGAGAGAGCCACATAGCACCGAAGACGCCGAGACGTGCAATCGCCATCTCCAGTCCCATAGCCAGCGCCATCTCCTTTCCCTTGAACCACTTGGCGAGCACCTTGCTAACGGTAGTTCCCGCCATCTCGCACCCGCAGCCGAAGATCATGAAGCCGAACATCGCGAGTTTGGCACTGCCGGGCATCGAGGGCCACCACGCATTGAGCCACTCCGCGGTATTGGCATCCGCCCATGATATACCCCAGAACTTGATTGCCGCTCCGACTACCATCAGGCTTGCGGAGAGGAGTCCCGTGAAGCGTACTCCCATCTTGTCGAGGATAATACCGGCGATGATAAGGAAGCCGAACACGTTGAGCAGGTACTCACCTGCGGCGTATGTACCGAACACACCCTGATCCCAGCCCAGTGTCTCGTTGAGCAGTGAAGCCAGCGGCGAGAGAATGTCCACAAACATATAGGCGAAGAACATCATGCTCGCCACAAGGACCAATACAGTCCACCGTGCAGCCGCGCTGTCACGAAGGGTCTTTTGGATTTTTTCTACCATAATTATAGGAATAAGAATTTTTCTTTTTGAGCCACTCTGCCTTTTTCTTCTCATACTCGGCATAATGGCTTTCCAAATAACCGTCTGCCATGACATTTACCATTTGGTCATTTACCATTTGGTCATTTAATGCCCAGTTCCTTCCTGACCGCGGGTGTGGCATCGGTAGCGTCGGCACCGATGTGTACCATGGCAGCGGAGTCGAAGATGTAGGTGTATCCTTCGCGTTCTCCTACCGCCTTGATAGCTTTCGCCATGCGCTCATGGACGGGAGCGAGGAGTTCCTGCTGCTTTTTCTGGATATCCTGCTCAGCGGTCTGGTAGAAGAGCTGGATACGCTGCTGCATCTCCTGCAGTTCCTGCTGACGGATCTGCTTAATGGCATCCGCCATGGTAGCCTCCTGAGCCTGATAGTCCTGCATCTTCTTCTGGATTTCCTCGTTCATGGAAGCCAACTGCGTCTCATACTGGGACTGTACGGTATCCATCTTCAGTTTGACCTGAGCGACCTCCGGCATCTGCGAGAAGAGCTCCTGTGTGTTAATGTGACCGAATTTCTGTGCGCCGGCAAGCATCGGCAATGCCAGCATGATTGTAATAATAAGTTTTTTCATTTTAATAAATATTTGGTTTATATTCTTATCGCAAGGGTAGCGCAAGGGTAGCGCAAGGGTAGCGTCGACTGTCGGGTGACTGTCGGGTGACTGTCGGGTTACTGCGGGGCTACTGCGGGGGGTTATTTGGCGCCGAGTCTTTGCAGTACCTGGTCGGATACGTCCAGCTTGGATGACATATAGACCAGCGACGGGTCCGCCGAGCGGTCTTTGACTACGTCAATCTTCTTCTCGTTGGCAAGGTCCTGTATGGCGGTGTAAATCTCGTCCTGTATAGGCTTGATAAGCGCCTCGCGTTTCTTATAGAGTTCCCCGTCCTGTCCGAAGTACTTGCGTTTGAGTTCGAGCACCTCCTGTTCCTTGCTGACGATCTCCTGTTCGCGCTGTGTCCGCATGGTTTCGGAGAGGAAGATCTGCTCGGTCTGGTAGTTGGTAGCCATGACGCGCGCCTCCTGCTGGGCGGTGTCTATCTCCTTCTGCCACCTGCGCGAGAGCATGGTAAGCTGTTCGTTCGCCTGTTCATACTGCGGCAGGTTCTTGAGGATATAACTCATGTCAATGAACGCCACTGACTGATCTTTAGCAAAAGCCGTGCCACAAAGCAAAAGAGCCACGATAATTGACAGTTGATAGTTGATAGATGATAGTTTTTTCATTGCTGTTGTTGTTTATTCGAGTTGCCGTTATCCCGAGTTACCGGGGTATCGATGTTTATAACTCTTGACCGAGCACGAAGTGGAACTGGCTGCCGGAATACTGTCTGGAGCCGTTGATCTCGTCGAATCCCCATCCCCAGTCAATACCGAGCAGTCCGAACATCGGCAGGAAGATACGCACGCCGACACCGGCTGAGCGCTTCAGGTCGAACGGGTTATAGTCCCGTATATCGGAGAAGCAGTTACCGGCTTCGAGGAAGACATGCGCCCATATGGTAGCGTTCTGCTCCAGGGAAATGGGATAGCGGAGCTCCATCGTGAACTTGTTATAGAGATAACCCATGTTCCGTCCTGAGGAGACATCATACGGTGTCAGCGAGCCCGATGAATAACCGCGCATCGCGACATACTCCGTAGAGTACGAGGTATAGCTCGACATACCGTCGCCACCCATGTAGAAGGTCTCGAAGGGGGACTTGGCGTACTTGTTGTAATGCCCCAGATAGCCGAACTCCGCCCTGGTCATGAGCACCAGTTTGCCGTCCCTCGTGAGGGGGGTGAACACCTTGCCGGTGAATTTCCACTTGTGGTACTCAATGAGGTTGTATTTCTCGGAGTTGGTCATGCGGGAGTAGTCCTTCTTGCTGAAGAGCGACCAAGGCGGCGTGAGTTTGACGCCGAGCGTGAACTGGCTTCCGCGGCGCGTGTAGATAGGGTTGTCGATAGAGGAACGGCTCAGCTGCAGATTCAGCGCGAGGTTATGGCTCATGCCGTTGGCAATGAGCAGGTAGGGCCAGTCCTTCATCATATACAGCTGGTAGCTGATCTCTCCATAGAACGTGAAGTAGTCATCGGGCCATTTGAGCCTCTTTCCGTATCCGATGGAGACACCGAGTGTACGCAGGTATTTGTCCCTGTCCGCCTCAGACTCCGCCAGCTGCTGATAGTAATTGCTGTTGCCGGAGTAGTTGTAATACGCCGAATAGGTGTTATAGAGGTTCTGGTAGGCTCTCTGGTAACGGCTGGAGTAGCCGGTCTGGTTAGCGAAATAGATACTTGCGCTCAGGCTGTTCGGGCGCTTACCACCCAACCACGGTTCGAGGAAGGAGATCGACGCCGAAGTATAATAGATACCGTTCGTCCGGGCGTTGATAGAGAAGGTCTGTCCCTCTCCCTGCGGCACGATGCGGTAAGATTTCTTGTTAAAGAGGTTCTGTATGGCGAAGTTGGTGAACTTCAGTCCGAGCGATCCCACGAGACCTGTCGCGCCCCATCCGAGCGAGAACTCAATCTGGTCGGAGGATTTGGTCTCCAGCTTGTAGGTTATGTCCACGGTTCCGTCCTCGGGGTTCGGCTGGATGTCCGGCACGAGTTTCTCCTGGTCAAAGTGCCCCATCTGCGCCAACTCACGCAGCGAGCGCATGATGTCCGACTGTGAGTAGAGCTGCCCGGGCTTGGTGTACAGTTCGCGTCGTACCACGTGCTCGTACACGCGCGTGTTTCCTTCTATTCTTATCTCGTTGATGGTAGCCGGTTTGCCCTCGTACATGCGCATCTCGAAATCAATCGAGTCGTTGGAGACATTGACCTCGACGGGCTCGACATTGAAGAAGAGATAGCCGTTGTCGGTATAGAGTTTGCTGACGGCGTCATCGTCGTTGGTCAGACGGTCGTTGAGTGTCTTGAGGTTGTACACATCGCCCGGCTTGACGCCCAGCGTGGCATCCAGGAACTCATAGGGATAGACGGTGTTGCCGACCCACTTGACGGAGCGGATGTAGTATTTGTCTCCCTCGCTGATGGTCATATAGACATCGACTCGGTCCGGATCTTCCGGGTTGGGCACCACGGAGTCCGCCACGATATAGGCGTCGCGGTATCCGTACTCGTTGTACTTCTCAATCACCGCCTGCTTGTCCTTCTCGTACTCCTCGGTGACGAACTTCTTGGACCGGAAGAGGTTGACAATGTCGTTATCATTGGTCTTCTTCATCGCCTTGTTTATCTGGCGGTGTGTCAGGGCATGGTTACCGGTGATATAGATCTTGCCGACCTTGGTTTTGGCTTTCTTGTCCACTCCGATGAGCACTCTCACGTACCCCGGGCGGTCCTGGTCGTTGCGCTGGATAACATGCACCTCGGCGTTATGGAATCCTTTCTCCGCCAGGTATTTCTTGATGACCGTCTTGGCGTGGTCCTCGAGGTTGGGCGTCATCTGGCTGCCTTGCCGTATACCCGCCTTCACTTCCACATCCTCCCGTTCGCTTTTCTTGAGTCCCTCGTACCTGACCTCGCTGATACGCGGGCGCTGCTCCAGCTCGATGACGAGCCAGATCTTCGTGCCCTCTATTTTCTTCGCCCGTATCTTGACGTTGGAGAAGAGCCCCTGTTTCCAGAAGCGTCTGATCGCCTTGGTGATCTGGTCGCCCGGCACCTCTATCCTGTCTCCCACCGCGAGTCCCGAGAAGCCGATTAGTACGAAGTCCTCGTAACTGTCCGCCCCCTGCACCTCTATGCCTGCTATCTCGTAGGTCTTGCGCGTCAGTCCGTACTCGATCTCCGGCACCGCCCGGTCCTCCTCCACCGGAGGCAGGGCGGCGCTGTCACTCTGCGCCAGTACGGGAAGTGCGAACAGGACTACCCATAATATATAGATGAATCTACGCAATGCTAATCCGTAATTAGTAATTCGTCATTTTATTTCCTGATCTGCTCCGAGGTCTTGCCGAACCGTCTCTCTCTCTTCTGGTAATCGACAATCGCCTTGTAGAACTCCTCTTCAGTAAACTCAGGCCAGAGACAGTCGGTAAAATAGAGTTCGCTGTACGCTAGTTGCCAGAGCAGGAAGTTGCTTATCCTGTACTCCCCGCTGGTGCGTATGAGCAGGTCGGGGTCCGGCATTGCCTTCGTGGTCATGAGTGAAGAGACGAGCTGTTCGTTCACGTCCTCCGCGCGCATCCTGCCGTCCTGCGCGAGCTTCACGGCAGTGCGCACCGCCTCCGTGATCTCCCACCGCGCCGAGTAACTGAGGGCGATGACCATCGTCAGCCCCGTGTTACTGCCCGTCTGCTCTATGCAGCCGAGGAACTTCTGCTTCGTGCCCTCCGGCAGGCGCTCTATGTCGCCTATGGTCTGCAGGCGGACATTGTTGTTCATGAGCGTCGGCGTCTCCTTCACGATGGTATCCACGAGCAGTGTCATCAGCGCGTCCACTTCCTCCTTCGGACGGTTCCAGTTCTCCGTAGAGAACGTATAGAGCGTGAGGTATTCAATCCCCAGCCGGGTAGCGGCAACGGTGATATTATGCACCGTTTCCACGCCTTGCTTGTGTCCGAACATACGCGCCAGACCTTGCTTCTTCGCCCACCGTCCGTTGCCGTCCATGATGATGGCAATATGCCGCGGCAGACGGTCTTTGTCTATCATTTCTTTATATTCCATTTTCTTACCAATTACATATTCTACAGGGTTTCGGCGCTTTGGCGAACTCAAAGACTATACCCGCCGTGAGCATACCCGTCAGGTCGCAGTTCATCCAGTTCCAGCCGTTCAGATGATGCTTGTCATTCAGCGTGTTCTGCGCCTCTATGTCATCCGAGAAATAGATGTTGTGCTGCCACGCGATATTCAGTCCCACGAAGTCCGCGAACTTCCATTTGAACCCTATTCCCAGCGGTATATATCCCGCCGCCGTCAGTTTCCGCGAGCCGTCCGCCGTCATGTCGTTGTACATCCCCACGCCGATACCCAGGAAGATATAGGGCGTGTAGGGTTTGATGCGCTTGTCGTACTTGTTGGCTTCCCCGAACCGGAAGAAGTTGAACTCGCCCGCCAGATCGACGTTATACAGCCTGTTCGACCACCGGGAGTCCAGTTTCTCTCCGCGCATCGTGAACTGGTTTCCCGCTATGCGCTGGCCGGAGAACTTGGCCTGTACAGCCCACCGTTTGGTGAACTTATACCGGAAATGTGCGCCGTACGCCTCGCGCACGTTCATAAATATATGCGGAGCTGCGTCTCCCACGTAATAGCCGCAGCCGCCCTGCAGGCCTATCTCGCAGAGGTAAGGCTGCCCTTGTGCTGAAACCTGTCCGGCTCCGAGCACCACGCATAAGACACAGACTAATATAGCGTATGTTTTTCTCACGTTCCCTTTCTCAACTCTTTATCAATATCCTGAACGCATCGGTCACGCGCTGCACGGGCAGCACCTCTATCCGGAAGCGCTTGGTGTCCAGTTTCTGCTCC
Source organism: Bacteroidales bacterium UBA3808 (assembly GCA_002369075.1). Taxonomy (GTDB): domain Bacteria; phylum Bacteroidota; class Bacteroidia; order Bacteroidales; family Paludibacteraceae; genus Colicola. The sequence goes on along the minus strand of DFEG01000007.1, from coordinate 10,743 downwards.
GCGGGTATCAGTATCCGCCGGAAGCCTAATTTCTGCGCCTCCGCGATGCGTTGTTCTATCCTGTTCACAGGGCGTATCTCGCCCGCCAGTCCCACCTCGCCGCAGAGGCATGTGCCTGCGTCCAAGGCGATGTCCATGTTACTGCTCAGCACGGCTGCCAGTACCGCGAGGTCGATTGCGGGATCCTGTACCCGCAGTCCGCCGGCTATATTGAGGAACACGTCCTTCTGCAGCAGTTTGAATCCGATCCGTTTCTCCAGTACCGCCAGCAGCATGTTCAGCCGCCTTCCGTCAAAGCCCGTCGATGCGCGTTGCGGCGTACCGTACGCGGCAGACGAGACGAGTGCCTGTACCTCGATCAGGAACGGGCGCACTCCTTCCACCGCCGCGGCGATGGAGATACCCGACAGCCCCTCGCGGGAGGTCGAGAGCAGGAGTTCGGAGGGGTTCGTCACTTCCCGCAGTCCGTCCCCGCGCATCTCGTATATACCGAGCTCCGAGGTCGAGCCAAAGCGGTTCTTCTGCGCCCGGAGAATACGGTACATGTTGTGTTGGTCGCCCTCGAACTGCAGCACCGTGTCCACGATATGCTCCAGCACCTTCGGTCCCGCGAGCGAACCCTCTTTGTTAATATGCCCGATGATGATGAACGGGATATTGCGTGTTTTGGCAAACTCCATGATGCGTGCCGCACACTCGCGTACCTGGCTCAGCGAACCGATGGTCGCTTCGACAGCCTCTGTGCCGATGGTCTGTATGGAGTCTATCACTACGATCTCCGGTTCTATCTCTTTGACCTGCTCCAGAATCCGCTCCAGCGAGGTCTCGGACGATATGTAGAGGTTCTCGGCATTGCCGGCTATACGCTCGGCGCGCAGCTTGAGCTGGCGTACGCTCTCCTCGCCCGAGGCGTAGAAAGTTCTGCGTTCGCCCTGCTGCATCAGCACCTGCAAGGCGAGGGTCGATTTGCCGATACCCGGCTCGCCGCCTAACAGCACCAGACTGCCCGGCACCAGACCGCCGCCTAAAACGCGGTTGAGTTCACCGTTCCTCATGTCCATCCGCATCTCCTCCGTCGCCTCGACCTCCTGAAGGCGTTTCGGGGTGTTTTTCTTATCGATATTCCGATATTTCGAGATACCGATATTCCGGCCTGTTTCTTGTACTTCCTCTTCGTACGTACCCCACTCTCCGCACACCGGACAGCGGCCGAGCATCTGCGGAGCTTTGGCGCCGCAGGACGAACAGACATATTGGATGGAAGGTTTTGCCATTGGTGACTGGTGATTTATAACTCTATTACATCGTTCTCCTCCGCCAGAACCGTGTTCCCGAAGATCGGTTTTGCCTCTTCGAGGAACAGGCTGTGGTCCTCCACCCTCGCGGAGTAATGCCCCAATATCAGTTTGCCCGCACCCGCCTTCTGCGCGATCGTCGCAGCGTCGGCAGCGGTCGAGTGCTTCACCTCTTTGCTCCGCGCCGCCATCGACTGCAGGAACGTGGACTCGTGGTAGAGTGTCTCCACGCCCTCGATGATAGGCAGGATCTTCTCGCTGTACTGCGTGTCGGAACAATAGGCATAGCGTTTGCGCGTCTCGTAGGTGAAGGTACCGTCCTCGTGCTTCACGCGGTGGCGCTCCTTGAACAGGAACCCGCAGGTCGGCACGCCGTGTTTCAGCGGCACCGTCTCCACGCTCACCGTCCTGTCCTCGAAGATCACCTCATGCTTGCGCGGGTTGATGGGATGGAAAATAATCTCATACAACCGGTCGTTCGCGTGGTACTCCAAGAGCGGCGTCAGCAGTTTCTCCAGGTCCGGATGGGCGTATATGTGCATCGGCTGTGTCCGTTTGAGCATGCCGAGCGTCGTCAGCAGACCGATGAGCCCGAAGCAATGGTCCCCGTGCAGGTGCGAGATGAAGATATTGTACAGCCTGCCGGTGCGGATCCCTAACTTCTGCATCGTCAGGATCACCCCTTCGCCGCAATCGACCAGAAACGACTTGTCGCCCATCTCCACCAGCTGTGCGGACGGAGAAGTGGTCTTCGTCGGTTTGGCGCTCCCGCAGCCCAATATGGTTACTTTTGCTTCGCTCATTGTTGTGTCAGTCTCTAACCTCACCGGTTGTCCCGGTCGCTATAGCTGCCCCAGTTTCTCTAATATGCCATCGCCCAATCGGGTCTTTGTCTCTATGTGTTCGAGTACCGCCTTGACAAACGAGTTGGACTCAAACGAACCGCGTACTTCCTCGAAATCCGCCTCTGCGGTCTTGCGGTCGCCATCCGCGCCGAAGCCCGTCTGGCTGTTGAGGTCAAACTCCTTCCGTGCGTCGTTATAGACCATTTTGTCGAGGCTCACGACGGCCTCTTTCCACTCCGTCACGGTTCTCCGTATCTGCTCCAGCGTCACTTCCTCCACGCTGCATCCCCAAACCTGCTCCAGATGCTCCAGAGCCCAGCTCCACTCGTACGAGTAGTAGTTGGCGTGCATCTCTTCAAGCCGTTTCCGGATGTCCTCAAGCCCAAGTTTTCCGTTCTCGATGTCGTCCATGAGCACGCTCACTTCGCCTCTCGGGGCGATCAGTCCGGCGAGGTCCACCCAGACGCCCAGCCCCTTCTTGCTGTCCGGCCTCAGCGCCGCGCGTAGCTCGTCCATCGTGTGCCACTCGCTCTTCTCCAGCCGGCTGATGAGGCTGTTGCCGAGGAACTTGCGGATGCCGATCATGTAGAGCTCGCGGCCGTGTTTGAGGGACGAGTTGCGGATCCTACAGTTCTGATAACCGTACACCTCCGTGTTCTCGCCGCCCAACGCCACCAGCTCGTCCAGCACCTCGCGTCCACGCCACATTTTCTGAACCGTGTAAGGGCTCAGCAGGTTAAAGTTGATCTGGTCCAGTTTATGCGGATCCTTGCGGTTGTCACGTTTCGGCCATTTCTGCGCGTCACGGATGGTACCTACGGTACGCAGGTTGGCACCGGGCACCAGATAACTCTCGCTGTTGTTCTCAATGAGGTACGAGAACGGCAGATCGGAAGTGTCCGCGTGGTGCGTGTGGCGTCCCATGACCAGCGAGAATGCGCCGATCTTGCTCGGCCAGAGCAGATAACTGTCGCTTGTCGTCTTGGACCCGCGCTCGGCAACCCCCTGGTGAATCGGTCCCAGCTTGTACATATGGTTGCTCTGGTTGCTGCCCGAACCGGCGTTCATGAACGAGAACATACCGGCAATCAGCAGCGTGCTCTTGTGGTGGGTCACCGTATATGGACCGGCGAAAATGGCACACGCCTCGCCGTGCATGCCCTGGCAGTTACTGAAGAACAGGCTCTCGCCCGCCGAGTAGTGCTTGTCGAAGACACAGCCCTGCCCTACGAAACATTTTTCCACCAGCGTCGAGTCGCCTATCTCCACACCCGAAGCAATGATAAAATCCGTACACTTGACGCCGCTGCCCAGACGCACGGGTGCCGTCTCGTTGGAGTTGACGGTACCGTTCTTGAGGCGGCTCACGCCCTTCAGCACGGCACAATCGCCTATCTTGACATTCTTGATCGAACCGCAGTTGAGGATCCGCACATTATCACCTATAAAACCGGTTTCCGCCGCCTGCGCCTCGGCATACGCATCAATCATATGCTCCAGCCGGTGAATCATCTGCGGGCGGTGGCGGTACAGCGTCAGAATATATGCCAGACTCGCGCTGAGTTCGTTGAAGATCGGTATCTCGCGTCCTCCGCCCTCGTTCATCACCGGCACGCGCACACCGTTACCGAACGTCGTGCGCCCGTCCACGAGAATCGCATTGACGTTCTCGATACAGGTGTTACGGCCGATACGGTAGTTGGCGATATAATTGTGGATATTGTACAGATGCGCATCGTCACCTACTTCCACGTTATGCAGGGTCGCATTATAGATCCCCGAATGGACGCTCAATCCGCCCGGCAGACTGATCTCACGGCGGAAGACACCGAGCCTGTTACGGCCCGAAAAATGGGTGTTCTTCACAAAGCTGGCATCGAACTCCTCCGCCACCTCTATCTCCGCCCAGTTCTCCGCAGAGCAGCCCTGTGCCTCCAACTGTGCAATCTCTTGTTGCGATAATTTGCGGTAATTCATTCTATTTGGATTTTTCTCCTCCCCTCTATGGGGAGGTCGGGAGGGGTCTTTTAATCGTTCAGCAACATCGGCATCAGCAACATCAGCACATCTTCACCCTCCGCGTTCTCAGCCGGCAGGATCAGACCGGCGCGGGCAGGGTCAGCCAGTTTGAGCTGCACGTCCGCACTCGCGATCGAACTCAGCAGGTCGATCAGGAACGGAGCCTTGAAACCGATAGCCATCGGCGCACCGTTATAGCTGCAGGCGACCGTCTCTTCCGCACTCGTCGAGAAGTCAATGTCCTGTGCCGAGATCTTGATCTGGTTCTCGCTCAGCGCCAGACGCAGCTGCGCGGTGCCGTTATTGGCGAACACTGCCACACGCTTGCAGGCGTTGATCATCGTCTGACGGTCCACCGTCACGACATTCTGGTTGCTCTGCGGGATAACGGCGTTGTAGTTCGGGAAACGGCCCTCTATCTGACGGCATACTACAATGGTGTTGCCGAACTCGAAAGCGGCGTTCTTGGCACCGAAAGTGACCTTCACATCCTCCTCCGACTTCGCCAGCAGGTTCTTCAGCAACCCTGCCGGTTTTTTCGGCAGAATGAAGTTCGCAGTCACGCCGGCTGCAACGCCCGTGTTCACGTAACGGACCAGGCGGTGAGCGTCGGTCGCCACCATCGTCACTTTGTCCTCCGTTATATCAAAGAAGATACCGTTCATTACCGGACGCAACTCGTCGTCCGCGGTGCAGAAAATGGTCTTCTCTATTGCGCTCTGCAGCACACTCGCCGGCATGGTGATCGTCTGTGCGCCTGCCTCCGACGACGGCATCTCGGGATACTCGTTGCCGTTCACACCCACAAACGAATAGGTACCGTTCTGGCTCACCATGTTCACCGCAAAGTTGTTCTCGTCTATCGTGAAAGCCAGCGGCTGCTCACTGAACTCCTTCAGGGTCTCCAGCAGCAGTTTGGCAGCTGACGCCACTTTGCCTGCGCCCTCTGCGCCTTCCACCTCTACACTCGTGCGGATGGTCGTCTCACCGTCGGAAGCGGTCAATTTCAATTCATTACCCACCAAATCAAAGAGTACGTCGTCCAAAATCGGCAGCGCATTCTTGCTGTTAATCACGCGGCTCACAGCCTGCAATTGTGAAAAGAGTTTTGAACTCGAAACATTGAATTTCATATACGTATATTTTTAGTTATTTTTTACAATGTATTGTAATACTCGCATATTAGCGTGCAAAATTACTATTTTTTTCTGACATATGCAAGAATTATGCCATTTTTTTGACAAAAAACGAACTTTTATTTGCATATTCTGCTTTTTTGTAGTAATTTTGCATCCGAAATCATGCGCATTGGTATTTTTGACAGCGGTTATGGCGGATTGACCATTTTGGATTCGATCCGCAGAGAACTGCCCCGGTACGACTACCTCTACCTGGGTGATAATGCGCGTGCACCGTACGGTACCCGCTCGTTCGATGTTATCTACCGCTACACCCTCCAAGCCGTCAAATACCTCTTCTCCCAAGATTGCGCGTTGGTCATCTTAGCCTGCAATACCGCTTCCGCCAAAGCTCTCCGCACTATCCAGCAAAAGGACCTGCCGTTAATAAATGACCAGATGGTAAATGTCCTGGGTGTTATTCGTCCCACGGTGGAAGCCGTGCCTTCTATCACGAAGACCGGACATGTCGGCATCCTCGCCACACCGGCTACCGTCAGCTCCGAGAGCTACGTCCTCGAATTAGAGAAATTGTCAATTGTCAATTGTCAATTATCAATTACCCAACAGGCTTGTCCGCTGTGGGTTCCTTTGATTGAGAACGGAGAGCATCAGCATGAAGGCGCAGACTATTTCGTGGACCTGTATATGCGCCAGATCATGGAGAAAGATCCGCAGATAGACACCTTGATTCTGGGTTGCACGCACTATCCGTTGCTGATGCCTAAAATAGAGCAATGGCTGGAATCCTACAGCGGGCAACGCGAGCGTTCCTACAGCAACGCGGTCTTACAGCAACGCGGTCTTACAGCCGAAGGCGGTCACGAAATATCCGTTATCTCGCAGGGCTCTCTGGAGGCAAAGAGTCTGGCTGATTATTTGGTCCGCCATCCCGAGTACGAGTCCCAACTCACCCAAGGCGGCACGTGCCGCTATCTGACCACAGAAAATGCGGACCGCTTCTCGCAATCCGCATCGCTCTTCCTCTTCTCCCCCGTCCAAGCGGAGCACATCGATTTGGAGTAATTTATCCTCTGCTGGCGCGACTATTCCCCCTCTACCCTTTTCTCTCCTTCAGAAGTACCATCCGCACAAACACCGGAAACATCCCGTAAACCTTCTTTTCCGCCAACCCCTCATTCAAAAACGCATCCGGCTTTTCTTTGAATTGCGCATTCCATCGTGCCCGCAACTCCGCATACCTTGCATGGTTCTTGTCTTTCACAATCGCACTTGCCTCTCGGCAAACCTCCTGCCACACCAACCTCTGCGCTTCTTCTTTCTCGCTCCGCGGATGGCGTTTAAAATCACGCTTGTCTTTGCGGTAATACTCCTGCGGACCCATCTTAACGATATTCCCCTCATCGTCACGATAAGATTTGATACGCATGGTCATTCCCGATTTCCCGCTTACTTTTCCTCTCCATGTATCTATCCCCGGACTTAATGTTACTCTTGACATATCCTTTCTCCTTTCTTTTTATTTCGTTTAATTTTGCGTTTTTTTATTCCGACTTCTTATATTTTGCGCTTTTTTATTTCGTTTAATTCGCTTAATTCGTGAACAGAAAAAAAATTCGTTTAATTCGCTTAATTCGTGAACAGATAGAAATACTGTTCTCATTTTATGATTGACTTGCCTGTTTTTTATGATTGACTTACCTATCTTTCCTTATCTTTTCTTTGGTAAATCTTTAGTTATTCTTTGGTAATATTTTAGATATTGTTTGGTTATTCACGGTATTATCACGTGACGATATTTGGACAAAACCGCAAAAACCACGGCCCCAAAAGACTAAAATCTACCGAAAATCTGTTGAACTTCTAAAATCTTCTGCAAAGATACAAAAAATTTCTGACATACGCAAATTTTGATGATATTTTTTAGGTTTTCTTTCCCTTTTTTTATTTTTCTCTGCATTTTTTTCGCCCCTCGGTGTTCTGTGCGCGCCACCTCCGCTGGCGCGCTTCCTCTTTCCTCTTGGTTTTACGTCGGATGGCATCCGATGCCGCAAAAAAGGCAGCGGATTTCTCGCTGCCTTTCGTATGTTCATTCCGCGGGATTATATCCCGCTGGTTTAACTCTCGGCGCTATTCCGCCGAGCTCTCATTCCCTTAAGCTACTTGCTGCTTTTGCGGCGGTTGCAATCGCGGCAGAGCATTTGGCAGTTGTCTGGCGTAGTATGACCACCTTGCGACCAAGGCGTAATATGATCGGCTTCCATAACCTCAATATCAAACGGTTTGCCGCAGATAGAACACTTGCCGCCTTGCCGTTCATAGACCTCTCGGCGCGTGTTCGCATCAAAAGTGCGGATACCCAGATGATGGATGTCGCCGTCTAAGATATAAGCGAAGATACCGCTTTTCTTCTGCACATCGGAGTCCGCCATCAGTTTTGCCATCTGCTCGCTGATAGCCGTAGCGGTTAATGTAGTGTCTTTGTGTTTGTTATACAACAGACCCCATTCCACGCCTTTCATCTCTTTCTTGTACTTGCGCCCGAAGAGTTTTTCGATCCAATGGATGACATCTTGGTAGTACTGCCATAGTTCGTCGGCGTCCGTGTCGTGCTGATGACGCGCCATGTATTGCTCAATCGTTATGCCTTGTTTGTCGGCTATCCAGCTGAGTGCGGTCTCAAAATAGTCTTGGCGGATAGGCGAACCGTTCATGAAGTCCGAACCGATTTTGTATGCCACACAGCCTGTCTTGGAGAAACGGCGTTTGGCTTGTGTCACCCACGAACCGGAATAGATGGCGTTGCGAATCTCTTGCTCTTTGAGTTTCTCGCCGGCGATGTTGATGCGCTGGAACCATTTCAGTTTCTCTTCGTCCGTTCCTTCGCAGATATATATTTGCAGTTTGTAGTCGAGAATACGGTTTTGCTGTTCAATGGTCATGTTATTGAAACCGAGCAAGTTTCCGTCAAAATTCATCATATACTCGCCTGCTATAAATGAGCAGATGGAAATTGTCCGCTGCTGACCGTCCAGCACTTCATATTCGATACCGTCTGTGCCATCTGTCTTGACCCAATACATGACGTTCAGCGGAAAATTCTGCCAAACGGTGTCCATGACAGCATTGCGCTGTTTTTCGTCATAGACAAACTCACGCTGGTATTTCGGGCGGATATTCAATCGTCCGCCGTAGCCGACGATACCTTCCTTATACCCCGCGCACAATTCCCGCACGCGGATTTCATGTAATTCTATCTTCATGGCTTTTGTGGTTTTTTATTGCGGATTAATATACGAGTGTATAAACCTTTCCCCTGCAAAACAGGCGCATCATATCTATCCCAAGGCTTTTTGAAATCCTCTAAGTAACCGTCTCCGCCTCTATCCGTAGTCCAAATGATTTCAAATTGTTCGGGATTGTATTTGTCTAGGAAAGTAATTGGCACTGCCATTACACCTTCATAGTCGCAAGGTATATCTGTGTATGTATTAACATTTATTGCTTTATAATTATCAAATTCTGGATATTCCTCTGGAATATATTGTTTATATAAAATTAAATCCTCATTGTGCCTAGTTACAGGCAAATTTGTAAACCAGCATGAAGTTGATACACGTGCCATCTTTTTACCATTTTCTATATGATGGAACTTTTCCCAATTATCGGGCACTTGGAAAAACATTCCCACATTAAAATTCGTATAGCCAGTACGGATTCTATCGTCTTGGAACATTTTGAAAGTAAGTTTATATTTCAAAGCGTTAGTATTTCCAATAATTAGGAATTGTTTATTGTACTTTTCTAATAATGAGAGATATTCACGAAATAAAGAGAAAGGTGGATTTGTGACTACTATATCTGCTTCTTTGAGTAATTCGATACACTCCGGGCTATCAAACGAACCATTCCCTTTGAGCAGCGAAAGTACGTTTTTGTCATTTTGGATTAAGTATTGCACATCCGCCAGATTTACGGCTCCATCGTTGTTGTAATCCAGAACTTCGGTAATCTCTACTTTGTAAGCAATTTTCTTCGGCTCGGTTTCTTCTATCTCAAACAACAAAGGCAGTTCGTCTCCAGCAACCGGTGAACCATCATAGCAAGTAGCAATCAGTTTCTTAAGACCTAATCGATTGAAGTTGAGAGCAAAATACTTGAAGAAATTGCTTTCATACGGATCATCACAATTACACAGCACTACTTTCCCCTGAAAGTACTGTGCATAGTATTTGAGTTCTTTGGAAATATCATCCAATTGAGTATAGAACTCGTCTTTCTTTGCATCCTTAGCCTGTGCTAAATCCTTTAGAGCCATAGATTGATAGTTGTTTGTGCATAACTATCAATCACAGCAATAAAAAGCGTGAGCCTCTTATCACTTACCAAGGTAGCCCTGCGAAGGAAACCTTTTTCCACTTTAAGAAACTCACACTATTCGTGTAAGCATCTATTATAGTGGAAAAAGGCATACCTATACACAGGTCGCCTTTACTGATTATTCCAGTGCTTTATATCCGTAAACTTTCGCAGGGCTTTCGGTAAAAGTGAAATAATAGTAATGCTTATTATTTTAATATGTTTTTGCGCAACGCTTCGCGCTTTTATATTTCTATATTTTATCCGCTTTTTTACGCTGCCGGTGCCGGCGGTGCATTTTGCGCTGCAAAATTACAATAAAAAAACGACATACGCAAGAGGTATGCCATTTTTTTGAGATTTTTCGATAAATCGAGAAACTGAGTTATCGCGAGGCCGAAGATGCTCTTATTTCTTGCAGTTTCCTTCGCAGGTGATGCACTTGTAGCAGAGTCCGGCGAGCGCTGCGCCAACGAGCGGAGCAACGATGAAGAGCCAGAGCTGCGGCAGAGCGAGTGCGTTCTCGGAGAAGAGAGCCTGCGAGATCGAACGAGCCGGGTTAACCGAGGTGTTGGTCAACGGAATAGAGATCAAGTGGATGAGGGTCAGAGTCAGACCGATTGCCAGACCACCGAAAGCACCGTTAGCGTGCTTGCTGTCCGTTACTCCAAGAATAACCATCAGGAAGACAAACGTCAGGACGCACTCAGTAGCAAAAGCACCCCAAACATTAGTCTGCAGATAGCCAGCCTCTACATCAGCTGCGCTGAAGAAATCTCCGTATCCGTTAGCGGCAAACGTACCGATTTCCATACCAGCGGATTTAGCGATACCGAAAAGGATTGCAGCCGCAGCGATAGCGCCGAGGATCTGTGCACACCAGTAGCAGAACATCTCTTTCGCGGACATACGACCGTTCACAAAAACACCCAGGCTAACAGCCGGATTCAGATGTGCGCCACTAATGTGGCCTATTCCGTAAGCCGCAGCGACGATCGTCAGACCGAACGCAAGGGCTACGCCCAGAAAACCAACATGTCCAAACAGGGCCGTTCCACAACCGCCCAGAACCAATACTGCCGTTCC
>DFEG01000006.1:33941-38575 GCA_002369075.1 Bacteroidales bacterium UBA3808 | reverse complement strand
CTTGATACGCACGCGGACGTTAAGCGCGGAGTCCAGCCCCGGTTTCAGCGAATAGGAAGAGAAAGCGCTGGAGGACGAATTGATAACCAGCGTATCCACAGCCTGCCAGTTGCCGGAACCTATCTGATAAGCAATCTCCACCTGTTTCTTGCTGCCGCCCGAGCGGTATTTGAACTCAATCGAAGCGATACTATCTGTCGCCGGTGTAATCATATACGCCCCATCAGAATTGAATTTAATGGAGACTACATTACTGGAACTATTCCGCAGGGCGCCACCACCGAAAGTCCATGTGCCCGAAGGCAGAGATACTTCTGTTTCTGCGGACCAGGAACCGGAACTCAGGGAATTGAAATCCTCCGACAAATCGGCTTGCGCCATGCCGGCTACCAGACAGGACGCAACAAGAAAGTAAAGCTTTTTCATACGCATACCGTTAAGACAATAATGTTAAACGAATATGCAAAGTTACTGCCTTTTGCGCAAAAAAGCAAAAGATACACAATTTTTCTGTAAAAAGTGTCAAAAAGAACACCTTTTGCTCCATTACAGGAGTATCAGAAAGGTGGCTACCGTGTGGCAGGCAGAGCCTAAAACGATGAATATATGCCAGACGGCATGATAGAAAGCGTGTTCCTCGTCCTTGTTGAAGAAATAGGCTCCGGTGGTATAGGCAATGCCCTCCGCAAAGACCCAGAAGAAAGCCGCGTGGGACATGTTGCGCCACATGGGAACAATCATGAGCAATGCCACCCATCCCATCGCGAGATATAGTGCAAGGGATAGTTTGGGGTGCTTTCCCAAAGCCACGATTTTGCCGATAGCACCGGTGAAAACGCACGTCCAGAGGAAGATGAAAAGCACCCGTCCGAGCCATCCGCCGACAACCGAGAGACAGATAAGCGAATAGGAACCGGCTATCATCGCATAGATCGCTATATGGTCGAAGATGCGGAGACGGGCTTTGCTCACGGGATCAAGCGCCCAGTGGTAAAGAGTCGAAGAGGTGTACATCAGAATCATGCCCGCTGCAAAAAGAGCCGCTCCGGTTATGTTATGGACAGGGAGGGCGATGGACGAAACGACCGCCGCGTGCATCAACGGTACGACGAGCACCATGCTCGCCAGAAGCGGAAAGAAATGGGTCAGTGTATTGGCTTTCTCCTCCGCCGGCAGAAGACTCCAATGACGTGGCATGTCCTTTTTTCGTTTTGCGGTGCAAAAGTACAAAAAATAATTGATAATCGGTAGCCGTATGGAGATTTTTTTCTTTTTTGGGCAAAAATGCGTACTTTTTTCACATAAAAACACTTATGCGCTTGCGTATGTTAAAAAAATATTGTAAATTTGCACACTTTTTCAGAGAACTGAAAATACAAGCAGACAAAAAAGCAGATATGAATATAATAAGTACTCCCATCGAAGGTTTGTTGGTTATCGAGCCGCAGGTATTCAAAGATGCGCGCGGTTATTTCGTGGAGACCTACAACGAGCAGCGCTACCGCGAGGCTGGGATAAATGCGCAGTTTGTGCAGGACAACCAGTCGAGCTCTTCCTACGGCGTGGTAAGAGGGCTGCATTTCCAGAGACCGCCATATACGCAGGCCAAGTTGGTCTCCTGTACACTCGGAAGGGTGTTGGATATAGCGGTGGATCTGCGTAAAGACAGTCCCACTTACGGCAAATGGTATAGTGTGGAACTTAGCGACGAGAACAAACGCCAGTTCTTTATTCCGCGCGGTTTCGCACACGGCTTCTCCGTTCTGAGCGAAACGGCTGTTTTTACCTATAAGTGTGACAATCTGTATCACCCCGAGGCGGACGGAGGTATCTTGCTGAACGATCCGGATCTGGCAATTGACTGGCAGATCCCGGAGGAGTTGCGTATTCTGAGCGAGAAAGACAAGAAGCACCCGTTGTTGAAAGATTTGGACAATCCGTTTTAAAAATAAGGTTCACCGGTATGAATATATTGATAACAGGCAGTAACGGTCAATTGGGCAACGAGGTGCGGGTGCTGAGTGCCGCGCACTCCAAGCACCGCTATTTCTTCACGGACGTAGTGGAGACCGAAGGCGTGCAGATGTTGGACATAACCGACCGCGATGCAGTCTCGGCATTCGTGAACGCCAACAGCATTGATCTGATCGTTAATTGCGCCGCCTACACCAATGTGGATAAGGCGGAAGAGGACGAAGCGACCGCCAATAAGATCAACGCGGAGGCGCTGAGCGTGTTGGGCGGTCAGGGAGTGAAGGTGATACACGTGAGCACCGACTATGTGTTCTCCGGAGACGAGCATGTGCCCTGCCGGGAGAGCGATCCGGTAGCTCCGCGTACCGTGTATGGCGTAACCAAGCTGCGCGGAGAGAAACTGCTGCTGGCTACCTGTCCGGATGCTGTCATCCTGCGCACGGCATGGCTGTATTCCTCTTTCGGGAACAATTTTGTGAAGACCATGATCCGATTGGGCAAAGAGAAAGACTGTCTGGGCGTCGTCTTTGACCAGATAGGGACTCCTACGTATGCTGCGGATCTTGCTGAGGCGGTCTTTACGGTCATTGAGTCACCGGTATGGCTGAGCGGTATTTATCATTTCACGAACGAAGGCGTGTGCTCGTGGTATGATTTCACACTCGCAATCCATGAGGAAGCAGGAATCAAGGATTGTAAAGTTCTGCCGATTTTATCGGAGGAATACCAATACAAGACTCCGCGTCCGCATTATAGTGTGCTGGACAAATCGAAATTCAAAAAGACCTTCGGTGTGGCTATCCCGCATTGGAAGGACGGATTGAAACGGTGCATGGAGAAATTAAATGCTACGGATCGGGAATGAAAGACACATTGCGGTTTTTGGCAGAGTTGGCAGTCCATAACAATAAGGAGTGGTTTGACGGGCACAGGGAGTGGTATCAGGCATGCCGCGAGCGGTTTGTTGCGTTTTCAACGGAATATATCCGCCGGTTGGCAGAGATGGATCCGTCCTTGAAAGAGCTTCAGCCGAAAGATTGCATCTGGCGCATCAACCGCGATATCCGTTTCTCGGCGGACAAAAGGCCCTACAAAGAGTGGTTCGGCTGTTTTCCCGCTGCCGGCGTGCCCGGACAGCCGAAGACATGGGGCAAGAAATCCATGCGCGGAGGCTACTACGTACATATACAGCCCGGGCAGTGCATGTTTGCCGGAGGTATATGGGATCCAAGCAAAGAGTTGCTCAAGGCCTTGCGGACGGAGATAGAGGCGAATTATGAAGAGGTAGAGGCTATCATGGGGAGCCGGAAATGGAAAAAGTACTTCAGTCAGGATTTCGACAGTTACTGGGGAACGGGGCTGAAGAAAGTGCCTGCCGGCTTTGACCCCGCCTTCAAGCACGCCGAATGGCTCAAGCACAAGACGTACACTTTTAGCGTACCGCTGAGCGATGAAATGGTGTGTTCTCCCGATTTCATCGACAAAATTACGGACATTGCTTCCGCTGCCAAGCCGATGAACGACTTTCTCAATTACACCTTTGAGGAGTACGGGGAATTCCCGAGCAGGTGTTAAAGCGATACCATCCTATGCGGAGGCCGCTCCTTCCGTTCCGCCGGAAGGACGCTCCGGGTCTGATAGTTCAATGGATAGAACGGGGCTCTCCTAAAGCTCAAATGCGGGTTCGATTCCCGCTCGGATCACTACAAATGGCAAATACAAAGCCTATATTACCGGCATTAGCTGTAGATGCGGCGTGCAGCGGAAACCCCGGAGTAATGGAGTTCCGCGGAGTGATTGCCGATACGGGTACCGAGGTGTTCCACCGCGGACCTTTTGCCCAAGGGACGAATAACATCGGTGAGTTTCTGGCATTGGTACTCGGCTTGGCGTACATCAAGAAGTACAAACTCAACTGGGTTATCTATACAGACTCGGTGACGGCATTGGCGTGGGTACGTCAGAAACGCTGCAAGACCAAGATAGAGTGGAATGCCGGCAACCAGGATCTCTTTATGATGGTAAGGAAAGCCGAGATGTGGCTGCATGACAACACATGGACTACACCGATTTACAAGTGGGACACCAGAGCCTGGGGGGAGATACCGGCTGACTTTGGGCGTAAATAGCCCCACAATCTCTCCGTAAGGGGCGGAGGAGACACTTTTGACAAATAAAAGTAACAAAATGAAGATTTTTTAACGATTTATTTTTGTATGTCATAAAAAAAGTGTACCTTTGCACCGCAAAGGTGAAAAGTAACAAAAACAATTAATACACAAATAACTAAAATTAATCTACATTATGACAAAAGTAGCTATTAACGGCTTCGGCCGTATTGGTCGTCTGGCATTCCGCCAGATGTTTGAGGCAGAGGGTTACGAGGTTGTTGCTATCAACGACTTGACCAGCCCGAAAATGTTGGCTCACCTCTTGAAATACGATACCGCTCAGGGTGGTTTCGCAGGCAAGTACGGTGAGGGTAAGCATACGGTTGCTTACAAAGACGCTATCCTCGCAGAGGACGGCAAGACTGTTGTTACTCCGGGTTCGATCATCGTTGACGGCAAGGAGATTACTATTTACGCTAAGCCGAACGCAGCTGAACTGCCGTGGGGTGAGCTGGGTGTTGATGTAGTGCTGGAGTGCACCGGTTTCTA
>DFEG01000006.1:33628-33887 GCA_002369075.1 Bacteroidales bacterium UBA3808 | reverse complement strand
GCACCGGTTTCTACACCAGCAAGGCGAAAGCTGAGGCACATATTCAGGCAGGTGCCAAGAAAGTAGTTATCTCTGCTCCGGCAGGTAACGATCTTCCGACCATTGTTTACAACGTGAACCACAAGACTCTGACTCCGGCTGACAAGGTGATTTCTGCAGCTTCCTGCACCACCAACTGTCTTGCTCCGATGGCAGCAGCGCTGAACGCTTATGCTCCTATCCAGAGCGGTATCATGTCCACTATCCACGCTTACACCGG
>DFEG01000006.1:33227-33567 GCA_002369075.1 Bacteroidales bacterium UBA3808 | reverse complement strand
GCTTACACCGGCGACCAGATGATTCTCGACGGCCCGCAGCGTAAGGGTGATCTCCGTCGTAGCCGTGCAGGTGCACAGAACATCGTTCCGAACAGCACCGGTGCTGCCAAGGCTATCGGTCTCGTTATCCCTGAACTGAACGGCAAGCTGATCGGTTCCGCACAGCGCGTTCCGACTCCGACCGGTTCTACCACTATCCTGGTGGCTGTTGTTAAGGGCAAAGACATCACCAAAGAGGGTATCAACGCTGCCATGAAGGCTGCTGCCAACGAGTCCTTCGGTTACAACGAGGATGAGATCGTTTCCAGCGATGTAATCGGCATGAAGTTCGGTTCGCTCT
>DFEG01000006.1:0-33181 GCA_002369075.1 Bacteroidales bacterium UBA3808 | reverse complement strand
AAGTTCGGTTCGCTCTTCGATGCCACCCAGACCATGGTTGCCAAGATTGATGACGATACCTATCAGGTACAGGTTGTTAGCTGGTACGACAACGAGAACAGCTACACCAGCCAGATGGTACGTACTATCAAGTACCTCGCTGAGCTCCACTAATTAAACAATCCAATCCGCCATGCATGGCGGATAGCAAACAAGAGACGCCTTAACGGGCGTCTCTTGTTTTGTTTACCGGTGAACCGGTCACTTGTCGCTGAAGATGTATTCAAAGACCTTTACGGAGTATAACTTGCCGTTCGGCAGGTAGTTATACTGCTTGGCTTTAGTGCCGTCTGCGTTCCACTCGTACTTGCGTATACGCGCGGGTTTGTTGCGGTCGTTGTATTCGACCTCTTCGATCACTTTGCCCGTCACATCGTCGTACTTGCTGGTCACACGGCTTCGCTGACCGTAGGAAGCGTACTCGATCTCCTCGACGCAGCGCCCCTGGCTGTCATAGACTTTGACGTGGTCCAACCACCTTGTCTTGCTCTTGCTGTCGGTGTTCCATTCTTTCACCGTCAGGTTCTTCCTTTTCTCGCGCTTGGCGAGCTGCTCCGGGGTTAGCAGACTTTGCGCCTGCATGAAACAGGGGGCAAGGAACAGCGAACATAGACAAAAGACTGAAATTGAAAGATACTTTTTCATTGTTTATTTAATTTGTTTACCATCTGCCTTGTACAGTCTCCGCTTACATTTCCGACTTACCATCCGAAATTATAGGCTACTCCTATCGCGTGCTGGAAGGCTGTTTCCTCAGTGAGTATGAGTGTCTGGCTCTTCGCCTTGACCGTCACATCCCTGTCGTAGCCGTAGTTGAAGCGGTAATAGAAGTCCAGCGAACTGCGTTGTGTGAGCCGCCAGACCACTCCGAGGCTCGACCTCACGCGGCGTATATACTGATGTCCCTGCTGCGTGGGGTCGTTGTTGGCATACTTCTGCTGCAACGGGTTGGCATTAAGGGTATTGACGATCTCGCACCATATATAAGGCTTCAGCGGCTTGGACATAGCGTGGTATGCCACCTCCACTTTGCTGCGCAGATAGAGGTCGGCACGGTTGTGCTCATAGTAGCCGGACGCTATGTGCCGGTCTATGGAACCCATGCGGATCTCCGTCTGGAGACGCTCGCGCAGGGAGAAGGACCACTGCTCATGGCGGTACGAACCGGTGATGCCGATATGTGCGCGGTGGCGCATCCATTTATTGACATTCGTCCAGTCCTTGTTGCCCATGATCTTGAGCGTATAGCCCACTCCGATTTTGATATACTTGAACTGCGGGTTCTTGTAGGTCAGTGCGAGATTGGTATAACTCTTGTTGAACGTAGGGCCGGTCGTCACCCCGCCTGTCACATCGAACATATCGAACCTCAGGTCCTCGCCGAAATGGAGTGCCAGACCGTTATGCCATTTCTTGGTGAACTCCGCTCCGGCACGCAGTTGCATACTATGGGATGTGGTAGCCGCCGTCTGGTCGAAGTCCCACGCCTGCACAGGCAGAGCCTGCACGGCGACAATCGCTGTCAGAACGGCTATGAGCAGCCGGTTGGACCGCTTGCCTGCCGGAGTGCTTGTGTTGTACGACTCTCTCATTGTTTGAACTTCGTGATTTGGTCAATCGAGTTATGGATCTTGCCCTTCTCCAATGTATAAACCACATTGATATAGGCTACATCGCGCAGAAAATCGATATGTCCGATCTCTACGTCCGCTATATCCAGACCGGTACGCTCTTTGAGGTCGGCGAGCAGTTCTGCACGGCGCTCGGGTTTGATGTTGTCGATCTTCTCGTAGAGGATGATCTTCTTTGACTGGTGGTTGCGCACTTGCCATGCCTCAAACAGCCATGCCATAAGAAGGATTACCACGTTGGCAAAGATCAGCAAATACCATGCCAGCCCGTCGGCTTTGAGACTCAGCGAGTTGATGACCGAGACAGCTATGATGAGGAACATATAGTTCATCTCGCGGATGGGCACGGTCTCCGTACGGTAACGGATCATGCCGAAGATGGCAAACAGACCGAGCACGAATCCTGTCTGGATATCCAGAATCTGCATGAGCCACAGCAACAGGAACATACCGGAGCCGAAAAGCATGAACTGGACATAATAGTCACGGCGGCGGCTGAAGCGGTAGTACACGCAGTAAATCAGCAGCCAGGTGACCAACAGATTAAAAAGGAACATCAACGGCATCGTAATGAGGTTCTCGCTGACATTCAGAAAGTCCGCGATGTTGTGCATCAGGTACGAGATACTGTCCTCTGCACCGAAGCGGGCTGCGATGGAAGGATCGTTCTCCAGGAACTCCAGTGTAGGGTTCGCTAAATCAACTTGGAATAACATAAAACTATTTACAATTTAATCATTTAACATTTTTTCAATGAGGCGTATTTTTTTCTTGAAACGGTTGCGCTTCGTTTCGGGCGTTGTGAGTGCTGTACCGATACAGTACTTGCTGATCTTGAAGGGGTGGATGCGTTGGCTGAGCATGATGTCCGTCATACGTGAGGGGACATTGCCGTCCCTCTTGAGTTCCACGATAACAAGGTCCGGATAGGTCTTGACCTCGCCTGTGACCACATTGTCCCACACCAAGTCCATATCTATCGTCAGACGTTCTGTCTTGGCTTTGTTGACCAGTGTGATACGATGGAACTTCGTCCATAAGTGCGGCGTGATATCCGACCAGTGGTAGCGGCTTTTGGACTCAATGAACTGCGCCACGGTGATTGGCTCGTCCTCTTTCTTCTTGTGCTTGAGTACGGACTCTGTTGCCGCGGTGATATCGAACCCCGGGACGACGATGCGTTTCTTGTTCGTACGCCCTTTGTTGTTCTTGCGCTTGATCTCAAGGAAGGTCAGGTTGCTGTCCACGTACTGGCGGACGCGTATCTTCTGACGCACGAGCTGGCGGTCATGGTGACGGACGTACATATCCAGTGACTCGGTGTCGTAGTACATCGTGTCATATGTTGCAATACGTTTGCCGTCTATCTCCTGGGCGTAATAGTCCGCTTGTGCCGCCTCCAATATAAGCGGAAGAACCGCCATCGGCACGGCGTATTTGGTGTCGATGCGGTTCATTAGTTTCACGCTCTCCATCTGCGCCAGACTGATCGGCTCAAACTGCGCGAGGATGGTCTCTATGTTCTGTCCGTTCTTCATCGTTTACCATCTGCCTCCGGGTCCTCCGCCGGGACCTCCACCGGGACCACCTCCACTGTTACCGCCCGAATAAGAGCTTAGCGACACAGTGGAACCACCGGAAACGGAAGCCGGATAATAACCCACACCCTCAAAGATAGCTGTACCGGAAGCCGTCACTCCGGACTTGAGCGTTGGTGTCGAAGCACCGGAGACAACCAAGGTGCTACCGCCGCTGCTCGGGGTCTTGAAGGCAAAGGTGTCATTACCGACGGTCAGGGCATACCATGTGTTCCTGGACCATGAAGAGGTGGAATAGCAGCTCTGAGTCAGGCTTGCACCGCTCTCCAGACCGCCGATAGCAACCAGTGTGCCACCCTGCACATAGAGCTTGTAGCCGCCTTCACTATTGGCATCAATCGCCACTTCGGGCGAGGAAGCGCTTACAGCATAGACCAGGCCGCCTTTGATGTAACAGTTGCCGTTGGCGTCAATACCGTCGTTGTTGGTCGCACGGGCATAGACATACCCGCCGCTGACGGTCAGATGGCTTGCCGAGTTGATGGCGTCATCCAATGAGGTAACCGCCACTTCGCCGCCTGTGATGTCCAGTGTCGATTTGGACTCTATACCTTCGCCGCCTGCGCCGCTTGTCGTGACGGAGATCTTACCGCCGGAGATAGTGATGGCACCGTCTACCTTGATCCCCTTGGGCGAAGATTTATAGTTGGTGGAATACCTATCCAGACTATTGGAGTTAGACACCGTGGAGAGGGAGCCGCTTGACGAAGCCACGACCGCCTGACCGCTGGTGGAGACGGTGATTACCGCTGCGTCAGAGACCGTCAGCGCACCGTCGACACTGATACCCTTGCCGCCAGCGCCGGTGCTCGTCAGAGTGAGTGTGCCGCCGCTGATATACATACTGCCATCGGCACTCAGTCCGGCACAGGACTTGGTCTTCAGCTCTTCGCTGTCCCATGCACCGCCTCCGGAAGTGGTAGCCGTGACCGTACCGCCCGAGACATACATGTCGCCGGCTGCTTTGATACCCTTGGAGGCTGCTGCCGAGGTAGCTATAGTTACCGTACCGCCGGAGATATAGATATTACCGGTGTCCTCATCCTCATGGTCCGTCGTGATACCCGTGGACGTGGTGCCACCGAGGTCACACTGGATACCGTCGTCACCGATGCCGGAGAGCGTGAGCGTGCCGCTCTTGATTTCCATATACTCCTCGCAGTTGATCCCATCGCCCACCGTGGAGGTGATGTTCAGCGTCAGGTTCTTGACTGATATATACGATGCACTCTTGATGCCGTGCTTGGTGTTGCCGACGATGTTGAGCGTGCCGTTGCCCTGTAGCTGGAGTTGCCCCTTGCTATAGACACAGGCTTTCTGTGCACCTGAAGCGCAGTCGGTCAGCGTGTTGGTTGTACCGCTCTTGGCGGACAGCTGGATGCGCTTGGAGTTGGTGACAAGGATGGCTGCGCCGTTAGGGTTGGTCAGTGTCACTCCTGCCAGCGACACCGTACATTTGTACGAACCGCCAAGCGTCAGCGAGCCGTCAGCAGAGGTACCGCTGAGCTGGTATGTGATCTCCGAGCCGTTTACTGCTTCCGTGTTGCTCTGCACAATGGTAATATGTGCGCCGGACTGCTCTGCCGTTACGTAGGAAAGCAAGTGCGAGGGCACCGTGATGGTTGCGGACGAACTGCTATATACGATCGTAACGATATTCGCCGTATCAGACGACACTTCTACTTTCGCCGTGTCGTTGATGACGGTGTTCTCCGTGCTACCGCTATTGGAGTCCCCCGGGTTAGCCGGTGTGTTCTTCTCCGTGCAGGCGATCATCCCGACCACCAATGCACATACCAATCCAATCTTTTTCATAGACATCTCCTTATTATCTGATCATTACTGTAAAAATCGGCTGCAAAGGTACTGCTTTTTTTGCATTCAGACATTATAGTATTCACCTTAATTATTAATAAAAAGTAACATTTTATTTGGCGGAACGAAAAAAAAGTGCTATCTTTGCACCGGATTTATTATCAAAACAGCGCATTGTACTAATTTGATCATTATATGGTAAGCACAGCCAAACACCCGGTTCAGTTACAAGACCACATTGACCGGCAGGGCGTTGTAGTGACGGAAGTGCAGTCACTGCCTGCCGGTGAGAGACCCTTTCAAACTGAAAATATGGTCATTGGCATTTGTTTGGAAGGCACTGCGGACTTTTTGTACGATCTGCTGCCTCGCCGCTTTGAACGGCACGATGTCGGAGTGACGCTACCTAACCATATTTTTACCTATAGCACCGTTTCACCTGATTACCGTGCCACGCTCATTATCATCTCTCCTGCGCTCTACAGGAGCCTTACCCACCGTGAGTCATTCATTGACTATCAGAAATATCATAACCGTCCCGCCCTCTCGCTGACCGAGGAACAGTTTGTCAAAGTACATGACATCATACAAGTACTCCGATCTTTATGCGAGATAGAACATCCCAGACGTGCAGCCATGCTGGAGAATCTGTTGGATATATTGTTTTATGCGCTCACGCGTTACAGGGGTGAGGAGAAAGTACAGATCTCCAACACGCGCGGCGAGCAGCTCTTCAACCAGTTCTACGACCTGCTGCTGAAGAACTATAACATCCATCATACCGTGGTCTGGTACGCCGAACAGCTGCATCTGACCCCCAAACACCTCTCGCTTACCATCCAGCGCTCGACCGGCAAAACGCCTAACGAGTGGATTGCCGAGATGCTGACCGAGAAAGCCAAACGCCTCCTCACCGGCCGTCGTGACTGGACAGTCCAGCGGGTGGCGTACGAATTAGGGTTTACGGAAAACGCTACGTTCTGCTATTTCTTCAAACGCCGCACGAAACTCACTCCCACGCAGTATCGTGAACAGAACGGGCGTCCTGACCTCCCATAATGCGCCACCATTAACTCAAAAGGATGGTCACGTAACCATCCTTTTGTCGAGAAGAGGTGACTCGAACGCCCGACCCCTACGTCCCGAACGTAGTGCGCTACCAACTGCGCTACTTCTCGATTTCTTCGTGAGTTCTCTATCTTCAGGAGACCGAAAATCCCGGTTCCCTCAACACTTTCTCACAAAAGCGGGTGCAAAGATACTGCTTTTTTTTGAATTGACCAAATTTTTCTGCAATTATTTTGCACTTTTTTGTCTAAAAGTGTGTTTTCCGGGGTTAATAGGCTCTGTTTGAGTGATAATTTGCTTCACATCGCTCTCTGTCAATGCTGCTGCATCCGTACCTTTGGCGATCCGGTAGTTGCCTTCCGGCGTGTGGATATATGCTCCGTATTTGCTGCGGAGCACTTTGATGTCCCCCCATTCGTGGAGAGGCAGCGAGGATTCCTTTTTCTCTTCGATCATCGGGATAGCCTCTTCTAATCTGAGACTCAACGGATCTTTCGTGCGCGGGATAGAAATATAGAGTGTATCGTAATGGATGTACGGTCCGTACTTTCCTTCCCCTACCACAACCTCTTTCCCTTCGTATTCGCCGATGGTCATGGGCAAGGAAGTTCGGAAGAGATCCAACGCTTCGCTGAGTGTGATGGTATAGATGGACTGGTTTTTCTTCAGACTGGCAAACCGTGGTTTCTCTCCAGCTGTATCGCCTAACTGTACACAAGGCCCTATTTTGCTTATTTTAGCGATGACGGGAAGCCCTGTTTCCGGGTCGTTGCCTAACAGACGCCCGTCTATTTTGCCCGATGGAATCGAAGAAAGCAGCGGTTTGAAGGTCTTGTAGAAGGAGTCCACCGTTTTGACCCAGTCAGCACGCCCGACTGCGATCTTGTCGAATTGCTCCTCCTCGTGTGCCGTGAAGTCATAACTCAGGATGGATGGGAAATGCTCTACCAGGAAATCATTGGTGACTTTCCCCAAATCGGTAGGTAGCAGTTTCTGGTTGTCCGCACCATATAGCTCGCTCTTCTGTTTCTCCTGCACCATTCCGTTTTTGAGTGTGAGGATAGCGACGTCGCGTTTCTGTCCAGCAACGGATCCCCGCTCCACGTACTTCACTTTCTGAATGGTCTCGATGATGGTGGCATATGTGGAGGGGCGCCCGATGCCGAGTTCCTCCATGCGTTTCACCAACGCCGCTTCGTTATACCGGAAAGGCGGTTTGGCATATGTCTGTATGGCTTCTGCTCCAGCTAATTTCAGTCTCTCGCGTTGTGCCATGGCGGGCAGTGTGCGCCGCTCCTCCGCCTCTTCGTCGGTCGATTGTACATAGACCCTTGTGAAACCGTCAAAGAGTACGACTTCGCCGGTAGCGATAAAAGCGTACTTGGAGCCATGAACCGAAACCTCGATGGTGGTCTTTTCGCTCTCGGCTTCACTCATCTGAGATGCAATGGTACGTTTCCATATCAGTTCGTATAGCCGTTGCTCGTCTTTGGTATTACCGGCGGAGAGCGTGCTCATATAGGTAGGCCGGATAGCCTCGTGCGCTTCCTGAGCACCTTTTGTTTTTGTATGGAACTGGCGCGTGTGCACATAATCCTTACCGTACTGTTCGGCGATGACCTCTTTGCTTGTAGCGAGAGCCAAGGTGGATAAATTGACGGAGTCGGTACGCATGTATGTGATTTTTCCGCTCTCATACAGGGTCTGCGCCAAACGCATGGTCTTGGATACGGAGAACTTCAGTTTCCGGGCAGCTTCCTGCTGGAGGGTAGAGGTGGTGAACGGAGGTGCCGGCATGTGTTTGACCGGCTTGCGTTGCACGTCGCGGACAATAAACTGCGAGCTGTTCAGGCTCTCCAGAAACTCAATCGCGTCTTTCTTATGCGAGAAACGGTGGTTCAACTCGCATTTGAGTACCGACGCATCACCCGGGTTAACTCCGATGAAATCGGCAAAAACACGGTATGACGAGGAGGCTCTGAAACCTTCAATCTCTCTCTCTTTCTCTACGATCAGCCGTACAGCTACCGATTGCACGCGTCCCGCCGAGAGGCCCGTCGTCACTTTTCTCCACAGTACCGGTGAGAGTTCAAAGCCTACGATACGGTCCAATACCCGTCGTGCCTGCTGTGCGTTCACCAGATTATAGTCAATATCCCGTGGATGCTCTATGGCTTCCAGGATGGCGGTCTTGGTAATCTCGTGGAAGACGATACGTTTCGTATTCTTTTCGTCCAGATGCAGTACTTCTTTGAGATGCCATGCGATGGCTTCTCCTTCGCGGTCCTCATCGGACGCCAGCCATATGGTATCCGCTTTTCCGGCTTCTCGCTGTAACTGCTCTATCAGGTGTTCCTTGTGGGCGTCAATGGTGTAATGAGGAGCATAGCCATGCTCAAAATCAATACCCAAGGAGTTTTTGCCGATAGGTTCGATATCGCGCACATGCCCCTGACTGCTCATCACATGATATTCTTTGCCCAGGAACTTCTCGATTGTCTCCGCCTTGTGTGGGGACTCGACTATAACCAGATTCTTGCTCATAATAATTCTAAATTAGGGTGTACCCTCGAAAATTTGTCGCAAAAGTAGTATAATTAATTTATTTATGCAAATTTTTTTTCTCACGCTTGCATATATCAAAGATATTTAGTATCTTTGCACCCGATTTGAAAAAAAATAGTTTTAATTTTTTTATCGAAACATTTGCATGAACGTTTTTTTAGTCGTATTATTAGTGCTCGCGGGCGTCGCGTTATTACTAATGGAGATGTTCCTATTGCCGGGGTTCGGCATTGCGGGCATCGGCGGTTTCGGTTGTCTGGTTGCAGCCGTAGTGTTGGCATGGCTATGGATAGGACGCATGGCGGGTTATGTTACTTTAGGTGCGTGTCTGGTCCTCTCGGGGCTTGCTATCTGGGGATTTCTCCACAGCAAAGCGCTTGACAAGATGGCGTTGGACAGCAAGATAGACAGCCACGTCGAGTTGGCCAAGAACAAGTTAAAGCATGACGATGTTCCGGCGACGTCGGCTGAAGAACCCGGTAATCACCCGGAAATCACCCGGTAATCACCCCCTTTTGGGTCGTAATCTCACTTATTTTGAATGCATTTAAAATACACAAAGAATTATGGAAGTATTGAATGTTGTTTTGGTTTCCCTCATAGCGATCGGGCTATGTATTTTCTTCTATTACGTACCGTTCATGCTGTGGATCAACGCGGTGGTGAGCGGTGTACGTATCAGTCTGGTACAACTGTTCCTCATGCGTATCCGTAAGGTGCCGCCTGCCAAGATCGTGAACTGTATGATCGAGGCGCACAAAGCCGGTTTGACGGAGGTGAAGCGTGACGGTCTGGAGGCTCACTACCTCGCGGGCGGACACATCGAGCGCGTGGTACATGCCCTCGTTTCCGCCAACAAAGCGGGTATCGATCTTTCCTTCCAGATGGCTACGGCGATAGATCTGGCGGGTCGCGATGTGTTCGAGGCGGTGCAGATGTCGGTTAACCCGCGTGTGATTGACACTCCCCCCGTGGCTGCGGTAGCCAAGGACGGTATCCAGCTCATTGCCAAAGCCCGTGTTACGGTACGTGCGAACATCCGGCAGCTCGTCGGCGGTGCCGGCGAGGACACTATCCTTGCCCGCGTAGGCGAGGGGATTGTCAGCTCCATCGGTTCGGCGGAGAGTCACAAGCAGGTGCTCGAAAACCCCGATTCCATCAGTAAACTCGTGCTCTCCAAGGGCCTTGACGACGGTACGGCGTTTGAAATCCTCTCCATTGATATAGCGGATATTGACGTAGGCAAGAACATCGGTGCGCAGCTGCAGATGGACCAGGCCGAGGCGGACAAGAATATCGCCCAGGCGAAGGCGGAGGAGCGTCGTGCCATGGCAATTGCCGGCGAACAGGAGATGAAAGCGAAAGCCCAGGAGGCGCGTGCCAAAGTGATTGAGGCTGAGGCACTGGTTCCTCAGGCGATGGCGGAGGCGTTCCGCAACGGCAACCTCGGTATCATGGATTATTACCGGATGCAGAACATACAAGCCGATACGGCTATGCGTGAGAACATCGCCGGAGGCGGGGAGAAAAAAGGGGCTAAGAAATAGGCGGTTCCCGGATGCGGATAGCGTTATTACAATACCCGATAGTATGGGCAGACCCGCAGGCTAATGTGCGGGCGCTGGACGAGCGGTTGGCGCGTATTCAAGGTCAGGCGGACATAGCCGTTGTGCCGGAGATGTTCTCCACCGGCTTTTGTACCGACCGCATGGATCTGGCAGAGCCTTGGGGCGGCACGACCTGTCTTGCGTTGCAGCGGATGGCAGACACCCATGATACAGCCATCATGGGCAGTCTCATCATCCGTGAGGAGGACGGTCTGCGCAACCGCGGATTTCTCTTTGCTCCCCATGTACCGCCGCGCTATATCGACAAACGCCATCTCTACAAGCACGGCGGAGAAGCGATGCTCTTCAAGCCCGGTGACCAGCGTGAGGTGTGGGAGTACAAAGGAGCCAAGATCCGTCTCGCGGTCTGCTACGACCTGCGTTTCCCTGTCTGGCTGCGTCAGGACCCTGCGGACATGTACGATATACTCGTCTGTGTCGCCTGCTGGCCGAAAGTGCGCGTGCAGTACTGGGACGCCATGCTTCCTGCCCGTGCGGCGGAGAACCAGGCACTCGTGGTGGGCGTCAACATGGTAGGAACAGACGGGACGGGCGAGGTCTATAACGGGCACTCGGCGGCGTACAACACGTGGCTGCAGGAAGTGGCGCTCTTCAATGAGGCGGAAGAGGGCACCCGTATAGTCGAACTGTCCGTAGAAACGGTGCGGCATTACCGTTCCGCTTCGCCGCTCTGGCAGGACGCCGATGACTTCGAGGTCAGATAACAAATTATGAACAGCTTTTGGATATTAACTGGCAAATAAAAGAACTCACTCCCGAGGAGCAGTCGGCAGCCGTGAGACTGAGTGACGAACTGGAGATTTCTCCGGTGGCAGCGCGTATTCTTGCCCGTCGCGGGATCCGTACGGCGGCGCAGGCGAGGGCGTATATCCGTCCTTCGCTGGACAGTCTCCATGACCCTTTCCTGATGCGCGACATGCAAGCGGCGGTCGATCGTCTATGCCAAGCCATCGACAACCATGAGCGGATCATGGTCTATGGCGATTACGATGTGGACGGTACGACGGCAGTGGCGCTGATGTACTCGTTCCTCCGCACCCAGACCGACAATCTGGTCTATTACATCCCCGACCGCTACACCGAGGGCTACGGTATCTCGACCAAGGGAATAGATACCGCGAAGGAGAAAGGCTGCTCCCTTGTCATCGCGCTCGACTGCGGTATCAAGGCAGTCGATAAGATGGAATATGCCGGTTCCATCGGGGTGGATTTCATCATCTGCGACCACCATACGCCCGGTGAGACCATCCCGCGCGCCGTGGCGGTGCTGAACATGAAACGCCGGGACTGTCTCTATCCGTTCAAGGAGCTGAGCGGCTGCGGCGTGGGCTTCAAGCTGGTGCAGGCGTACGCCATGCGGCGCGGCATCGACATGCAGGAGGTTTACCGGTTGCTGCCGCTTCTGGCCATGTCCATCGCCTCGGATATAGTGCCTGTCACGGGCGAGAACCGCATCCTTGCTTTCTACGGCTTGCGGGCGCTCAATGCCTTCCCGTCCGTAGGACTGCAGGCGATCAAGCAGGTGGCGGGGATAGAAGGCAAGACCATCACCATCAGCGATTTAGTCTATAAGATAGGTCCGCGTATCAACGCCGCCGGACGTATCAAGTCCGGTGCCGAGGCGGTGCGGCTCCTTATCACCGGTGATGCAGAAGCAGCACTGCGCTTCGCCAAAGAGATAGACTCCTATAATCAGGACCGTCGGGATTTTGATACCAAGACGACCGATGAGGCGCTCGCCCAATTGGAGAAAGATCCGATGAATGCGGACAGATTTACCACGGTTGTCTTCTCGCCGGAATGGCACAAAGGGGTGGTGGGCATAGCCGCCAGCCGCCTGACCGAGACCTACTACCGTCCTACGATAGTGCTCACTGCCTCGGACGGGGACATCATCAGCGGCAGTGCCCGCTCGGTGAGCGATTTCGATATCTATACGGCGATAGACTCCTGCCGCGATCTGCTGACCAATTTCGGAGGGCATAAGTTTGCAGCAGGCTTGAGCATGCACATGAGAGACCTGCCGGAGTTCAAACGCCGGTTCGAGGAATACGTGGCTGCCCATATCACGCCGGCGCAGCAGAGACCGACTCTGGAGATAGAGGCGGAGGTGGAACTGAGCGACATGAACTGGAAGATGTACAAGATCCTGCAGTGTCTGGAGCCTTTCGGTCCCGGAAACGAACGTCCGCTCTTCCTCTGCCGCCATCTGATCAACAACCGGAATACCCGCGCAGTCTCCGAGGGCAGACACCTCCATCTGGATCTCACCGACCGTGTGGTCGCCATGGACGGCATCGCTTTCGGTCAGGGAGACAAGGCGGCGCACCTCCAAAACGGCAATCCGGTGGATGTATGCTTCTATCTGGAGGAAAATACCTTCCGCGGCCGGACAACCCTCCAGATGAACGCCCAGGATATCAAACTGAACCCGTAATACGATTATTGCTACCATACCATGAAAAAGATTTATTCCCGCCAGGTAATCTGTAAGCAGACGCGGACAACGAATGAGATCGAACTGCGGCTCTCCGGCGAACCGACAGAGTCCGAGGCGATGCAGGATCTCAGCCATGCTCTGTATAATCCCGAGGGCGACGAGCATATCCTCCGCCTCATCAGCCGCACAGAGTGGGAGAAAAAAATGGAATGGGGCGACCCGGGCGGCGTATTGGGAGACAAAGACATCATCTATGCTACTACGCTCAAGTACAATCATCCTCATGAGAACGGAGTGGCGGAGCAGGCTGCTTATCCCCAGAAAAAAGGCAAATGTATCCAGTGGGCGGTTCTGTTGGAAGCGCAACTCAGGGAGACTCCGTGCATATTTGAGTACTATGTGTTTTACCGCGATCAAATGGGCGATATTGTCCGCTTGAGTGCCGACGAACATGAGCTTTCGCTTACTCTCCCCAAAGGTGTTTCCAACGAAGTGTATATTGATTTCCGTGTACTGTGGGACGATGAGAAGATGTTGGATTGCGGGCGGTATTACCTTGCTTTCCGTCTGCGCAGGACGGATAAGAGTTATATCGGAAAGACAATCCTGCAGTACATCAATATCGTGCCTGCCCGCGCGTATTCGGTTCCGGAGGATTCTCGTCTGGTGGGGCTGGATGACGTCTATCAGCAGATGGCGTCTCTGACCAAGCAGAAGATCTTTAATGACCGCCGTATAGCGATGAATTTGCCGCCGGCACCCATCAATCTCCATGCTGCCGTCATGGGCGGAAAGGGAACGGGCAAGACCTCTTTTGCGCATGTTCTCTACGACTATTATACCCGCAATGAGCTGATAGGAGACGGGTCTCTCAAGATCACAGATGCTGCGGCTTGGAAGTTTAACGGGGACGGAGCGTCGGAGATAGAGGAGTTCTTCTCGGATGCCGCTCACGGCGTACTCTATATAGAGAATGCGGCGTCGATGATCGTATCGGATATGCGGGGAGACAAGGAAGCGTTCGTCAGAACCCTGGTGCGTTGTATCAAGAAGAATGCAGATGATGTGGCGGTCGTGATTGCTGACTCGCCAGAGCATATATCCCAACTCCTGGCTACAGCAGACTTGCAGTCTTGTATAGGAACTATATACCGGTTGCCGACGCTTAATATCGACCACCTGATGAAGATTGCCCAGAAAGAAGCCAAGTCCCGTGGTTTCGTACTCTCGGAAGATGCAAAAAGATCGATGAGATCGTACCTTTCTGCTATCCCGTCTGTTACCTCAACAGATGTCACGCACCTCATAGACACGATGGTGATGCACATGTCCGAGCGGGTGGTCAACAGTGCCCAGGAACTTTTCTCTGACCCGGACCAACTCAGTACGCTCCTCGTCGAGGACGTTCCCCAGCCGCAAATAGGGCGGTTCAACGATTCCATCTCCAAACTCAATAACTTAGTAGGGCTCAAGAGCCTCAAATATAATATCGAGACCCACTTGAATCTGGTGCGTTTTGCGCGTCTCCGCCAGCAATCCGGACTCAAAGCTGTCATCCCGCCGCTGCACATGATTTTTACCGGTAATCCGGGAACGGGTAAAACCACGGTAGCCGGACTGTTGGGCGAGATCTATGCATCGATAGGGATTCTCAAGACCGGAGAGGTGATCAAGATGGACCGCAAAAAACTGGTGGGTCAGTATATAGGCGATACCGAAGATAATACCAAACGGGCATTGCAGCAGGCTCATGGAAATATCCTCTTTATCGACGAGGCCTATACCCTGATCGGCGATCCGGATGATAAGCGGGATTTCGGACCGAAGGTATTGGACTGCCTGCTGGATGAACTCGGTAAGGAGAACACCGATATGATCATTATTCTTGCCGGTTATCCCGATGAAATGGAGAAAATGTTGCAATCCAACAAGGGTCTGCAGTCCCGTTTCCCCTATACTTTCCATTTCGAGGATTATACGGAGCAGGAACTCATGGAGATAGCTCTCCGTACGGCGCAGAGCAGCGGTTATTCTTTCTCGGAAGAGGCGTATGACCGTCTCAAGGAGCTGATCCACCGCGAGCTCACGCAGAAAACCGCCCGGGACGGCAAGCATTTCGGCAATGCGCGGTTCATCACACGGCTCATCTCCACCCGCATCATCCCGAACATGAGCCGCCGGGTGCTCTCTTCGGAGGACGCGTCCGCTTCTGCCCAATACCTCTCACGGATAGAGGCCTCCGATATACCTTCGTCCGCCGCAGATACGGACTACACGATAGACGAAGCGTTGGTGACCCGTACCCTCCGTGAACTGGATGAACTGACCGGGCGGGAGGAGATCAAACGTACGCTCCATAACGTCGTCACTCTTGCGCGCACCCGTCAGCAGAGTGGCGAGGATGTCGTTAAGACTATCCCGCTCCAATGGACTTTCACCGGACCTACCGGTACCGGAAAGAGTTCCGTAGGCCGTCTCTTGGCTCAGTTGCTGCACGCATTCCATCTCATTTCATCGGACAGAATGGTGCAGCTCCGTTTGCCGCAGAGTACGCAGAACACATGGTCGTCATACGAGATCGACCGTCTCTTGCGGGATACGATGAAGCAAGCCGGACAGGGACTGCTCTTCATCGATCTGGATGACATAGCCGGTTCGCATATAGATGTGCAGTGGCTGCGGTGCAAACTGACCTCGCTGACGGCGGAGATGCCGGGCTCGTATGCGTTTGTGATAGCGGTAGATGATACCCGTCTCCCGCAGCAGCCGATAGACATGCCGATCTCTACCTCCGTCCTCCATTTCCCCAACTACACGGCGGATGAACTGATGGCTATTTTGATTCAGCGGCTCGCGAAGCAGGGCTTCTCGCTCTCTGCAGAGGCAAAACAGGAGGTGCACACCCGCATTCAGGCTCTCTGCGACAGCCGCAGCCCGTTGGCTAACGCACGCACCATCAAGCATATCTGTACCGCCCTCACGGCGGCTGCACAATTACGCGTCACGCAGGTGCAGAAATCGACGATTTCATCGGATAAATTGCCGATGCCTATGGAGATAAAGCAGGAGGATGTTGCGTCTATTAAATGGAAGGAACTGCCTTCCGCCAAAATCGGATTTTGAGTACTTATGAGAATGAATCGCAAAATACGGATTATCTTTGTCTGCCACGGTAATATATGCCGTTCCCCGATGGCGGAATATATCTTCAAATATCTCGCTAAAAGAGCCGGGGTGGAGGACCGCTTTGAAGTCTCATCTGCTGCGGTTTCAACGGAGGAAATCGGCAATGACATCTACCCGCCCGCCAAACTCAAGTTGCGCGAGCACGGTATTCCTTTTGCCCATCATGAGGCGCACCAACTCACCCGCGAGGAATATGCGTATTACGACAAGGTTATTTGTGCCGATTTCAATAATCTGACCTATCTGCCCCGCATCGCGCATGTGGAATATGACGATATTATGGAGTATTTCGACACCGATGAAAAAGCCTCGCTGATGATGCAGTGGGCAGGTCTTCGCCGCGATGTCTCCGACCCCTGGTACACCCGGAACTTTGAAGAAGCCTATCAGGATATCTACACCGCCTGCGAGGCGATATTAAAATCGTATATTCAAGAATTTGAGTTCCGAAAAGCAACAGGAGATGAGTAAGTGCCGTAACATAAATAAAACATAAATCCATGAACAAAAAAACACTTTTTTACATTTATCAATTTGGAATCATCGTAGCCATATTCATAGTGCTACTGGTCATCTTCCGATTCCTTTTTGATTATCAGTCGGAATGGGCTGAAGGCATTACTGCTGCCATTACTGCCATGATTACCTTGATGATCGATGCAGCATGGGTCGATTGGCAAAAACGGAAACGCCAAAACAAGTTACAAGAACTCAATTTTTCTCAATCAGGAGAAAACAATTTCGGTATAGACGGCTATTCTTTCTACGATCATGACGACAGGGGTTATATTCCCGAGTTGATAACTCTTAAAAAGGGGGACCACTATGTATATGACCTAAATAAATCATTCAAAGAGAATGCAGCTATTTTCCCGAAACTTAAAACTATACTGGATTTTGTCAGACTTAAATCCGCATTTCAACATGTCGATTTGGAAGAGATGGTGAAGGAGATAGTTCATTTTTATTCGCTGGATAGTAGTGCGTATGATGCCGAAACGCTGATAGTCAATAGCCTCTCTAAAAGCCGCAGAGACATGGATGGCGACCGGAAGGAAGCGTCTGTTCTGGAGGTCCGACTTTTCAAATCCAACCAGCGTACGAAAGTGCTCATTGATACCATTTTTGACCGACTAAAGGCGATAGATCCTCTTACAATGACAGCTTCTTATAAGACTGAAGAACGGCCAAACCTTGAGGATAATTATATAGACGAGTTGCTATGTTTTATCACTTCCATAGATATGTACGTGGGGGTCATTTCTAACCAAAATATCAAAGTAAATGATAAAAACATGTACCATATTTGGTATAATAAATCTCCATATGGCGTCCATATACCGATAAATCAATCAGCCTTTAAGCATTCGGATGAGATTACAGGTGAGCAGTTGGCAAATAATGTGTTTGATTATGCGGTGCATCAGCTTCATTTCCACCCGAAAGATGAATTACCGCATATTACGGACGTAGCATTCTCGTTTATGCACGGGATGACAATCGGTTTGCTTTGTACCGTAATCATTGATGATAATGTGGCAGATAATCGTGAATTCCGGGCTATTCAGGATACTGTGGACGATGCACATCGGTTCTCTCAGGAAATAGCAGAAGACGACAATCCCCGTTTATTCTATTTCTCCTACCTGTTATCTGTTGTACGGAAAATTGAAAATCATCGTTTTTAAACATCTTTAAATTATGGATACACAATTTTATCAATGGCTAATAGTCAAAATCATCATCTTTGGACTGGTAATTCAGTTTGTCGTCGTTCAATTATACGAATGGCTCAAAAGAGTGTGGAAAAATCGCAGCAAAGTAAATAACATTCGGAAATATGCCGGGTATTTGGAGAAAATTAACAATAATTTCCCTAACTACATGGTATTGGGTCAAAATAAAAACCTTAATCCGTCATTCTTTGATGTAGAGAGTAGAGATGTTACTTTTGTGATCCCCTTTCCGGAAAGTAAAGCAGAGGAACTGAAACGCAAGAATTTCATGCCCGTAAAGATAAAGGGCAGGGTGATGCACAATAATCAATTTGGGGATAAATTGTTGGAACACTTGTACGAAATAATAGTACAAAACGGTGTGGACGAAAAAGACAAGGAAATGTTCTTGCAAAAAATTGCAGACAGTACAGCCGATAAATTCATTCTTGATATTCAAAAAGGAAAGGTACGTTTTAATAAATATCTGTATGGCGTAAATGAATGTCGCGCGAACGATCAGCAATGCACAATTTCGCTTTACGAATCCGACTATTTCACCTTTAAAACGATTACTAATACATACAATGCCCTCAAGAAGAACAATAATGGAAATGTGAACCTTGGCTTACATCCGGCTCCTTTTCTTAATTCAATTGGTGTAGGAGGATTTGTTATTGTTAACCGTGGTGAAGGAGATGAACTGATTTGGGGCTTTAGAGGAACGAACTGCCAAAGTGGCGGATACTGGCATTTCTCGTATGATGAAACATTTACCCGTGATGATGCCGAAGCGGATAGGGCGGCTGATCTTATCAAGTGCATCAAACGTGCACTCACGGAAGAACTCGGTATCCATCCTGAAGAGCAGGAAAAATGCGTAGCTGATATTCAATTGCTCGATTGCGGTATTATTCGGACTGAGGGGAACGATAACCGGTATGAATTTGAGGTCTGCTCATTTGTACGCATCTGCCTGTCTGAAGAATACGCAATTAGAGACTTTATCCAGAATTACCGTTTTGCAAAGGATGCAGAATTGGAAACCAGATGCCTCAAATTGGTCAAGATATCTGATTTGGATCAGTTTATCGGGAAAAATGAAAAAAATATGTCTCCAGAGGCAAGAGTACTCGCACTTAAAATTAAGGCATTGTCTGATTTAAACCTTCTTGTTTCAGACTATGAGAGTTATAACTACAAAAATAAATAACACAGATGTCAGGAATGATGTACCAGTTTGAAGTCGAAAATCCGTAGCAGACTGATTGGCATGATAAATGACGATTAACCCACTAACCACCTATGCGTAAATATCTTACATTATTTTTGGCTCTTATTGCCGCAGCATTCTGCTTCGCGCAGAAATCCGGTTTGCAGAAACTGGACGAATGGACCGAAGTGTGGAAAACCGGTCAGCAGACCTATTTCGGTTATCCCGTCAACCAGCAGTCACCCTTGCATGAGTTCTACGAGTGGTATCTCGCAACCGGCATGGATGTGGTGAACCTCAATAACGCCGGAGACCCCATGACCGACAAGCCATGGAAGATGTCGTCACAGGCGTTTGAGCGCGATGTCATCGAGTATTTCGCGCCCCTCTACGGCTTCGGGAAAGACAAAGTATGGGGCATCGTCACCCATAGTGGCACGGACGGCAACAACCACGGTATCTATTTCGGTGCCAACTACCTCTTCAACAAAACCGGCAAGCGTCCGGTCGTCTATGTCTCCGACGAGGCGCATTACTCCAACATGCGGCTCTGCGACCTGCAGAACCTGGAGGTGCGGCTCATCAAGAGCGACGACATGGGGCGCATGATCCCGGAGGAGCTGGAGAAAGCGCTCGACACATCACGCCCTGCCCTCATCGTCTATGCCATGGGCTCGACCTTCAAGGGGGCCATTGATGACCAGAAGGCGCTCAACGCCGTGCTTGACCGCCATCCCGAGATGCCCGTCTATCGCCATGTGGACGCCGCACTCTTCGGCGGCTACCTGCCTTTCACCAAGTACAGCGGGATGGTCAGCCATAAGGAGATGCGCTTCGACGCCATAGCCATCAGCGGACATAAGTTCTTCGGCATCGACTCGCCCTCGGGGCTCTTCCTCTGTACCCGCGAGACCTATGACAACCAGACGAACTTCAAGGTGACTTATCTCAACTCCGACATGAAGATGATCAACTGCTCGCGCGATGCGGTACAGCCGCTCAAGTTCTGGTGGCTGATTCAGAAAGTGGGCTATGACCGGTGGGCGAAGGAGGCGGAGCAGATGCTGGAGTGTACCGCTTATCTCAAGCAGCAGCTCGACAGGATCGGGTGGCCCTGTTGGAACAATGAATACAGCAATACGGTCTTCTTCCGCCGCCCGTCGAAGGAGATTTGCAATGAATACACGCTGGCTCTGGGCTACGATGACCGCTTCGGCGGCGAACTGGCGCATGTGGTCGTCATGCAGCATGTCACCAAGGAGAAGATCGACAAGTTCGTCTCCGCCCTCAGCCACTCCTCGAATCGTAAATAATAAATTGTATATTGTAAATAGTATATCCTATGGTTATTCTTCTTACCGGTGCCAGCAGCGGCATAGGCTACGACACCGCCATCGCCCTGGCGCAGCAGGGGCACAAGGTTTATGCGGCTGCGCGCCGTGTGGAGCGTATGGAGCCCCTCGCGCAGTACGGTATCGTTCCTCTGAGGATGGATGTCACCGACGAGTCCTCGATGGTACGGGGCGTAGAGGCTGTTCTGGCAAACGAGGGACGGATTGACGTGCTCATCAATAATGCCGGTTACGGCTATTTCGGTGCCGTGGAGACGGTGCCGATGGACGATGCACGGAACCAGCTGGAGGTTAATATCTTCGGTCTCGCACGCCTCTGCCAGTTGGTGCTCCCCGCGATGCGCGCGCAGCATTTCGGACGGATCATCAACACCTCTTCCGTAGCCGGCAAGTCGGTCTTCTACTACGGCGGATGGTACCATGTGTCCAAGTACGCGGTGGAGGCGCTGAGCGATGCGCTCCGCATGGAACTCAAACCTTTCGGCATTGACGTAGTCATCATCGAACCCGGTGCCATCAAGACGGACTGGGGCATCATCGCCGCGGACCACCTGGCGGCAACATCCGAAGGAACGGCATATGCCGGGTCGGGAAAGATGATGGCGGACAACCTCCGCAACATGTATCGTTCGCAATGGCTCTCCGACCCCTCGGTGGTACGCAAAGCCATCTGTCGGGCAGTCAATGCACGACGTCCGCGCACCCGTTACCGTATAGGCCGTATGGCTACTGCGATCGTCTTCTTCCACTGGCTCCTTCCCGCCCGCTGGTGGGACGGCTTCCTCCGGATCATGGGCAAAAGAAAACTGATGTGACCACGCATCAGTTTTCTTTTTTTCCCCTTGCGCTACCCTTACGCTACCCTTCCACCCCTTTTTCTCCCCCTCTTCCGCTTTTTTGCAAAAAAAATACACTCTTTTCTTGCGTATATCAAAAATTCTTCGTACCTTTGCAGCCGAAAATCTACGTTGGAGGGGATATGTCTCTTCTTTTGGGTGGATTTTTGACATATTGATTGGCGTTTATTGGCGCTTTGTTATTGGCACACAAAAAGCTTCGAACACTTTTTTATCATTCCCAGTCAAAAGCAAAGTAACTGAGCAATAGCGAAGTTTGCGTTTTTTTGTATATTAACCATCAACAAACACAAATCCATGTATTGTCCTGAATGTGGCACCAAAATTGACGACGATGCGCTTTTTTGCCCGGAATGCGGCACGAAAGTGATGGCGCATGAGGAACCTGAGACATCTCCTGTAACTGCGGCGGCACATGAGGAACCGGATACCCGTCCGGTCTTTGCGCGCGGGCTTATACTCACCAATATTGCCTCGTTAAGTCATCGCCTGCATATTGACAACGAGGCACTGAAGGGGATCATCAATACGTACATGGAGGATCTGAAAAACCTCGGTTTGAGTTACCGTCTCATTGACGCATCCGACTATACCTATATGCGTTCCGGCCTGTTGGGCGGCCACAAGCATGTGAGTCTGACGGGGAGAGACCCGTGGTATGCCTTCGCAGACCTGACGATGGACCAGCATGAATGGGAGAAGAAATCAGGTCTGCCGAAGAGCGAGTACCTGTTTATTATCGGCGGAAGCCACGATGTACCGATGCCTACGGTTCCCAATTTCATGGCGAGCCACATGAGCGGGAAGGACAAAACGCTGGATACCGATCTTCTGTATTCCTATCCCTACGGTCCGCAGATGGAGGAGGATCTTCTCTCGCAGCGCATCTTCCGCTGTGATGCATTGTTCTACGTAGGCCGGTTGCCGGTAGCGGACAACGGGACGCTCGATGATCTGACCGGATATTTTGACCGCAGCGTGAGGTTGGAGTGTTCAGTTCCGGTAGGGCATGCTTATAGTCAGTGCGACCCGCATTGGAAACAGGTCACGAATGTCATTACTACACCCCTCGCGGAGGCGGGACTCTTCCCGGAATTCAAGGATGCGCCCGAGCAGTTGCTCTTCCGCCGTCATATCTTCCTTACGCCAGCCGTACAGTTGGATCAGGAGGACATACATCCCTATTTCAATCCGAATGCAGCCTTCATCTTCTTCAACCTGCACGGTTCGGGCGACATGGGTTCTTATCATTATTACGGTCAGGAAGTGGCGGAGCACGGACGTTTCTACAGGGCTTTCTCACCACGGTTGATAGCGCTGTCCGAACGGCCGAATATACTCTTTACACAGGCGTGCTACGGAGGACGGTTCATTGATTTCCCCAAAGAGTACAGCATGGTTCTGACGGCAATATCATCGATGACGATGGTGTTTGTGGGCAGTTCGCGCACGGCGATGGGCGGATTCGATGCTGCCGGACAGTTGTCCACGTCGGATATCCTGGGCGAGGCATTCAACCGTCATATGCTTACCGGCAAGAGCGCCGGGGCTGCGTTCTTTGCAGCGCGCATGGCTACATTCAAATACCGGCCCGGTGACCCTTCGCACGCCATGACAATAGCGGAGTTCAATCTGTTCGGAGATCCGATGATACACATGGCGGTGCCGAACTCCGAGTTTGTGACGGCGCATGTGTCCAAAGCCGCCCCTCTGGGTCCCGATGAGCCGCTCAATGTCCCGACGGAGGAGGTACTGATGAACAAGAGTGCCGGCGCTGCACCGCAGTCGATGCTCTCGCAACTGAGACAGGCGGTGGATGCCAATATCATGAAAATCCATGAGGTGATTTCCAAGCAACTCTATGAACAATACAATATCCCTGCCCGCGAGCCGCTCATCATCACGCGCAAGACATACCCCGACGGTCATCGCGAGTTAGGATACGACTACCCGTTAGAGACCGCGCCCGGCGCTGAGACGGCTGTAGCAATGGTTTCAACCAGCGAGCAAGGAGAGATTCAGAACGTAATACTAACTAAATAAGCGCTATGGATAAATGTCCCAGATGTAACACACCGGTCAAACCCGGACAGAAATTTTGTACGAAATGCGGAGAGCGCCTGATCCCTGCCGGGCAGACGCCTGCTCCTGCGCAACCTGCTGCGCCCTCCCAGCCGGCATCCCAACCGCAGCCGGAGGAACACGCCCATCCGCAAGGCGCCGCCGATGTAGTCCAGACCTCGAACAGACATATCTATTGGACTATCCAGCAAGGCCAGGTGGCACGCGTCATTACGCCTCAGGAACTGGCGGCATACTCCAATGCCAAAGGCGTGGTGGTCTCCGAGGGTACGACCGCTTACGTGCGCGTGGACGGCAAGACCGTGGCAACCCTCACCGGAGGTGTCTATGAATTCAAAGAGGCGCTCGCCAAAACCGAAGGAGGAGGCAATGCGCTCCAGAAAGCATGGGGCTTTGTGACACGCCTCTTCGAGAAAAAACCGAAACCCGAAGAGGCGGAGCAGAAAGCGCTCTTGCTCAATCTCCAGAAAGCGGCGGTATTCTCTATCGTCGTACTGGTGGACAAAG
Source organism: Bacteroidales bacterium UBA3808 (assembly GCA_002369075.1). Lineage (GTDB taxonomy): Bacteria > Bacteroidota > Bacteroidia > Bacteroidales > Paludibacteraceae > Colicola. Next base: position 9,485 of record DFEG01000006.1, on the reverse strand, counting down.
CCTTCCCTGTCCTCGTCGGAGCCAAACAGCCGACGATAGACGACTATAAGACCTTCAAACCGATGGTCATCAAAACCAGGAACTACGATCTGCAGGTCGGCCTGAATGCCATGTTCCAGATTCAGGACAAGGAGCAGTTCATCGCCCACTACCTGACAGATTGTGCCGTACTGACCACGGCGCATATCGTGGATGCCGTCTCGGACGCCGTACGCGTTACTCTCCAGCAAATCCTGGAAGACCGCGAGTGGGACGGCAGCAGTGTCCCGACGGAGCTGCGGCGCGAGATGAAGGACAAGATCAACGAGGCGGCACCGCATTTGTTCTACGGATTGGGTATCGCCCGTATCGTGGAGATTACCGCGGATAGTGCGGATATGGAACGGTTCCGCAACCTCAGCCGCGAGATGTATCTGAGTGAGCAGGAGTTGGACTATCTGCAACGTACCAATGAGTTCCGGAACCGTATGACGGCGGTTCAGAACGCGCAGCAGATAGCGGAAGCACGATCCGAAGCGGACCTTCGGGCGGAGTTGGACAAAATCAACCGGGATAACCTCCTCAACAAGGATGAGATGGATAAGTTCCAACTCATGCTGGATAGTCAGCGCCGTCTGCGCGAAGCACGCACGAAAGAGGAGGAAGAGGCGGTCATGGCAGAAATCCGGAAACAGGGACTGCTCCGCGATATTGACTACCGCCGGTTGGAACAGGAGGCGGAACTGGAACGAAGACAGAGAGAGGCGGATTTTGAGTTCCGTGAGCAGCAGAGGCAGGAGGAACTCAAAATGGAGAGAAGAAAACAGGAGTTTGAGATGTTCATGTCCATGGAGAACGCCAGCCGGCAGCATGAATTGGAAATGGCGCGCGTACACGCGGATACGGACAAAGAATGGAACGAGCGCCTGCGCGAGCAGCAACAGCACCAGAACGACCAGATGATGGAACTGCTGCGCACCATGGCGGCTAACAACCATCCGCAGAATAACAATAACAATAATAACACCAATAACAACAACAACGGTAATAACTAATCCTATGTTCTATCAAGGTACTATCCGTTTTGTCCACGAGCTGGAAGGCACCAAGTCCGAAGGAGACTATGCCTATCTGGAGGTGGATGAGCAAACCCGGTATCGTCTCTATCGCGCCGGTTCGCCGGCTGCGGACAGCGCTTTCCTTAGACCTTTCGAGGATCAGGAAGTGATTGTGGAAGGCGAGGCGGAAGACGAAGAAACCATGTGTATAACCACTATAAACAACGAAGAAGTATGAAATGCCCTGAATGTGGAGAAGAACTGCAACCCGGCGTGCGGGTTTGCCCCAACTGCGACTATGAATTGACTGACAGCGAGTTCGCGGCTGCCGGTGGTACCGCAATGCCGGAGGCTCCGGCAGCACCCGAACAACCGGTGGCACCCGCCAGACCCGCTAAACCGACCAAACCCGCCATGCCCGGCAAACCGGAAGTGAATATGCCGGAGAGTATTCTGTCGCATGGGGACGTGAATGTGGCATCCAACCATGCGGAGGACAACTCCACGCACGATGACCACTCCGTCAATACCCATGTGCAGCAGAACATGCAGCATAATGTCACGGATAACTCGCAGACGGTGAACAACACCACCATCCTGATAATGGGTGGCGGAAATGCTCCGTTACCGCCGAACATAGACCCGAACACAGCGGAAGCCGTACGTCGGGCGCAAGCACAACAGGCTCAGCAAGCCCCGGCACAGCCGGCTAACAATGAAAAGTCTCTGGGCAGTCTTGCCGGAGGGGCGGCATATACTCCGTCTTATGGAGGCGGCAGCGCAAAGAAATGGATTATTCTGGCGGTGATTGGTGTGATCATCGGCGGTGCGGTATATCTCTTCTTCGGGAAGAAAGAAACGCCGGCGGAAGCCCCCGCCGCTCAGGAGACAACCGTACAACCCGTTACGGCTCCCGCTCCTGCCAAAGCAGCTGCACAACCCGCCTCCGCACGGAAGAACAAAGAGGCTGCGGCTGCCAATACGCCTGCTCCGCCAAAAGCCGCAACACCGGCACCCCGGGATGCAAACTATGAGGCGGGTATGAAAGCCTATAATGCAGGCGATGGTCTGGCTGCCGTACAGGCGTTCAAAGCCAGCGGCTCCAAGGAATCCCTCCGTATGTTAGGGAAAATATATGATGAGGGGTGCGGATCCGTTGAGGCTAACGCCATGATGGCGCGTAAATACTATAAACAGGCTGAAAACAAATGATATTAACCTATTTATCAACTTTTTAATAACTTTAAAAACATGAAAAAAATTTTTCTCTTGGCTGCCGTAATGGTAGCGTCGCTGACGGTTTTCGCAGGCCGTAAGACAGTGATCTGCATGGGAGCGTTTGAATCCGCTCAATCTGTAAGTGCAGATGTACAAGAAAAAGTGAAGCAGAATGTGCAGTCCGGCTTGAGCGCCGTAAATCACCTGCAGTTGATTGAGTCCGCAGACGGCCTCGGCGCTGATTACATCATCACGGGAAACGTACTTTCCTATAATGTCACCCGTCAGGTGAACGACAAAGGTGAGGTGACCTACAAAACCACGATGTCCTACACCCTGACCAGCACGGATGTGAAAGAGGGTACAACTACTACCGAGACCTTCAACTATGACGGTTCCGGCGCATTTATGAGCATGAAGTTCGGTTTGTCCGGCAGCGAAGCTGAGAGCCGCGAGGAAGTGTACAAATTCATCGCACCGGACATGAAGCGTTTTGCCTATGCCAACTATCCTCTCGCAGGCCAGATCGTAGAGGCTGACTACACCTTGGACAAGAAAGGCAAATTGACGGAGTGCTATATCACCCTCGGTTCGGAGGACGGCGTGGATACCAAGACCAAATTCACCGTTCTGCTCGGTAAGATGGTTGCAGGTCGTACGACCCGCCAGAAAGCCGATGTGAAACTGGAGGTTGTAGAGATCGTTGCCGGTGACCTCTCACGCTGCAAAGTGAGCGGTAAGGAGGCTGACAAGGTGGCTGCTGCCCTCGAGGCTTACGCTTCTAATCCCGGTACGGCACTGCCTGTGACTGTAAATATGCTCCCGCCGAGAGATAATGGCGGATGGGACCAACTCTTCAAATAATCAATCCCTGATCTATGAAGCAAAGGTATTTTGCAATAATCGTATTCCTCTCCCTGGTGTTTACGGCCGGGGCTGAAGAATATTTGGATATGGCTCGTCTTGTTACCAATCAGGGTAGCACTGCCGTCTTCGAATCCGCCGGAAAGGGAGAGAAGACCAAAGAGATGGAGATCAATGCGCAGAAATCGCTCTTCCATCAGCTCTTTTATACCGGCGTGGAGGGCGTCAATGACGGCAAACCGCTGGTAGTAAACGAGAATAAAGTCTATACCAATTCGTTCTTCAACGAGACGAGCCGATACGCGCTCTACGTCGTGCCGAAGAGTGTTGCTTCATCCGGCAAAGTCATCAAGACAGAGAGCGGGAAAATGCAGAATTTCCAGATGACGGTACGCATTCAGCAGTTGATCAATGACATGAAGCGGAACAAGGTCTTTGCCGAAGACCCGATAGAGGGCGTGACAGCTACTCAGGTTCGCGAGACGGAAGGTGTCGTGCTGCCTACGGTAATCGTAGTCCCCTACAAAAGAGACGGCGAGAGTTACTCCAAGATCTTACAGAGCGACTATGACCGCCGCATTGCGGTCAGCAGTGTGCAGAACGGATTTGAGCAGAATAAGATCTCTACGGTGGATCTGCAGGGCAAGATCGACGCGGTAAACCGCCGCGCCGCATACGAGCAGAACGCCGGCACTGCAGACAGCAACGACAAGCAGTTGCTCATGACTTCCGGAGCGGATGTCTATGTCACAGTAGATATCAACAAGGATATCAAGCCCGAGGGATCACGCGTAGCGCTGATCATGAAAGCCTACGAGACGGCTTCGGGAACTATACTGGCTTCGAAAACAGCGGCTCCTGTACGTCGCTTCAAGACCTCTGCCGTGGATGCCCTTTGTAAGATAACCGTGGAAGGGGAAATCCAGTCCTTCATTGATGATATAATCAGGAATTTCAAACCGGCGGACGGTACACGCGTGGTTTTGCAGTTCGCTATCGGCGGCACTTCGATGATGACGATGAACTCACCGGCGGGCAATAAGGGCTATTCGCTGAGCAATATTCTACGCCAATGGGTGCGTAAGAATGCGCATAATGGCAAATACCACATTCAGGGCGTCATGGACGAAAGCATGATCTTCGACTACGTCACTATTCCGCCTAAGGATCAGGACGGTCTGAGGATGGATGCCGCCCAGTTTGCCTTTATCCTCGAGCAATACCTGAAAGAGGAAGAAGGAATTGACTGCTCCACAAGGGTGGATGGAAACAATATTTTGGTAACGATCGAATAAGGCTATGAAACGAACACTGCTTTTTGGAACCCTCCTGTTGGTGGCGGTTACCGCTTTCGCAAAAGAACCGGCATGGCTTACTGACCGGTCGGAGGAGAGTGCATATATCGGAGTCGGTTCATCAACCATGGATACACCGGGATGGGAACAGGCTGCCGGGCAGAATGCCTTGGGAGACCTCGCACGCCAGATATCTGTACTCGTGGAGACCAATTCCTTCCTGGCTACCATGGAGATGAGTAAGAGTGACAAGGAGTATTTCGCTCAGACAACACAGGCTTCCTCCAAGAATTTGCTCGACGGACATGAGTTGGTAGGTACTTACAAAGATAAGAAGACGAACACCTATTTCGTCTGCTACCGGCTGGATAAAAAGACCTATCTCCGCAATAAAACGAAAAAGGAGAATGAACTCTCTTCTGTCGGCTCCTCCTATCTGAACGAGGCGGAACAGGCACTGTCCAAAGGCGAACTGTTCCGCGCACTCACCTATTATGAGAAGGGACTGGCGGAGATGGAGCCTTGGCTCTTTCTGGATATACCCGTTGCAAACGACCTCTATCGGGGATACCTCTCCGCTTTTGACGGACTGAAACTGACGGTCGAACCGGCTTCTCTGCTACTGACTGCGGGAGCGGTCAGTGAGGATATCACGGTACGTCTTACAAGACAGGGCGCGAACATAGTCAATATGCCGCTGGCCGCCTCTTTCATCGAGGGAAGCGGTGTTATCTCCGAAAACCGGAAAACAGATGCACAGGGCATCGCTTCTTTCCGTCTCACAGCCCTGAATACGAAGGAACCTGTCGCACAGATCCGGTTTGCACTCGCACCGGAGGTGCAGCGTGGACTGAGCGCTGCTTACAAGAGACTGATGAGCGTCCAGAACTGGCCCGAAGCATTATGCCGGGTGCAGGTGGAGAATGAGGCGAAGACAATCTACCTCCATAACGCCGGATGCGATCTGGAGAACCTGATGCCCCAGCTGACATCGATACTCGGAAACAACCATTTTACGGTCACTCCGGATCCCGACGAGGCGGAGATCTTTGCTGACATCAGGAACAACGTCGAATACGTCGGCGTTATTCCCGGAGAAATATATAACCTCAATGAGAGCTTGGTCAACCTGCAGATCAAGTTCTACGACAACAATACCCAGCATCTGCTCTATACCTATTCCGTACAGCAGCTCCGCGTCCTCTCGCCGGAGAAAAATTCGGTCGAGCAGACGATGAACCAATGCACACGTGAACTCATCAAACGGGTACAACGTGAGTTACCTAAAAAACTAACCTTTTAATAACAAACACAAATTTTTCAAATTATGAAGAAGATTTTATTCATTATGGCAGCAGCGGTTGTGTTCGCTGCCTGCGGCGCAAAGAAAGCTGCTCAACCGGTGACCGCTACCAGTGCTTTTGCGCAGGAAGAGGAAGTAATCGTGCCTTGCACAGAGTTTAGATCCGACAAGAAAGCCTTACGCGCTTCCGGTTCTGCCATCAGCCCGAATATGCAGAACGCGAAGGACAAAGCGGCCATGAACGCACGGCGTGAGTTGGCTACGGCCGCACAGACATTCATGCAGCGTGTTTCCGAGACATACACATCCTCTTATGACGTGGATCAGCGTGCTGATTTCGGCGCAAGATATCAGGATATGGCACGGCAAGTGGCTGCCAAACTGATGCAGGGATCTGAAATCTGCTGCGACAAACTCACCAAGACTGTCGGTGCCGACGGTTCGTTGATGTACCATGCGTATGTAGCGGTGGAGATTGAGAAAGATGACCTCTACAAAGATTTCTCACAATCCATGAACCAGCTCACTGGAGCGGAGAAAGCAATGATTGATTTCGATGCGGAGAAATTCCGCGTTGTCTTCGACGAGGAGTTCGGGAAATAATCGTCCCCCGGCAGTTCGGTATATTGCTCCCGCGGCTAAGGCTGCGGGAGTTTTTTTAGGTTTATGGGTCAAAATGCAGGCTTATCGCAGCCTGCATTTTGACCCATAAACCGTAAAAGCAGGACAAAAGATAGGGAAAACCAGGACTTAATAAGGATAAAACATGACAATTTTATGATTTCGGGGAATGAGCGGAACATTCTCCGAAATTTTTGCATTTTGGTGCCAGATGTCAGAAATCTTGCACTTTTTAGATTGAAAATTTGTTTATTCCAAGATTTTTTAGTACTTTTGCACGCCCGTTTTATCTTTACATCCTCCGCAACGGAGAGAAATACGATGCCACCGGCAAACATTAACCCAAAAGAAATAATATCGCTAACAATACTATGTTTTCAGAGAGAGACACCAAAGGCCCCGGTTTGAGAAGGGGCTCTATCGAGGTAGTATGCGGATCCATGTTCTCCGGCAAGACCGAGGAACTTATCCGCCGTATGAAACGCGCCAAGTTCGCCAAACTGCACGTCGAGATCTACAAACCTGCCATCGACGTGCGGTACAGCGAGGAGGATGTGGTCAGCCACGACCGCAATGTGATCCGCTCCACGCCGGTGGACAGCAGCCAGAACATCCTCCTCATGGTCGATGATATCGACGTGGTGGGCATTGATGAGGCGCAGTTCTTCGACATGGGTATCGTGGACGTGTGCAAGCAGCTGGCGGACCGCGGCATCCGCGTGATCGTCGCCGGACTGGATATGGATTACAAGGGCGTGCCGTTCGGACCGATACCTGCCCTCATGGCGATAGCGGACGATGTGTATAAGACCCACGCTATCTGCGTTAACTGCGGCGATCTGGCATATGTCAGCCACCGCCTTGTTTCCTCCGAGAAACGCGTCCTCCTTGGTGAAACGGACAGCTATGAACCACTCTGCCGCGCCTGCTACAACAAAGCCGTTGCTGAGGAGTGTTGATGTCATATTGCCCTTGGCTATCCGGGACTGTTATACCTACAGTCTCCCGGATGGATTGTCTGTTCCCGCGCCCGGCACGAGGGTCATGGTACCCTTGCTGAAGAAAGAGGTGCGGGGCGTTGTGCTGCGGGAGCATACCGGACCCGTGGACGGCGCATTGGCGGATAAGATACGCCCGATTTCATCGGTACTGTCGGACACACCGGCGGTACCAGGAGAGCAGTTGGCGCTCTGGCAGTGGATGAGTGCGTATTACATGTGCCCGCTGGGAGAAGTGATGGCGGCGGCGTTGCCGAACAGTTTGGACAAAAGGCTCATCGCACCGCCTAAGAAACGCACCGGAAAGCCATCTTCTGCCGAACCCGTCGAACCTATGCACAACCTGTCGCCCGAGCAGGCGAAAAGTCTCGATTCAATCGGTAATTTCTGGCGGAATGGGAAAGATATTGTCCTGCTCCACGGGGTCACCTCTTCCGGCAAGACGGATATCTATATCCACCTCATCCGGCGGGAACTGGATGCGGGGCATAATGTGCTCTACCTGGTGCCCGAGATCGCCCTGACGACCCAGCTGACGACCCGCTTGCAAAAGATCTTCGGCGACCGGCTGACCGTCTATCACAGCCGTCTGACCGACGCGGAGCGCGAGGCACGGTACCGCGAGGTACAACGGGACGAAGGACCGGGTGCGAAGGGTAGAGTGGTGATCGGGGCGCGGTCTGCTGTCTTTCTGCCCGTACCGGATATCAGTCTGGTGATCGTAGATGAGGAGCATGAGCCGAGTTACAAGCAGGCGGAGTCCAGTCCCCACTATCATGCCCGCGCTGCGGCGATCGTACTGGCTAAGATCCACGGCGCCAAGGTGCTTCTCGGCACCGCAACACCCTCGATGGAATCGTACTATCTGGCGCAGAAAGGTGTCTATGGGCTCGTCTCGCTCACGGAGCGGTACGGAGGGGTGGAACTGCCTGAAATCAAACTGGTCAACCTCTCCAGACAGTACGAGCGCAAGGAGATGTACGGTCATTTCAGTGACCCGCTTGTCGCGCGTATCCGGGACTGTCTGTCTCAGAAGAAACAGGTCATCCTCTTCCAGAACCGCCGCGGCTATGCCCCGCAGGTACGGTGCGTGAGCTGTGCTCACCCGCCGCGGTGCGTGCAATGCGATGTGCCGATGACCTTCCATAAGAGGGCGAACGAGCTCCGATGCCATTACTGCGGCTACCATATGCCCGTTCCGCGCGTCTGCCCAGACTGCGGTGGCGAACTGAAAGCCGTCGGCTTCGGTACGGAGCGCATAGAGGACGAGATACAGACCCTCTTCCCCGACGCACGGGTGCTGCGCATGGACCTCGATACGACCCGTAACCGGAACGCTTATCAGGATATCATCAACGCCTTTGCCGCCCGCGAGTGCGACATACTGGTCGGGACGCAGATGGTCACCAAAGGGCTCCATTTCGACGATGTACGGCTCGTGGCGGTGCTGAATGCCGATCCCCTCTTCAACCAGCCGGATTTCCGGGCGTACGAACGGGCGTTCCAGATGCTGGAGCAGGTGGCAGGCAGGGCGGGACGCAAAGGGGCGAAAGGCGAGGTGTGGATCCAGACCTTCGACCCCTCGAACATAGTCCTGCGGATGGTGCAGAACCACGACTACCGCGCCCTTTACGACCACGAGATAGCCGAACGCCGGCTGTTCAATTACCCGCCTTTCTACCGCGTGATCCGGCTCCAACTGAAGGACCATAACGCCGTGCGGGTGCACAAGGTCGCTGCCGAGTTGCAAGCCTACTTGGCGCAGATATTCGGACCGCGGGTATCCGGCGTCATCATACCCGCCGTCGAGAGGGTGCAGGCCTATACGCTGCGCGAACTGACGCTGCGTATCGAACAGCACGCCAACATGGCGGAAGCCAAACGAAGGATACAGGAAGCGATAGACTATGTCTTCTCGATTCCATCGAATAAAAACGTGAAACTGATAATAGATGTAGATCCACAATGATAGACGAATCCCGATGCCGAGTGGCATATATCAATGAGATGATTGAGACCGGTCATGCCGACCGGCTGGTAGCGGAAGGCGAGCAATACCACACCCGCCAGTTACAGCACATCGCGGAAGAGATCTGTTCGCGTGAACGGGTGCGCGTGGTGTTGATCGCAGGACCCTCGTCCAGCGGTA
>DFEG01000004.1:5391-12151 GCA_002369075.1 Bacteroidales bacterium UBA3808 | reverse complement strand
GGTTTGTCCGGGAAAACGCGGATCCAAACCTGTCCTTGACGTTGCATATAACGGGTAACGGCGATACGGGCAGCCTCGATTTGACGACCGGTCAACCATACGGTACCCATACTCTTGATACCGAACGAACCGAATGCCAGTTCCTGACCGCGGTGAGCGAAGCCCTTGATGCGGCCTTTTTGGCAACGGCGGAATTTAGTTTTCTTAGGTTGTAACATGATTCTAATCTACAAATCGGTTAAACATTATTGTTTTTTGTTGCGGCGGAAGTTGCCCTTGCGGTCTCCACGGCCCTCACGGCGATCCATGCCGGGACGGCCTCCTTCCTGCTTCTGCGAGAAGTTAGGAGTCAGGTCTTTCTTGCCATACACTTCTCCACGGCAGATCCATACCTTAACGCCGATTACACCCACTTTGGTGATGGCACCTACGTGGCAGTAGTCGATGTCGGCGCGGAGCGTATGCAGCGGGGTACGACCCTCTTTGTACATCTCCTTGCGCGCCATCTCGGCTCCGTTCAAACGGCCGGATACCTGAATCTTGATACCCTCAGCGCCCATACGCATGGTACTCTGGATAGCCATTTTAACGGCACGACGATAAGCGATCTTGCCCTCCAGCTGACGAGCGATCTTGTTGGCTACGATGGTAGCGTCCAACTCGGGGCGTTTCACCTCGAAGATGTTGATCTGAACGTCCTGCTTGGTGATTTTCTGGAGTTCCTTCTTCAATTTGTCAACCTCTTCTCCACCTTTTCCGATAATGTAACCGGGGCGAGCGGTGCAGATAGTAACAGTCACAAGTTTCAGAGTTCTTTCGATGACGATACGGCTGATACTTGCCTCTGCGAGACGAGCGTTGAGGTACTCGCGGATCTTGCTATCCTCAAGCAGCGTATCGCCGTAATTCTTTCCTCCAAACCAGTTGGAGTCCCAACCGCGGACAATGCCCAGACGGTTAGCTATAGGATTGATTTTCTGTCCCATAATTGATTACTTTTCAGCGTTAGTATCTTTGGTATCTACAAATATTGTAACGTGGTTGGAACGTTTGCGGACGCGATAAGCACGACCCTGAGGAGCGGGCAGCATACGCTTGATCATCATACCGCCGTCAACCATGATTTTCGTTACATAGAGAGTTTCTTCCTCTGCTTTCTTGCCGGTCTTGGTTTCCCAGTTGGCGATAGCAGATTTGAGGAGCTTCTCGAGCGCGCGGCTTGCCTCACGAGTGGAGAAGTGCAGCGCACCGAGTGCACGGTTCACTTCCATGCCGCGTACCATGTCTGCTACGAGACGCATCTTACGCGGGCTGGTAGGAATGTTGTTAGCTTTGGCAAAATACTGCTCTTTGCGAGCGGCTTTCATTGCCTCAGCGCTGTTATGTTTTCTTGCACCCATTTTAATCTGGAATTTTAATAATTAATGATTTCAATGGATTACTTCTTGTTATTGCCGGAGTGGCCGCGGAAGGTACGGGTCGGAGCGAACTCGCCCAGCTTGTGACCTACCATGTTCTCCGTTACATAAACAGGAATGAACTTGTTTCCATTGTGAACTGCAATTGTGTGACCTACAAAGTCAGGGGAAATCATCGAGGCACGGCTCCAGGTCTTGATAACCTCTTTTTTGCCGGACTCATTCATCGCCAGCACCTTGTCTTCCAACTTGACGTTGATAAACGGTCCTTTTTTCAGTGAACGACTCATAATCTTTTCTTTACTTTATAGGTTATTTTTTACGTCTTTCGATAATGTACTGATTGCTCTGGTTCTTCGGGTGACGTGTCTTGTAGCCCTTAGCGAGCAGACCCTTACGGCTTCTCGGATGGCCACCGGACTGACGTCCCTCACCACCACCCATCGGGTGATCTACAGGGTTCATTACGACACCACGGTTGCGCGGACGACGACCGAGCCAACGGTTGCGACCGGCTTTACCGGATTTCTCAAGAGCGTGATCGGAGTTGCCTACGACACCTACCGTAGCCTTGCATGCTGCAAGCACCTTGCGGAGCTCGCCTGAAGGCAGTTTGATGATCGCATACTTGTCCTCACGGCTCGACAACTGAGCGAAGGTACCGGCGGAGCGAACCATGCAGGCGCCCTGACCCGGACGAAGCTCGATGTTGTGAATCAGTGTTCCCAGAGGAATTACCGACATCGGCAGTGCATTACCTACCTCGGGAGCTGCGTTCTCTCCCGACATTACAGTCTGACCTACTTGCAGTCCGTTCGGTGCAAGAATATAGCGCTTCTCACCGTCAGCGTAGAACAACAGAGCGATACGGGCACTACGGTTCGGATCGTACTCAATGGTCTTAACTACTGCGGGTACACCATCTTTATTGCGCTTGAAGTCAATTACGCGGTACTTCTGTTTGTGACCGCCACCGATGTAGCGCATCGTCATCTTACCGACGTTGTTGCGACCACCGGTCTTGGTCTTACCAAACACAAGCGATTTCTCAGGAGCGCTCGCGGTAATTGTCTCGAACGCACCTATAACTTTGTGTCTCTGCCCTGGTGTTGTGGGCTTAAATTTACGTACAGCCATTTTTAGATATTGCTATAAAAATCAATTGTTTCACCTTCTGCCAGGGTCACGATGGCTTTCTTGTACGCCTGCTGTGCGCCGCGGAGCAGTCCGGACTTGGTCCAGCGCTGTTTAACCTTCGGAGCACGGATGAGCGTGTTGACATCGGTTACCTGAACATTATACATTTGCTCTACTGCCTTCTTGATCTCAACTTTGTTGGCATCGCGAGCTACTACGAAACCGTAACGGTTCAGTTTCTCGCCGGCGGCAGTCATCTTCTCAGTGACGATCGGTTTGATAATAATTGCCATAATATACCTCCTTATGCTTTAAAAGTTGCCTCGAGAGCGGCTGCCGATGCCTCGGTGAGGACTACAGCGTTCGAGTTCATGATTGTGTAGGTGTTCAGCTCGTTTACGTTCACTACATTCACCTTCTGGATATTAGCAGCCGATTTGCGGGCGTTGAGGTTCGCGTCGTCCACGACGAAGAGAACTTTCTTGCCTGCTACCTGCAGTGCATTGAGCACCTCGACCATGGCTTTGGTCTTCGGAGCATCGAAGGTGAGTGCGTCTAGCACGAGCAACTCATTTTGTTTTGCGCGCAGCGACAGAGCCGACTTGCGGGCGAGTTGTTTTACTTTCTTGTTGAGTTTGAAATCATAGTCGCGGGGTACGGGACCGAAAATGGTACCACCACCTACGCGTACCGGAGATTTCAGATCACCCGGACGTGCGCCACCGCCGCCCTTCTGGCGACCGAGCTTACGGGTCGAGTGAGCATTCTCGCTACGTTGTTTTGCTTTCGCTGTGCCTTGGCGCTGTGCTGCCAAGAATTGCTTAACGTCCAAGTAGATAGCATGGTCGTTAGGCTCAATTGCGAAGATAGCGTCATTGAGAGCGATCTTCTTGCCGGTCTCTTTGCCGGCCATGTTCAGAATACTAAGTTCCATAACTAATTACTTGTTGATAACGACGATTGAATTTTTTGCACCGGGTACGCTTCCCTTGACCATGATCAAGTTGTACTCGGGGATAACTTTGAGAACGACGAGGTTCTGGACCGTAACGCGGTCGCCACCCATCTGACCTGCCATGCGGGTACCCGGGAAGATACGGCTCGGGTAGGCGCAAGCACCTACGGAACCCGGCGCACGAAGACGGTCGTCCTGACCGTGAGTGGACTGGCCTACACCACCGAAACCGTGACGCTTAACGACACCCTGGAAACCGTGGCCCTTGCTGGTTCCGATGACGTCCACGTACATACCCTCTTCGAAGAGGTCTGCTGCGGTGATGGTCTGACCGAGAGTCAACTCTCCGTCATACTCAAACTCTGCTAAATGGCGCATGGGCTCTACGCCGGCTGCCTTGAAATGGCCAGCCTCGGCCTTGTTCGTGTGCTTCTCGCTCTTGTGCATGAAGCCGACCTGAGCTGCTTTGTAACCGTCTTTCTCAACGGTCTTCAGCTGGGTCACTACGCAAGGACCTGCCTCGATAACGGTGCACGGTACATTCTTACCGTCGGCACCAAAGACGGAAGTCATTCCGATCTTTTTTCCTAATAATCCTGGCATTGTTGCTTAGATTGATTAAAATTGTTAATTAATTACTTCTCCTCCGTTCTCGCCCACGGGTTAACCTCCAGTGTCCTAGTGCCCTAGGGTCTTAGGATCCTAGTTTATCACTCTCCGTGGGAAACGGCCGGATACTCATCAAACCTTGATTTCGACTTCAACACCCGATGCGAGCTCCAGTTTCATGAGCGCCTCAACGGTCTTGTTGTTAGAGTTGTAGATGTCGATCAGACGCTTGTAGCTCGATAACTCGAATTGCTCGCGGCTCTTCTTGTTAACGAAGGTTGAGCGGTTGACGGTAAAGATACGCTTGTGCGTCGGCAGGGGAATCGGTCCGCTTACCACTGCACCCGTAGCCTTTACGGTCTTGACGATCTTCTCTGCAGACTTGTCAACCAGGTTGTGGTCGAAAGACTTCAGTTTGATACGAATTTTTTGACTCATAATTAGTAATAGTGTTTTATTTTGTTAATACTTTGAGTAAGCGCAGATAACCTAAAGAGTCATTTGCTTAGATGACCCACGCCCACTCGGGTTTGTTTTCCTATCAGCCAAGCGTGGCTGATGCTATGTTTCGGAGCCGTACTTAGAGCCACACGCATGTGTGTACGTGTACGTTCCTTATTTATCTAATCGACCATGCATGGTCGATGCTTTCGGGCAAACCGCCCATGCATGGCTGATTATCTTATTATACCAGATCTACGCGTCCGCCTACCTCGGTCAGCACAGCCTTTGCAATGCTGCTCGATACAGCCTCGTAGTGGCTGAACTCCATGGAGCTCGTAGCACGACCGGAGGTGATGGTACGCAGAGCGGTTACGTAACCGAACATCTCTGCCAGAGGCACATGTGCTTTGACGATACGTGCACCGGTGCGGCTGGTATCCATACCCTCTACCTGACCACGACGTTTGTTGAGGTCACCGATGACATCACCCATGCTCTCCTCCGGAGTAACAACCTCGATCTTCATGATCGGCTCCATGAGTACCGGTTTAGCCTTCGCGCAAGCCTCTTTGAACGCCATCTGTGCAGCGATCTCGAAGGACAGCTGGTCAGAATCCACAGGGTGGAAGCTACCATCCAGGAGGGTTACCTTCAGGCTGTCGAGCGGATAGCCGGCAAGCACACCGTTCTTCATAGCCATCTCAAAGCCCTTCTGTACGCTCGGGATATACTCCTTAGGCACATTACCGCCCTTGACTACATCCTCGAACTGCAAGCCACCCGGGAAGTCAGCATCAGCCGGCTCAACGCGAACGATGATATCGGCGAACTTACCACGACCACCGGACTGTTTCTTATATACCTCACGCAACTCTACCGGAGCAGAGATAGCCTCGCGGTAAGCCACCTGCGGACGGCCCTGGTTGCACTCTACCTTGAACTCGCGTTTCAGACGGTCGATGATGATCTCCAGGTGAAGCTCACCCATACCGGAGATGACGGTCTGACCGGTCTGCTCGTCGGTCTTGACGGTGAAGGTCGGATCCTCCTCTGCCAGTTTGGCAAGACCTACGCCCAGTTTGTCGAGGTCAGCCTGGCTCTTCGGCTCTACAGAGATACCGATCACCGGCGCCGGGAACTCGATCGACTCGAGTACAATAGGCTTGTTCTCGTCGCAGAGGGTATCGCCCGTGCGTATATCCTTAAATCCTACGCCCGCGCCTATATCGCCCGCGAGGATGGTCTCCACCGGGTTCTGGTGGTTGGAGTGCATCTGGAAGATACGGCTGATACGCTCTTTCTTACCCGAACGGGGGTTGTAAACGTATGAACCTGCATCCAGGTGACCCGAGTACACACGGAAGTAGCACAGACGGCCTACATACGGATCGGTAGCGATCTTGAAAGCCAGTGCGCACAACGGTTCTGCATCATCCGGGTGACGAACCTCCGGTGCATCGGTGTTCGGGTTGGTACCGTTGATCACCTCGGTATCCAGCGGGCTCGGCAGGTAAGCGCAGACTGCGTCCAGCATGGTCTGCACACCTTTGTTCTTGAAGGAGCTACCGCAGATCACCGGGAAGATCTTCATCGCCAGCGTACCCTTGCGGATAGCCACGCGGATCTCGTCCTCGGTGATGGTCGAAGGATCGTCGAAGTACTTCTCCATCAGCGTGTCATCGAACTCAGATACCGTCTCCAGCATCTTGTCGCGCCACTCCTCTGCCTCAGCCTGGAGGTTAGCCGGGATCGGCTCCTCTACATACTCGGCACCCATGGTCTCATCGTGCCAAACGATAGCTTTCATCTTCACGAGGTCAACGACACCCTTGAAGGTCTCCTCTGCACCGATAGGGATCTGGATCGGACACGGCGTAGCACCGAGCACCTCTTTGATCTGACGTACTACGTCGAAGAAGTTGGCACCCGAACGGTCCATCTTGTTCACGTAGCACAGGCGCGGTACATTATATTTATCAGCCTGGCGCCATACAGTCTCGGACTGCGGCTGCACACCGCCCACCGAGCACAGTGCCATCACAGCGCCGTCGAGGATACGGAGCGAACGCTCTACCTCGACCGTGAAGTCCACGTGCCCCGGAGTGTCGATCAGGTTGATCTTGTACTTGTTTCCTGCGTAGTTCCAATAGGTGGTGGTAGCAGCGGAGGTGATAGTGATACCGCGCTCCTGCTCCTG
>DFEG01000004.1:0-5341 GCA_002369075.1 Bacteroidales bacterium UBA3808 | reverse complement strand
CTGCTCCTGAACCATCCAGTCCATCGTTGCTGCACCGTCGTGCACCTCACCAATTTTGTGAGTCAGACCCGTGTAGAACAGGATACGCTCCGAAGTGGTGGTCTTACCGGCGTCGATGTGCGCCATGATGCCGATGTTACGGTTTAATTTTAAATCGTGTTTTGCCATTTGTTTATTGTTTCAATCTTTTTTGTTACTTAACTGTCAATTGTCAATTATCAATTGTCAATTAAAAACGGAAGTGTGCGAATGCGCGGTTAGCCTCAGCCATGCGGTGCATATCCTCTTTGCGCTTGAAGGCGCCACCCTGGTTGTTGAAGGCGTCCATGATCTCGGCAGCGAGTTTCTCAGCCATCGAGTGGCCGCCACGCTTGCGGGCGAAAGCGATCATGTTCTTCATTGCGATGGACTCCTTGCGGTCCGCACGGATCTCGGTCGGCACCTGGAAGGTTGCACCACCGATACGCTTCGATTTAACCTCTACGAGCGGAGTGATATTGTCCAGCGCCTGTTTCCAGATATCCAGAGCAGATTTCTCCTCGTTCTTTGCCTTGTTCTCCACCAAGCCCAGTGCGCTATAGAACACACCGTAAGCGGTATTCTTCTTACCGTCCAGCATGAGGTGGTTCACAAACTTAGCCACCATGACTTCGCCATACACGGGATCCGGCAGGATCACACGTTTTGTCGGTTTTGCTTTTCTCATTGTTTCTAATAATTTTAATTTTGGTTGTTGTCTCTTCAGTAGCCGAGTTTCGGCCGCTTACTCAACCCTCAACCCATTGTTTCGTCCCAAATATGGAACATTTAGTTAGTTAATTAAAAGAGCTTATTACTTCTTTGCTTTCGGGCGCTTTGCTCCGTATTTGGAGCGGCGCTGGAGGCGGTTAGCCACACCGGCAGTATCCAATGTACCGCGAACGATGTGATAACGTACACCCGGCAGGTCCTTCACACGTCCGCCACGAACCATGACGATACTGTGCTCCTGCAGGTTGTGTCCCTCTCCCGGGATGTAAGCATTGACTTCCTTCGCATTGGTCAGGCGCACACGGGCAACCTTACGCATTGCAGAGTTAGGTTTCTTAGGGGTGGTGGTGTACACACGTACACAAACGCCACGACGTTGAGGGCAGCTGTCCAGAGCCGGGCTCTTAGACTTGTCCTCCAGTTCTGCTCTTCCTTTTCTAACTAATTGTTGAATTGTAGGCATTTTGTTGTTGTTTAATAATTTGTTTAACTTAAATATTCCACGCTCTCGCGGGCACCCTGATTTTGCTATATTTTATTTCTCACATACGTACGTGTGAGGCAGGACATACCGCGAAAAAGCATGCAAAGGTACAACTTTTTTTTGAACTGACCAAATTATTCTGCAAGAAAATGCAAAAAAAGTGATTTTTGTCACCCGAAACAGGCATTTTGCTCCGACAGATACCCCGCTATCTCTCGATTCTACGGCGTGGAGCGCAAGGGCTACGGACCAAGAAAAATTGCAAAAAATGACATGTGTTCTTGCGTATTTCGTTTTTTTGTTGTACCTTTGCACCCGAAATTGTTAGACAAAAGATTAAAGGAGACTGAAATCATGGAAGCGACAATGAAAACACTGCAAATCACTCTACCAAGTGCAGATGCTGCTTTCTTGCGGCGCCACTCACGTAATATGGGATGGCAGATTACTACTATTCGTACTCCACGCGTCCAAAAACCTAAAGTAGAGATGACAGAGGAGGAGTTCAGAGCCAAATTAGCTCATTCCAGTGCTCAAGCTGCTGCGGGGCATTATGTAGAGAAACTTCCTAACGAAACGATGGCTCAATTCCTGGAACGAGTATGTATGTAGTCCGTTTGTCATCTGATGCGCAAGCGGATCTCATCCGGTTGCGGAGAAATGTTCCGCAAGCATTCAAAAAAGCGGCTCAGTTGTTGGCGGAATTAGAAGAGCACCCGCGTACCGGAACAGGTCAAGTAGAGCAACTCAAACATTTCGCCAACGAAACATGGTCGCGAAGGATAAACCGCGAACACAGATTAGTTTATGAAATCCATGATAATGAAGTGCTTGTTTTGGTAATTTCCGCATACGGGCATTACAAATAACAATCGAACTTTTATGACCGCCTTGTGAACCGAGGCGGTCTTTTTTTTGCCCGTTTTCTTGCGTATGTCAGAAAAAAGCAGTACTTTTGCAGCGAAAATGACTTACTACGACTACATCCGCACACAGGTCGAAGCCGGTCTCTGGACACAGACGCAGGCGGTTTTCGGGCGCAACGCGCAGGCACTCGACCTCTACTACCGTATCTATAACCTCGTGCTCAAATACGAGCCGCAGAAGACCTACGGTTATGCTTCACGTATCGCCGCTAACGAAAGTATCTACAGCCAAATAGGGGGGGATATTCGCATACGCTGAGAAAGCAGGACGCACCCGAACCCTACCTCATAAGAAAGGCGGTAATGATTATGGAATCCACCTTCTCCTTCTGATTCCCATAGCATTTTTTTTCATACAAATCGTGCCGATTACAGGCACGATTTTTTTGTGCTTCCGGCAGTACCTTTGCAGCGGATTTCGTCAGTGACTGCCAACGTCGGCGGCACCTAACAACGGATCCGATGCAATTATGAATTTTAATCCCAAAACATGGCAACCTATTGCCATTGACTCCTTCGGGCACATGACCGCCCAAGGCACACCTACCGACCAGCCCTCGCAATGGCTGCGTATCTACACCATTGACGGCGGCATGATCGACGCCAAACGGTGCCCGACCGACAAGCCTCTCTACTGCTCCCGCGACGGGCAATTTTTCTCGCTCACCAACAATGGTACCACCCTCCGCGAGGTCAAACCGTGCTACAGCCCGGGCATGCAAAACAACCGTTCGAACATGCACTCGGCTTATCCTAAACTAACCCAATTAGGCACCAAACTCTGCCACCATCTCATGTGGGAGACATGGGTCGGACCGCGTACCAAGGGCATGGAGATCGACCACGTCAACGGCAATATAATGGATTGGTCGCTCGCCAACCTCGAAGAGGTCACGCCCGCCGAGAACCGCAAGCGCGCCAAGATACTGCGCTGCATGCGCGAAGCCGGCAACGACCCCACGAAACTCTCAGCCGCACGGCTCAAAGCCATCTTCGCCCAGTACGAACTGATGGACGGAGCACAACAGATGAAACGTGAAATGACTAAACACCAAGAGGAGTAATGCCGGATTGGTCTGGGTCGGAGCTGTGCTCCCCGCGGCTCCTTCCGTTCGAATTGCCAAGTCAAGGCAATTCTCCATGGCGCAACTACCAAGAAAGAAAAAGCCGACTGGCAGTCGGCACAACTACCAAGAATCTAAAGCGAGATAGAATAGGCAGCTTTAGGCCGAAATAGGCAGCTTTAGGCAAACAAACAAAACTAATAACAAACTCGCGGGATATATCCCGCACAATAAACGAAGCAAGAATTATGGAAACAAATAAATTGAAAGAACTGCGCGAGTTGCGCAACCAAGAAAAAGCTATCAAAGCACGTATGGACGAGATCAGCGACGAGGCGACACAAGAAGCCGTGGCGATCGCGCCGGACGGCGGTGAGTTTGAAGTGGACGGGCAGAAGTACCAGCTACAGCGGACGGAAGTCATAGATATGATGAATTCCCGTCGGTACAAGGGCGAGGACGCCAAGCGGTGGCGGAGTCTCGCCGGGCAGCGGGATTTTGCCAAGAAGACCGCTTCGGCGTACACCAAGGAGATGGGGGCGATCGTCAAGGCGTTTGTCGCTACGCACCCCGACTGGGAGCCCGACGAGATCAAGCTCACGGTGAAAGTCATCGAGTAATAGACCCCACCCAGCCTCCCCTGAAGGGGAGGAGAAAAGCCCCCCTTCTCCCCCTCTGAGAGGGGGGCGGGGGGTGTCGGCAAAAAGACAAAAGAGAAAAGAACCAAAAGAGAAAACCATGCGGATGGGATATAATCTCTTAAAAAAAATATTATTTATATAAAAAAAATCCCCCTTTTTATGGATACACTGAATAACGTTATTACCAAACGATTCTCCAAATCGCTGGTATGTCTGCTTAAAGTGGTGGACCCCGAGCGGAAGCACAAGGTGGACGCCCTGCTCGCCAACAAATGGGACAAACTGACCCTTGCCGAGCAGCGCAAGCTCTACCTCTTCCTGCTCTACCGCCGTTGGCGGGGACTGCCTTTCTTCGGCACGCCTTACGAGATCGTCTGCAACTGCCACCCCCAGCCCTTCAACTGGAACGGGCAACCCATGATCAACCGCCTCATGAAGGAGACGAAGATGGTACGGGCTTTCTACAACGGCAACTACGGCATCTACACCGCCGACGAAGCCCGGATCTGGGAAATGACCGATGTCGAACCACTGAATTAAAGGCTAAAGGGTTAAAGGTTAAAGGCGAAGGGGTTAGAGGTTAAAGGCGAAGGGTAAAAAAAAGTGTACAGCACTTGCCTCCGACTTTAGTCCGATTTTAGTCCGACTTTTAACCCCTAACTTCTAACCCCCAAATTCATCAGTCAGCTTAGTCCTTTTAGGACCAAGCCAACGCTAATAACCAATGTTATGAACAAAGACACAAAAGGTACCGACTCAACTACAAGAAAATTAATAATTCATCAGTCAGCTTGGTCCTAAAAGGACTAAGCCAACACCAATAACCAATGACATGAACAAAAACCAATGATATAAACAAAAACCACCAATGTTATGAACAAAGAAAATCAATACCGGATAGAGGCGATCTACCACGAGCTCGCCGCGAAGGACCCCGATTGGGCGAAAGTGCAGATGAAAGCCAAATTCAAAACCCTCTACGACGGCTGGAGACAGAAAGGGCTGCGACATAAACAGCACTCGCATTTCTTCTACACCGCCGCTTGGGACAGAGGATGGCTCCCGAAACACGATTGGTACAGCCTACGGGAGTATGTGTTGCAGTAAAAAGCATTTTTATGTTCGAACGGAGCCCCAAAATTTGGTGGCTTCGTTTTTTTGCTATACCTTTGCACCGGATTTCAAAAAAATCTGTTTAATTTGTGTAATCTGTGGACAATAATCTATGAGCAACAACCGATACATACAATTACTCACTGCCGCCATCCTCTCCTTGGGCGGGTTGGTTCTCCTCTTCTGCGGGGTCTTTATTGAGCCGCACGGACAGATCCACGAGTCCCTCCTCATCGGATTTGGAGAGGTCGCAACATTCGCAGGAGCGTTGTTTGGAATAGATTACGTCTATAAATACAAAAAATGAGAAAGATTACGCTTATAAGAAACCGCCGTGAAGGCAAAGCCGTTTATGGTCAACTC
>DFEG01000026.1:61606-92110 GCA_002369075.1 Bacteroidales bacterium UBA3808 | reverse complement strand
ACGAATTCCGAAAGGAAGGAGTTTACCCTCTGGAATATGCATGGATTAAAGCCGCAGGATGGGACTATGCCTTCAAACCGTATATGAAACGAGTGGTACAAACGTTTATGGTGAACCATCCATGGCTGTTTTGGCAATTCGCTAAATGCTACTATGGGAAGAAGAGAAACCCACGATAGAAATTTGCAAACTGCATAAATCGGGAGATAAAACTCAAATAAATTTCAAAAATGACATATCTTCTTGCGTATGTCATTTTTTTGTTGTACCTTTGCAGCATGATTCCGAAAATAATACATTATTGTTGGCTTGGCGGCGCTCCATTGCTGCCCCTCGCGGAGCGATGCATCGCTTCGTGGAAAGAGCATATGCCCGATTGGGAGTTCCACGAGTGGAACGAGACGACGCTTTGCCGAGCACTGAACCAGCCTAACCCCAACCCTTTCCCTAAAGGGAAGGGAGAGCAGCCTAACCTCGACAATGTTCTACGGACGGCCACCGGCAGTCCGATCGAGCAGAGCTCTTCACCCGTAAAAGGAAGGACTTTAAAACAGCTCTCTGTTCAATCGCATGATACACATAGTTGGTTGGAGCATATGCCGGTATATGTAAAGCAGGCGTACGAGGCTCGAAAATTTGCGTTCGTCTCCGATTATGTGCGGCTATGGGCGCTGGAGCAGTTTGGAGGAGTATATCTTGATACGGATGTAACGGTGCTCAAATCGTATGAACCCCTACTAAATGATACGGCTTTTATCGGATTCGAGGAATCGAAAGCACATCTACCCGGAACCTGCGTTATGGGCTGTGAACCGCATTGCCGGTGGGTGAAAGATATGTTGGCGTTATATGACGGAATAGAGTTCCTCAAAACGGATGGCTCATTGGATATGACGACCAATGTGGAGCGGATGGGGGCTGTGATGATGCGAGAATTAAAGAATGAAGGAATAAGTAAGGAAAAGTATTGGAAACATATCCAGTACATAGGAGAGTGGGGATTGCGTATCTATACCCATGATTATTTCTCGCCGATAACCTCAACTCGCGTGATGCGCAAATCGGAGAACACGTACTCCATTCATTATTTCGCAGGTAGTTGGCAGGACGGTAAGAAAAGCGGTGGCTGGCGAGATTGGTCCATCACCCGCGAGATCGTCAACTCACTCGTGATGATGAAAAGGCGGATTTTGGGGTGATCATCATATTCTTTCTTCAATCCATTGTTTCAGTTGTTATTGTAAAGGTACTGTTAAGAGTGGGAATTACATGTCGTTAAGACTGAGCGGGATAAAGTGAATGGCGTAGCCACGGAAATGAGGACGGAGCTGTGCAAATTTTTCTTCCAATGCTTTTAGGTCAATCTTCGCAGCATTGCGTTTAGATTCGGCAACAATAACTTGCTTATCCAGTTTCTCTATTGCAATCACATCTATCTCATTTTCACTATTTTTATCCCACCAATTACCCACTTCTGTCACTCGTGGTTGCTCACTATATTTCTGACGAAAATACCGCTCTAACATAATGCCGCTGAATTGCGAATAGCCATCATTAATAATATCCTTAAGAATATCATATTTCTCCATTTCGATGACAGAGCGGTTGGATTCGATGAAACGAAACCAGAACATCAAGAAATTGTCATGCAGCGCATATTTGATTCCTTGTGAGTTGGGTTTTGCAAACATCGGCCGCACTTTGCGAATGAGTGTGTATTCCTCTTCCAGCGTAGCCAGATAACGTCCGTTGTTGCCTCCGATGACGCTGTCTATTTGCGACTGAGTAGTCATTCCGTTTGCAATCAGCTGCATAATACTGAAATACACTTGATAGCGTTTGCCGAACTCACCAACGAGTAGTTCTGTTCCCTCATACAGAAAGACAGAGCCGGTCCGGCAGACAGCATTAATCATGGCTTCATGGGTAGTTGCTCCTGCATCAAGCAAGAGTTCAACATATTTGGCTACGCCTCCGCTAATCATATAGAGGGTAAGCAAATCTTCCGGCGTGTAGTGTGGATTATAATCAGCGAGAATCGATTTGAGTAATTCGGTAGAGAAGGGTAGTAATCGAAGTTCTGCCGTAGCTCTGCCGAAAAGCGGCTCTTTCTTGTCGCGGAAGATTTTGAGCATCATTGAATAGACCGAGCCACATGCTATCAGATGGATGTGTGCACTCTCTTTCTCACCATCCCACACATTTTGTATTTCTGACATGATGCTCGGATTGATTTCGTAGAGTCGTTGGAACTCGTCAATCATGAATGTGACTTGATGCTCTTTACTGAAAATCATCACTTCGCGTAGGATGTCGGATACCTTATTTGCCTGACCATATAGATGTAGACCTAATGTAGCTTCTACTATCTGTTGTAATTCTCGACATAATAACTGCTCCGATTTTTGCGACACAAAGAAATAGAGCAAAGTCTTATTGCTAAAGGCGTGTTTGACCAAAGTGGTCTTTCCTGTGCGTCTGCGACCAACCAGCAATGTGAATACTGATGTTTTCGACGATTGATTGTCTAAATCCAATAGCCGCTCAATCTCTTGATTCCTACCGTAGAACTTCATGGTGATTGATTTTTACAAATTTGTAAATTACAAAATGGATAATTTTGACTGCAAAGGTACTGTTTTTTATTCATTTGTGCAACTTTTGGGAGAAAAAAATGCAAAAAAGTGAAAAATTGTAACGTTTCTATACGATTTTCACAAACAAAAGTTCATAAGTGTTAATTTTGCGGGCAATGGCGATAGTGCCAGAAACCGAATAAAAGTTAACACTTATGAACAGAGACCAAGAACTCAGAGCGCGGAGAGACAAAGCCATCTTCGCCCGTTTCAACGAACTGATCGTGACCGGCAAGCAGTATCAAACCATCTATCTGCAAATCGGAGACGAATTTTACCTATCCGACACGACCATCAAGCAGATTGTGCTCCGCGCGATGCATACGCACGATAAAAAAATTAATTAAATCTAAGGATATAGACCATCCTTTGATTAACTGAATTAGCCGTACCTTTGCACCGGATTTCAAAATGGAGTCCGGTGCATTTGTTTATTGCAGGCACCAGAAGATCAACTAAAAACTTTTTACTATTATGCAAACCAATTATGAAGTATTGGATCAATTTTTCGCTGCACAGGTAGCATGTAACGAATCCGAGGCGAGCCTCAAAGCTCTCCGTCCCCAGGTGGAGCAAGCCGTCAAAGCCCTCATCAAAGAGCAGGGGCTACCGTCCGACTTCACCGGCACCATCGGGTACCACGGTTTCAAGATCGTCGTCAGCCGTCCCAAATCGTTCACGTGGGAGAAGAACACCAACCCTGCCGTGACCTCCGACCCCAATCACGCTATTTACATGCAGCAGTTGGCGCTGCAGGAGAAGATGGCGGCAGAGCTGAAGAACCTCCGTGCGGATCTCAAACGCACTGCGGAGAAACTCGAGAAAGACCATCCCGAGTCCGAGAGTATCAAGCATGCGTTCCGCATCGCGTTCGCAGGCTAAAAGAACAAAAAGAAAAAAGAACCAAAAAAGAATAAAAAGAAAAATGTTTTGTTTCAGTCCTCTTGTATGTCTGTCCTTGTATAGTCCCCCTATAATCCCCCAACAAATGGGGTCCCCGGAAATTTTAATTTTGGGAGAGCGAGAGCACGGCGAAAGATCATATGAGCGATGTAATCGCGAATCGTTCTGAGCCGTAGCTCGCGCGACAGGGACAGACATGCAGGGGACTGAAACAAAAAAATCTTTATTATGGACTTAAAAACGGACTTTGAGACCTATTGGGCGTTGTTTAAGCCGGACGAACATTTTGAGAACCGCATGGACGCTACCCGAATTGAATGGGATGCCTGTGCGCCGGACAAACAACAAGCCATCATCGCTTGGCTCCGCAAACACGGCGCGTACCGAGGGCGCAACCCGTATTTCTTCATTCAGGATTTTCGGGTAAGACAGCCCAAACAGCAAGTGTTAAGCTACGCCGCCTATTACGCCAAATACGGCACAACGGAAGAGCGGGACGGCTGGAAGATGGCAAATCCGACAGGCAATCAAGTTATTTACGTTAAAAACTAAAATGCAAAATTCTCAAATGTCAAATATCAAATGTCAAATATCAAATCTCAAATCTCAAATGAGCGCATATCCTTTATACGATGTGCCGTACTTGGTGCGGGACCCGAATGATTTTCGGATGTCGGAGAAACGGCATCAGATAGAAGTACGGAACCAAACCGTGGTGGATGATTACTTCCTTGCGCGGGACAAGGGTGCTTCGGCGCATGAGGCGCGAAGGCAGGTGGCGGAGAAGCACGAAATAACCCCCGAAAGAGTTTACTGCATCGTCAAATGGTTCTTCAATCAGGCGAGGAAACGGCGAAAATATGATTTTTTGCAAAAATTTGCGCCCATGGAAGAACACTAAAGTTACTTTCGTATTAATTTTGCACCGGATTTTGAAAAAGGTCCGGTGTTTTTGATGGCTAACCTCGGCTTAAGGTCGGCTTAACCGGTGCTGCCGCGTTCGGCAAGGAGATTGAATAGACCGGAATAGGCACTAATAGGCACTAATAGGCGAAACGGCGGAATACCGCCGAGAACAGAACAATATTTATTAACCAGATCGCCCATGTATGGTCGATACGAAAGTAGCGGACATATGGGCGGTCGCAAAACCAAACCTAAACAACTATGGCAAAGTATGTTCCAATTGAGATGGTCAAGTCGTACAGCGGCAAGATCTGTGAACACAGCGATGTGTATTTCGCGAAGAAAGGCGGCACCCTGTACACGGGTAAGATCTGCAACCTTCGCACCAAACCGTTCAGCGAGCAAGAGTTGGCTCGTCAGGAGAAGTTCCGTCAGACAGCAGCCGCTGTGAAAGCTCTGACCGAGGAGCAGGTAACGGCTTACGAGACGGCGTTCAAGAACCAGAAGAAATACGGTTCGTTGCGCGGGTACATGTTCGCACAGGAATACGCGAAACTCGCGTAAGGCGGACGTGGCGGCTGGAGAATCCGGATAATCCAGACCGCTACGCTCATCCGGAAAGCCGATGAGAGGCTCGCGGAAACAGCCGCGAGGACTAGACAGAAAACAGAGACTCGCGGTACTAACCGCGAGAGCATGACCTAAGGGAGAAAACTCGCGCTCAGAGAGCTGCCAAGTGGGCGCACAGAACAAACCTAAATCAAATGTTAAACAATCTAAATCTTAATGAAATGGCAAAAGTAGTTTATTCAGCCGGAATTGATCATGTGTCCGGCGCATTATCCAAACCCAGTAAGAACGGTCAGCACAGCTGCGAGAAGATGCTGCTCGCCACCCACCGCGTGGCGCCGACCGAGAGCAATGCCTGCAACCGTCTCTACCTCCGCGAGGCGCCCAAGCCGCGTACCAACATCTCCTCCAAAGAGTTGTCCGCCCGCACCCGCTTCACCGAGGTGCAGGCACTGGTCAGCGCCCGCGCCAAGGACCTGAACAAGATCTCCCAGGACCAGGCGGATTTCGCCGCGCAGAAAGACCTCGCCGGCGGCAAACGCACCATGCGCGCGTACCTCTGGAAAGTTTGTGGCGCAGAGTATGACAGGCAGTAACCCGACAGACCCCACCCGGCCTCCCCTAAAGGGGAGGAGATAAGACACCCCCCGACCCCCTCTCAGAGGGGGTCGGGGGAAGGGGGGGCTAATGGCGAAAGGTTATTGGCTAAAGTCAAGAAAAATCGTCCTTCGGGGCGGTTTTTCGCGTCTTTTTGACGCGTTTTTGTTTTCCGCCACTACGTTCTGTCGATTATTTTTTAGAATTATTTGCACAATTCAAAAAAATTTTGTAAATTTGCACGATTTTTTGAAACAAACCGTATTATGGCATTAAAAGATAGTATTCAATCACTGATGTCGCAGGTGTCGGAAATGCAGGCGGCGAACGCCGATGAGCTGGAGGCTCTGCGCATCAAATATCTGAGTAAGAAGGGAGAGATTACAGCGCTTTTCAACGAGTTCCGGTCCGTGCCGAACGAGCAGAAACGCGAACTCGGACAGCTGTTGAACCAACTCCGTCAGGAGACGGAGGGACGTATCAACGAGTTGAGGGAACAGTTTGAGACCAAGGCGGCAGAGGCGGATAAGCTTGACCTGACCCGCACGCCGGACCCCATCGCGTTAGGCACCCGTCATCCGCTGTCCCTCGTGCGCGAGGAGATAGAGGACATCTTCTCCCGCATCGGTTTCACGATTGCACAAGGTCCCGAGGTGGAGGACGACAAGCATGTCTATGGTATGCTGAACTTCGCGCCGGAACACCCGGCCCGCGACATGCAGGACACCTTCTTCATCGAGAAAGAGCCGGGTGTCCAGAAACCGACGGACGTACTTCTCCGTTCCCATACATCGTCGGTACAGACGCGTGTGATGACGAGCCAGAAACCGCCGATCCGCGTGCTCTGTCCGGGCAGGGTCTATCGTAATGAGGCGATTTCCGCCCGCGCACACTGCTTCTTCCACCAAGTGGAGGGACTCTACGTGGACAAGCACGTGAGCTACGCAGACCTGCGCGAGGCGCTCCTCTATTTCTCCAAGGAGATGTTCGGACCGGAAACCAAGATCCGTCTCCGCCCCTCGTATTTCCCGTTCACCGAGCCGTCCGCCGAGATGGATATCAGTTGTAACATCTGCGGCGGCAAAGGCTGCTCGTTCTGCAAAGGAACAGGATGGGTGGAGATATTAGGCTGCGGAATGGTGGATCCCAATGTGTTGGAGTCCTGCGGCATTGACAGCAAAGTCTATAGCGGCTATGCCTTTGGTATGGGCGTAGAGCGTATTACGAACCTCAAATACCGCGTGAAGGATCTGCGTCTCTTCTCCGAGAACGACGTACGTTTCCTGCGCCAATTCGAGAGTTGTTAAACATTTATACTTATGGCAAGTACAAAACAAGAGATTATCGAAGAACTCAAGCAGTTGCTTGAGCAAGACACCACGGCTATCAAAGAGCAAGTAGATCACCTCAAGACACAGTTCTATACCATCCAGGAGGAAACCGGAGAGGGTATGGAGGCACTGGATGAGCAGTTCAAAGAACTATTAGGCATCTATAAGGCCAAGAGAGCAGAGATAGCTGCCGCCCAAGCCAAAGAGGAGGCGGACAACCTCGCCCGCAAGAAAGCCATCCTCGACGAGATGAAGGCGATGGTAGAGGGGGAGGATGCCGACCAAGTGATGGCTAATTTGCAGCGTATGCGCGAGTTGCAAGCCGAATGGAAACAGATCGGCGCCATTCCCGCAACGGAGAACCAGGCAGTCCGCAAGGCGTATCAGCAATACCAGGAGCAGTTCTATGACCTCGTGAAGATCAATATAGAGCTCCGTGACCTGGATTTCAAGAAGAACCTGGAACTCAAGACGCTCCTCTGCGAGGCAGCCGAGAAACTGGAGAACAACGATAATATCATCGAGGCTTCCCGCGCATTGCAACAGTTGCATGACGAGTGGGCGGAGATAGGTCCGGTAGCCCGTGAGCTGCGCGAGGATCTGTGGAACCGGTTTAAGACCGCTTCCACCATCATCAACAAGAAACACCAGGCGTATTTCGACGAACTGCATGCCAAGGAACAGGCCAATCTCGAAGCCAAACAAGCGATTATCGACCGCATGAAAGAGATCAACGAGCCGCTGGTGAACGGCGAACCGATGAACGCCAAGCAATGGGAAGAGGCTACCGCCAAAGTGCAGGAGCTGCAGAACGAATGGCGCAAGATCGGTTTTGCCCCGAAGAAGCATAACCAGGCTATCTATGAGACTTTCCGCGCAGAGTGTGACCGCTTCTTTGCTACCAAAAAAGAGTTCTATGCAGAGCTCCGCGAGCGCCGCAAGGAGCGTGAGCAACGCCATAAAGAGTATCTTGAACGCCAGAAAGCGCGCGAGGAACGCCAGCGTGAGCGTGAGGAGCAGCGCAAGGCATTCGTCGCCAAGGGTGGAGACAGCCTCCGCCGCATGCACGAGCGACTCAAACAGGAGATCAAGACCGCCGAGAACAATATTCTTTTCTTTACCTCCAAGTCCAATACAGCGAACAAACTGGTGGATTCCATGCAAAGCAAGATCGACGAACTGAAGAAGCAGTTGGCGGAGATCGAGAAGAAAATGAATGAGGAATAAATGAGCGAACTAATCCGATATACCAACGTATCCATCCACCAGGCGGACCAGATCGTCCTGCATGATGTCAATCTGACCGTCACGGGTGGCGAGATGATTTACATGCTCGGCAAAGTCGGTTCCGGCAAATCATCCCTGATGAAGACCATCTACGGTGCACTGCCCATCGCCAGCGGCGAAGCTCGCGTGCTGGACTATGACATGACCAAGATCAGCCGCCGCAAACTGCCTTACCTCCGCCGCAGACTCGGTATTATCTTCCAGGACTACAAACTGCTGACAGACCGGTCGGTAGAAGAGAACCTCCTCTTTGTCCTCCGCGCCACAGGGTGGAAGGACAAGAAACTGATGGCGGCGCATGTACATGAGGTATTGGAGCAGGTCGGGATGGACACCAAGGCATACAAACGCCCGTATGAATTATCCGGAGGCGAGCAGCAGCGTGTAGTGATTGCGCGTGCCCTGCTCAATTCGCCGGAGATGATTCTTGCCGACGAACCTACGGGAAACCTGGATTCCGAGACGGGCAGGGAAATCATGGATCTGCTTTATGCCATTTCGCAGGCAGGCATCACGGTCCTCATGTCCACACATAACTTACAATGGCCGGAACTGTACCCCGGTCGCAAATTAGTTTTTGAGAATGGCGAAATCCATTAACGAAATACAAGACGGGATTATTGAAGAGTTCGAGGCTTTCGATGATTGGATGGACCGTTACCAACTGATCGTTGATTACGCGAAAGAACTAGAAAAGACTCCTTTCCCGGAGGCGGACCGAACGCCGAGCAACCTTATAGACGGCTGCCAGTCCAGTGTGTGGTTCACTGCGCGGATGGAGAATGGTCTGATGATCCTTAACGGTGATTCGGACGCGCTGCTGGTAAAGGGGATAGTGGCGCTACTGCTATCCGTACTGAGCGGGCATACACCGAAGGAGATAGTGGAAGCGGACCTCTATTTCATCGAACGGATAGGGTTGCAGGAACACCTGAGCCCGACCCGGGCTAACGGCGTGGTAGCGATGCTCAAGCAGATCAGGTTATACGCGCTCGCGTATCAAGCGAAATAGCGCTTCCGCAATCCGCTCGTCCGACTGCTCATCGCAGATATCTACATCGAGAACATGGTGCGCACGGCTATAGAAAGGCTCGCGCGCTTCGAGTTGAGGAGCTATGAAAGAAAGTAGCTCCTTTTCTGTGCGTCCTTGCAGAACGGGACGCTCGCTCAAATCCGTCAGAGAAAGCCGTTTCGCCAAGTGCTCCGGTTTCCAACGGATATAAATACTGGTACCTAACTCCAAGAGGCAGTCCATGTTATCCTCCCAGCAGGGATAACCTCCTCCGGTAGCATAAATAACATGCTCGTAAGGTATCTGATCCGCCAGATCTTCGACTACGTATTTCTCTTTCTTGCGGAACTGTTCCAATCCGTAGCGGCGGATATATTCCGCCGTAGTGAGACCGTGGATGATCTCAAACGCCTCATCCAAATCCACAAACCTCCAACCGAGTTTGTCAGCGAGCAGACGGCCGGCAGTAGTTTTGCCGGCGCCCATATATCCTACAAGGTAGATTGGTAATTCCATGTGTCGTTGTCCTTCCAGATAATGGTGCCTGTCTTCTTGTCTATCGTAGCCAGCGGGAAGATGGAAGAGAAGGGGGGAGTAGGGGAACTGATGAGTTGCCACTCCTTATTATATACACGCGCGCACGAGGAGCATTGCGGCGCGCAAGCCGTCATGACGACGAAGATAGAATCTGCTCCTTGGTAAACCTCCAGCGTGGTACTGTCCGTCAGCGCGATGCGCTCGTACGAACCCTCTTTCTCTACGACAGAGGGAGTACCTCCTATATGAAAGAGGTCGGCAATTAAAGAAAGACTAATTAACAAGAGCCACTGCATAAGCTGCTATTCCTTCTTTACGTCCTACAAACCCGAGGTGCTCCGTCGTAGTGGCTTTGAGGTTCACTTGGTCGGGTGCAACGCCCATCACCTCTGCCAGACACGCCTGCATCTGATTGATATAGGGGGTGAGTTTCGGTGCCTGCGCACAGATGGTTATATCACAGTTGCCGAGCTCATAGCCCTTTGCACGGATCATCTCCATCACGCGGCGAAGCAGGATCTTGGAGTCGATTCCTTCATACTCGTTGCCTTTCGTGTCCGGGAAATGGTATCCGATGTCACGCATAGCGGCTGCTCCCAATATGGCGTCACACAATGCATGAATGACGACATCCGCGTCCGAATGACCCAACAGCCCCAGTTCATAGGGTACTTCAATTCCCCCTAACCACAACGGGCGGTTAGGGGAGAACTGATGTACGTCATATCCAAAGCCTATACGCATGGAGATTATTTTTTCTTGTTGTTCACGAGGTCTTTGATACCATAGAGGTCGAAGCCCAGGGTGAAACGCATGGTCTGATCCAACGGGTTGGAGGCCGCCAAACCAACGCAGTAAGAAACATCGAGAGTTACGATCGAGAGGTGGAAACCGGCACCGAAAGTAATCACATTACGGTTACCCTTGTAGTAGTTCTCGTAACTGTAACCTACGCGGGCGAAGAACTGTTTGTTGTAACTATACTCGAGACCAGTTCCCCAACGAACCTCGTCAAACTCCTCTTTGCTTCCGCCCGGGGCGTCCGCAAACGACTGGAACCATCCTTTGGCAGGGTTGATAGCCGTGTACTCGTCCTGAGTGTAGCGCTGAGTGGTCTGGTCTGCAGCGAACTTGGAATAGCGGGTAGGAACGAGCATCTTGTTTGCCTCTAAGTTGAGGGTCAGGAAATTGTACTTGTTGAGCGGAATCTCATAGCTGGCACCGATGTTCATGGATGTCGGGATGAAGTTGCTGCTACCGTCATCTGCATAATTCATTTTACCACCCAAGTTCTTGAGGGTAAAACCGATAGCGAGATTGCTTGTTCCGGTAGGCAACTCAAACGGCTGTCGATAATACAGCGCAATATCAGCAGCGGCAGTCATCGCCGGGTGCATCTCACTTCCTCCGGTTCCGGTAGTAGAGCTGTTGACACCGTTATTCAGGTCGGAGTACAGGAACCGTACAGCTACCGCCATGGATACATACTCATGCAGTTTGCGGTAGTAACTGAGGTCAAGCGCCCACTCGTTCGGACGGACGTCCTGCAGTTTGGTACCGCTCATGTCAGTCAACTGGACCTTACCCATCGAGAAATAAGTGAAGCTGGCACCGATACCACCGGCGAGGTCACCGAAGTTGTAGAAACCGGCAATATGTGCCAAGTCAATATCCCCCACCAGTTTACGCAACCAAGGCGTGTAGTTAGCGGTGATACCACCCTTTGTGTACATATACGCATACTTGGCGGGGTTCCAGTACTGCGAGTTAAAGTCAGCTTCAGTCGCTACACCGATATCACCCATAGCGGCTCCGCGTGCGTCAGGAGCGATGGACAAGGACGGCATAGCCGTGATTACAGGGTTCGGCGTAGGTTCCTGTGCACTCATTGATACAGCACATACCAAAGCCGTGAGAGATAAAAAGATTTTTTTCATTACAGTTAATTATTTTGTTTTAGTATATCCGATATGTCGATAATTCGATATTTCGATATGTCAATGCTTTTTCTCAATCTTCAAGCGATCTGCTTCATAGGCAATAGTTTAATTTAAAATTATAAATTATTCAATTATTTGGTTACGATGATCTTACCGGAGGCGGCACTGTATTTGCTGCTTGCGGATTTGATTTTCACGTTATAGACATAGATGCCCGGCATCAGTTCCATCTCGCCGAGGTTGATAGACACCTGGTCGGGATTGTCTTGCTTGTGGGTATAAATCATCTGTCCGGAGGTGTTGAACAGATATACTTCGGTTGAGAGCGCTTCGTCCGGCTGGTCGTAGTTGACGACAAGGTTCAGCACACCGGTTTTGCGTACAGGGTTCGGGAAAGTCATCACATTATAGATGGACGGATCGAGACCGGGCTCCACTACGAAGTTCAGTGACTTGGTTGTGCTGTTATTGAGGAGATCCCATGCGCGGAAAGAGAGACTGTGCATACCTTGCGGCAATGCGTCCACCAAGTAACTTACCCGTCCACTGGTATAACTATTGTCATCGGCGGTGAAATACTCGTTCAGGGAGTAAATCTTGCTTGGGTCGTCATCAATGATCAGCATCAGGTCATGCCCGATACCGGCTCCGGCGGTGTTGATCCCATGCGGATCCTCCAACTCAGCAAAGAAACGCGGAGTGGGGTAGGTACGGTCACCGTTTTGGAAGGCCGGGGTGTTGAGATAAATCGTCATCTCCGGACCTACGGTGTCCGCGCTGAAGATATTGCCGGTACCGCCTACTACGAATTTCTCGAAATGGCCGACCGCTTCCATCCGCGGCTCACCCAGACTGTCAGCCGTAGAGGCGTAATAGACAATCCTGCCGTTACCAAAATTATAACGGATGTCCTTGGGAACCATGAATGTATAGTTGAACTCTCCGTTCTTCACCTCCGCCACGCCGGAGAAGATGGTGTTGGGATAGTCTTTGTAGCTCAGCAGCTGTGCTTCGCCGGAGGTGTCGTCATTGTCACGGGTGGTGATGATCTGCATTTTGTCGTATATCGTGATATCGACTTTTCCGTTAAAGTCCGTGACGGTCAGGCTGTCCTCGTCAATGATCCTGCCCTCTACATGTTGCACGCTGAGCGCGTTGAGGGTATCTATGCCGGTGGTTGTCTCCACCTGATACTCCGTCGGATAATTGAGCCGTATGGCCGGGTCGCCTAAAAGGACATATGCCAGTTTGTTGATTTGTCTGCCCAGACTGTTTTTACCTGCTGTTATCGCTTCACCTAACGTCATGTCATAGTGGAATACATTGCTATGCCCGAAGAGTGTATCGGTCACCAAGCGGTTGAGCCGGGTGTTCTGGTCGGCATAAACGGTACGAGTCGCTGCGAGGATTCCGATTGCGCCGCCTTTCGGATTAAGTACTGCCGCCTCGGCTGAACTGCGCTTGCCGGCATCGCATTGTGCGAAATTACAAGTTGCAAAGAGCCAGAAAGCCTGGTTCTTGTTCGTCATGGACTCTATATCTTTGATGTTCATGACTCCTTCGTTGGTAATGGCATTATAGCCGCCGTGCCCCGAGTAGTCGAAGAACAGCACGCCGCTTTTGAGCAGATTGATCACCCTGTTCTTGGCTAACGGATAACTCTCCCCCGAGGCATTGACCTCTTGTGGGTAGGCGTCCAGATATACCTTATGGACGATGAAATCCGGATTCTTGACACGCACCAGTTCGGCACTCTCCTCTGCGGTGGTAGTGTGTTTGCCGTGCTCGCCGTCGTCCGCCAGATAGAGGATCTGGTTTTTCCATTTGCCCCGTTGGGTATTCCGGATATAACTGATCAGTTTGTCCACGGTGGTAGCAGCTTCTGTCAGGCTCTCTACCGGCAACCGACCAACGCCTATATCCATTTTGCCGTCCTGATCCGACTCGCCCTCGCTGTCGTCCAGATAACCGAAATAGTCATCCGTAGCATAGGCTTCCACCTCGTTGAGGGAGTTGGCGGACTGGTAGGTCAGCAGCAGGTTAGAGCCCGAGTTGACCAGCAGTTTGCGGTTGTCGAATGTACCATGCCCCATCAGCAGCAACCATCTCGGTTTCTGCCCATTGCCCTGATTGGCACGGTCGTAAAGCATCTTCATCAACCACCGGTAGGCGGTGGCATCGGGCGTACCGGAGGAAAACTCGTTATAAACCTGCTTGTCCGTCACGACAGTCCAGGTGATACCTTCTTTCTCCTCGTGCGCCTGAGCAAGACGAGTGGCTTCCGTTTCATACCCCTCCGGGCATATGATTACATAGTCAATATCGCTCAGGGCGTGCAGATTCTGGTTATTCACGGAGCCTACCACTTCTGCGGAAACGAAATCGGTGCCCGCGGTGTTGACGGCGATATACTCATGAATACCGTTGGACTGGGTGCCTACCCATAGCAGTTCGCCGTTCTCCGTGGTCGTCGGCATACGTGTGATAGCCGCCAGATTGGTAATGTCCCATATCTGTACATCCGCATTTGCGCCATTCAGGTGGAAACGTACCGGAGTACTGCTGTTCCGGTTCACCAACGTGCGCACGGGCATGTATGACCCGAACATCTTTAACTCGCGCGGGGTAGTGATCTCAATGTAGTTGAGCCATCCCAAGGCGCTGGCTGCGCTGTTCTGGAATACCAGTTGAATGGTCTGGCCCGATGCGGCTGAGCCGGTGAAAGAGAGCGTTTTTCCTACACCGAAATCATAGCTGTCTTTGGGTTTGTCCACCGATACGGACTTGGTCACGCTGTTGTTATACAGGGCGGTGAAGGTGGAAACGGTACTGGCATAGGCTGCCAGGTCGATAAAGACAGAGCTGTTCTCATCCTCTTTTGCATCGGGTGTCGTGAAACTGAAGTTTCTTTTCTTTCCGGGACTGAACTGCTCGCCGTAGAATGTTTTGCCGCCGCCGGATATACCTGTACGGTCGATGAGGTTGATGGAGTCCATGTCATGCACCTGCAGCATCGGGTAGCTCGTCACTTCCGTAGGAGTGCCTTCTACCGCTGCGCTTTCCGTCGGTGCCAACATGGTTCCCACATTGTCACTTAGGAAATAATAGCCGTAATTGGAGTAGGTGTTGCGGGTGTGGGTAAAACGCCCTTTGGCGGTCTCGTAGTTCCAGCTGACCGGCCCCTG
Source organism: Bacteroidales bacterium UBA3808 (assembly GCA_002369075.1). GTDB lineage: Bacteria > Bacteroidota > Bacteroidia > Bacteroidales > Paludibacteraceae > Colicola. The sequence goes on along the minus strand of DFEG01000026.1, from coordinate 77,206 downwards.
AACATAGAACAGCACATAGTCTGTTCCCATAAACACGGGAACCTGCGGCAGGTCGTCAATCTTCGTCTTCTGGAAATTCTGGTTGAGCATGGCGCCTCCGTATCCGAACACACGGATCTGCGCAGGGTCTATTCCGGCTGCGCGGATTTCGTCAAAACTCATCCGGCACACTCCGGACTCGCTCACACGGATCTTTACCCAATGACCCGAACTTAATACGGACTGGCCGGCATACGAGTGAATACCCGCCATCATCGGCAGGCTTAACGCCATGAACAGGACTATGGTTGCTAATTTCTTCATTTTATCTTACAATACAGTGTTTCTATTCCGTCTTTCTCGACGCGTATTATTTCTTCTTTTTGCACTTTGCGCGGTTCGGTTTTCTTCTGAATATAAATCAGATCGCCTTGCCGGATGGTCATTACTCTGCTGGCTTCCACGACCGCCTCTTCGGGGGAAATAACCAGTTTTCTCCCCAAATACTCCCTTCCCTTCAGGGAGGGGGTGGGGGTAGGCTCATATTCTCCTATAGCCAGCGAGTAGTCGAATGCGACGGCTTCGGTCCAGGGTCTGCCGTGTGCCTGCAGCTCGCGCGCTTTGTCCATCGCTATGAAATCGGCTCCGGGCGCTACGGCATCGTAATAACGGCCTGCGAACTTCAGCCCTATTTCTTTTCCCAACCGGCTCACCCGCAGGATCAGGCACTCCGTCACCCCTAACTCTTCCGTCCAATCGGGTACGAACATCGGCTTCCTGCCGTTGAGCAGACAACTGTCGCCTTTGAGCACCATTTCCCATCCGCTTTCGTTTTCCGACGCTTGACTATATATAAAGCCTATTATTTTCATTCAAACCCGAAATAACGCGCAAAGTTACAACTTTTTTTTGACATACGCAAGTATTTAAGTAAAAAGTAAACTTTTTCTTAAAATCATACACCACACGCCATTCACTATTCACCATACACTATTTCGCCCGAATGAACAGCTGCACCGGCGTACCCTCGAAATCCCACCACTCGCGCAGTTTGTTCTCCAGAAAGCGCCGGTACGGCTCTTTGACATACTGCGGCAGGTTGGCGAAGAACACGAAGGTCGGTATCTGGGCGTTCGGCAGCTGGGTGCAATACTTGATTTTGATATACTTGCCCTTCCAAGCGGGTGGGGGATAGTTTTCGATGAGCGGCAGGAACTTGTCGTTCAGTTGGGCAGTCGGGATCTTCTTGTTCTTGTTCTCATAGACGTGGATAGCCGTCTCCACGACTTTGAAGATTCGCTGCTTGGTCAGCGCACTGGTGAAGATGATCGGGAAGTCCGTGAACGGCGCAATCCGCTCGCGAATGGCACTTTCGTAGGCTTTAATATCCTGATTCGTCTTACTTTCGACCAGATCCCACTTGTTGATACATACCACCAGACCCTTCTTGTTTTTCTGGATCAGCGAGTAGATATTGAGGTCCTGCGCCTCAATACCGCGCGTGGCGTCAACCATGAGAATGCAGACGTCGCTGTTTTCGATGGCGCGGATGGAACGGACTACGGAATAGTACTCCTGGTCCTCCGTCACTTTCGCTTTCTTGCGGATACCCGCTGTGTCCACGAGGTAGAAGTCTTTTCCGAACTTGTTGTACCGCGTGTAGATGGAGTCGCGCGTGGTACCCGGTATGTCCGTCACGATCGTCCGGTCTTCGCCGATAAAGGCATTGAGGATACTTGACTTGCCGGCATTTGGGCGACCGACGATGGCGAAACGCGGCAGTTCCTCCAGGTCCTCGTCACTGTTGTCCTCTTTGCGGAAACGGCTCACTACCTCGTCCAGCAAGTCACCCGTTCCCAGACCGTTCTCGGCGGAGAGAATGAAGGGCTCGCCCAAGCCGAGTTTGTAGAACTCCGCCGCGCCGTACTGGTTCTCGAACGTGTCCACTTTGTTGACGCAGAGCACGGTGGGCTTCTTCGCCTGCCGCAACAGGTGCGCCACCTCCATGTCGAACTGCGTCACGCCTTCGTTCACGTCCACGACGAGCATCACCACATCCGCCTCTCGGATAGCGAGATCGACCTGGCGGTTGATCTCGGACTCGAAGGTGTCATCGCTGTTGACCACCCATCCTCCGGTGTCAATGACGGAGAACTCGCGTCCGCACCATTCGGCTTTGCCGTACTGGCGGTCACGCGTCGTGCCGGCGGTATTCATCACTATCGCCCTACGGGTTCCCGTGAGCCTGTTAAAAAGAGTCGATTTCCCAACATTGGGACGACCCACTATCGCTACAATATTTGCCATAGTTTTATAGTATTTTGTTGTTATTTACAATTTCCGCATCCTTTGTCGCAGCTCTCGCAGCCGCCATCTCCGCAATGACCTCCACCGCAGCCTCCACAGCTGTGGCGGGGGTTACGTATGGCTTTGAGCTCGCCTTCCGTCACGTCGCGGATCTCAAGGATAGTGCCTTTGAAATGCAGATCCTCGCCGGCGTACGGGTGGTTGAGGTCGATGGTCACGTTTTGGTCTGTCACCTCGCATACCTGCGCCTTGACGACCTGTCCGTCCACGGTGTTCATCGGTACGATGGCACCCACGTAAACACGTTCACTGTCGAACTCTCCGTCTCCGTTGAAAAACATTTTCTTAGGCAACTCCATGAGTCCTTCCTGAATATACTCGCCGTAGGCGTCAGCTGCTTTGAGCACGAAATCGAAACTCTCACCGGCGGCTTTTCCAGCCATCGCAGCCTCGAACGCCGGGAGCATCATTCCTTCGCCCTGACACCATACTAACGGAGTTTCCTCCGTGGCTTTCTCCATTAACTCTTCTTTGCCACCTTCGCCGTTGATGTACAACTCGTACGTGGCTTTCACTACTTTTTGGTTTTCTACCACCATGTTACTCTACTATTTGTTGATTGGTTACTGTTTTTGTCATATTTGAGGTCCGCCAGCATGGATGCGTTCACGCCGATGTGGAACGTGTAGCTCTTGAACGGACCGATCGGGTTGATGCTGGCGGTCATGTTCCAGCAGTGCAGGTCCCGGCTGATGTTGAATGTGCAGGCGGTGACCTGTTTGTAGTCGAAGTTATAGGTCATGTTCGCACTCACTTTCCATCCCTTTCCCAGACCGATATTGCCACTCATGGTCAGATAGTGGCTGAACTTCATCTTGTAATACATCTTTTGGTAGTCAAACTCGTTGCCTGACTGATAGGCAAGGGAGTAGTTGACCGTGAAGCTCCACGGGAAGTCGGTTTTGACATAGCCGTCATCTATTTCCTCCTCGGTGCGTTTGCGTTTGGCGTTCTTATCCATTCCCTCCGCATCTTTCTCTATCGCTGTCAGCTCGCCTTCGTCCTTCGCTCCTTCGCCCTTCGTCTTTCTGCCCTCTATCTTGTCTTTCCATTTCCTGATGGTCTGGTTGGAGAAGGTGTATCCGAGTCCCCATCGCAGACCGCTCCAGTGCGGGAAACGGCCGTTGTGCCAGTACTGTTTGTTCGTCTGCCTCGGTGTGCCTAATGCGTCCAACTCGTACATATACGGATCAAGTGCGGTGGTCAGCGTCACCGAGTAGTTGTTCAGGAACGGGAATTTCAGACGCAGCTCCACGTTGAACTTGCTCCAGTTCATGGAGTCGGCGGCGAAGTTGTAACCTCCCGTGACGGCGAACTTGTCTATTATGCTGACTACTTTGAATGGGTTTTTGCCCGTCGTGTCGTCTTTGTTGACAATCTTCATCTCCAGGTTGTTCTCCACACCGAAATTGAGTGTGGCAGCCATACCCCTTCCCGGAACGGAAGCGTAGCGGGAATAGGTCTGGTGCTGATAGACCGGAGCACCGGTATCGTCCGTTTTCTGTATCTTGCGTCCCGTGACAGGATCCGTCTCGCCGGTATAAACGGGCTGGTCGTAAGAGCCCCAGTATCCCCAGAACGAATTGCCGTAATCCGGGTGGTAACTGAACGACAGGCGCGGCGTGAGCACGTGGCGGAATTTCTCCACCTTGCTGTTCGGAAAGAGTTTCTTCAGCGGTGTGTAGAAACCGTACAGTTTGGTGGACATGCTTATGCCGACATCGAAATCAAACACATTGAAGAACCCCGTCGTCGTATCCATGGCGAGCGCCTGTGCCTCGTCGTCCCAACGTCTGTCCACGCGCTTGAAGTACATCTTGTCGCGCAGATTGACGGTCGGCGTGACACTGAGGTATTTGAAGAGCATGAAGGACGCGTTGATCGGCAGCGAGTGGTTCAACTCCGTCTGCCAGTCCCGCAGGAAATTGGTCTTCAGAAAGTTTTTCTCCTTTACGGAGTTGATACCTATCTTTCCGTTCATGTTATAGGTGATGTAAATCTTCTCGTACCATTTCTCTTTTCCTCCCACTTTGCCTTTGCGTTTGAGAGCAGCCTGACGCCACAGTTTGAATGGGAACACGCGGCTCATGGATACCGTCAGTTGCGGTGCGGTCAGGGAAATGGTGGAGTCACTGGTACGCTGTGTCAGGCTTGCAGTCGCGCTCAGCGTCCACGGGCTGTCGGGGAACCGCTGGGTGTAGTTGACCGTACTGCTCTTCGTGTTCTCCGAATATGCCTGAGGGTTGTAGTAGCTGTTGATGTTACTGCGGTTGTAACCGCTCGTGGCGAAGTTCACGCTCGCCGAGAATGTGCTGTAGGGGTTGAACTTCGCATCCTGGCTGTGGCTCCACTGTACGCTGAAGTTCCTGACGGTGCTGTAGTCCGGCATGCCGCGCTCCCCGGTGACATCGTTACGGTAGTTGATACTCAGGTTTCCCGAGAAATGGTACCGCCATACGTACCTCGACTTGGCGCGGACCGCCCACGTGCCGCGGCTGTATATATCGCCCGTCACTTCCAGATCGGCATAGTCGCTCAACGCAAAATAATAGCCGAAATTGCTCAGATACAGCCCCCGGCTGTAGTCATCTCCGAAGTTAGGCATGATCAGACCGCTTGAGTATTTGTCGGTGAACGGAAAGAAACCGAACGGTATGGCTAACGGTAGCGGCACGTCTCCCACGACCATGTATGCCGGCCCCGTCGCTATGTAGTCGCCCGGCTTGACTTTCGCCCGTGTCATCTTCAGGTAGAAGTGCGGATGGTCATGGTTGTCGCAAGTGGTGTACTGTCCGCCCGCCATCATCATCTCGTTGCCCTCCATCTTCTTTGTCTTGTCAGCGATGATGTATCCCTCGCCCTGCTGGGTCACGACGTGCCGGATAAAACCTTTCTGCGTCTTGATGTTAAAGGTGATTTCGTTCGTCTCGTAACTGTCTTTTCCATCCTTGAAGACCGGTTTGCCTTTCCATTCGTAGTCCAGCGAGTCATAGACCCCGCGTGCGTAGATGAGGCTTGAGTCCAGGTTCATGCGTATGTAGTCCGACTGCAACTCCATCGACTCGTATTTCAACTCGCCTTTGCCGTGCAGGTATGCAGTACCGTTCGCCATCATCACCATCGAGTCATTGGACTGGTAGTGTACCGGTGCAGTCAACGCACTCTTCTTCCGAGGTGCCTGTGTGCTATCCCTTACCACGCTATCCAACGCCACGCTGTCAGCCTGCTCCACCGCCAGCCCTTCTTCTGCAGAGGGGGTAGGGGGGGCTTGCTGACTCCATGCCGCCGTATAACCGCACAGGAGCGCTATCATCATTCCTATTTTTTTACACACGCGTATGCGCACAATAACCCAATTTAGCGTGCAAAGGTACAACTTTTTTGCCAAATGTGCAAGAGAAAAATGAGTTTTGGCGGGAAAAAGCCGTTTTTTATTGATTAAAAATGTATTTTTATCAGCGTATGTCATTTTTTGTTGTATTTGAACAGCGCAACCTCACGCTATAGGGTGGTTCCCGGCGTAAACCACAATGCCGGCATACTATGACCCATCAGGGACGTACAGGATGCGAATGGGATGCGAACGAGAATGACAGGTAATATGAAGCCCCGAATTCAATCCGGGGTAACAAAAGAAAGAATTTTGACATGGCAAAAGTGTCAACAAACAAAAAATATCATAACCTGCTATGGTTCAGCCGTTTACGCAATAATGACAATAGCGTCAGAGCGGCACGTTTGTTCAGTATCCAACTTTTTATTCACCAAAAAAATGCCTTCCCCCTTGCGTATGTGCAATTTTTTTTGTACCTTTGTACCCGATTTCGTGTGTAGCGGATCTTAAATCAAAAAAAACATCAACAAACAATAAATTCATTTCATTATGAAACCCACACACATTGAACATTTGGGTATTGCAGTTACTTCCATTGAAGAAGCTGCACCTTTCTTTGAGTTCCTGACCGGGAACAAGTGTTACAGTATCGAGGTCGTAGAGGACCAGAAAGTCCGCACCGCATTCTTTAAAGTCGGTGAGGTGAAAATCGAGCTTCTGGAGCCAACGAGCCCGGAGTCCACGATTGCCAAGTTCATCGAGAAGAACGGCGGCCGCGGCGGTGTTCACCATGTAGCTTTCAACGTAGAGAACGTAGCAGAGGCACTCGCTGAGTGCGAGGCTGCCGGTCTCCAGCTGATCGACAAAGCTCCGCGCAAAGGCGCCGAGAACCTCATGATTGCTTTCCTCCACCCGAAGAGCACCAAGGGCGTCCTCACCGAGATCTGCGAGCAACCCAAATAATTTACCATTTGTTCATTTACAATTTGGTCATTTATTTAATCATTTAGATATTTGGACATTTATGGATCAAGCTAAATTAGACAGATTAGTAGAGAACCGCGCGAAGGCGCAAGCCGGTGGCGGTGAGGCAGCGGTGGAGAAACACCACGCCAAAGGCTCTTACACCGCCCGCGAGCGCATCAACATGCTCCTTGACGAAGGCTCGTTCGAGGAGGTCAACATGTTCCTCACGCATCGTTGCCATGACTTCGGAATGGAGAAAAAAGTATTCCTCGGCGACGGTGTAGCCGTAGGGTCGGGTACGATAGACGGCCGTCTGGTGTTCGTCTTTGCACAGGACGCAACGGTGATCGGCGGCTCGCTGAGTGAGACGATGGCACAGAAGATATGCAATGTGATGGACCAGGCTATGAAACTCGGAGCGCCGATCATCGGTCTGAACGACTCCGGTGGTGCGCGTATTCAGGAAGGTGCCTGCGCGCTTGCCGGCTATGCCGAGATATTCGAGCGTAACATCCTTGCATCCGGCGTCGTTCCGCAGATCAGTGTGATCTTCGGTCCGTGCGCAGGAGGCGCCGTATATAGCCCGGCGCTGACCGACTTCATCATGATGACCGAGCAGAACAGCTATATGTTCATCACGGGTCCGAAGGTAGTCAAATCCGTTACTGGCGAGGATGTGACCGTAGAGCAACTCGGCGGCGCCAAGATCCACGCTACCAAATCCGGTGTGACCCATTTTGTTGCTGCCACCGAGGAAGAGGCATTGGCGGAAGTACGCCGCCTCGTTTCCTTCATTCCGCAGAACAACATGGAGGAGGCTCCGCTGGTAGCCTGCACGGACGACATCACCCGCGTGGACGATAACCTGAATGAGATCGTTCCGGCAGATCCGAACAAACCGTACGACATGCACGAGATCATCAACACCATCGTGGACAACGGTGATTTCATGGAGGTTCACAAAGATTTCGCCAAGAATGTGATCTGCGGTTTTGCGCGTTTCAACGGCCGCTCCACGGGTATCATCGCCAACCAGCCTTCATGGCTTGCCGGCGTGCTCGACTGCGATGCGTCCCGTAAGGCGGCGCGCTTCGTTCGTTTCTGCGACGCATTCAATATCCAGATCCTGACTCTTGTCGATGTGCCGGGCTTCCTCTGCGGTACCGGACAAGAGTACGCCGGTATCATCGACCACGGAGCAAAACTGATGTTTGCATACGGCGAAGCGACCGTGCCGAAAGTGACCATCACCGTTCGCAAGTCCTACGGTGGTTCGCACATTGTGATGAGCTGCAAGCAGTTGCGCGGCGATATGTGCTACGCATGGCCGAACGCGGAGATCGCCGTAATGGGTGCCAGCGGTGCCGTAGGTGTGCTCCAGGCGAAAGCCATCAAGGCCATCGAGGATCCCGAGGAGAAGAAGAAATTTATCGCCGAGAAAGAGGCGGAGTACAAAGACCTCTTTGCTTCTCCGTATCAGGCGGCTAACCGTGGTTACATCGATGATGTCATCGAGCCGCGTTACACCCGCAGCCGCATCATCCGCGCGTTTGAGATGCTGCAGACGAAACGTCTGACCAACCCGCTTAAGAAACACTCGAATATACCGCTGTAATTATGATACTATTAGCAGTAACAGCAGAGACATGGATTGTAACCGGTTTGGGCTTCGGCATCGTGCTGGTTTTGCTTATCTGTCTTGTGTTCATCCTCCAGTTCTTCGGATGGATCATGCAGAAAGCCACAGCCCCGCGTACCCCGAAAGCCGAGAAACCCGCTCCTGCTCCCGCTCCGCAGACTCCCGCCAAACCGGCGGAGCCTACGGACGAGGGCACAAAGGCTGCTATCGCCATGTCTCTCGCCCAAGCAGGTGATGAAGACATCGCTGCTATCGCGTATGCGCTTTTCCTCGCGCATGACGCCAAACATGATATTCCCACCGCCATGATCTCCCTCAAACAACACGAGACCGCGTGGAATACAAAATCTGTAGGTATGAATAATGTCGGCTTCTGATAGCTGAATGCTGACAACTGAAAACTAATAAAACAATGAAAGAATTCACATTCAAAATCAATGGCGCTGAGTACAAATGCGCTGTAGAAGAAATCGAAGCCGGCAAAACGAACGTAACCGTTAACGGCAAAGTATATACCGTAGAGACCGAGGCACCTGCTGCTCCCGCTCCGAAACCCGTAGCCAAACCGGCTCCCGCTCCTGCGCCGAAGCCCGCTGCCGCTCCTGCTCCCAAAGCAGAGGCTCCCAAACCTGCTGCAGCTCCCGCTGCCGGCGTACAGGTAAAGAGCCCGCTGCCCGGATCGGTCATCAAAGTGCTGGTATCGGAAGGTCAGGCTGTCAAGCGCGGCGACACCCTTCTCACCCTCGAGTCCATGAAGATGGAGAACGCCATCATGGCTGAGCAGGACGGTACGGTAAAACAGATTGCCGTTTCCGCCGGTCAGAACGTAATGCAGGACGACCTCCTCATCGTTCTCGGCTAAATCACCAATTACAAATCACAAATAAAAAATTCAAATGGACATACTTGAATTTTTTCAGGGCATGGGGTTCATGCAGATGACTTGGCAGCAAGGCGTAATGCTCCTGGTGTCATTCTTCCTGCTGTACTTAGCCATTCATAAGAAATACGAGCCGTTGCTGCTGCTGCCGATTGCCTTTGGTATGTTGCTTACCAACCTCCCGGGCGCAGGCATGTTCCATGATGAGTTATGGACCGCGTTCCTGGATCCGAGCAGCCCAGCGTACCATTCTTACGGGGCGATCCTCAAGGGCGCAGGTCTGCTGGATGTGCTCTATATAGGCGTTAAGGCAGGCGTTTATCCGTGTTTGATCTTCATCGGCGTAGGTGCCATGACGGATTTCGGACCGCTGATTGCGAACCCGAAATCGCTGATCCTCGGCGCCGCTGCGCAGATAGGTATCTTCGTCACTTTCCTGTGTGCCAACTGGATGGGTTTCACGCCAGCCGAGGCAGGCTCTATCGGTATCATCGGAGGTGCGGACGGTCCTACGTCTATCTTCCTGACCTCCAAACTGGCGCCGCATCTCTTGGGCCCGATTGCCATTGCGGCGTATAGTTACATGGCTCTCGTTCCGGTTATCCAGCCGCCTATCATGCGCGCGCTCACGACTAAAAAGGAACGCGCCATCAAGATGGGCCAGCTCCGTCCGGTTTCCAAAACCGAGAAGATCGTCTTCCCGATCATCATTACCGCTATCGTGGCACTCATTCTGCCGGACGCAGCTCCGCTGATCGGCTGTCTGATGCTCGGAAACCTCATGAAAGAGTGCGGAGTAGTGGACCGTCTGTCCAAGACCGCCCAGAACGAGCTAATGAACATCGTAGTCATCTTCCTCGGTCTCTCTGTCGGTGCTACGGCTACTGCCGGAAGCTTCCTGACTTTCAAGACTCTGGGTATCCTCACGATGGGTATAGTAGCCTTCGGTCTGGGTACAGCCGGTGGTGTACTGCTTGCTAAGTTCATGAACCTCTTCCTCAAGAACAAGATCAACCCGCTGATCGGTTCAGCCGGTGTCTCTGCGGTGCCGATGGCTGCGCGTGTCAGTCAGACCGTAGGACAGGAGGAGAACCCCTCTAACTTCCTGCTCATGCACGCCATGGGTCCGAACGTAGCGGGTGTAATCGGTTCTGCCGTAGCGGCAGGCGTACTGCTGACAATGCTTGGATAATATGTCCAATAGACAGATAGGAACAATAGTATTGGTAATAGCCATGTTTATCGTGGCTATTTCCGTCTTGTTCACCAACAATCTCGCGCGCTCTCTACAGGCGGAGGAGCAGAAGAACATGTCCATTTGGGCGGATGCCACGCGCCAGATCATCTTTGCGGATGACGATGCGGACATTGACTTTTCCTCCTCCATTATCGAGAAGAACACCACCATCCCTGTCTATATCTGTGACGAGGAGGGGAATATCCTGGCCTCCCGTAATGCCAAAGGCGAGAAACTCGCCCGGGCTCATAACCGTCTGACGCCGGATAAGCACCATGGACCGATTGAACTGAAGATAGACGAGACTACCACCCAGTATATCTATTGGGATGACAGTTCGCTTATCACGCGTCTGCGCTACGTACCGTACGCCCAGTTTGCGCTGATCTTCATCTTCATTACAATAGCCGTCATTACGATGCTTACCGGTCAGCGGAGCGAGGAAAACCGTCTCTGGGTAGGTCTTTCCAAAGAAACGGCGCACCAGCTCGGCACGCCGATTTCGTCCCTCAATGCATGGCAGCAGCTCCTTGCGGATGAATATCCCGCCGATGAGTATGTGGTCAAGATGAAGGGTGACATAGAACGTCTGCAGATGATAGCCGACCGTTTCCAGAAAATCGGTTCGGAGCCGGCACTCAAGCCGGAGAACCTTATTCCGGTAGTGCATAACGCCGTTGCCTACATGCGTGCGCGTATATCTAATAGGATAACCATCGATGACAGCTGTCTTGTGGAAGTTGAGCGTTGCGTCATGCTCAATGCGCCTCTTCTGCAGTGGGTTATCGAGAACCTCCTAAAGAATGCGGTGGACGCTATCTCCGGCAACGGAACAATCACACTACAGCTTCTGGAGCACGAACACGAGGTCATGCTTGACATCACCGATACCGGCAAAGGCATAGACAATAAAACCCAGCGTCGAATTTTCGAGCCGGGCTTTACTTCCAAGGAGCGTGGGTGGGGATTAGGCCTTCCACTCGCCAAACGTATCGTCGAGCAGTACCATGGAGGCAAACTCCTCCTTAAGCACTCGCAACCGGGCGTCGGTACGACTTTCCGCATCGTTCTTAAAAAGCCCGAAAACAGTTGATCCGCTACCGCTCATACTTGCATAAAAAGCGCCTGCGTCCAGCAGACGCTTTTTGATTTCCTCTATTACCGGATGTTTCGGAAACACCGTTGCCTCGAAATCGTTTACAAAAACAGCACTATCAATCGCCGTGCATTTCTGTTGCATCGTTGCAACAGCCTTCTTTATCTCCCCTGCAACCTCCGGATGTTTCGTGATGCCGCCGTATGCTTCTTTGGTACTCACGCCCTCATCCGGCTTGATTAGAACAATCCGGGTCCCTTTCAAATCAAGGTCTATAGGAGTCAGTATATCTCCGATACCTTCAGCCAGGCACGGCGTATTATATACAAAGAATGCACAATCTGCACCTAACTCACTTACTTCCTTAGCCAACTCTTCCTTGCTGAGCCGTAACTCAAACAACTCATTCAAGGCGATTGCCATATGCGCGGCATCGCTGCTTCCTCCTCCTAAACCGGCTCCAAAAGGGATGTTCTTTTTGAAACGAACAGCCACTTTGCCCACTTTTTTGTACTTCTTCGCAATCATCCGGTAGCATTTTACAATCAAGTTCTCCTCTTCCAGACAATCTACCGCAATGCCCTCCTGAAGAAACATCAATCCATCATTCAGCTCGTTATGCGAGCGGCTCATTTCATCATTGATGATGCCCACCTCCAGTTCATCGTGCAAACCATAGATCGGCATAAAAACAGTTTCTAAATCATGGTAGCCGTCCGGGCGTCTACGTATCACCCTGAGCCCCAAATTAATCTTGCAATTCGGATATAATAACATAACAAATTAAAATAATATGCTGCAAAATTACGAAAAAATTTGCATATATCAAAATATTTTTGTAATTTTGCACCCGATTTTCTCCCAGGTAGTTCTTGGGCCCCGGCAAATTGCCGAATGCGAGGGGTATTAGCTCATCTGGCTAGAGCGCAACACTGGCAGTGTTGAGGTGAGCGGTTCGAGTCCGCTATACTCCACGAAAAGACCGTTAATGCGGTCTTTTTTTTGTATTATAGAGCGGAACGCGGCGGCGGAGAAAAAGAAAGGAATAAATGAGGTAAAAGGTATATAAAGGGAGATTTTTTAGGATAAGACTTGCATATATCAAAAAAAAGCAGTATCTTTGCAGCGTAATAGTTATTCACGCGACCAAAGTATCGCATAAACAATGAGAAAATTCATCATTTTAGCATGTGTGTTGTTTTTCGCAGCCACATTGAAAGCACAGAATGACAGTTCCGTTCCGCTGCCATCGCAAAGGGTAGAGGATGCCATTCTCCGGATAGTAAACGAATATCCCCAAGCCACTTTGCAGGATATTTACAAATCGTTCTACCAAGCTCATTTCGGCCCGCAACATTTCATAACGGACACTGCTTCTGTCCGTCGTTACCTGCACGAAGAAATCCAAATAGCCGGTACAGACACCGTTCCGGCTCCATATGAGGAGCCCGTGGGTGCCAACAACCAATATGTGCGCATACATTTGCGTAGCGTGATAGAAGGAAAGATGGCCGAGGAGGAACTGCTCCGTGCTTTTCTGCAAAGCAACAACACCTCGCAATCCACCATTCCCTGGGCGGAGGAATGGCAGACAATAGTATCCATCGTTGACCGTCTGAAAGTGTCCGTCCCGGCGGATGAAGCATTGCGCAGCGCCTTGTCGGAATGTGCCTCGAAGGACCAGGCTGTCCGCCATTCCGAGCAATACAGACAAGCCTATCACCCTCATTACCGCGTCGTCAAAAAGGATATCAGATAGCCATGGCAAAAAACAAACCATACTTGGATCAGGAGGGTAGGGCGTTGCCGTACCCGTGGTTGATTAATTTCATGCTGATGATCGTCGGCGGTATGCAGACCATCCGGCTCAGGATGTGGAGCCGGAACCCCCGTCATGCGGCGGAGAAGACGCTCCGCGACATCCTCAATATATCCCGCGACACCGTCTATGGCAGGGAGCACCATTTCGACCGGATCCTCTCGGCTACGAGCACGGAGGATTTCTTCCGGCTGTACCGGCTCTACGTGCCGGTGAACGACTCGTTCGAGACGCTGCGTCCGTACGTAGAGCGCCACAAGCACGGCGAGGAGAACGTGCTCTTCCCCGGCAAGCCGGATATGTACGCCACCACTTCGGGCACAACCTCGGAGCCCAAATGGATCCCGATGACCCATAAGTACCTCAAGGACGTGTACGGCCGCATGAGCCATATATGGACCTGGAACTTCGTGAAGCACCGCAGCCATATCTTCGGCGGACATATCTTCACGACGGTGGGCAAGGAAGTAGAGGGTTACGCGCCGGACGGCACGCTCTTCGGCTCCGTGAGCGGCGTGCTGGTACGCGACATTCCGCCCATCATCAAGAAGCATTACACGGCTCCCGCCTCCGTGATGTCCATCCCGGACTACGGCACGCGGAACTATGTGCTGATGCGTCTGGCGCTCCAACACCGCGACGTGACCCTCTGGGCGACGGCTAACCCATCGACCATTCTGGAGCTGCTGCGCGCGCTCAACGAGAACACCGAGCAGATGATCTCCGATATCGAGCACGGCACCATCAGCGAGGATGTGGATATCCCGTTCGAGATACGGTCCGAGCTGGACGCATACATATCCCCGAGACCCGAGCGCGCAGCGGAACTGAGGAAGATACTCGCCGAGAAGGGACATCTGTACCCGCGCGATTTCTGGCCGTGGCTCCAGTACCTCAGTACCTGGAAATGCGGCAACACCAAGATATACATGGACAAGTACATGGACCAGTTCGATTGGGACAAGACCTTCTATCAGGAACTCGGGTATATCGCCACGGAGTGCCGGTTCGGTTTCTCGCTGGACGATACCAACGAGTCAGTCCTGTTCCCGCAGTTCCATTATTATGAGTTTGTTGAGGAGAGCGAACTGGATAAGCCCCACAAGCATTTCAAACAGATTGACGAGCTGGAGTTAGGCAAACGCTATTGCGCCTACGTAACGACCTATTCGGGGCTCTTCCGGTACAACATGAACGACCTCGTGGAGGTCGGCGGCAAGTACCTCAATACCCCGACGGTACACATGGTATCTAAGGTCAACGGCATCGTCTCCATGACGGGCGAGAAACTCTATGAGCCTCAGTTCATGGATGCCGTACACCAGGCGGAGGACGAGACGGGTATCAAGACCAAGTTCTTCGTCGGATTTGCCGATGTGGAGGAGTCGAAGTACCATTTCTACTACGAGTTTGCCGATGAGAAGATCAACCAGGAGCAGGCAGACGCGTTCACCAATGTGGTCGATGAGAAACTGCAGCATATCAACCTCGAGTACGAGTCCAAGCGGCAGTCGTTCCGTCTGCACGAACCCGAGGCGCATATCCTTTTATCCAACGCATACGCGCGCTTTAAGGCGGCGTGCCTGAAGGACGGATTCAGGGACGGGCAGTTCAAGTTCAACCTGCTGATGCAGGACGAGAAACGCCGCAACCGGTTCAACATGCTGCTCCGCTGGGAGAACCGTTTTGAGCGATTTAGCGAGAATGTGATTAAAAATGCGAATAAGATAGATGACAGACAAAAAGAACGTGCTAAACGGCGTACAGAGCGTCGTGCTCGATCTGGACGGAACGCTGTATGACAAAACGGGTCTGGCGCGGCGGATGGTAAGACGCCTCTGGTGGTGCCTGCCGCTTCTGGCTGCAGAACGCCTCGCCAGACGCAATGCACACTACGTACAGTTTGCCTCCGAGGAGGAATTTTTTGATTTCTTCTTCACCTCAATGGCGCGAGGACACTGGTGGACGGCAGGAATGGCGGCTACATGGTACCGTCAGGTGTACATGCCCGCTATGCTGCGCCTCATCAAACGCCATTGCCGCCCGCGGCAAGAGGTGATGGAACTCATCCGGGAGGCAAAAGAAAAGGGACTTAGACTGGCCGTCTACTCCGACTACGGATGTGTCGCAGAGAAACTCGAGGCGTTAGGAATAGCTCCGGACATGTTCGACCTGCTGGTGGCGGCGCCGGAATTAGGCGCACTCAAACCCTCCGAACCGTGCGCCAGAAGAGTGCTTGAGATGCTCGGTGCACAGCCGGAGAGTACGCTCTTCGTAGGCGAC
>DFEG01000026.1:43024-61464 GCA_002369075.1 Bacteroidales bacterium UBA3808 | reverse complement strand
ATGAACAAGCGATATGAAGATTTGAAGGTCACGGCAGGTACGTACGTGCCGCCGGTGACGACTGATTTCCCGGAGGATGACCCCTACGTGGGGCTCTACCAACCGGTGTACGACAGGGAGTACCTGCCGATAGACGCCGCCTATCCCTATTTCGATGAGGGGTGGCGGAACAAACTCCGCATGTGGTTCGGCTATACCTTCGTGCTGCGCCTTTTGGGTGTGGTGCTCCGCATCAAGTATGGTTTGCGTTGGAAGATAGAAGGGGAGAAGCAATGGCACCGCTCTCCTTGGCCCGTACGCCGGTGGCTCAAGCAGTTTGACCTCTCGCGCGGCGCGATCACGATAGCGAACCACTGCTACCGCCATGACTGCGCCTCCGTGCTGACCTCTTTCCATGCTTCACGGCACACCCGCATCCCTATGTTTGCGCCTAATTTCCGGACCAAAGACCAGTTCTACCTCCGTATAGTAGGCGGCATACCTATCCCGGATGTGTCAGAAGGACTCTCCGCCATGAAGGCGTTCAACAAAGCCTTCGATGACTACAACGCCCTCGGCTATTGGTTCCATATCTTCCCGGAAGCCAAACGGTGGGACTGGTACAAGCCGTTGCGGCCGTTCCAGAAAGGGGCATTCACCATGGCGTACAAGTACAACAAACCGATCCTTCCTTTCGCGGTCTCCTATCGCGAACGGACAGGTATCTACCGGTTCCTGGGGCCCAAAGACGAACCGTTGACCCAAGTCATCATCGGCGCACCTATTTATCCTGATACCACGCAGCCCCGCGCCGCAGAGACGGAGCGGCTGCTTAACCTCACCCACGAAACAATATGTCGTTTAGCAGGAATAGAACACAATACCTGGCCGTCATCGCTCTGATTGCCTCGATGGTAATCTGGTCAGTGAGCGGAATAGCCATCAAACAGGCGCTGACCGTCCTGCCGCCGCTGACGATGATCATCTTCCGGTTTACGCCGTCGGTACTGCTGATGCTCCTCATCGGCTTGATATGCCGTAAAAGCGAACTGTTCGGGCTGCAACGGATGGAACTCGCGGATCTGCCGCTGTTCCTTATCGCCGGTTTCTGCCAGCCCTTCCTCTATTACGTGCTGGAAACCTTCACTTATGACTCTCTCAATAGCCCGACCATTGCCGAGACGCTCCTCTCTACATCCCCGCTGCTGAGTCCTGTCTTTGCGGCATTGTTCTTGCGCGAGCGTGTAACGAGGAACAACATCATCGGTATCCTTGTTTCCACGCTCGGCGTTTTTATCCTGACTCTCGCCGGGAATATGACCTTTGCAATAGGCAATTATTGGGGTGTTCTGCTGGCTTTCCTCGCGGTCTCTTCTGCCGTCGTGGATTCCATTATGATGCGCAAGATCCCGGCGCGCTACTCGCCGCTGAGCATCATTTTCTACGCCCAACTGATCAGCCTGCTGTTCTTCTATCCGCTCTGGTTCTGGCAGGAGGGTCCGCAGACCATGGTGAGCATCGATTGGTCTCAATTAGCAGATATTACTACGCCGCTCTCCGTAGCCATCATCAGCGTGCGATACCTCACGATTTTCGCTTCCGTCATCGCTTTTATCCTCTTCTGCTATGCGCTACGGGTGGTAGGAGTGACTCAGGCAAATGCCTTCAATAATATCCGACCGGTATTTACGGCGATGTGGATGTTTCTCTTCTTCGGGGAGCATTTGCCGATAGCCAAATGGTTAGGTATCGGATTAATCATTTTCGGACTTTTTGTGTGCCAAAAGAAAGAAAAAGTTTCCGATTGTTAAGATTTCTTGTGTATCCTAAATATATTTAGTACCTTTGTACGATAATTTGAAAATCAAAATACACATATATGCCAATAGAAAACATTTACTCGATTGATTTCTTCTACGACCTCTTATACCTTATGTTTCTGGTAGGTCTTGTAGTATTCGTCTCCCTCTATTTCGTGGATGCCGGTTATGGCAAGATGCGTACCGAGCGTTGGGGACCGGCGATGAATAACAAGGTAGGATGGCTGCTGATGGAGTGCCCGGTGTTCTTCGTGATGCTGTACCTCTATTTCAAGTCATTCCCGCTGTACGGAGGGGTGACGAAGCAGGCGCCATACTGGCTGTTCTTCCTGTTCTTTGAGTTCCATTATTTCCAGCGGTCGTTTGTCTTCCCGTTCCTGTTGAAGGGAAACAGCAAGATGCCGGTGGCGATCATGATACTCTCGGTTATCTGGAACCTCATCAACGGCTATATTCAGGGCTATTGGCTGTTCCATCTCGCACCGCAGTATTATCCTGAGCTCTATACACCGGATTGGATCAAGACACCGCAATTCATTGCCGGTACAATCATTTTCTTCACGGGCTGGATTATCAATATGCATTCGGATTATGTGATCCGCCATCTGCGCAAGCCGGGTGACACGAAGCATTATCTACCTAAAAAAGGTATGTATAAGTATGTGACGAGTGCTAATTATCTGGGTGAGATAACAGAGTGGCTCGGATTTGCTATCCTCACATGGTCGCTTGCGGGACTGCTGTTCTTCTGGTTCTCCTGCTGCAACTTAGTACCGCGTTCCCATGCGATCTACAAGAAATATGAAGAGGAGTTCCCGGATGAGTTCGACCGCAAGAAACTGAAACGTATTATTCCGTTCATCTATTAATCACTATGGACAAACTATTCAGCCCATACCAATTGGGTCCCATTACGCTGCGCAACCGGATTATCCGGAGCGCAGCGTTTGAGAATATGGCGCGCGCCAATGCACCAACCAAACAATTGCAGGACTACCATGTTTCCGTATCCCGTGGCGGAGTAGGAATGACCACGGTTGCGTATTGTGCGGTTGACTTGAGCGGCGTCTCATTTGACGGTCAGTTATATGTCCGCCCGGAGATTATCCCCGCCATGAAGCAGATGACAGATGCTATCCATGCAGAGGGTGCAAAAGCATCTATCCAACTGGGACATTGCGGTAATATGACCCATTTCTACACCTGTCACTGTATGCCTGTATCCGCCGATACATGGTTTAATCTCTATAGTCCGACAATCCATAGGAGACTCAAGGTAGAGGAAATCCATAGGCTGGTTAAGAAATTCGGAGAGGCAGTTGATTGGGCACGTAAGTGCGGCTTCGACTGTGTGGAGATACACGCCGGTCATGCGTACCTCATCTCCCAGTTCATATCTCCGCGTACGAACCACCGCCGTGATGCTTATGGAGGTTCCTTTGAGAACCGCGTACGGTTCATGAACGAGATACTGGACGAGGTTATGGCGCACGCCAAAGCCGATATTGCAGTAGTGGTGAAAACGAATATGTGGGACGACTGCTGGCATGGCTCAGACATAGATGAAGGTATCAAGATTGCTAAGGAGATTGCCAAACACAAGGTACACGGTATTGTCCTCTCCGGTGGAACGGTAAGCCGTTCGCCAATGACCATCCTCGGTGGTGCGATGCCTTATAAGACATTGGCGCATTATATGAACCTGAAATCCTTTTGGTGGCTCAAGGCGGCGCTGAACTTCCCCGGTGTGGCACCCGTTATGATGCCTACACGGCCGTTCAAGGAACTCTATTTTATGGACAAAGCAAAGATATTCCAAGCAGCCATCAAGGATGTACCGCTTATTTATGTAGGCGGTGTGCAGTCCGGCGATAACTGCCATAGAATCATGGACGAAGGTTTTGAACTCTTCCAGATTGCGCATGTTCTCATCAAAGACCCCGAGTTCGTACACCATATTCAGCAGAACCCCCATTATCACGCCGGTTGCGGGCGGTCGAACTACTGTGTTGGACGTATGTACAGCAAGGACATGAAATGCCATGAGTGCGTACTCCGTGAGGGCGAACAGATACCTGTCCGTATCCAAAAAGAGATTGCTGAATTAGAAGCCAAAGCCCAAGAATCATGCTCGCATTAGTCACAGGTGCCTCCTCCGGAATTGGTCTTCAGTATGCAATCCAGCTAGCTCGGGATTACCATTGCGATCTCCTGCTCGTGAGCAACCAGCAGAACGAGTTGGAACAAGCGGCGTATAATATAGCGGCACAGTATCATGTGAAGACAATTGCTCATTATGCCGACCTGTCTCTGTCCGATGCTGCAGAGAACATGCATAATTGGTGTACCGAGAATAATTATGAGGTGGATATACTCATCAATAACGCCGGTGTGTTTTTCTTTAACCCCTACTGCGAAACGGATCTCAAGCGCATTGAGCTGATGCTACAACTTCATGTGATGACGGTAGCGAAACTGACGCGACTCTTTGCGGCTGACATGTGTGTGCGCAGACGCGGATACATACTCAATATGAGCAGCATGTCCGCATGGATGGCGATGCCCGGTATCCAGACCTATAATGCAACCAAAGCCTTTATATATAATTTCTCCAAATCCCTCTGGTACGAACTGAAGCCCTATAACGTACATATCACGGTGATGGCACCCGGTGCGGTGGATACTGCACTTTTCGGACTCGCTCCGAGACTGCGCAGGTTGGCTGTACGTCTCACGGTAGCTGTTCCGCCGGATAAACTTGTCAAACGTGCACTCAAAAAATTGTTCAATGGAAAGAAGGCCGATACCCCTGGGTTCATCAACTGGATATCCACACCCCTGCTAAAGCATACACCCGATTGGCTGTTGCTCTATGCCCAGAAGAAGTTGCGCCCCTTCATGAAATAAAAAAAATAGGAAACCAAGTTTGGTTCCTATTTTTGTAATTCTTTCAGTGCCCTCTTCAGCTCTTTATCATACCGGATAGTAAAAGCTGCTTGTCCTTTTTGGTAGTAATACCTCAGGACTATTTCGCTTCCCAAGAGTTGCTTGACCTCCTCTTTGTTACGCTCAATAGCTTTGCGGAAATCCGGTTTGAGCACCGACTCCAGCGCCTCTAATTGGGAGAGGATAGTGGAATCGATATCTTCGTGTTTCGCCATTTTGATCATGTCGTCAAAGAACTTGCCTGTCTCCGTCTCGTACTCAAATCCCTGCTCGTCCAGGAAATTACAGAAATCCGCAATCTCCCCGTCCGTCAGTTCGAATACCTGCGGAGCAGCAATGGAGTCATGCGTCCGATGGTAACGCGTGGCGTAGTCGAAGAAATAGTGGTTAACATAAAGCGAATAGGTTATATCCACTTTGGTTGAGTCGTCCATCACAATGTCCGGTGTGATTCCCACACCCTGTATACAACTATTAGATGGCAGGTAGTACTTGCTGGTCGTCACTTTGATATGTCCGCCGTGGGCAATCGGGCGTACGTTTTGCACCAGACCCTTACCGAAAGTCTTCTGACCAATCAGCTTTGCACGACCTAAGTCATGAAGCGATCCCGACACAATTTCTGAAGCCGAAGCAGAGTGCTTATCGACAAGGATCACCAGCGGGAGATCTTTGTACCGCGGGTTGTTCCTGGTTTTATAGACGCTGTTGCTGCGGGTGTTTTTACCTCTCGTTTCCACAATCTTCGTATCGCGGTCCACAAAGAGGTTCACGATCTGTAAAGCCTCTTCTACCAAACCACCACCATTGCCGCGCAGATCCATCACGAGTGCCCGAGCGCCTTTGTTGTAATACAAATCGTCTAATGCATTGGCAAACTCTTGCGCTGAACCCTCTGTGAACTCACCAAAAGCTATATAACCAACGGGGTAGGGTATGGAGTCTTCTTTTATTATCGAATAGTAACTTACGGGATCAAGATGTATATCTTCGCGCACCACAGAAACCCTAAACGGTTTTTCTACGCCCTCACGCTCAAGTTCCAAAACAACAGTCGTTCCGGGTTCGCCACGGAGGTTATTACTCACCTCGCTGACCGTCAGTCCGGCAGTTTTCTTACCATCCACAGAGATGATGCGGTCTCCTGCAAGCACACCTGCCCGTTGCGCCGGTTTTCCCTCGTACGGGTTCACCGCGTAGGTCCAAAGACTGTCTTTAGACACCCTCCCCTTACTCTTTTTGATGGTTTTAGCCGGGCGTTGCTGGATAATCGAACCAATACCACCATACTTACCTTGCGTCAGCATTCGCAGGTCTTTGTCCTGTTTCTTGGAGTAATAGACCGTGTACGGGTCTATTTTACGCAACATAGCCTGAATAGCTGTCTCCGTGAGCATCTCATAATTGAGCGTGTCCACGTAGTTTACATCTACCTGACGCATGACATCGTTGAAGATATCCAGACTCTCGCTCACACGTGAGGTAGGCTGTTTCTCTTGCGCGTGTAAACTAACGCAGAGTATTAGGGACAAAATCACTAACGTCTTTTCCATATGCATATAAATCACGTACTAAAGTGGACGATATATGAGCATACTCCGGACGAGTGTAGAGGATAATTGTCTCCACTCCTCCGAGTTGTTTGTTGGCCTCTGCCATGTTACGCTCATATTCGAAATCTTCCACACAGCGGATACCGCGCAGAATAAACTGTGCCTCTTGCTCCTTGGCGAAATCAACAGTCAGGCAATCGTAAATAGCTACTTTCACGCGCACATCGCCCGCAAAAATCTTACGGATCGCCTCTTCACGTTCGCGAATAGGGAAGGTCTCTTTCTTGGTACTATTACGGCCAATGCCGATGATAATTTCGTCGAAAATCTCCAGACCACGTTTTACAATGTCATAGTGGCCCACGGTAAAGGGATCAAACGATCCCGGGAATATTGCTCTTTTCATATGCACTAATCTTTAAACTCTAAACTCTTCCGATGGTTTATCTCCGGAAAACGATACATTTCATATAATTTCTCTCTAAGGAACGCTTCGTCCTTGTTCGGAATATTGATAAGGGCTAACCGGCTCTCGATATAATTATCAAATTCTGTGCCACGCTCGAATATCTCATAGCCTTGGTGAATATGTCTGTCGATAATGTCGCAGATGTGTTGTAACTGGTCATGGACAGGTTGTTCGCGGTATTCTGGATGTGCTGCCAACATGGTATCGATTTCGGGATTGATGCTTGGTGTCAAGCGGTACACCACGCGTCCTTTATATCCTTTGATCCCCGTTTTCATGGACAGTACATCGTCCCGCTTGCTCTTGCGCCATTTCGGATCATCGCGTTTGAGTTGCATCTCACGCGCCTTGAGGTAGTCGCAGGGATCGAACTCATAACTGATACTTACCGGACAGAAATTAAGAGCCTTGATCTTTTCGTACAGATCGCCATCGCCGATGGTGAGCATATGTAACACAGATGCCTGCGTCAGGTCGTTGCTGTCCTTCGCACGGCCTTCCCGCTGTGCCAACCATATGGACTTATGCCGGTTCCTAAGATGGTTGATATACGCCGAAAGGTGCTTGGCGTTCTCTAATTGCGCATGCATACCTGCACCGCGTTTGACCGCAAAACAGCGGTTGAATTTCATCGCTACCTCAATCCATTTCTTGGCAAACAGGTTATCACCTACGCCCATGTAAGGACGGATAAAATATCGAACCCGCAACAAGTACGACAGCCAAGCAGCGTCCATCACTATATCGCGGTGGTTCGTGATAAAGAACGCCCCGTGACGAATATCACGCTCTATCTGTATCCGATCGCCTAAGTACTTCAATTGCAGACTGGTTGTCGTCTTATGCTGCAAGTACTGCAGGTACGGAAAGACAAGCAGAAAATCTGTCAACGGCAGCAATGCCGCCGTGTGGTAACACGCTATATCTTTGTATTCCTTTTTCATCAATTCATCATTCTTTTATTCCCTCCAACGCAGCTTTTGCAGCCTCTCGATAAGCAACCATCAATCCGCCTGTGCCGAGCAGCGTGCCACCGAAATAGCGCACTACCACCACTAAGATATTATCCATTCCGCGGGCGTCAATAGAGCGGAGTATAGGTGCGCCGGCAGTCCCGTGCGGTTCGCCGTCATCTTTGGTGCGCCAAAGGTTGGACCCTAACCGGTAAGCATAGCATACATGCCGCGCATCGTGGTATTTCTTCTTGTACCACGTGATCCGCGCTTTCGCCTCGTCCTCGTTGGCTATCGTCTCGGCGAACCCCAGGAACTTGCTGCCTCGGTCCTTATAGATCCCTTCTCCTTTCACTTTTCACCTTTCACCTTAATCAGGGAACTCCATCAAATATGCCTTAATGAACGCATCAATATCGCCGTCCATCACGGCGTTCACATTACTTGTCTGGTAGTTTGTGCGGTGGTCTTTCACGCGCCGGTCGTCAAACACATAGCTGCGTATCTGGCTGCCCCATTCGATCTTCTTCTTGCCGGCTTCCACTTTGGCTTGTGCCTGACGCCGTTTCTCAAGTTCCAGTTCGTATAATTGTGAGCGCAGATGCCTAAGCGCGTTCTCCCGGTTCTTAGGCTGGTCGCGTGTTTCTGTGTTCTCGATGACGATTTCGTCCGGCTGATTAGTCAGAGGGTTCACAAATTTATAATGCAACCGCACACCGGACTCCACTTTGTTCACGTTCTGTCCGCCGGCACCGGAACTGCGGAAAGTGTCCCAACTGATTCCCGCAGGGTTCACCTCCACCTCGATAGTGTCGTCAATCAGCGGCACAACGAACACTGAAGCAAAACTTGTCATGCGTTTACCCTGGGCGTTATAAGGACTCACGCGAACCAGACGGTGCACGCCGTTCTCGCTCTTGAGATAACCGTATGCCATATCGCCCTCAATATTGAAGGTCACGGTCTTGATCCCTGCCTCGTCACCTTCCTGCAGGTTGGCGATCGTCACTTTGTAGTCGTGTTTCTCGCAATACCGCTGGTACATGCGCATCAGTTGTTCTGCCCAGTCTTGCGCCTCGGTACCACCCGCGCCGGAGACGATTTTCAGCACAGCCGGCATCTGGTCCTCTTCGTGACTCAGCATGTTCTTCATCTCCAGGTCCTCTACCTCCTGTAGTGCCTTTGCGTAAGCGGCATCGACTTCTTCTTCCGTCACAAGTTCCTCGCGATAATACTCATAGCTCAGGTTCAACTCCTCTACGGCTGCGCGGACACCTTCATAGCCGTCTATCCATCGTTTGATGCTTTTCACTTTGCGCATCTGAGCCTCCGCCGCTTTGGCGTCGTCCCAGAAACCGGGAGCCTGTGTATGCAACTCTTCTTCCTCCAGTTGCACGCGCTTCTCGTCTATCTGCAGATAGGTTTTCAACTTATCCGCCCTCTGCTGTACGTCTTTTAATTGCTCTATTGTTATCATAATTTTAATTTCTTACGTATATCTTTCGGAATGGCGTTCTTATGTACGAGCACGTCGTTTGTCTTGTATTGCATGAACGCCTCGCTCACGTACCATATACCTTTGTAGTCAGACCGCATGGTGCCCCAGCTGTTCTTGACCATGTAGTATTTCTTGCCGTTCTGGTCTTTTGCGATGCCGAAGATCTGCATGCCGTGGTCGTCGGTGTTCTCCCAGTTGTCAAAGGCGTTCTGCCGCATTTCTTGAGTAATGGTTTTTTCCGGCAGCGGTTTCTTGGTCAGCTCTTCTTTCTTTTTGTCGGTTGTCATACCTACCCATTTGGCTTGGTCCGAACCTGTTATGTCAGCTCCGTTGTCATCATCCGGCACTACGCCGATACCTTTGCGTGTGAAGCCGATTTCACTCACATCTGCACCCCAAGCCAAGGTATAGCCGTTCTTGAGTGCGTTGTCAATGATCTCCATCATCTCGTCCATCGGCACGTTGTACATCTGGTCCATGCGCCAGTTGTCCGGCACCTCGAGCGCAAACTTCTCATAGAATGGATGGTGGGTATAACTTGTAATAGAAACGTAGTTTTCTGCATGTAATCCTAGACTTTCCGCGTACGCCTTAGGGGTGTATCGCTTGCCTTCATACTCAAACTCCTCCGGGCATTTGCCTAAATAGGTGTCATAAATAGCCTGCAGACCCTCTTTCCACACGGGGCTCAGTTTCTTGAGCCCTGTCAGCCCTTTTACATAACCGCCTGCTACGCGATCCAACTCGCCATGCACAGGCAGGGTATCCGCTTTTGTCCAGCCGTAGCGGATGCCCGGCATCACTTCTTGCGGCACCAGACCGTAGTGTGCCATACAATAGATGACATCATACGCACTGCCGCCGGGAGAGAAATGCGGCTCGTTGTACAGCCGTACACAGTACGTTGCGCGGTCCATCATCGTCTTGCTGACCACGTACATCTCGCTCAGATCAATCTCCTTACCTTTGACCCGGAGTACCTCGCTCTCAAGGAAACCGAGTGTAGAGAACGCCCAGCAGGTCGAACTTCTGTTCTGGTCCTTAACCGGTGTGATACCCACGCTGTCAACCGTCGTGAAATGCCATCCTTCCGTCGTGTCCTTTGTACTTTCTTCTTTTTCCCCGTGTACTTTGATCGTGTCGTTTTGCGCTACTGCAGCCATACTCATTGCCGTTATTGCTGCTATCATCATTATTTTTTTCATAAGTCTATAATTAGCCAAATTAAAATCGGGTGCAAAGATACGAATAATTTTCCATATACGCAAGCGCGCACGCTCTTTTTAAAAAATAATGCGACTTTTTTGCTAATTTTTCATTTTTCATTTTTAATTTTTAATTTTTTATTGTATCTTTGCATCCAAATTAGAATCACGCACTATGAAAGAACTCAAATGTCCACATTGCGGAAATGTTTTTACCGTCGATGAGAGTGATTATGTCGCCCTCCTTAGCCAAGTCAAGAATACTGAGTTTGAGACGGAACTCGCCCGGCGCATCCATGAATACGAGCAGACTCAGCAAATCCGGCAGCAGGCAGAGCAAACCCGTCAGATAGCGGAGCAGCAGGCGGCACAAGCCCGGATGCAACTCCAGTTTCAAGATCTGCAGGCACAAATTCGGCAGGCGGAGCAGCAGAAGCAGTTGGCGGTCGCTCAAGTCCGGCAGAAAGCAACCGAGGAATACCTCAAGAAAGACCGCGAACTGGCGGAGGCGAAAGCCAAATGGGAGACCGAACTCAAAGCCGCGCAGGAGCAGGTTGCATACTACAAGGAACTCAAAACAAAACTATCCACCAAAATGGTCGGAGAAACCCTTGAGATCCATTGCTCGACACTCTTTAACCAGCTTCTCCGACCGCTCATGCCGTACGCTTATTTCGAGAAGGATAATGAGGTCGTGGAGGGTACCAAGGGCGATTTCGTGTTCCGCGATAGTTCGGAAGACGGAGTGGAGTATATCTCCGTCATGTTCGAGATGAAGAACGAGAACGACACGACCGCTACCAAGCATAAGAACGAAGATTTCCTTACCAAGCTGGATGCCGACAGGCGCAAGAAAAATTGCGAGTACGCGGTTCTTGTCTCCATGCTGGAGCCCGAGAGTGAACTGTACAACGGAGGAATAGTCGATATGTCCCATCGATATCCGAAGATGTACGTTATCCGCCCGCAGTTCTTCATACCGCTTATCACTCTCCTATGCCAAACCAGCAAGAAGAGCCTGGATGCCAAACGCGAACTGGCATTAGTCAAGGCTCAGCAGGTGGACGTTACCAACTTTGAGGAGAAACTGACCGCTTTCAAAGACGGCTTCACCCGTAATGTCCGCCTTGCCAACGACCGTTTCAACGAGGCTATCGAAGAGATTGACAAGACGATAGCCCATTTGACAAAAGTGCGTGAGAACCTCGTCAAATCGGGCGATAACCTCAATGCCGCGGATAAGAAACTACAGGATGTCACCATCAAACGCCTCACCTATGGTAACTCCACTATGAAGGCAAAATTTGAGGCGGCACGTAATGAACATAAGGACGGACCACAATAATCGAAAATCATGAAAATAGCCATTATAGGTGCCGGAAGTGTAGGAACGAATCTATATCACGGGTTTGAACGGAAAGGGGTGCATACAGAGCTCGTTCATGCGCGCCCTCTGACGAACGAACGGACTGCACGTGAAGCAATCCGGCAGCTTCCCCAAGCGGATGTATATATATATGCCATCGCCGACCACGCACTGCGGGAGGTCATCGCAACGGTATGTGCACCCAAATCACTGCATCTCCATACTTCGGGTTCGATGCCGAAAGAGGTGTTCGGAGAAGACAAGCCCCACGCGGGGGTGCTGTATTTCTTCCAGTCTTTTAGCAGGGAAGTGCTGATAGACGACTGGAGTAAAATCCCATGTTTTATAGAGGGAAAAGACATCGATGACATCGCCGCCATCTATTCCTTGGCGCAGACGCTGACAAGTCATATTTACGAGGCATCCCAACATGATCGCGAACGGCTGCATATAGCGGGTGTGTTTGCCAACAACTATTCCAACCTCATGTACCGCATGGCAGCGGATATACTCAAAGGTACACAGATTCCTTTCGAGGCTTTGTTGCCGCTGATTGACCAGACGGCTCTCAAGATCCACTCGCTTGCTCCCAAAGACGCACAGACAGGTCCCGCGCAACGCGGGGACAAGGCCGTCATCGTACACCATTTGGAGGTGTTGAAAGAATTAAAAATCAGGGATAATTCCGATTCGTTCAGTGCGGAAGAGTTGGTTTCAGTGTATCAAGCGCTCGCAGCGTTAATCGGGAAAGCGCATAATCATTGAGTTCATCCCACGGGATAGCAATAGTGCCGGGCAAGTCCGGCATTTTTTGTACCGTGTGCAATATATAGCGCGCGTGAATCTTTTGATGAGATAAGGTGTGTGAAAGTTCACATACCGGCTTCACTTCTAAGACCGGTTCCTGATCCATGGCTAACTCCTCGTACGGAAAATCGTATAGGTGGTACCATATATCCTTGGGATTTTCACGCCTCTGGATGAGGGTGTGTATTTCTAAAGGCTGACCACTGGCGGCTGATTGCTGAATATATATATGATAGATGAACCATCTGTCACGCACTTTGGGACGCGGCTTGCGGACCGGCAACAGTTCGGCTGTTCCGTGCGCATGAGCCGCACAAAAACCGTTCAGAGGGCAACTCTCGCAACGACTGGCAGCTGACATCTGATGGCTGACGGCTTCTAACACCGGTGTACAATAGAGCGCGCCGAACTCCATGATGGCGGAATTGAAAAGACGCGGGTTCTCGTGATCGAGCAGTTTCTCTATCTCCTTGTGAAAAAGTTTTTTACCCGCTGATGTGTCAAAAGGTTCGTCTATATCCATCAGTCTTGATACCACTCGGTACACATTGCCGTCCATTGCCGGATAGGGTTGGTTGTACGCAAAACTGGCAATCGCCCCTGCCGTGTAGTCGCCCACGCCGGGGAGTGTGCGTATATCCTCGAAACGGGTGGGGAAAGGCACCCAACCTCGCTCAACGACCATTTGCGCCGCCTTGTGCAGGTTACGGGCGCGGCTGTAATAACCAAGCCCCTGCCACTCGCGGAGCACTTCCTCTTCACGAGCCACTGCAAGGTCTTCTACTTTCGGCCAACGCGTCACAAACCGCATATAGTATTCCAACCCTTGCACCACCCTTGTCTGCTGCAAAATAATCTCACTCAACCAGATAGCATAGGGGTCTTCTGTCTCACGCCATGGCAGTACACGACGGTTCGTTTCATACCAGGCATATAAGTGACTATAAATTAGCGAATTGTACATGTTTTATGTGATATTTGGCTGTAAAACCTAAAAAACGAGTACAAAAATACAAAAAAATTTGCACATATCAAAAAAAAATAGTAATTTTGCACGATTTTTTGATTTTTACAATTATGACAAAAGCAGAATTAGTTAGTGAAATTGCATTGAAAACCGGTTATGACAGGACGACAATCAGTGTTGTCGTGGAATCATTCATGAGCGGTATTAAAAGTAACATGGCGAAAGGGGAGAACGTGTATCTCCGCGGATTTGGCAGTTTTATAGTAAAAGCACGCAAGGAGAAGATTGCACGTAATATCACCAAACGCTCCTCCGTGTATGTTCCGGCGCATTGTGTGCCCTCATTCAAACCCGGAGCCGAGTTCAACAATGCGGTACATGACATTAAACTCAAAAAAGCAAAATAAATAATATTTATATAAACCATTTAATAACAAAACATTATGCCAAACGGAAAGAAGCATAAGAGACACAAGATGTCAACGCACAAACGTAAAAAACGTCTGCGTAAGAATCGTCATAAGCATAAGTAATTGACGATTGTCATTCAGCTTTGTGGCGCGAAGCCTGTTCAGGTGTGGACAGGCTTGCCACAAGGCTTTTTTATTTATTTTTTAATCCTTTCAAGTATGAAAAGCGAATTGATTGTCGATGTACATCCTGATGAAATCTCAATCGCGCTTACGGAGGATGACCGACTACAAGAAGTTGCGCGGGAAAAACGCAACCAGGACAATTTCGCCGTGGGAAATATCTACTACGGGCGTGTCAAAAAGGTCATGCCGGCGTTGAATGCCGTTTTCGTGGACGTAGGTCATGAGAAAGAAGCTTTTCTGCATTATTTGGATTTAGGTTCTCAGTTTCGTACGCTGCAATCGTTTGTTACCAAAGCCGTTTCTGACCGCAGGAAGATGCCTGTCATTACCAAAACGCCAAAGCAGAACGAAGTGGGTAAAGAAGGACAGATAGCCGAGGTTCTCAAAGTAGGAGACACGCTCTTGGTGCAGGTCTCAAAAGAGCCCATCAACACCAAGGGACCGCGCCTTACCGCAGAGATATCCATTGCTGGGCGTAACATAGTCCTTATTCCTTTCTCGGACGGCGTTATGGTAAGCCAGAAGATCAAACGGGAGGCGGAACGCCAACGTCTCAAACAACTGATGCTCTCCATCAAACCTGCGGGTTTCGGGATCATCGTTCGCACGGTAGCGGAGGACAAGCGCGTCGCCGAATTAGACAACGAACTAAGACTCTTGGTGGAGCGGTGGGAACAGACCGTCAAGACACTACAGCAAAAAGAGCCCGTTAGCCTCGTCAGCGAAGAGATGGGACGTACTCTCGGAATCATCCGGGATGTGCTAAGCCCTGATTTTACTTCTATTCAGATCAATGACCAAGACATCTACGACGAAGTCCGTCATTATCTGCAACTCATCGCTCCCGAGAGCACGAAGATTGTCAAGTATTACAAAGGCGAACAACCTATTTTTGACCATTTTGACATCACCCGTCAGATGAAGACGGGACTCGGCAGAACAGTCGGTTTCAAGCATGGCGGCTATCTGATCATCGACAAGACCGAAGCACTGTTCTCCATTGATGTCAATTCCGGCAGTAAGAAGATCTACGAGGACCAGGAACAAAACGCGTTCCAGTTCAACATGCTCGCTGCAGATGAACTTGTGCACCAGCTTCGCTTGCGCGATATAGGAGGCATTATCATCGTTGATTTTATCGACATGGACAGCAAAGAGCACCAGCAACAGCTTTACGACTACGTGCGCAAGCTTATGGAACGTGACAGAGCCAAACATAATGTGTTACCGCTCAGCAAGTTCGGACTCATGCAGATTACACGGCAGCGTGTCAGACCCGCGGTGGAAATGCAGGTAGAGGAAACATGCCCGACATGCGGAGGAAAAGGAAAAATACAGCCTTCCATCCTCTTTACCGACCAGATTCAGGAGCAGATCATACATGAGTATGAGCAACACGGACGAGGATTGCTACTGCACCTCCATCCCTATATTTATGCCTATGTCACACGGGGATGGTTCAATAGCATTGCTTTCCAATGGAGAAGGCAGTTCGGCGTGAAGGTGATAGAGAATCAGTCCCTCGGAATGTTAGAAACCCGGTTTATTGCAGAAAAGTAGAGAAAAACGCTCCCGTATTCAGGGAGCGTTTTTCTATTTGGATGTGACTGGGAGTGTTCAGGCGTTCTTGCGACGCTCTAATTGCGGCTCCAATGCGTTCAGACATGCGTCAATCCCCTCCTCAAAGGTATCCGCGGTTTTCTCCGCAAAGAGACCAGCAATGCGGATCTTCACTTCCTTGTTGTCATTCGTCTGGGGTTTGACAACAGACATGCGGATTTCCACTTTGTCCGACGGATTGAGATGACGTTCAAAACGATTCATCTTCTTGTCGATAAACTGCTCTAATTTCTCCGCCATTTCAAAATTGACGGCATTGATAGTTACGTTCATAGTAGTTTGATTTTAAGTGTTAGATTAAAATTTGTACAAAGGTACAACAAAAATTGCACATACGCAAGGGAAAATTCATTTTTTTTTGCAAAAGTAGCGATTTTTATGCTCTAATGCGACGTCCCAACACCATATCGGAGTTTTGTCCTACTTTTATCCTACTTTTGACCTTTTTTTCCAAAAAATGCCAACTCTATAATTTATTATCCGTCAAAAAAAACATCTTTCGGGGCGGTTTTTCTTGCATATGTCAGAAAAAAGCAGTAATTTTGCAACGCAAAATTGAAAATAACACCGCCTATGATATAAGAACAGCGACAAACGACATACATAAATAAGCACATTTGCTTTATTAGGGATTCTTTCATCTTCCACAATTTGAAATACTCATCCTAGATAAATGCGAATGTTCACACGAAAGTGTGGACTTTCTGCGTATATTGGTGAGTATGGGAGTGGAAGCCCGAAAGAACCGATATAAAAAAGCGAGAAAGCCCATGCTTTTTGTATGGATACCCGAGAAAGGACAAAAGGGCTAACGAGCGAAATTAACTCATAAAACCCCAAGCCCGGCGAAGGTGTAAGAGCCGGAATAAATACTCATTTATTATGAACACAAAAATTCTTTCAGCACTTGGCATCGGAATGATTGCCATGCTAATTCTCGTTTCCTGCGAAAGCGGTGGAGGCAAAGTCAGTTCCATGCAGTTCAAACGGATGAACATTGCAGGTGCAAAAGCGCTGGCGTTGGCTTCCGATGGCAGTAGTCCACAAAACGCGCCGACGCGTATGCCTGCGGCGCAGATGGATGGTGAGCCCGATCCCGAGTACAACATCTCTAACCCTGCTTTTATCGTTTCCGAAGATGGCACAATGGTCGAAGTACACTACACCATCGAGGTGGTCGGTGATGGCGAAGTGGTGGATATGATCAAAGCCAATATGCGCCTGAAAATGCAGTATATCTATGCCATTGGAGACAATTGGCTCTGGCTCGTCAACTGCGAGTACGACTACCCGGGTATTGATGAGGTCAAAGAACCTCTTAAAGGACAGATTCGTAATTTGATGCGCGCTGGGTTTGAGTCGAATTTCCTTGTCCGCAAGTCGGACGGTGCACTTTTCGCTTGGTCGCGTGAGGAAGGTCGTCCTGAGCGAGGCCGCGGTTACTGGCGTCCAAGCGATGTCTATGGTGAAGTGGAAACAATGGGCAAAGATATTTTCTCCTGCCCTTCTATGGGTGGCTTGGATGACTACTACGGACGTATTTATAAATTGGAGGACAAAGGTGATTACCTGAATGTTGTAAACATGCTGAACAGCACGCAGCATGCGCAATGTCTGTTACCTGACAAGAGAGGAGTCTTCGGCTCTATTGTTTCATACAATGGAACAGGAGAGGTTGCGGCACTTCTTTTCCCGGACAAACCCGGTGAGACACAACTGGTTTATTCAAGGACTGCTGAAGGGCAAGAACCCTTCTCCGATCTCCATCTGGTTAGCATAGACGGTACGCTATATGCAATCGGTTTCAAATATACCAAAGATATGTATGTTACAGATGCTGCGTTATTAGCCATTGAGCATATCACAGATCCACAGGATATGTGGATTGCAACAGATGTACTTGTTAATTTGGGTAAAACAACGGCCGAATCACTCCAACAGATATTATGGACTCCCACTGCCACATGGCCGTTCAAGAGACCGTATAAAACCTCTGTCATGACGTGGTGGCAAGGCAATGCCATCTATTCTGTTGACCCGATAGCCAAGACCGTTGCCAAACGTGTGCTGCCTGCACACTATCCAAGCGATGAGAATAGTTATTATGACGGCATAGCCTATTCCGTGGACGACCCGCAAAACCCGCTGCCGAGTTCGTTCTATATCTGCGACCTATCGAAAGATGCCGCCGAGGAAGTGACCATTGATTACAGCGCTTTGGCTGAATATCTAATGAAGATTGTTCCCGGTAAGAGCGGTTCTATCAGCTACGATCCCAATACGCAATCGTTCAGATCTTCTCTCATGTTGACGGATGGCACTATGCTGAACATCTATATCTATGTTTCCGGGGAGAACAAAGGCAAGGCGCTCGTTTTCCGCGAGGGAGAAAACTCCGCCGGACAGGTCATCTCGGTTATGGTAAGATTGAACTAAATATAAAGCCTAACCCCAACCCTTCCCTAAAAGGAAGGGAGAAAAGATTAGATATTATGAAACGTAATTTATTATTCGCCTTGGCAGCGATAGTGGCTGCAATAGGCATGTCCTCCTGCGAAGGCGGAGGAGGTGGCAAAGTCCATAATATTGAGTTCAAACGAATGCATTTAGATGGAGTGACCGCTTTGGCTCTCGCTTCCGATGGTTCCGACGAGCAGAAAG
>DFEG01000026.1:0-42952 GCA_002369075.1 Bacteroidales bacterium UBA3808 | reverse complement strand
CCACGGCGTGTGCATACCGCAGAAGGAGACGGAGAAATAACCTACGAAACCCATCAACCTGTTTATTCCGTTTCCGAGGATGGCACACTCGTGGAAATAACCTATACCATCGAAGCAAGAGGAAATGGTGAAGTGGTCGATATAGTCAAAGCCAAAATGCGCCTCGTAATGGAGAATATCTTCACCATCGGTGATGAATGGCTGTGGCTCTATAATTGCTACTACGATTTCCCTGATTTGGAAGATCTCAAAGAGCCGTATCACTCCATGATCAAAGAGATAGTGGATAATTTCTATGGTAATTTCCTCGTGCGTAAACGCGATGGAGCACTCTTCTATTGGGACGGCAGAGACGGCAGACCGCTTTATACGAACCAAGGTGTGCCCTTCTATCAGCAAAGCGACCTTAATTCCGTAGTGGAGTGTATCAAAGGAGAGATTTATTCCAACTGTTGGCAACAATCACATTTAGCAGCCCCGGGGCTCTACCGTTTAAAGGACCAAGGCGACCAATTAGCGGTAACAAGAATGCATAACGAGACACTCTTTTCCACCTCTATCACGCCGGACGACCGCGGGATAATAGGCCTGGATATTTTTTATGAGGGTACCAACGGTTCTTCGCCGGGTATCTTGTTCGTCAACAACCTGAATATCACTTCCATAGAGGTGCGCGATAATAATCCGGTTCTGCCTTCGGGGCAAAATCTGAACTGGGCTTTCATTTCCGTTAATAATACCCTTTATGCCGTTACTGATTTTAGTAGCGAAGAGGGGTGGTTTACGTATTTCTATACGGTGGATATAGACGAAGCACAATCAAGAGTCTTTGCCGGTGAGTTAGTGGCAAAGTCACAAGCCAAACCGGATTTATCTACATTTGGTGTTTGCCGTGTGAGCCACAAAGAGACCTTCTCCTGGCTCAACAACGGATACAAACATACCTTTGATCCGCAGGCTAAGAAAGTGACTTCTACCGCTCTCCCAGAGCACTATCCAAGCGATTATACGGAGTATTACAACGATGTGGCTTATGTCATGGGCAGCGGGGAAAGAGCGTTCTATATATGCGACATGGCGGCCGACCGCGCAGAAGAAGTGACAATCGACTGGAGCGAGTTCGATGCCTTCAAATCCAAACTGGCGCCATCTACTATTAAGGCTTTCGATGCTTACAACCCGCGCACGCAATCGTTTGTAAAGACCGCGCTCACGCTCGACGGACAGAAAGTAACAATCATGGTGGATGTAGCCGGCGACAACAAAGGCAAGGCCCGCGTATATAAAGCAGGGGACACCACCGCCGGACAAGTCATCTCCGTCATGGTACGGCTGAACTAAACGCCGAAGGCAATAAACGCGGCACAGCCGCACTAAACAGCAAGCTTTGCTTGCGCTCAACAATAAAAAACGTCCCTCGGGGCGTTTTTTTATTTGCATATATCAGAAAAAAGTAGTACCTTTGCGACCGAATTTGAACGCAAGGGTACTATAAAAACGACACCCGATAGTTTGACTTGCGTCAGGGACTACCGGGAATTCCGATGCAAAAGTACTATATTTTTTTGAATTGTGCAAATTTTTGACAAAAAAATCGTTTTTTATTCAAAAGCATCACCAAAGACGGCTGTTAACCATTATTCTTAATTTGCAGATTTATGAAACGGCTATTTATTATACTCCTTTCCTGTCTCTGTCTGACGGCTTGTCACAAAAACACGACAACAAAGAGTACGGAAAAGACAACCGCAGAGGATAGCATCTTGTTGGAAAGCATTAAAAGGGCTACTCTGCAATATGTGGATCAGTTTAACCAACAATATGAGGAAGATCCCATTGATCCAACAAACGTTTCTGTCCGCTGGTCTCGCTATCCGGATAAGATGGTCTTGGTGAGTTTTAATGCAGTCGATTACACTTTGGCTTTGGTGGATTATCAGGATACCACTATCTCGGACATCCTATCAGACTTTTATGATGTTGAATATGAAAATATAGACGGAATCGGCTTGAGCGATTCTGTTAAGATTAGGAAGCATTTCAAATGTGGGTATCAATTGAATGATCAGTTGCTGACCATCTCCGATTCCAATATATACATCTTAAAGGACTATAGAGCAAGATCTATTACAAATCACAACCTATATATCTTAGAGGGCCATAGAGCAGAACCTATTACAGGAAGGGATTTTAGTGATACGTTGCTCTTTGAATTATCAGAAACAACCTATTCCATTGAGAGCGGTAAGTTTGTCAAAATGCAGCAAAGAGACACCACATTGAGATATTATCAATGGTCTGTAAAATCTTATTTTAAGGAGTGGATGTATAATAACTACTTGGCGAGTTTGTATGAAAAAATCATGAGGAACGAGACTATCACAGACAAGGAACTGCTGCACGCTATGCCCAAAAACAAGGAGCAATACGAGGTGTATGATTATGAATGTAACTACCCCTGTAACTTTCGGTCTTTGGTATTCGACAGCATAGCGATAGCTCGTTCTAAAGCCCAACCGCTCTTCCGGGATGCATATCTTAGAATGGGTCAATGGTCAGACGGAGCTGCTTCAGAGTTACTTTTTGAAGGACATTACCCGCTTTTCTTCCACATGGATTCCGTATATTTCCGGGATGCTGTCCGCCGTATCTTACCGAAATACATAGATGTGTTCGAGGACGATAGTATTGCCGATGAATCTGGAGACGAAGGATGGCTCAGATGGACCCGCGAGCACAGAGAAGTGATTTTAGACTCCTATTCTCGCCGGTATAATCATTAAAAATTTAATTACGATATGGAAGCCTTTCATACTTTAATGGAGAACTACCAAAGCTTAAAACTGCGAGCTAAGGAGTGTGAATTACCTCTGGAGGCAATGAACAAATGGGTTACTGAGGAGTATTTGCCTTATTTCCGGCAACCATTTGTTATCGATCATGGAAAGCGAGTGAAAGATATCATTGCGTATTTTAAGTGTGGATTGATTTTTATTTCTGACAAGTTTAAGGCTGTGCTTTCCGATTATGTGCGGGATATAAACCAATATCTTGCACCCATATCTATTGAAGGAATAGATTCACAGTATTATGTGTTTCATGATTTGCCGGAATATGGAAAGTTCTTGAACAATAATCTTTCTTATAATAGCCCCGAGGAAATCACATGCTTCTCTCCTTATCCTATAAACATGCATCTTTTTGCCATCAAAGGCTCAAAAACTATCATGTTAAGTAAGGAGCTTAAAGAAGCGGTCGTAAAAGCAAAAATAACAAATATCCATTTTAACACGTATTATGGGGCAGACAATTACGACGAATATCTGAGAAACAAGTCTTTTTTGCAAAACGAGTGTAAGGCAGATTATATTAAGAGAGGGCTCTTTTATTTTGTATTCCGTCATGCTACAAAGGAGGATATTCCGGTAATTGAGAAGATTATTTCCAATTCCAAAATCAAAATACACGAAAGAGGGCTGAACCATATTCAGGAAGACATTGAACGCGCAGAAGCCTATCTTATGGAAATAAACGATCGTGTAGAAGGTTATGTGGTAGTAAGTTGCAATGCTTTACAGGATTATGACCATATTCACGGAGAATGGCTTTCTAACGATGGAAAATATGCCGTGATTCGGCATCTGGCAATTAAAGACCCCGAAGAATACGTGGGTCAAACAGCAAATATTATTATCCATGTTATATATATGGCAAAAGAACAAGGTCTAACATCCATACGTTTTGACATCGGAGAAAATAATTCAGAGATGCTTGCTGTGATAGAATATATCAACTTATATAAAAAAAGGTTAATCTACTGCGGTGAATTATTATCTTCGCGCTATTTCAGAACAAAGAAACGTCTTACATTCGAACTACTTGTAAATAATTATTAGAATAGTTCTGCTCTATATAAGGATAGGTATCAAAAATAATTAAATATATGAAACGGCTATTTTCATCGGTTTCACCCGATTTTTACCCGTTTTTCTTCACATGGAAAAAACCGGAAATATGCTACGCCTTTTGCTTATCAAGATTCATTATGAGTAGCTCACAATCTGATACATTGTATAGGTATAATTCTTCATTTCTATGGCGTACCTTCAAATTAACTCCGACAAATAGGTTGGGTTTTATGTTGTTTAGAATCGGATTGTGAGTGAGGAATTCAGGGTACTGACAGAGAGTGAAAGATTCGAGGGATTCGAGGACACCTTGTTAAAGGGATTCGAAAATTGCCGTAGGCAATAATCGTTCGAGCGAAGCGAGATAAGAACCCTCCGAGAAGGGGTGTGAGAAGGCTCTCAGACTTCTCTGAAAAGAATTAGGAGCGTCCCATTGGGATGCCCCTAATCTTTTTAAGCGGAGAGTGAGGGATTCGAACCCCCGATACGACGTAATGCGTATACCGCATTTCGAGTGCGGCTCTTTCGACCACTCAGACAACTCTCCTCGTCAGTTACGGCGAGACTTTCTTTCAAAAGCGGGTGCAAAGGTACTACTTTTTTTTGAAATATGCAAGGTTTTCAGAAAAAAAATGAAAGCAAAGCTGCATATTTGGCTATAATTATGGATAATCAGGTGTTTTCGGGCATTATTTCGCGTAATGGAACGGTGACGAAGTCACGTTCTTCCCATCGCGGGTGGGGTATAGTGAGTACCGGATCGGTGCTCACTATTTCTTTGCCGTCTTCATCAAACGCGCGGATGATGTCTATATCTATCGGACGGTCGTGATAGATCCCGTTTACGGATTTGCAACGTCTGCCTAAGGTCTGCTCAACCTCTGCTGTAAGTTTTAAGACTGAGAGAGGATTAAAACCAGACTGAACGCAGCAACAAAGGTTGCAGAACTCATGCATGCTTTCAAATCCCAACGGGGCGGAGTAGTAAAATTTTGAGCAGCGAGTGATGTGTCCCACCTGCTGCTCAATGAGTTCTAACGCCCTGCGGAGCGTCTGCTCACGGTCACCAAGGTTACTGCCGAGTGAAAGATAGTAAGTCATTCGTGTCCTTGTAAGCTATAAGTGCGTTCGTTACTTTCACCATTTTGGGATAGACGACGGAGGTCTTGACAACCGGCGCGTCATCCAGGTAATGGAACGATTGGTTCGTGCGATCCATCACAAAGACGGCGATAAGCACCAGAATACCGTATTTGGCAATTCCGAACACTCCTCCGGCAAGCCGGTTCGCCCATCCCAAATGGATTGCGCGCATGAACTTGGTCAGCAGTCTTGCAAGTACGGACAGCACGATAGCCGCTGCCAGAAAGAGCAGGGTATATGCCACTACGTCGCACACGCCTTGTGGCCACGCAAACTGCTTGATTAGAAAAGCGGAGAAAGGTGGTGCCCAAAGTTTTGCGCCGACCACCCCGAGAATCACCACCACAATGGCGATAATCTCGGAGATCAGTCCGCGCATCAGACCTCTGACAAGTCCAACTACCAGCGGAAGAATCAATAGTACATCCAGCCAGTTCATGCGATTATTCTTCGGGTTGTGGAGTACCTGCTTTCCACTCCGTGGGAATCCATCTCGGGTTGGCATCCTGCTTTTGGCACTCCGGAAGTATATCACCTATGTTGCAAGGCGTGACAGACCACTTGGTCTCGTCAGGAGCGAAGTTGCCATTATCCATATAATAGCCCAAGATGCCGGTAATGGAACCGACATACTTGGCAGCCGGCAGGTAGAAATAGGCATACCGTGCATACTCGGAGGAGCTGACGAGTGCCTTGTGGGTGTTGGAAGCATCCTTGACATAACGCGATTGCGGGTGCCCTACATTTCCGGTTGTGGGACCGAACGTGCAGGCGTTCTCGTCCAACTCGGGGTTGCCATTATCTGTCGTGTCGGCTTTGTAATGGTTGCAAGGGGTGATTCCTTTTTTGAGGTCATTATATTCGCCGGAGAAATGCACATCCGTAATTTTCACCAAGCGTCCATCAACCTTCCTGGCACCCACGATATCATTGTATTTGGAGGTATACTTAGTCTGCATATCTGCCAGCGTCAAGGTCTCATAGACGAGCTTGCTCTTATCCGGTGTGCCGATGAGACGAGTAGCATTGCGGAACTCGGCAGCCGGAATTCGTCCGGGTGCCCAACCTGTTTTCTCCGTATATGAGCCGGCGAAGATATTGTTGTTATAGGTCGGGATACAGAGCTGCGGTTGGTTGGCATAGCGTCCGATAGCCAATCCGTTACAACGGATGAGGATCTCCTGCCCCTGCGGATACATACCGTTGGCAGAACCCATATCAACGGATATACGGAGACACTGCTGTTCGATGGCGGCTCCCCCGTTCTCCCAGTCATTGACCTGCTGGATTACGAGAGACTTGTAGAAATTACCTCCGTAATCGTCGGTAGCAATGCGTCCACGGATATAGATCCCGGGGCCGTTGACAGGAAGGGTATCAATCGAGAAGAGCTCATAGGAACCGTATTTCGAGCGCGTACGATACAGGCAGGAGTCGCTCTTGAAATTACCTGTCTCACTCATGAAGGGAGCGTTTAACAGCGAGTTGAAATTATAGATCTTATACTGTCCGTCGGGGTTCTCAGCCTTGAGTATAGCATCCAAGGAAGCATTGTCCGTCGGTGCGAACACATCTTTTTCTGTCAGACCCTTAGGCTCGCATGAAGCCAAACCAAGTATCAAGGTACAAAGTGCGATGCACGATATATATTTAGAAATCTTCATATTGCTTAGAATTTATAGGTTACAGTAAGGAAGAAGTTGACACCCCATGCGTAGTAATACTTAGACGGGTATTTCCAGGCGTTGGCGGTGATGACCGAGTTCTGGTAGTCTTTCTCTCCCTGACGTACGGCACGTGGCAGACGGGCTTGCTGATAGCCGCCGGTCTTGAAGTGCGTGTTGTTCGTCAGGTTGGTAACCGAGAGGTTGATGGAAACGGACTGACGGTTCGGCAGGTAGATCAGTTTGCCGACTGAAGCATCAATGAGGAAACGGTTAAGCGGGTTGGTAGCCACGAGCGACTCCTGCTCCACCATCGTATTGAACGGATATTTGAGTACCGGCACGCCGTTGGCGTCGAGCACTGCATTTCCGTAAACGGGGTTGTTGTTTGCGTCCATCTCCACTTGCAATGCCTTTCCGTCGGTTGTCTGTATGGCGTTGGCGTTCTCATCCCCAAACCATCCGTTGACAGCTGTACCATCGAGACGTACACCGGTGTACAAGCCCTGCATCCTACGGCTCGGAGCAACAGAGAGGAAGTTCCAGTCATGGTAGCTCACAGTCACGTCGGCGAACCACATCTTGGGGTGGAAGAAGGAGAGTTTGAGGCTGGCATTGACTTGCGGACCTGTCGAGAGGCGTACGCCCTTGAGGAGTACCTTGTCGGTGGTCTCGAGGATGAGCGATTTGTCGGACATATCCTGAGTCAGCGGCATACCGTTTTCTGCCGAGGTAACGGCGATGGCGTCGCTCGTATAACGGTAGTCGCCAACGGAGGTCACGCCGGTGAGAGTGAAATAGGTGCCTAACTTGACTGCAGCCGCTGCCTCGATACCCATGTAGCGCTTGTCGATACCGGTCATAGCCTGGTTAACGAAGGTGCGTGCCTCGTCATCGTAGTAGCCGTTGAGCTCCGTTCCGTCCCACGATTGGGTGAAGAAACCGGTCACGCGACCACGTACAATCGAGTAGTTGAACTCATACGTGAGATCCGCGGAGAGAATTTTCTCACTGGCGGCATAGAAATCGCGCAGACTCTTGGCGTGATCGTGGGTGTAGATGTTCTCCACCACGCGGTCGTGTACGCGTTGAGAGATATACGCATCGCGTGCGTATGGTGCGCGCGTCTCAGCCAGTGCATTGAGTTTCAAGTGGTTACGGCCGTTGATCTTGTAGTTCAGACCTAATTTGAAAGCCGGATCAAGGAAGTGGTGCGCATCGCCTGCGAGTTTGTTACCTGCGTTCATCAAACGGCCATTGGCTATTTCGTTAGTGGCGTTGTAACCCAGGTATTTCCAATGGGTGTCCGTTCCTTTCTGGGCGTCTGCCTGCTGGGCCAGCGTCGTCAGATACCACGCGCGGCCGTTGAACATGTTGGTGGTACGCTGCATGGAGGAGTAGTTGAGTGCGAGGGCGTAGTTGACGTCCACCTCGTTGAAGGTCCACTCGTTCTGGAACCATGCTTTCATGTTACCCATATTGATACGGTAGTCGTATCCGAAACGGCGACCGTCGGCTTTCACCACCTCGTTGTAGTTGTCGCGGACTTCGTTCTTGCGGACATTGTCAATATCCTCCTGCGTGAAACCGCTGTTGGATGCCAACTCCTTGATATCACGGTCTGCAAAAGCATCTACATCCAGCCACTGGTTACCGCCCAGCAGATCGTCAATGGTCTTGTAGTGAATACCCTGCGAGAA
This sequence comes from Bacteroidales bacterium UBA3808, assembly GCA_002369075.1. Classification (GTDB taxonomy): domain Bacteria; phylum Bacteroidota; class Bacteroidia; order Bacteroidales; family Paludibacteraceae; genus Colicola. The sequence continues at coordinate 34,537 of DFEG01000026.1, read as the reverse complement.
CTTACCCTCCACGCCGAGCGTCATCTTCAGGTGGTCATATTGGGTATTGACGTAGTTGAAGGATGCGTTCGCTTCCTGGATATCGTTGTGGCGGCGCTCCAAGATGTAGCGTGCCGCAGAGGTCGGATCTTTGACATTGTTGGCGTAGTTGGCGGCATAGATGTTCTCCCAATCAATCTGGGTCGTCTTGTTGTCGCGTTTCTTCCAGAGGTCCACCAGGGTGTTGTATTGCTCCCGATTAACCGACGGACCCACGATGTGGCCGTCGTTACCGGTAAAACCGGAGCCCATCACATTTCCGTTCACATCTTCGCCGATAAACAGACCCCACGGGTATTTATTGCCGGCGTTGTCGTATAACTGTTCAGCGGAAGTCTCGTTGTACGGGTTCGCGATCTGTCCATCCCACATGAATGAAGGCAGATTACGGTAGTAGTCCGGACGGGGATCTGGTGCGTTGAAGAAATTGAGCGCAGAGTTGGAATACCAGGAATAGTGGTAACCCACTGCGGCTTTGATCTTCTGCTGCTCGTCGATCTTGTACTCGTAAGCGGCAATGACGGTCGGGTCGTAGGATTTCACAATACGCGAGTTGCGTACCTGTCCGTTTTGGTAGCCCCAATAGGGGTTGTAGTTGTTCGATCCGGTCAGGTCATATACCTCTTGAGTGACCGCTGCGTTCTGACCGCGCTCGGTCGGAGCACCGAAAGTGATCAGTTTCAGGCGGGCGTTGTCCCACACGCGCTCGGCGGTCAGGAAATAACCTAACGAGTAGTACTTGATACCTTCACCGATGATACCTTTGTTGTCAATGTACGGTGAGAAACGGTATGCCAACTGTGCCGTCACTGCCCATCCGTTGTCCATCAGACCGGAGGAATAGGTCGCGTTCACACGGGCTTTGTAGTTACGGTTGGTACCGGCTGCGCCTACTTTCCATCCCTGTGCGTAACGGGTTGCGCCCATTAGATAGTTAGTAGCCTGTCCCAGACCGCCGAAGGTGAAGTTGGTAGCCTCCATCGGGTTGACCACCTCCTTGTAACGGCTCGCGTCATTCAGACCGCCCATGGCGGAGTAGTTGAACTGACCGCGTTCCTGGGAGTTGAAGTTCAGACCCTCGATGTAGTAACTCTCCGCGTTGGACTGGTATCCGCGGTTGCGGTAACGCGCCGTGGACCAGGCAAACGAAGTGTTGGAATTGAACACATCGGTTGAAGCCGAAGAGGATGATGCTTGTGCTTGCGAGCGGCCCTCATCGTCCGTCATCTCTTCCTCCGTCAGGTTCAGCAGGATCTCGTCTTGCGCCTGCGCCACGATGTCCTGATTCAATTGGATGTCCTCCAACTGATTGGTCTGATTCTCTTTTAGGTTAACTAACTCGAGAGCAGCGACATAGCCGTCTGCCTCAATGAGTATCTCTTCGTCGATTGCTTCCAGATAGAGTAGGGAGAACTCTCCGGCTGCATTGGTCGTTGTTGAGATGTTCTGGTTCGCGAGCGTCACCTTGGCACCTACCAACGGATTACCGGTGTCGGCGATTACTCGTCCTTTGAGAGATGTCTGTGCGTAGGTTGTCAGCGAGACTGCCAACACAAACATCAGTGAAAAGAGTCTGTTTCTCATAACGATAGTTTTAGTGTTTTTTATGGTTAATATTTTAATTATTAGAATTCAGCTGTTTTGGGTGTACGCGGGAAAGGTATGACGTCGCGGATGTTCTGCATGCCGGTTACGAAGAGCATCAGTCGCTCAAATCCTAAGCCGAAGCCTGCGTGAGGCGCGCTGCCGAAACGGCGTGTGTCCAGATACCACCACATATCCTTCATCGGGATGTGACGGCGCTCAATCTCTGCGTTCAGCAACTCGAGGCTCTCCTCACGTACCGACCCGCCGATGATTTCGCCGATCTGCGGGAAGAGCACATCCGTGCCCTGAACGGTCTTGCCGTCCTCGTTGATCTTCATGTAGAACGCCTTTATATCCTTCGGGTAATCGGTCATGATGACCGGTTTCTTGAAGTGCTCCTCTACCAGATAGCGCTCATGCTCGGAACTCAAATCATCGCCCCAGTTGCATGGGAACTCGAACTTCTTGCCGTTCTTGATGGCTTCCTGAAGTATGCGAATGCCCTCTGTGTATTCCAGACGGACGAATTCGGTGTTAACAACCGACTTTAGTCGCTCGATCAGACCCTTGTCCACAAACTGGTTCAGGAACTCTAAATCGTCCATGCAATGGTCGAGTGCCCAGCGCACGCAGTACTTGATGAAGTCCTCCTCAAGGTCCATCAGTTCGTCTTTCTGGATGAAAGCTACTTCAGGCTCGATCATCCAGAACTCTGCCAGGTGACGAGGCGTGTTGCTGTTCTCCGCACGGAAGGTAGGACCGAAGGTATAGATCTTACCGAGTGCCATTGCTCCTAACTCGCCTTCCAACTGTCCGCTCACCGTCAGCGCTGCCTGTTTGCCGAAGAAATCGTCGCTGTAGTCTATCTGTCCGTCCTCGTTGTACTTGAGGTTATAGAGATTCTTGGTCGTCACTTGGAACATCTGGCCGGCGCCCTCGCAGTCACTCGCGGTGATCAGCGGCGTGTGGAAATAGAAGTATCCGTGTTCGTGGAAATAGGTATGGATCGCCATCGCCATGTTGTGACGGATGCGGAAGACGGCTCCGAAAGTGTTGGTTCTCGGACGGAGATGGGCAATCGTGCGCAGGAACTCCATGCTCAAACCTTTCTTCTGCAACGGATATTTCTCGGGATCGGCGGTGCCGTACACCTCAAGCTCGGTCAGTTGGATCTCCACCGCCTGACCTGCTCCCTGGCTCTCAACCAGAATACCCGTTGCGGAAATACAGGAGCCGGTGGTTACGGGTTTGAGACGCTCCTCATCAAACTTCTCAAGATCCACTACGATCTGGATGTTTTTGATTGTCGAACCGTCGTTGAGGGCTATGAACGATACATTCTTGTTCCCGCGACGGCTGCGAACCCATCCTCGTACGTTGATCTGAGATCCGAAATCAGTACGCTTCAATGCGTCTATGATTACTGTTCTTTGCATATATAGTAGTATATCAAATTATAAATTACAAATTATATTGACTAATATCCTCGCCTAAGCTGTTCATTCCCGACTGGATCGATACGCTGTTGCTCTCGTCCGCCATCGGCATTACGCTGTTCTGCTCGTCCGGATCGACGGCTTCGTCCTCGTTCTGGAACTTGGCGTACTTGCCGCGGAAACGCAGCCATATACTGTCAGTGGCACCGTTACGGTGCTTGGCGACGATGATCTGTGCCAGTCCGCGCAGGTCTTTGCCCGTCTTGTCATCGCTGTAGATGTGGTAGTATTCCGGGCGGTGGATGAAGCACACCATGTCGGCGTCCTGCTCAATCGCGCCGGACTCACGCAGGTCGCTCAACTGCGGAGTCTTGCCCTCGATACCTTGACGCGATTCCACGCCACGGTTCAACTGAGAGAGTGCTATAATCGGGATATCCAGCTCTTTTGCCAGACCTTTCAGGCCGCGGGAGATGATACTGACCTCCTGCTCGCGGCTGCCGAAGGAACTTCCCTGTGCGTTCATCAGCTGAAGGTAGTCGATGATGATGAGTTTCACACCGTGCTCGCGTACCAACTTGCGCGCTTTGGACCGTAACTCGAAGATGGATAGGGAAGGGGTGTCGTCCAGATAGAGCGGCTTGCCCTTCATGATATTGATCTTCGTGTTCAGACGTTTGGCATCCTCTTTGGTCATCTTGCCGGTCTTGATCTTGTCGCCCTCCAGCTCGCACACATTCATGATAAGACGGTTCACCAGCTGTACGTTGCTCATCTCAAGCGAGAAGACAGCCGTCGGTATCTCGCGGTCGATGGCGATATGTTTGGCCATGGAGAGCACGAAAGCGGTCTTACCCATGGCAGGACGGGCGGCGATGATCACGAGGTCAGGTGTCTGCCAACCCGAAGTAATCTTGTCGAGTGCATGGAATCCGGACGGGATACCGGAGATCGAACCGGTGTTCTTGGCGGCTTTTTCCATGCGTTTGAAGGCTTCCTCTATGACCGGGTCAATCTGCGTCACATCGCGTTTCTGCGACCTTTGCGAGATCTCAAAGATGCCTGCTTCGGCGGTCTGCATCAGTTCATCCACGTCCTGGGTCTCGTCAAACCCCATCTCCTCGATCTGTGCCGCAAGGGCGATCACGTCGCGGGCGGTCGCTTTCTTGGCAATCACCTCCGCGTGGTAACGCAGGTGTGCTGTAGAAGCGACTCTTCTCGTCAGGTCTGCCAGATAGACGGCACCGCCGGCTTTCTCCAACATACCCTGATTCTTCAGTTTTTCGCCTACCGACAGGATATCAATCGGCTGGTCTTTGGCGGCCAACTCACGGATAGCCTCGTACACCACGCGGTTCTGGTCCTTGTAGAACACCTCCGGACGAAGCAGGTCCGCAACCGTTCCGTAGGCATCTTTCTCGATCATCAATGCACCTAAAACGGAGTCTTCCAACTCCTGGGCCTGAGGGGGCAATTTGCCTGCCTCGTTGGCGCCTACTTTGATGATGGTCGTCTGGGTGCCGCGTTTACTGTTTCTGCTTGAGCCTGCCATATTCGGTGATTAAGTTATGTGCAGCGATAAAACTGCTTATTTCGTTATTGAGCACTTGGCGTTCAGCCACTTCTATCTGGTGCTCCATCTGTTCGTTCTTGTAGAATCCGTCCAATAGGGACTGGTTGATCGTTTCGTACATCCAGTACTTGGCCTGTTCCGTGCGGTGGGCGTCGAAGTAACCGTTCTTCTTGACAAAAGCGATATAGTCTTCTATGTTCTGCCAAACCTCCATGACGCCTGTGTTGTCAATGGACGAACAGCAGATCGCCTCGGGTTTCCAGCCGGACTCGGAGGGCGGGAAGAGTGCCAGTGCGTTCTTGAAGCTCACGCGCGCCGCGTGTGCGCGTTCAATATTATTACCGTCGCATTTGTTGATCGCAATGCCGTCCGCCATCTCCATGATGCCTCGTTTGATGCCTTGCAGTTCGTCGCCCGTACCCGTTACCTGCAATAACAGGAAATAATCCACCATCGAGTGTGCCGCCGTCTCCGACTGGCCTACGCCTACGGTCTCCAACAGGATCGTATCGAACCCTGCCGCCTCGCACAGGACGATCGTTTCACGCGTCTTGCGTGCCACGCCGCCTAATGAACCGGCCGACGGGCTGGGGCGGATAAATGCGTTGGACTTCACGGAGAGCTCGTTCATACGGGTCTTGTCGCCTAAGATGGAACCTTTGCTCCGCTCGCTCGACGGGTCGATAGCTAATACCGCCAAGTGCTTGCCTTGATCGCAAAGCGCGCTGCCGAGCGCCTCAATGAAGGTCGATTTGCCGGCACCGGGCACACCGGTTATACCTACACGGATGGAGTTGCCGGCGTAGGGTAGGCATAACTCGATCACTTTCTGCGCAATCGCCTGGTCACTCATCAGATTGCTCTCCACCAGCGTCACCGCCTGACTCAGTATCGTCAGGTCTCCGCGCCGGATTCCCTCGAAATACTCTTCGGGAGTCAGTACCGTCTTCTTGCGGCGGAAAGTGGCATAAGGATTGACGGAAGGCAGGTTTTGTACGCCTGCATTCACCGTCAGTCCTTTGTATTCGGCACTATTTTCCGGATGGTCCATCATTATTCAACTACGAAGCTGAGTTTCACGCGTTTGACGGGGTTCATGTAGTCGTTGGTGATGATGGTGATCTCGCGACTGTATGCACCCGGTTTCAGAACCTTGGCATTGATATCGATGGTCACATTGCCTTGCTTGCCGGACTTGACCGCTTTCGGATGCTTGATGTTCAACGCGTTGTCAAGGGCGTAAATACGGCGGATCTCCAACGGGTTCTCGCCGGCGTTCTTGATATGGAACGTGTATTTGTGGTTCTTGCCGGCTGCTATTTTGCCTGCGTTGAAATCACCGTCCAACTCAATGATAGGAGCCGCTTGTTTCTGCTCTACTGTCAACTGGCTGAAATCCTCTGCCACATTGGCGCGGATGCTCAGTTTATATACCTCTGTCAGCTCTTTCTTGCCGTCAATGACTACGTAGGCATAAGCCTCTACGGGACCGTAGAGCTTGGTGGCTTTGGTGTCGATCGCGAACTTGAACTTGCCTACCTCGGTCGGTTTTACCTCTGCCAGTGTCACTTGGCTGACCAGCATGGCGTCGGAACTCTTGGTGGCTAACTCTACGTGGTGGTTCTCCTTCGTCAGGTTGGCATACTCCAACTCGCCGCCTTTGACCTCGCCTTTCTTGATGAGACCTAAATCCAGCGTTTTCTCTTTCATGCTCAGTGCGCCTACGACCACTTTGTATTTGTTCTCCGGCTTGGCGCTCTTCGGGATTACCTCGCCTTTGATATACACGCGTTTGGTCGCCTCTGTGGCGTTGGAGGTGATGGTCACGGTCTTCTGGAAACGTCCCGGACGGCCGTTGGGGTTATAGGTAACGGTGATACTGCCCGTCTGACCCGGCTCTACAGGCTCTTTGGTCCAGGTAGGAGTGGTGCAGCCGCAACTCGCGCGAACATTGCTTAATATCAACGGAGCCATGCCTTCGTTCTTGAAACTGAACACCACCGATACACGGCCGTCTGCCTCGTTGATCTTGCCGAAATCGTGCTCTGTCTTCTCAAATGTGATTACCGGCTGTTGAGCCATCATGGCTACTGCCGTGAGAGCCATGCAGAGAGTGCTTAAAATCTTTTTCATTTGACTAAATGCTTTGTTAATTATATTCGTCTTTGAGCGGCTTTGCCGCGGTCTTTCTACTAATTGTCAATCCTCCTTACTTCCTTGATGTCATCTACCTTGCGGATGGCTTTCAGGAGCTCGTCCAGCTCGGTCTTGTCATACACGTACAGTTCCATCGTACCCTTGAAGATGCCGTCGTCGCTGGAGATATGGATAGCGCGCAGGTTGATATGGAAATCCGTAGTGATTGTCTGTAACACTTGGATCAGTACGCCGAACTTGTCGATTCCCTTCAGTTCTATCGTCTCTACGAACGACTGCACGCGGTGCGTGTTCCAGGTTGCGGCATATATCCGTTTGCCGTAACTCGTCTTCAGCAAGGCGGCTTCGGGGCAGTCGATCTTGTGGATGTGCATCTTGCCCGTCTCGTCCAGGAAGCCCAACACTTCGTCGCCCGGGATAGGGTGGCAGCAGTTGCTCAGAAAATACTCCTTGCCCAAGTTCTCGTCCGTCAGAACGATATTGTGCGGACCTTTCTTCGGCTTGACAATCTCATGGGGAGACTCTTCACCCCCTTTGAGAGGGGGAAGGGGGGTGTCCCTCTTCCCGATGAACGGGATATAGGACCGCCAGCCGCGTTTGGGATAGACGATGTCGTGTGTGTTGTCTAACCGGATGGCGCCCTGACCCACTTCGGCGTAGAACTCGGACGGGTTCGACAGATGGTAGTAGTTCAGCAACCGTGCCAGAACCAGGTCTTTGTTCCCTGACAGGTCTTTGTCCATTGTGATGGCATCGTCTAACAGACGCTCGCCGTGCTTGATGTACTTGCGCTCCTCGCGGCGGAAATACTGGTTCAGACCGTTCCTCGCTTTCGCGGTCGTCACAAAATTCATCCATTCCTTGCTCGGATGCTGGCTGTTGGAGGTCAGGATCTCTATCTGGTCGCCGCCTTTCAACTGGTAGGACAGCGGAACAAGCGTGTGGTTCACTTTGGCGCCGATACAATGCTCGCCTATCTCCGAGTGGAGCAGGAAGGCAAAGTCAAGCGCAGTAGAGCCCTGAGGCATCGTCTTGATCTCGCCCTTCGGAGTGAACACGAACACTTCCTGGGCAAACAGGTTCAGTTTGAAGGTCCCTAAGAACTCCATGGCATCCTTGTCCGGATGGGCCAGCACTTCCTTGATCTCCTGAAGCCACTTGTCCAGCTCGCTGTCATCCGATTCGCCGGTCTTGTATTTCCAGTGGGCGGCATAACCGTGTTCGGCTATCTCGTTCATACGGTCGGTACGGATCTGGACTTCTATCCACTCGCCGTTCTTGCCCATCACCGTCACGTGCAGGGCTTCGTAACCGTTCGCTTTCGGGGTGGATATCCAGTCGCGGATACGCTCTGGGTGAGGACGGTAGATCTCCGTGATGGCGGAGTAAATCATCCAGCACTGGTCTTTCTCGCTCATCGACTCGCTCGGTGTGAACACGATACGGACGGCCATGATGTCATAAACGTCCTCAAACGCGCATTGCTGCTTCACCATTTTTTTCCATATCGAATAGACCGACTTGATACGGGCTTTGAGTGTGAACGTGTAGCCCATGCTGTCCAAACGCTCGCGGATGGGCTTGATAAAGGTCTCGTAGTTCTCTAACTTGCTCGCTTTGATCGTCTCCAGCTTGTCGTGGATCTCCTGCCAGGTCTCGGGGTGCTCGTATTTGAAACTCAGGTCCTCCAGCTCCGTCTTGATCGGGAACAGACCCAACCGGTGGGCTAAGGGGGCATAGATATATTGTGTCTCGCCGGCTATCTTGTACTGCTTCTCTTTGGGCTGCGAACCCAGCGTGCGCATGTTATGCAGACGGTCGGCTATCTTGATGAGCACCACGCGGATATCCTCGCTGATGGTCAGCAGAAGCTTGCGGAAGTTCTCCGCCTGCTCGCTCGCATGCTCGCCGAACACACCGCCGCTGATCTTCGTCAGACCGCTTACTATCTGTGCTATCTTGTCACCGAACAGACCCGCTATGTCCTGCTCCGTGTAGTCGGTGTCTTCCACCACGTCGTGCAGCAACGCAGCGCAGATGCTCGTACTGCCAAGACCTATCTGTTTTACGCATATGCGCGCGACTGCAAGCGGGTGCATGATATAAGGTTCGCCGCTCAAACGGCGGACACCGTAATGCGCCTTGTAAGCAAAATTGAAGGCATGAGTAATCAGCTCCGTCTTCTGGCGGTGGAGGGTGTGCGCATAGTCGTCTAACAACGCCTCGAACTCACGCTGGATCATCTGATCCTCTTCCGGTGTAAACTCACTTTTCTGCATGATCTGTTCTCACTTTTCTGCATCGTGTAAACTCGCTTTTTTGCATCGTCTTACTTCGCTTTTTGGTATCGTCTTACTTCGCTTTTTGGCATGATCGTCCAAAATACCGCGCAAAGGTACTACTTTTTTTTGATATATGCAAGCGCGCGCGAACTTTTTTTATAAAAAAAATATACACATTCCTTGGCTGCAGCGCGCTGCCTCTAATTCCTAACATTCTTTTTAATGCCGTTTGTTTCTTCTTTTTGCTTGAAATGTTCTTTCTTTTTGTTTGAAATGTTCTTTCTTTTTGCTTGAAATGTTCCTTCTTTTTACCCCAAAAATATTAACAAAAAGTGTATATATACTATGTATATATACAGTATATAAACTGGATAGTAACGCTATATCGGATCGGACCAATCGTTAGTGATTGGTTAATGATTGGTTAGTGATTGGTTAATGATTGTGCATGGAAAGTAAGACCCGGATGCGTGGCATTATAGACTGAAAAGTGGAAACAATAATGTCCGTCACTTGCATATATCAGTTTTTTTTACTACCTTTGTGCCCGTTTTTGAAAATATGACTGATTTTTATTTACGAATAAATACAACATTTAAAATCATTTGAAGGTATGAAACGTTTATTCTTGATTCTTGCCATGGCGGCTGTAACAATCTCCGGCATGGCGCAGAAACACGAGATCGGTGCCGTAGTCGGCGGTCTCAACGGTCTCAGTTACAAGTACTGGCTCTCTGACAAATTCGCCCTCCAGGCGGACCTCGCGGTCGGTTTGACTGCCGCCCCGACTTCGACGTTCATGAATGGTACGAATGTAACAAAGGCTGCTACCGGTAACCAGACGATTACGAATTCTATCTATGACTTTACCATCAACCCGAATCTCCTTTATCACTTCCCCATGACCGAGCATCTCAAACTATATGTCGGTGGTGGTGTGAACTTCGGTTTGATGAGTGATATCCGTAACACGGATCCGGATGGCATTCTGGGTAAGTTCGGCGTGAATGGTGACTGTGGTCTCGCATTTGACTACCAGAGACTGGTCTTTGCCTTTGACTTCCGTCCGGGGTACGGTTTGGGATTCAGAGATGCAAACACGCCTCACCTCAGTTTCTTTGACTGGAAACTCGGCTTTGCCGTCCGTTACTGCCTCTAACCTCAGGAAACAGGTCTCTCGACCTTTTTAATTGTTAAACATTTTGTGCCTCACTCTCTTGCAGGGTGAGGTTTTTTTTATCTTTTTTGGCATAATTCTTGCATATGTCAGAATATTTTTGTAATTTTGCACCGCAAAATCGTAAACACGGACTGTTATGCGCAAAAAACTCCTTACATTGTTCCTTCTTCTCGCTGCTGTACTCATGGCGGCGGAGAAACCCTATACACTCGTCTTGGATGCCGGACACGGAGGGAAAGACCCCGGAGCGATCGGTAAGTTCTCGAAGGAGAAGGATCTAAACCTCAGGCTGGTGCTCGAAATCGGCAAACAGATGGGGGAACAGTACCCCGATGTGAAAGTCGTTTATACGCGTTCTACGGATGTATTCATTCCTTTGCAGACACGCGCCGATATTGCGAACAAGAACAACGCGGACCTCTTTATCTCTATTCACACCAATTCGGCGGAGTCCAAAGCCGCGCAAGGTGTGGAGACCTTCATCCTCGGTACGGACCGGATGGAGGCGAACCTCGATGTCGCGATGCGCGAGAACGCGGTGATGAAACTCGAGTCCGATTACAAGACGACTTACCAGGGGTTCGACCCGAACTCCATTGACTCCTATATCATGTTCGAACTGATGCAGAACACCTACATGGACCAGTCTCTGCAGTTCGCCGAGCAGGTGCAGAAGCGTTTTGTAGGGCATCTCAACCGAGAGGATAGGGGAGTACGCCAGGCGGCTTTCTGGGTGCTGCTCAAGACCGCCTGTCCGTCTATCCTTTTCGAGATGGGATTTATCTCCAACCCCGAGGAAGAGCGCTTCCTCAACAAGGACGCTTCCATCGCACAGATGGCGCACGCCATCGTCAATGCCTTTGGCGCTTATACCCATAAACAGGCGGCTAAGAAAGAGACCCTTCAGGTGGAACAGACGGACGTGCAACCGGTTGACACTCCGGCAGGGAAACTGGTCATTGAGCCGACACGGAAACCGAAAGAGCAACCGGCGGATGCTACGCCTGCTACGGCTACGGCGGCTATGCAGGCAAACGACACACTGAAAACCCCTTCCCAACCGCAAACGACGTACTATGCCGTACAGATATGTGCGTCCCGTACCCCCCTCAAACCGACCGATCCCAAACTCAAAGGACAACCATGCGAGTACACCAAAGTGGGCGATTGGTACAAGTACTACACCGCCGCGGACACCGATAAACAAAAGGTGCAAACCGCCCGGAAGAACCTCAAATCCCTTTTCCCGGATTGTTGGGTTATTTCTATTAAGAAATAAATGGCATAATTCGTAATTTTAATTTTAATTCCCATAAAGTCACATTATTTTCTAAAATGAAGTACGCACGTGAAATAAAAGTAGGCATTCTCGCCACTATCTGTATTTTCCTTCTTTTCTTTGGTTTTAATTTCCTCAAAGGCGTGAATATCTTTTCGCCTACCAACTCTTTCCATGGCACCTTTGCGCACCTCCACGGCTTGGAGGAGCAGGCGGCGGTCTATATCCGTGGACATAAGGTGGGGCAGGTGGATGCCATTCATTATGATTACACGCGCGACAGCGCTTTCACCGTGGACATCTCCATTAAAAAGGATATCGACCTCCCGCAGGGTACGACCATGGCGCTCTACGCCGATGGTATTCTTGGCGGCAAAGCCATCGAACTGCAGCTCCCGGAGCATTTCTCCACCTCTGAGAGGGGGCAAGGGGGTGTCCCCAAAGGAGCTTTCCTGCCTACCACCTATATCCCCGGACTCATGGAGTCACTGCAAGGCGAACTCATGGCGCATGTCGATGAGGCGATTCAGGATGTGGACCGGGCTGTCAATAATGTGGACTCGCTCGTGGCTGGTCTCCGCGGACAGGTAGAGGGAGATCATCTCAGAAACACCCTCGCTAACGTAGATCGTGTTTCGGGAGACCTCACTTCCGTTTCCTCCAACCTCAAGTCGATGATGAACAACCAACTGCCGCGCATCGTCAATAACGCCGACACCGCCATCGCTAACCTCAATACCATCGTTGCGGATGTCAAAGAAGCGGACCTCAAGGCGACCGTAGCACGGGTGGACACCGCCGTGGATAACATCAACGCCGTGGTGGCGGAAGTCAAGTCGCCGATGCTACAGCACATTGACCAGACCATCATCTCTGCCGACTCCCTCCTGAGGGACCTCAAAGCGCACCCGAAACGCTATGTTCACTTCTCACTTTTCGGTAAGAAAGATAAGTAAAACGTGTTCCACAAATTGAAGATTTTATAAATTAAATAAATTTTCAACAGCAACTAACACTGCGAAATATCAGTACAATATAAAAAATTTCAACAAAAAAGCATGTAACTCTTGCATATTTCAAACTATCCCGAAAATGAGGACGTAAATGACGCAAAAATCACTAATTTGTTGATAAATAACAAGTTTAAACGTAACGGTTGAGAAATCAAATCGTTACGTTTTTTTTGAAATGTTCACTCTGTTCTGCAATTTTGCCATCTCAAAAAAAAGTAGTACCTTTGCACTCGCTTTCGAAAATTTCGGAGGCTTAAATTTTGCCCTTTAGGCTTTTATAAGAAAAAATAATGACCAAGGAATTGCAACAACAATGGGCTCAGTGTCTGACCATTTTGGCGGACAACCTGACCGACAGCGCTTACCGCATCTGGTTTGCGCCGATAGTGCCGTTGCAGTTCGAGAACGGGACATTGGTCCTGCAGGTGAAATCACAGTTCGTAGCGGAGTACATCGAGGAGAACTATCTCCAGATTCTCTCTTCTACAATCATACGCGTTTTTGGTCAGGGTACGCATCTGGAGTACCGCGTGCTCATTGACGCGGCTTCGGGCGCGGCTACACAACTGCCTTCCGCGGGAGCGCATGCGCAGGCGAAACCTATTGTTAATAATCTGCCACGGCAGAGGGACAATTTTGAGTCGCAACTCAATACATTCTATACCTTTGACTCGTTCGTGGCGGGAGAACCCAACAAACTGGCACGCACGGCGGGTGTCGCCATTGCAAGCCAGCCTGGTTACACGGCGTTCAACCCGCTCTTCGTCTATGGCGGAAGCGGAGTAGGGAAGACACACCTCGCCAACGCAATCGGCAATCAGGTTAAGGTGCTCAACCCGGAGGCGCGTGTGCTCTATGTATCCGCCAATACATTCAAACTCCAGTATCAGGATGCTGCGAAGAACAACCGGATACCCGATTTCCTTAATTTCTATCAGTCGGTCGATGTGCTGATTGTGGATGATATCCAGTATTTCGCGGGGCTCAAGGGCACGCAGGATACCTTCTTCCACATCTTCAACTATCTGCAGCAGAGCCGCAAGCAGTTGATCCTGACTTCCGACAGACCGCCTATAGAGCTCAAGGACATTGAGGAGCGACTCCTCACCCGCTTCAAATGGGGACTTTCCGCGGAGATCAAGAATCCGGACTATCAGCTCCGTAAGAATATCCTGCTCTCCAAGATGCGCCGCGACGGAATCGTCCTCTCGGACGAGGTAGTGGATTACATAGCTACCAATGTCCGCAACTCGGTACGTGACCTCGAAGGAATCTTGGCTTCACTCCTGGCGCACTCTACACTGACCGACCGCGAGATTGATATCCGTCTGGCGGAGGAGGTAATCAGCCACATTGTGGCAATCCAGCCCAAGAAGATCACAGTCGGCGATGTCCTCGGAGCTGTGGCAGAGCATTACAGTCTGCCCGAGAAAGCCATCCTTTCCGCCAACCGCTCGAAGGAGATTGCCAATGCACGCCACATAGCGATTTATCTGACAAAGGAACTGACGGACAGTTCCCTCACGGAGATAGGCTTCAAAATGGGCCGCCGTACGCACGCTACCGTCCTGCACTCCATTGCACTGGTCAAGGACCGTCTGGAGTTTGACCCGGTTCTCCGCCAGACAATCTCACAACTCGAATCCGCCTTACGGCACTGACAATCATCCGTAATCACGGCACTAAAAAACGACATCCACTCTCCCGTGGATGTCGTTTTTCTATGTATCCGCCATATATGGCGGATTTTTACATCATACCTCCCATGCCTCCTGCGGGCATGGCGGGAGCAGGGTGCTCCTCCGGCTCATCTACGATGACGCACTCGGTGGTAAGGAACATACCTGCTACGGAAGCGGCGTTCTCCAGAGCCACACGCGTTACCTTGGCGGGATCAACCACACCTGCCTCAAAGAGGTTCATGTACTCGTCCGTACGGGCGTTGTAACCGAAGTCAGCCTTGCCGCTGCGTACTTTGTCTACGACTACCGCGCCTTCCTTGCCGGCGTTGCTTACGATCTGACGGAGCGGCTCCTCAATCGCGCGGCGCACAATCTCGATACCCGTCTGCTCGTCCTCGTTGGCTCCCTTCAAACCGTCCAGAGCTGCCTGTGCGCGGATATACATTACGCCGCCGCCAGGAACAACACCTTCTTCGATGGCTGCACGGGTGGCACTCAGTGCATCATCCACGCGGTCTTTCTTCTCCTTCATCTCTACCTCCGATGCAGCACCTACGTTCAACTGTGCTACGCCGCCGGCGAGTTTGGCAAGACGCTCCTGCAGTTTCTCTTTGTCATAAGTGGACTTGGTTGCCGCAATCTGTGCCTTGATCTGCTGTGCACGGGCATCAATAGCCTCTTTGGCTCCTGCGCCGTTGACGATGGTGGTGTTGTCCTTGCTGACCGTAATGGTCTCTGCGGTACCGAGCATCTCGATGGTAGCCTGGTCCAGTTTGATACCTTTCTCCTCGCTGATTACCGTTCCGCCGGTGAGGATGGCGATGTCTTCCAGCATCTCTTTGCGGCGGTCACCGAAGCCCGGAGCTTTTACTGCACATATCTTCAATTGTGCGCGAAGGCGATTGACAACCAGAGCTGTCAGTGCTTCGCTGTCTACATCCTCGGCGATTATCAGTAACGGACGACCGCTCTGTACGGCCGGTTCGAGTACTGGAAGAAGCTCTTTGAGGTTAGAGATCTTCTTGTCGTAAATCAGAATATACGGCTTGTCCATCTCTACCTGCATCGTCTCCGTGTTGGTTACGAAATACGGGCTGATGTAACCGCGGTCGAACTGCATACCTTGTACTACGTCGATTGTCGTGTCCATGCCTTTAGCCTCGCCGATGGTGATCACGCCGTCTTTGCTGACCTTGCGCATGGCATCGGCAATCAGTTTGCCGATCTCGGCATCGTTGTTAGCGGAAACGGTGGCTACCTGCTCGATCTTGTCGAAGTCGTTACCTACGACGACTGCGTTCTTCTTGATCTCTGCTACTACGGCTGCAACGGCTTTGTCAATACCGCGTTTGAGGTCGAGTGGGTTAGCGCCGGCGGTTACGTTCTTCAGACCTACGCCTACGATAGCCTGTGCCAGAACGGTTGCGGTTGTTGTACCGTCACCTGCCTGGTCACCGGTCTTGGAGGCTACCTCCTTGACAAGCTGTGCACCTACGTTCTCGGCGGCGTCTTTGAGCGTAATCTCTTTGGCTACCGACACACCGTCTTTAGTGATGTGCGGAGCACCGTACTTAGCGTCAATAACAACATTGCGACCCTTCGGACCGAGTGTCACTTTCACTGCGTCAGCCAACTGGTCAACGCCTCTCTTCAGCGCCTCACGCGCCTCTGTATTATACGTTATAATCTTTGCCATAATCTATAAACTTTTTTTTAACTCTTTACTCTTTAACGCGTCAGCAGATTTTTGCTAAAACGTCTGATTGACGCATGATCAGGTATTTCTCGCCGTCGAACTCTAACTCTGTACCGGCGTACTTGCCGTAGAGTACTTGGTCTCCGGCTTTGAGAACCATCTGTTCGTCCTTGGTACCGTTACCTACTGCCAGCACCTCGCCGCGAAGCGGTTTCTCCTTGGCACTGTCCGGAATGATTATTCCGCCTACTGTCTTCTCTTCTGCAGCCGCTGCCTTGATCAGCACACGGTCTGCTAATGGTTGAATCTTTGTCATAGTATTTTGTATTTTATTAAATGTATCAACTATCAACTGTCAACTATCCATACGGCTTCAGCCGATCGTTCGAGGCTTTGCCGAGATATGAACTATCAACTATCAACTATCAACTACCTTTCAATTCCTGTGCCAAACCCTCATATACTGCCAAAATGGCAGTCCTGTCATTCTTTCTTTTCTGTCTTTGCCGGCTGTGCCCCTGCTGCCCGCGACAAAAAATCGCTGTTAGGGGCTTTTTTTTACATGAGGACGATTTTTTTTGTTATTTCTCTTGCACATGTCAAAAAAAAATACTACCTTTGTCGCGGTTTTTGCAAACTTGACTTGTCAAAACAAAGTTCTGTGCACCAAAAGAAACACAAAAACACCTTAAATAAATACAATTATGGCTAAAGTTTATCAGGCTAATGAGATCAAGAACGTCGCCATGTTAGGCGGCTCCGGATCCGGTAAGACGACTCTCATGGAGTCGATGTTGTTTGAGTGCGGGGTGATTAAACGCCGCGGTTCGATTGAGCAGCAGTCCACCGTGTGCGACTATTTCCCCGTTGAGAAAGAATACGGCTACTCCGTTTTCTCGACAGTTTGTAACATTGAGTTCGAGGGCAAGAAACTGAACATTATTGACTGCGCAGGTTCGGATGATTTCTGTGGCGGTACGGTAGCGGCTCTCCAGATGTGCGGCTCCGCACTGATCGTGCTTTCTGCCAACGGTGGCGTTGAGGTGGGGACCCAGAATAACTTCCGCCTCGTAGAGAAAGCCCACAAACCGCTGGCTTTCGTCATAAACAAGTGCGACCATCAGGATGCAGACTTTGAACGCACGTTCAACCAGTTGAAAGAAAACTTTGGCAATAAATGTACGCTTATCCAGTTCCCTGTCAACGCCGGAGCAGGCTTCAACGCCGTGATCGACGTCCTGAAGGGCAAGATGCTCGTATGGAAAGCTGAGGGTGGTGCTCCGGAGTTCAAGGAGATTCCCGCTGAGTATGCAGACCGCGTGGAGGAGATGCGTCAGGCGCTTCAGGAGCAGGCTGCGGAGGCAGACGAGACACTGCTCGACAAGTTCCTGGGCGAAGGTCTGACCGACGAGGAGATCATGCAGGGACTGAAATCCGTTTATGCAGACGGTTCGATGTATCCGGTTATCTGCTGCTCGGGTCTCAAAGACATGGGTGTCCGCCGTCTGATGGATTTCCTGAATGGTATGGCGCCGAGCCCCGCCCAGTTCAGTTATCCGACCGTTGATGGCAAGAAGATAAGTCCGGACGCTTCCGCTCCGACCAGCCTCTATGTGTTCAAGACCTCGGTAGAGCCGCACATCGGAGAGGTAAACTACTTCCGCGTAATGCAGGGTACCGTACATAACGGTGACGACCTGGTAAACATGGAGCGCGGCTCGAAGGAGCGCATCTCGCAGCTCTATCAGGTGGCAGGTTCGATCCGTACTGCCGTAGATGAACTCGCAGCCGGTGACATCGGTGCGACCGTCAAACTGAAAGATACCCGCACGGGCAATACCCTGAACGTCAAGGAGTGCGACAACCAATATGCACCGATCCAGTACCCGCAGCCGCGCTACCGCCGTGCTATCAAGCCGGTCACCGAGTCCGACGCAGAGAAGTTGGCAGCCCTCCTGACCCGTATGCACGAGGAGGATCCGACTTGGATTGTAGAGCAGTCCAAAGAGCTTCGCCAGATGATCGTTTCCGGTCAGGGTGAGTTCCACCTCCGTACCCTCAAATGGCGTCTGGAGAACAACGACAAAATGCCGGTTGAGTTCCTGGAACCGAAGATTCCGTACCGTGAGACCATCACCAAGGCTGCGCGTGCCGACTACCGCCATAAGAAACAGTCCGGTGGTGCCGGTCAGTTTGGTGAGGTACACCTCATTGTTGAGCCCTACGAGGAGGGCATGCCGGTCAAAGAGACCTATAAGTTCGGTAATCAGGAGTATAAGATTTCCGTCAAGGACCAGCAGGAGATCAACCTCGAGTGGGGTGGCAAACTGGTCATCATCAACTCCATTGTCGGAGGTGCCATCGACGCACGCTTCATTCCGGCTATCGTCAAGGGAATCATGGACCGTATGGAGCAAGGACCGCTGACCGGTTCGTACGCCCGCGACGTGCGCGTCATTATTTATGATGGTAAGATGCACCCGGTTGACTCCAACGAAATATCCTTCCGTCTGGCGGGTCGTAACGCCTTTGCACAAGCCTTCAAGGAGGCTAACCCGAAGGTGCTGGAGCCGGTATATGACCTCGAGGTATTCGTGCCGTCCGAGATCATGGGCGATGTGATGTCCGACATCAACGGTCGTCGCGGTATGGTAATGGGTATGGAGACCGAGAAATCGTTCACTCGCCTCAAAGCGCAAGTGCCTCTGAAGGAACTGAGCAGCTACTCAACGACTCTTTCGTCGCTGACCGGCGGACGCGCTACCTTCACCATGCAGTTCAATTCCTACCAACTCGTTCCGGCAGATGTACAGGAGAAACTCCTTGCCGCATACGCCGCCACCCAGAACGAAGAGGAATAAAAAGAGCCAAAGGCCCTTCAACCAAAAAGAGTCGCACCTTTCCGTGCGACTCTTTTTTTACCCTCCGCCTTTCGCCTATAACCTTTCACCATTCGCCTTTAAACATACCTCCCGGTAATACTCTTCTTGCTCTTGCGGATGGTGTCCACCGTCCCTTCGGCAACGACCGTGCCGCCGCCTCGTCCGCCCTCCGGTCCCATGTCGATGAGCCAGTCGCAGGCGCGGATGACATCCGTGTTATGCTCGATGATGACGACGGTATTACCTTTGTCCACCAACTGCCGGAGTACGCCCAACAGCACGCGGATGTCCTCAAAGTGCAGACCCGTGGTCGGCTCGTCGAGGATATAGAGCGTCTTGCCCGTGCTCGGTCTGGACAGTTCTGTGGCTAACTTGATCCGCTGACTCTCGCCGCCCGAGAGGGAAGTGGACGCCTGGCCTAACTTGATATATCCCAGACCCACGTCTTGGATCGTCTTGATTTTACGGAGGATCTTGGGCTGCGGTTCAAAGAACTCCACCGCCTGATTGACCGTCATGTCGAGTATGTCGGCGATTGACTTGCCTTTCCACCTTACTTCAAGCGTCTCGCGGTTGTAACGCTGCGTGCCGCACACCTCGCAGGGCACATACACATCGGGCATGAAGTGCATCTGGATGGTCTTGTAGCCGTTACCCATACACTCCTCGCACCTGCCGCCCTTGGCGTTGAAACTGAACCGCCCGGCTTTCCAGCCCCTGATCTTTGACTCCGGCAGTTGCGCAAAGAGCTCGCGGATGTCGTTGAACACGCCGGTATAGGTAGCCGGATTAGACCGCGGCGTGCGGCCGATAGGCGACTGATCGACGTTGATGACCTTGTCTATATTCTCTACGCCCTTGATCGTCTTGTAGGGCAGGGGCTGCGTCTTGCTGCGGTAGAAACGCTGGCTGAGAATGGGGTAGAGCGTCTGGTTGATGAGCGAACTCTTGCCGCTGCCGCTCACGCCCGTCACGCACACCATCTGACCCAACGGAATCTTGACCGTCACGTTCTTCAGGTTATTCCCCGTACAGCCCGAGAGGGTGAGGGTGGGAGCGTCTTTCGAAATGTCGGTATCTCGATGTGTCGATATGTCGATTTTTTGTTCCCCCTTCAGGTATTTCGCCGTCAGCGTATCGGTCTTTAGCAGTTCTTCGGGTTTGCCGCTGAAAAGCACCTTGCCGCCCAGACGACCGGCTTTGGGACCTATATCAACAATCCAGTCGGACTCCCGCATCATCTGTTCGTCGTGCTCTACGACAATCACCGAGTTGCCCATGTCGCGCAGTTCCTTCAGACTGTTGATGAGCCGCTCGTTATCACGCTGGTGCAAACCGATGGACGGCTCGTCCAGAATATACAACACGTTCACCAGCCGGCTGCCGATCTGTGTGGCCAGACGAATGCGCTGGCTCTCGCCGCCCGAGAGACTCTCGCTACTGCGGTTGAGAGACAGATAACTCAGTCCCACGGACTGCATGAACCGCAACCGCGCGCAGATCTCTTTCAGTATTGGCTCTGCGATGGATTTCTGTTGGTCGGTGAGGTCGGCAGAACCGGTTAGTCCCTCTAATGTGGCGAGCAACTCGTCTATGTCCATCTCCGCCAGATCGGAGATGTTATGAGCGCCTAACCGGTAACTGAGCGCTTCTTTGCTCAACCGTTTGCCGTGGCATTCCGGACATTCCACCCATTCCTCTTTCTCCTCCGGCTCTTCGTCTGAAATCTGATTGCCTGCGGCTGACAACTTTTGCAGTTGTTCCCACCAGTTCTCCTCACGGATGGCTTCGTCCACCTCGTCGTTGGTACTTTGTACTTTGTCCCTTTGTACTTTCCCCAGTCCCTTGCAGCACGGGCACCAGCCCGAAGGACTGTTGAACGAGAATGTGTGCGGCGCCGGTTCCGGATAGCTCAGTCCCGTCTCCGGGCACATAAGATTACGGCTGAAATATCGCACTTCGTCCGGCTTCTCGATATCCACGATCTCCATCAGCCCGTTGCCTTGCGTCATCGCCTTGTCTATCGACTGACGCAAGCGACGGAGGTCATTATCAGTCTGTGTTCTGTCAGTGGCATCTGCCACGGTCTGTACTCTTTCAGGCGAAGCCGGTCTTATCTTCAGCCGGTCCACTACCACCTCGATCGTGTGGTTCTTGTAGCGGTCGAGCTTCATGCCGGCGACGATCTCCTGTACCTCGCCATCGACACGGACATGCATAAATCCTTTCTTGCGGATGGTCTCAAACAGTTCCTTGTAATGTCCCTTCCGGTTGCTGATGAGCGGCGCAAGGAGCAACACCTTTTTATTCGCGTACTCGCGCGTGATAAGCTCCACTATCTGCTCGTCCGTGTAATGAACCATCGGCTTGCCGGACAGATACGAATAGGGGGTGGCAGCTCTTGCATACAGCAGTCGCAGGAAATCATATACCTCCGTGACCGTTCCGACGGTCGAACGTGGATTCTTGGAAGTGGTCTTCTGATCGATGGAAATGACGGGACTCAGACCGGTTATTTTATCGACATCCGGTCGTTGCATCTGGCCAATGAACCCGCGGGCGTAGGACGAGAAGGTCTCCATGTACCGCCGCTGGCCTTCCGCAAAAATAGTATCGAACGCCAACGATGATTTGCCCGAACCGCTCAGGCCCGTGATCACCGTCAGTTGCTTGCGCGGAATGGACACACTGATGTTTTTGAGGTTGTGTACACGCGCACCAATCACTTCTATTCTTCCTTCGTCTTTTGCCATTTTCATCGATTTAGCCTGCAAAGGTACGAAAAAATTTGCATATATCAAAATATTTTAGTAATTTTGCCGAAAATTCGTGAACTATGACTATTCAAGATTACATTCAATCGAACCGTTCCCGATTCATGGAGGAGTGGGCGTCGCTAATCCGTATTCCGTCTGTCAGTTGCGAGGCGGAGCATAAACCCGACATGATCCGTTGTGCCGAACGTTGGCGCCAACTGCTCCTCGCCGCCGGCTGCCAGAAAGCGGAAATTTTGGAATCCACCGGCAATCCCTTCGTCTATGCGGAATATAATTGTCAATTATCAACTATCAACTCTCAATTACCTACGGTCCTCGTTTACGCCCACTACGACGTCATGCCGGTGGAGCCGCTGGACGCATGGCATTCTGATCCGTGGGAGCCTTCTGTCCGTGACGGAAGACTCTATGCCCGCGGAGCCGATGACGACAAAGGGCAGGCGATGATACAAGCCAAAGCCTTTGAGTACATGGCTCAGACCGGACAACTGAAATGTAACGTCAAGTTCATCTTCGAGGGCGAGGAGGAGATCGGTTCTCCGTCGCTTGAGGCGTTCCTTGAGGACCACAAAGAGCTCCTGAAGGCGGATATTATTCTGGTCTCCGACACCTCGATGATCGGCAAGGACACACCTTCTATCACCACCGGCTTGCGCGGACTTGCGTATTGGCAGATAGAGGTGGACGGACCGAACAGAGACCTCCATTCCGGACATTTCGGCGGAGCGGTCAAGAACCCCGTCAACGCCCTTTGTGAGATGCTCGCCAAGATTGTCGATGAGAACGGACGGATTACCATCCCCGGCTTCTATGACGACGTGCTACCCATCCCCGAGGAGGAGCGCGCCATGATTGCCGAGATTCCTTTCTCCCAGGAGGCGTACAACAAAGCCATCGATGTGGATGATGTCTTTGGTGAAGCGGGGTACAGCACGCTCGAACGCAACTCCTGCCGTCCGTCGTTTGACATCTGCGGTATCTGGGGTGGCTACACGGGAGAGGGGAGCAAGACCGTTCTGCCCTCCAAGGCTTTTGCCAAAGTCTCCTGCCGCCTTGTCGCCAACCAGGACCACGAGAAGATCTCACAATCGTTCATGGATTATATCCAAGCCCTCGCGCCGAAGGGCGTGCGTGTCAAAGTAACGCCCATGCACGGCGGTCAGGGTTATGTCTGTCCGATAGATATTCCGGCTTACAAGGCGGCGGAGAAAGGCTTTGAGATAGCCTTTGGCAAGCGTCCGCTCGCAGCCCGCCGAGGCGGTTCCATACCCATCATTGCCGCCTTTGAACAGATCCTCGGCTGCAAAACGATCCTCATGGGCTTTGGCTTGGAGCAGAACGCCATCCATTCTCCCAACGAGTCCATGGACCTCGAGGTCTGGGAGAAAGGCATCATCGCTGTCACCGAGTTCTACAAACACTACGCCGACAATCACTAATTGATATGCCGCCGGTTCTTTTTATGTTCTGTTTCCGGCGGTATTCCGCCGGTTTCCGCTTCGTTTATTTTGCCGGATAGTATCCGGCTTTTTCTTTCTTGGTAGTTTCGCCGTCTGCCGGTCGGCTTTTTCTTTCTTGGTAGTTTCGCCGTTTGCCCGTTCGGTGTTTCCTCTTTTGCATCCGCCAAGTTTGGCGGATAGGAAACGCCGCTTTCCCCCTTTGTCTATTGCGCCCCCCTTCTTTTTCCATTGCGTCCGAATCATATTCGGACATCGGCTCTGCCGACCTCTGCCGCGTTTCTTCTTTCGTCCATTGTCCGGCATGGTATGCCGTTTGCTCGTTCGGTGTTTCCTCTTTTGAATCCGCCAAGTTTGGCGGATAGGAAACGCCGCTTTTTACTCCGTCCATTACGTCCAAATTTAATTTGGACAATCGGCTTTGCCGACTTCTGCCCTCGTTGTCCTGTGTTCGGCATCTCCGTTGTCGAATAATCCCCCCTGCGGTGTCCTGTGTCCGCGACTTCTGGGAGCGAAACGGCGACAGATACGCATAGTTGCGTATATAGCTAAACTTTAAAATTCCTTAAATAAAAAGTTGCCCAAATATTTGCATATATCAGAAAAAAGCTGTATCTTTGCACTCGAATTTTTAATCACTACCACCAAATCCCCCAAATTCCCCAAATTTCCCGTCGGAACAGTATAGAGGTAAAATAAAGGTTTTTGCGGTCTTTTGTAAGACTTGGAGTGGGTGATTAGTGGGTGATTAGTGGGACGTTAGTGGGTTGTTAAGCTAACGTCATCTTAACGAAAAAGGACGGAAGAAGTCTTTTTGCATCCGCCAAGTTTGGCGGATATAGAACAATATTTATACTACAAAAATCATGCCATATGGCCACAGTTGAATTACATCCAATGTTCAAAAATGCGAACGGCAAACTGAACAGAAGGGACAATACGATCCTCCGACAGAAAAAAATACCGTTCTGAGACAGGAAAAGTCATTAATACCGCGGCGCAAGAGTCGTACGAGATTCTCAATCCGCGGGACTACAAGAAAAATCCGCCTAAAGGAGCAGAACTTCAAAACATTAAATCCTTCGCCTCTGCCAGCGCGCTTACTACGCGTATTATCTGTTCCGGCAAATATTCACCTGACGAATTGGCAGCCATGACGGACACCGAACGGGCGGAACAGGAATCTCTGCGTCAGCAGTTGGCGGAATTTGAAGCACGCTTCAAGGCGCAACTCAAAGAGCCCGATCCGCAAGCTCCTGTCCTTGCAAAGAAGGATCCGGGCTATAATCCTAACTCGTCGAAAGTTCAGCGGCGACAGTACATGACCCTGAATACGTTTATTCGGGCAATGTTCATACAGTCCTTCAAAAACAGCTAACGGTTTGACAGCTTAACAATGAAAATTTGCAGAAAAGTAGATTTTTCTTCATATGCGCTTGCATATGTCGATTTTTTGTTGTACCTTTGCAGTCGATTTGATTATCTATTTTGGATTGACCGAATAATTGAACATGGAAAACGTCAAAATCATTGAGATTAAGAAGAGTGTCTTCGAGGATAACGACCGTGCTGCCGATGCGTTGCGCGGCGAGTTGAAGAAGAAAGGTGTGTTTCTGCTGAACCTGATGTCCTCGCCCGGAAGCGGCAAGACGACAACACTCATTCAGACCATCAACCGTCTTAAAGACAAGATCCGTATAGCCGTCATGGAGGCGGATATCGACAGCGATGTCGATGCCATCAAAATCAAGGAAGCCACGGGCGTGGAGTCCATTCAGTTGCATACCGGCGGGATGTGCCACCTCGATGCGGAGATGACGGAACAGGGCTTGAATGCCCTGTTAGTCGAAAGTAAAAAGACCGCTTCGCTCAAAGTAGAAAGCCAGCCCGATCTTGTCATTCTGGAGAACGTAGGCAATCTCGTATGTCCGGCTGAATTTGACACGGGAGCCGTGAAGAATGCGATGATTCTGTCCGTGCCGGAGGGACATGACAAACCGCTCAAGTACCCGCTGATGTTCAGTATCTGCGATGTAGTGGTAATCAACAAGATGGACGTGCTGCCGTATTTCGACTTCGATCTGGAGAAATGCAAGGAATATATCCATATGCGGAATCCGAAAGCCACCGTCATTCCTATCTGTGCCAAGACCGGAGAAGGAGTGGAGGCATTTGCAGAATGGCTGCTGAAGGAGGTTGAGAATTGGAAGGAATAACTCGAAATATCGAAATATCGATAAATCGTACATTGTAAATCCTTAAATCGTAAATAGCTTTATGCCAGAAATGTCGAAAAAGTTTGTCCCCAAGCACAAGGGTGACAAGAATCCTAATCCGAAGTTGCTGAAGTTTGTTCGTCACGTGACGGACCGTATTCCCGGAAAGATCAAGATGACTACCGATGCCCCGGAATACTGGGGTCTCGCCTGTATCTTCGAGGACGAGATGGACGCTGTGACGCGTGAGGCGTCGCTGGATCTGCTGCTCGATATGCTACCCGGCAATTTCTTTAAGGTACGCGAGCACCACACGTACGCGCGGCTGCATGAGATGAACGCCAAGAAGCACTACACGAAAGATGATAAGAGTTTCGATGAGTTGCTCGACAAGTTGGCGTATTTCGGTATGTTGGAGTACGACTACGGCGACCATTACACCAACGGTCAGGGACCGGACGAGGGCACCACTTTCAACCGCGAGGATAGAATCTACTGGGTGCCGATGTTCGTTCCGGGCAGCGCCGAGTACACGAATATGAACACCGACCTGATGGACCGCCATCCGGAGTTGGCGATGTTCTTCGAGCGCATGACGTTCCTGCCGTTAGAGAAGATCACGCCGATGGTGCCGATGGGCGGAAGCGGTATCGGCATGCACGTCATCCCCGTGGAGAAAGCGATCTTGATGGAGAACCAGACTCTGGATATTGAGCATATCAGTTACTGGCTCAAGAAATACGAAGGGCATATAGGCGTGGGCATCTGTTCGTGCCGTTACGGTCGTAAGAAACTGGACGAAGGATGTGCGGACGACTACCGCGACTGGTGTATCGGCGTGGGCGACATGGCGGATTACCTGCGTGAGACCGGCCGCGGACACGACATCACTTATGACGAGGCGATGGCTATTCTGAAGAAAGCCGAGGACTACGGATTTGTTCACCAAGTGACGAATATAGACGGCGAGGGTAAGATCTTTGCGATCTGCAACTGCAACGTGAAGATCTGTAATGCGTTGCGTACCTCGCAGCTCTTTAATACTCCTAATATGTCGCGTAGCGCGTACGTAGCGAAAGTGGATCCGAAGAACTGCGTAGCCTGCGGACGATGCGTAGAGTACTGTCCGGCAGGTGCGGTGAAGTTGGGTCAGAAGCTCTGCACCAAGCATGGTCCGCAGACTTATCCTAAACAGGAGTTGCCGGACGCTACCGCCTGGGGACCGGAGAAATGGACGGAAGACTACCGCGACAAGAACCGCATCAACTGCTATCCGACAGGTACGGCACCGTGCAAGACCGCTTGTCCGGCACACATTGCCGTGCAGGGTTACCTCAAGAAAGCCGCAGAAGGCAAATACACAGAGGCACTCGAACTCATCAAGCGCGAAAACCCGTTCCCGGCAGTGTGCGGGCGTGTCTGCAACCGCCGTTGTGAGGACGCTTGTACGAGAGGCACGATCGATCGCGCAGTAGCTATCGACGCCGTCAAGAAATTCATTGCAGAGAAAGACCTGCACGCTGAGACACGATTTGTGCCGGAGGTCAATATCTGCTCCAACGTGCAAGAGCGCTGGGAAGAGAAGATCGCCATCATCGGTGGCGGTCCTGCGGGTCTGAGTTGCGCATATTATCTGGCAACAATGGGCTATAAACCAACGGTCTTTGAGAAGAACGCCGAACCGGGCGGAATGCTCCGTTACGGTATCCCGTCGTACAAGCTCGACAAGGAGGTTATCAAGGCGGAGATAGATGTGATGCGCGAGATAGGCGTGGAGATTAAATGCGGCGTCGAAGTAGGTAAGGATATTACCATAGACGCTCTTCGCAAGCAAGGCTACAAGGGATTTTATGTAGCAATCGGCTGCCAAGGCGGTCGTCTGCCGGGCATTCCGGGAGAGGATTTAGAGGGCACAATGACCGCTATCGATTTCCTGCATGAGGCGAATTGCGGAGGCAAGAAGATCAGCGGCAAAGTGGTAGTCGTAGGCGGCGGAAACGTAGCCATCGATGCTGCGAGAGTTGCCAAACGCAGCGGAGCAGCGGAAGTGACCATGCTCTCGTTGGAGACGGAAGACATCATGCCGGCATCCCAAGAAGAGCGCATGGAAGCACGCGAGGATGGAGTAGTGATCAATCCGGGATGGGGACCGATGGAGGTGAAAGGTGAAAGTGGAAAGGTGAAAGGAATCACCTTCAAAAAGTGTCTGTCTGTATTTGACGAGCAGCATAAGTTTGCACCGAAATTTGACGAGAACGAGACGATTACGTTAGAGGCGGATATGGTGATTTTCGCCATCGGTCAGACGGTCGTACTCAAAGACCTGCTGAAGGATACCAAGGTGGAGTTCGTTCGCGGCGTGTACCCTGTAGCCGACAAACTGACATACCAGACTGCGGAAGAGGACATCTTCGTCGGCGGCGATGTATTTACCGGTCCGAAGTTCGCCATCGATGCCATCGCAGCCGGCAAGGAAGCTGCGGAGAGTCTGCACCGCTACGTACAGCACGGACACATGACCATCGGTCGCAACCGCCGAGATTTTATCGAACTGAACAAGAGTGACATTCTCGTTGAGCAGTACGACAACAGCAGCCGTCAGGAGCCGGGCGTGGTGGTAACGAAGAGTAATTTCGAGGAATACCACGGCACGCTGACCGAGGAGCAGGTGAAGAAAGAGACCGCGCGATGCCTCAGTTGCGGCGCGTCGGTTGTCGATGAGAACCGGTGTATCGGTTGCGGTATATGTACCACGAAATGTGCTTTTGACGCTATCCATCTGCACCGCGAGCACCCCGAAGCCAGCGTCATGCGTACTTCGGAAAACAAGTTCGACGGAATCCTGCCGTATATGATCAAACGCACAGGAAAAATCCTCATTTCCGGACTAAGCCCGAAAAAGTAATGCACGAACTCGGAATCGTCTTCTATATCATCCGTGACGTCAAGAAAGCGGCGCAAGAGAACGGAGTGGAGCACGTCTCGACGGTGGTAATGAACATCGGCGAGGTGAGCACCATCATTCCGGAGTACCTGACGGACTGCTGGCGGTGGGCGGCGGATAAAGAAGAGATGCTGAAGGGCTGCGAGTTGCAGATAGAGACTATTCCTGCTGTGACGCATTGCGACGGGTGCGGAAAAGATTATCCGACCGTGGCGCACGGCAAGAAATGTCCGCATTGCGGCAGCGAGCAGACATGGCTCCTGAGAGGCAATGAGGTAGAGATTAAGGAATTACGAGTTTAAAAAGTTTAAAGATATGGCATGTTTTATTGTACCATTAGTGCAGGCGGCAGCGACGACAGCATACCGCAAAAGCACACACCGGACCGACACGTTTGTCGGCCGTAACCTAATGACCCTGGAGAAAATGCTGTGGGGCGGTTCACTGATGCTGATCGTGGACCATATCCTCAACGGCGAAGTGACATGGATGTATCCGTTCTTTACTGCGCTGGAGAGTGAAGGCGGCGGAATGGTCATGCTCAAAGAGATGCTGACCGTCGGCGTACCAATGTCGGCCGTTGTGACCGTTGCATGGGCGGTTTATTGCTATCTCAAAGAGCGTAAAGCAGTCAAGGCTTAAAGAAACTCGATATACCGATATGTCGATATACCGATTATATTTAATCATTTAATCATTTAAAAAATAAATTATCATGTTTTTTCAAGTCTATGGAGAGCATGCTCTGATCCAATGGGTAATGCTCTTTGCAGTCCTCGCAGGACTGATT
The DNA here is from genome assembly GCA_002369075.1 of Bacteroidales bacterium UBA3808. GTDB lineage: Bacteria > Bacteroidota > Bacteroidia > Bacteroidales > Paludibacteraceae > Colicola. The sequence goes on along the minus strand of DFEG01000026.1, from coordinate 5,547 downwards.
CTATGGAATGAGTTTGCACGCCGTACGAAACTCGGCGGTGCAATCACGTTCTTTGCCATTCCGCTGGCGCTGACCGTTTACTTTGTAGCAATCGCGATCGGTGCACGCATGGGCGCAGACTGGGCGGTGAACAACCAGACCCACGTGTACATGAACGGCTGGTTCCACTACGCCAAGCTCTACGCTGCGCTGACCGGCTGTATCGGTTTCATGATGATCAAGTACGAGTGGGGTATCGGTGCCAAGCACTGGTTCAAGCCGTTCCCGTTCATCATCGTAGCCATCAACATTTTGATTGCCGTTTGCTCTGATTTCGAGTCGGCAATTCTTGGTTGGAACAAATGGTGGCTGTCGAGCGAAGGTGTGTGGTTGTATGGCGGCTGGCACAACGTATTCAACGGCGTTGCCGGTCTGTTCAACATCTTCTGTATGACCGCATGGTGGAACGTATATCCCAGCAAGGACCGCAAGGACATGATCTGGGCGGACATGACGTGGGTGTATATCCTCGTGTATGACATCTGGAACTTCGCTTACACGTACAACTGTCTGCCGACTCACAGCTGGTACTGCGGTATCGCACTGTTGGTAGCTCCGACGATTGCAGCTATCTGCTGGAACCGCGGCGGTTGGATCCAGAACCGCGCTAACACTCTGGCTATCTGGTGTATGTTTGCGCAGGTATTCCCGCTCTTCCAGGAGACTTTCTTCAACGGCAAACAGTTCTACTCATGGGCAGTTCTGCCGGTTCAGTACGTCAACGGAATAGAGACTGTTAATGCTATCTATGCCGCTTCGGGTCTGGGTGAGGAAGTCGTGGCTCATACGACCGTGGAGGCCGTAGGCGCTACCGCAGCTAACCCGACGATGATGCTCGTGATCTCCGCTCTCGCGCTGGTTACCAATATCATTGCCTTCGGTTATATCATGTACCAGGCTAAGGTTCGTCACATCAATCCGTACAAGGAGGATGTGTTCGTTGACCAGAAGTACTACAAGGATGCGATGGCTCGCGCTGAGGTGAATTAAACCGAAAGCGTATTAAAGACCATTTATTTGCGTTCTAAGCGATCGGACGATTTTCACCGGCAGGGTGCCGATTGAGAACCCAAAACGGCTGAAAACGCATAAAAATGAAGAAAAAATGACGTGCGCGCTTGCGTATGTCATTTTTTTTTTGTACCTTTGTGGCGTTTTTTGAATATAACTGAATACAAATATTTATCACAATGGAAGAAAACAACGAGATTATCAAGAATGATCACATTATTCCCGTGAAGATCGACGAGGAAATGAAGTCCTCGTATATCGATTACTCGATGAGTGTGATCGTGAGCCGTGCGTTGCCGGATGTGCGCGACGGTTTCAAACCGGTCCACCGCCGTGTGCTGTTCGGAATGAACGAATTAGGTAACACGAGCGACAAACCGACCAAGAAGAGCGCCCGTATTGTCGGTGAGGTAATGGGTAAGTACCACCCGCACGGCGACAGCTCCATCTATGGTACGCTGGTGCGTATGGCACAACCGTGGGCAATGCGTTATTGTCTGGTGGACGGTCAGGGTAACTTCGGTTCCGTCGATGGCGACGGTGCAGCTGCCATGCGTTATACGGAGGCCCGCCTCTCGAAGTTAGCGGAAGAGATGCTCCGCGACATCGAGAAGGACACCGTAGATATGCAGAATAACTTTGATGACTCCCTGAAAGAGCCGACGGTGCTTCCTTGCCGTTTCCCGAACCTGTTGGTGAACGGTGCCAGTGGTATTGCCGTAGGTATGGCAACGAACATGCCGACCCATAACTTAGCAGAGGTCATTGACGGTTGCTGCGCATATATCAATAATATCAAAGCACGTATGCACGACGCGAGTGTTGAGGATATTACAGTAGAACAGCTGATGGAATATGTCAAAGCTCCTGATTTCCCGACCGGCGGTACTATCTACGGCTATCAGGGTGTCAGGGACGCTTTCGAGACCGGTCGCGGAAGGATTGTGATCCGTTCGAACGCCGATATCGAGACCGAGGACAACGGCCGTGAGAAGATCATCATCACCGAGTTGCCATACGGCGTTGTGAAGAGCGACCTCGTGAAATACATCGCCGAGCTGGTAAACGACAAGAAGATCGAGGGTATAGCCGATATCAACGACCACTCCAAACGCGATATCCGTATTGTGATCGATGTGAAACGTGACGCCAACGCACAGGTTGTGCTCAACAAACTATACAAGTTCACCGCGTTGCAGTCGAGTTTTGCAGTGAACAACATCGCTTTGGTGAAAGGCCGTCCGATGTTGCTGAACCTCAAACAGCTGATCGGTAACTTCATCGAGCACCGCATGGACGTAGTAACCCGCCGGACACGTTTTGAGTTGCGCAAGGCAGAGGAGAAAGCGCATATCTTGGAGGGCTTGATCATCGCCGTAGATAATATCGACGAAGTAGTACGTATCATCCGCGCAAGCCGCACTCCGGCTGATGCACAAACAAATTTGGAGAAGCGGTTCGACCTCGACAACCTGCAGTCCAAAGCTATCGTAGATATGCGTCTGAGCGCCCTGACCGGCCTGCGTATCGACGAGTTGAAAGCAGAGTACGAGGAGATCGAGAAATTGATTGCCCACCTGAACGAACTGCTCGCCAGCGAGGAGATGCGTTACGATGTAATCAACACCGAGCTCATCGAGATCAAGGACAAGTACGGTGACGAGCGCCGCACGAAGATCGTGAAAATGGCTACTGAGTTCAACCCCGAGGATATGTACGCCGATGATGACATGGTAATCACTATCTCGCATCTGGGCTATATCAAACGTACTCCGCTGGCTGATTTCCGTCAGCAGAGCCGCGGCGGTATCGGCTCGAAAGCCGGCAGTGCGCGTGACCAGGATTTCATTGAGCGCGTATATCAGGCATCGATGCATTCGACGATGATGTTCTTTACGGAGATGGGTCGTCTGTACTGGCAGAAAGTATATGAACTGCCGGAGGGCAACAAGCAGTCGAAAGGCCGTGCTATCCAGAACATGATTAACCTCCAGAAGGGCGACAAGGTACGCACCTGTATCAACGTCAAGGGTCTCAATGACCAGGAGTATATAGAGAACCACTACCTGATCTTCGTGACCAAGAACGGTCTGATGAAAAAGACGACATTGGAGGCATACAGCCGTCCGCGAGCCAACGGTATCATCGCGCTCGGTCTGCGTGACGGCGACGAACTGATCGGCGTAACGCTGACGGACGGTCAGAGCGAGATGTTAGTCGCTTCGTACAACGGTAAGGTCGTTCGTTTCAACGAAGGCGGCGTACGTCCGATGGGTCGTGGCGCAACCGGTGTGAAGGCAATCACATTAGAGGAAGACGGACAAGATCGCGTCATTGGCACGGTTTGTGTGGAGAAGGGTACAGACAAGACCATTCTCGTCATTTCGGAGAACGGATTTGGCAAACGTACGCCCGTCGATGACGAGGAGGGCAACCCGATCTATCGTGTCACCAACCGTGGCGGTAAGGGTGTCAAGACCATTGAGATTACGGAGAAGACAGGTCATCTGGTAGGTATCGAAGCCGTAACCGATGCGGATGATCTGATGCTGATGACCAAGTCGGGAACAGCCATCCGCATGGATATCTCAACTATTCGTCAGACCGGACGTGCCGCACAAGGCGTCAAACTGATCGAACTCCAGAAACGTAATGACTCCCTCGTAAGCGGATGTATCGTTCCGAAAGAAGAAGAGGAGAACGTGAATGATGAAATGAGCGCGGCAGAACCGCTCAATGATGTAAATGATAAAACCAACAACAACGAAAATCAAGAATAATATGAAAAAATCATTGATTTTGGCAGCTCTGGTGCTGATAAGCGCAGGCTGCTTTGCACAAAAGAACCCGCAGGTTAAAAAAGCAAAAGGTTACATGATGGCTGAGACACCGGATTTCGGTGCCGCCCGTGCAGCCATCGAAGAGGCGATTTCGGCTGATCCGTCTATTGAGGCTTATTACTGGGCCGGTATGATCGGTTATCAGGAACTGACCCAAGAGAACTACAACCAGATGATGGGAAAAGGTGCTAATCAGGCGAAAGCCGGAGCTGCCGTAGAAGAAAGCTATAACTACTGGCTCAAAGCGGACGAATTGGCTTCCTCTGTCGTATTGGACAAGAAAGGCCGTGAGGTGCTCGCCGACCCGAAAACCCATAACAACATCGCCAAAAAGATGCTGGAGTACTACAAACAGCAGGAGTTGGTGAAATATGGTATCTTCCTGAACGAGCAAAAGGATTACGATGGCGCATATCAAGCATTCCAGAAGCACATTGCTATTCCGGAGCTGAAGATGATGCAGGATCCGAAACTGCAGAAAGAGATGCCGCGTGATACCACTTATACACAATACAAGTACTACGCTGCAATCTTCGCTGTTCAAGCGGAGCGTCACCAGGATGCCATTGCGCTGCTTGAGGAACTCAAAGACGGTGACTATGAGGCTATCTCTACCAACCAGTTCCTCTATCAGGAGTACGTGGCGTTGAAAGATACGGCCAAGTTTGTTGCTACGCTGCAACACGCCATTGATCGTTTCCCGAGCGAGCCGTGGTTCCTGCAGAACCTGATCAACTATTACATCTATTCCGGTCAGGAGCAGACTGCGGTTGACTATCTCTCGCAGGCGATCGCACGTGAACCGAACGTAGCACAGTACCACCTGATCAAGGGTAACCTCAATGAGAACTTAGGTCATTACGACGAGGCGATGGCTGATTTTGATAACGCCCTCAAGGTAGATCCGAAATTAGCCGACGCAGTAGCAGGCAAGGGTAGAGTATATTACAACCAGGCAGTCAAACTCAATGAGGCGGCTGCACTCATCTCCGACAACAAGGAGTACAAGAAAGCGCTGGACGAGATGAATGAGGTGTTCAAAAAATCACTTCCGTTCTTTGAGGAAGCTCACCGCATGGATCCCGAGAACCGTCAGTACATGCAAGTACTCAAGGGGCTCTACTATCGCTTCCACATGGATGCGCAGTATGATGCTATCTCCGAGGAGATGAATAAGCTCTAATGGGACGAATCTTAGCAATAGACTACGGTCGTAAGCGTACAGGATTAGCCGTTACGGATGTTCTCCGCATAACGGCTAATCCGCTGCTTACGATAGAAACAAAGGATCTTATCGAATGGCTCGCAGAATACTTTGAGAAAGAGCCGGTAGATGAGGTCGTCATCGGCCATCCGACCCAAATGAACGGGGAGGAATCGGAGAGCATGAACTATATCCGTCCTTTCATGGGCGTGTTCAAGAAACGATTTCCCGACAAACCCTTAACTATGTATGACGAGCGCTTTACCTCCGTGTTGGCGCACCAAGCCATGCTCGCCGGCGGCATGAAGAAAAAAGACCGGCAGAACAAAGCAACGGTGGATAAGATCGCCGCTTGTATCATTTTGGAAGGCTATTTGGAAAGACTATGATATTACCTATATATTTGTACGGTCAGCCGGTACTCAGAAAGCAGGCTGAAGAAATAGAGAACAC
>DFEG01000016.1:9734-73478 GCA_002369075.1 Bacteroidales bacterium UBA3808 | reverse complement strand
AAGTTCTCCGATATTATTCGATTTGTTCGCTACGATATGTGGCGGCGGACGGCTACCGAATACACCGGTTTTCTCCAACGCATCGGTTTCACGATTATCCGCACCATCGCCCTCGTCATCCGCGGCTTCTCCAACAAAGGGCTGAACGACAAAGCCAAATCCCTTACTTTTTCCCTGATCTTTGCGATTGTCCCCATCTTAGCCATGATCTTAGCCGTGGCGCAAGGTTTCGGCATGGCGGATGTCATAGAGACGCAACTCAACCGCTCGTTCCTCGGCGAGACAGGCTTGGTGCCGGAGATTATGGAGATGGTGGAGCGGTATCTGGAGACGGCGCAGGGAGGACTGTTCATCGGTATCGGGTTGCTCATTCTGCTCTGGGCAATTTACTCGTTCTTTGAGTCGGTCGAAACCGCCTTCAATCAGATATGGAACGTGCAGCGTTCGCGCTCTATTCTCCGGCAAATGACCACCTATATCGCCATCGTGGTGCTGGTTCCCGTACTGATTGTATGCTCGGCAGGCATCAATATATTCGTCCATTCGACGGTAGAGAACCTGCCGCATCTGTCCATGCTCCAACACCTCTCCCAGCAGAGCCGTTTTCAGTTCCTGCAGTTTGTGATGTGCTGGCTGTTCTTCACATGGATGTATGTCGCTATCCCGAACACGAAGGTTCGGTTGTTGCCTGCCATTGTTCCTGGCGTACTCATGGGAACGCTCTTCCAGTTGCTGCAGATGTTGTCGGTCTATCTGATCGCCATGCTGAGCCGGACGAGTATCGTATATGGTGCGTTTGCTACCCTACCGATCCTGATGACCATGTTGCAATACGCCAGTCTGCTGATCCTGATAGGCGCGGAGATGAGTTATGCCATCCAGAACAACGAGGAGTTCGAGTACGAGCACGACCTGAATAGTATGTCGCGGCGGTATAAGGATTTTATTATGCTCTATCTGCTGCACACGATTGTCAAACGGTTTGAGGCGGACGAGGCACCCCTGACCGCACACGAGTTGGCGAAGAAAGACCACCTGCCTATCCGGTTGGTGAACCAACTGCTCTCACGGCTGACCGTGACCAAGATCCTCCGTGAGGTGTACGTGGAGGGCAAAGAGGAACGGACCTTCCAACCCGCACTCGATACACATAAGATCACGCTGGGACTGGTTGTGGACAGGATTGAGCAGCAGGGCACGGAGGAGTTCCTGCAGAACCCGAGCGAGGAGATGCGGGCCTTCTGGGAGAGTTATATACGCTTAAACGACCAATACAAATCAATAGACGGGATATTGGTGGACGAACTATAGATATTCATTAATCATTAATCATTATTCATAGTACCATGAAAAGGAATTTCTTTTTAGCAGCAGTGCTGTTGGCAAGCCAAATGCTGTGTGCGGCACCTAAGATCGAACAGGTGGAGCCGCTGTGCTGGTGGACGGAGATGAAGACTCCGCTGACCGTTTTGTTCCACGGCGAGGACCTGAAGGACGCCCAGGTGAGTGTACAACAGGTCGTTGGCGGAAAAGTGATGCGAGGCGCCTGCTTGGGACTCGTTCCACGCAGCCAGCATAACGCCGAGAGTCCGAACTACCTGTTCGTTGATTTCGGTGTCTTCCAGCCCGGCACCTATCGCATTACCCTCAAGAAAGGCAAGAAAAAAGCCACTTACGACTACGTGATTGCCGAGCGTCGTCAGGGCAGCCGCGAGCGCAAAAGCTTTGATGCCTCGGACGTAGTGTATCTGATCATGAGCGACCGGTTTGTAGATGGCGATGAGAGCAACAACTCCACCGCCGACACCCGCGAGAAAGCCGACAAGAGCAATGTGAACGGACGTTTCGGAGGTGATATACAGGGAATCATCAATTCGTTTGACCATATTCAGAAATTGGGCTGCACCGCTATCTGGCCGACGCCGATGTTAGGCGACGACGAAGAGGCTTGGTCATACCACGGCTACGCCTGCTCCGACTACTACCACATAGACCCGCGCTACGGCTCCAACTCGCAGTACGCACAGATGGTACAGGAGGCGCACAAGAGAGGACTCAAGATACTCATGGACATGGTGCCGAACCACTGCGGCGCGGCGCACTGGTGGATGAAAGATCTGCCGTACCACGACTGGATCAATCAGTTCCCTCAGTTCACCAACACCAATAACTGTTTCACCGCCAACTATGATATCAATGCTTCGGAGTACGACCGCAAGCTCAGCAACCGCGGATGGTTCGACCACCCCATGCCGGACATGAACCTGGAGAACCCAGACCTGCTCAAATACTTCCAGCAATGGGCTGTTTGGTGGATTGAGTACGCCGACTTGGACGGTCTGCGCGTGGACACCTATCCGTATATCGAGAAGATCCCTGGCAGCCAGTGGATCAAGGCGATCCGTGAGGAGTACCCCAATATCAATATCGTAGGTGAGTGCTGGACACGACCGGCTCCGGCTGTTGCTTACTGGCAGAGCGGCACAAAGAACTTCGACGGTTTTGACTCCAACCTGCCCTGCGTAATGGATTTCCCCGTAGAGGAAGCCATCCGTCAGGCATTGGAGAACGATGGTAACTACTGGGGCGGCGGTCTGACGAAGGTCTATGACGCTATGACGATGGACTATATGTACGGCGACATCAATAATGTGCTGACCTTTCTCGGCAACCACGACATGGCACGTATAACCGACGTAGTGAAGGATAAAGATCCCCGCCGCGTGAAACTGGCTTACGTGCTGCTGGCTACCATGCGCGGTATTCCGCAAGTGCTCTACGGCGACGAGTATGCCATGACCTCCGCGAACAAAGAAGACCCGAACAACCACTCGTACTTGCGCGCTCCGCTGCCGTTGGGCAAAGAGGTAACGGAGGAGATGCAGAACATGTTTGATTTCCAGAGCCGGCTGTTCAACTGGCGTAAGGACGAGCCCGTACTCCACTACGGCAAGACGATGCATTTCATGGCGCGCAACAACACGTATGCGTTCTTCCGCTACAATGAGAAGGAAGCAGTCTTTGTATTCGCCAACGCAGCCGAAAAGCCGCGCACGGTTCCGACCGCTACCTACAAGGAGATCCTCGGTCAGTACAACCCGGTGGGTTTCAACCCCTTGACGGGCGAGCAGATTGACCTCAGCCGCGAGGACATTGAGGTAAAGGGTTTGAGTACGATGATCGTGAAGTTAACAAAATGACCCAATGGTAAATGAGCCAATGGTAAATACAACAAAGCGCTGCCCCCGTTGCGGGGCAGCGTTCGTATGTCACTACGGGCAGCCGGATATATGCCAGTGCGCAGGCGTGGTGCTCAACGAAAAAGCGCGCGCTTACCTGCGCACGCATTATTCCGATTGCCTCTGTAGAGCCTGCCTCGAAGAGGTAGGAAGACTAGGATACTAGGGAACTAGGATACTAGTATAATCTGTTAGCAAAATGAAGTACGGAGTCGGGGGCGTTATTCAGGATATGAATGACGTCCTCTAACATTTCCTCGGGGTGTACCACCCCACGCTCCCAGAAGTTGTTCGCACCGGAAGGCAGGCGCTGCTTGCGCCAGTTATAAACGCGTCTTTCCTTGTACGCCTTGAACCACGTGTGCTTCTCGTCCATCTGCGCCAGTTCTTCCAGACTGTTTCCGCCGGCGCCGACCCACACATCCGCGTCGTGGAAATAATGAAGCGTCTCCTCGATGGTCAGCGGAATAGAGGTTGCCCGTTCGTCCTCATAGAATGGGTAAGCGGCTCCGGCATCCTTGAAGAGGTACGCCAGATAGTTCTTGCCAGAGGGCACATACCAAGTACCGCGGAAGTTATTACCGGACATAATAGACCGTTGCACTGCCAGACCGGCATCGCCTGTAAGACCGCTTTCGCTGTAAGACCGTTCGTTGACACTCGCTGTAAGATAGAGATATTTTTTCTCTACAGCATTGAAGATTGAGTCGGCTTGCGACAGTTTGCCGGTGAGGGCACCGAAGACGCGGATCCACTCGGCACGGGCGAGCGGAGAGCCTTCCTGCCACTCGTTGATATACATCGTAAAGACTCCTAATTTCTCTATCCGCGCCGCTTCGAGGTTATCGTACTGACCGTAATTGACCGCCAAGAGAGCGTCCAAACCGGCTTGGAGCGTCCGCTCCGCAGAGGGTTTCATGGAGTCGCCAAGGTCGATCTCGTCGCCTTTCACCGGCGTGTAGATGAGTTCGGGATTGCAGACTGCCGCCAAGGCGTCCATCGCGTCAAGGGCATAGAGGAACCCCACCTGCACGGTACTCATCGTACCCAGACGGCGAAGCGGCTCCCGAACACAGAGACGCTGGTAAGGTTGGAACACCTCTACCACCACGCCGGTGTCCGTCTCGGTGATCTGAAACCCTGTAGCGTATTTGTTCCCCGCAGGCACACTACCCTGCTCCGCCGAGTGCTGTGCGCACCCGACGAAGCAAAGGAGTGTCAATAATATCGGTAATAACCGTTTCATCTATTATTTCTTAGCACCGAGGTTGTCGATACAGAAATAGGTCGGAGTGGTCAAGCCATAGTCATTGCTTTTCGTGCCGCTCATGGCGAAGTGCAGTTCGTCCACCTTGCCCAGTGTGCTCAAATCAACATATGTCCAGTCGGTCACGATAGTCTTACCCTGCGCAAGATAGAAATCTACTTTGCCATTTACCTCTTTGCCCTCCAGTGAGCCGGTAATGGTCAGGAGCAGATGGTCATCGTCCGTAAAACCACCAGCTATGGTGGACATACCGTCGCCCAGCTTGATCATTTTTTCTACTAACGCCGTGTTGCACACATACATGCCCGGAACTGTGGCAGCTGACTTGAGTTTGATAGCATTCGGAGTCCATGCGTCTGCATACCAAACCAGATAGTTTTTGCCGGCATACGCTCCGCCCTTGGCGGATTTGTAAGCGTCCTCATACCCTTTTACATCTGTTGTCGTTTGGTTGGAAACGACACCACCCACTACATACGTTCCATTGTAAGATACACTCTGCTGGCATTTGAAATTGCCGCTCTCCAGATAAACGGTTGTGTCCACAGAGTACTTGAAAATACTCTCAGTAGTCATCGGGCTGATAGCAGCCTCTTCAAATGTGGCAACGGTCTTGTCTGTCACTTCTCCATTCTGGTTACAAGCCGCGAAGGTCAGCGCCAACGCTGCTACGAAAAGAATTTGTTTTTTCATAATTTGTTTTGTTTTAAATTGTTAATAAATGTTGATTAATAAATTTGTTAATTATTGATGTGTAGATCAATAGCTCCTGTAATCTCGGTACTCAGTTCGCCGGTTTGTGGATATGCCTCGTCCACCGCAGTGTAGATGCGGACGAAGTCTATGCATGGCAGTGAAATAGATTGTCCGTCCGCATCTACAGCCCACGATATATCAAAACTTGTGCCTTCTATGTCTGTGTTGGGTTTGTTGTCCGCATATCCGTAATCAAGTATCCGCTGCACGTTCTGCCCGCCTATATTCTCGGTGAGCGGCGCAAGGCGCGCACCCGTGAAAGTAAGGCTGTCCGCCTCTATCCACTGCGGGTAATACGGCTGGGAATGGAAGGGGTTTTGCAATGTATCGCCCTCGCGCGTATAGGTCTTGGTGTAATAATGGTTTGTAGCCGGGTTGTCGTACTCCGAGCCCTTGAGTTCGTACCAGGTGTCGTCGGGAACGCCGTTCTTGTTCTCATCGCGGCTTACGAGCACAATGCCCGGTTCGGAACTGCCGTAAGCCTCATTACCACTCATAAGAAAGGCGTTTCCAAGGATTCGCAGGTCGCAGCCCTCTTTGTTCTCCACCGCGTGGTCGAAGCCGAAGGTAATGTACCCGCCCCATCCGCCGAGACAGACCATTCCTCCGGCATTATTGGCGACAGCCTGCTCGCACTTACGGCACATGGCTACTGCATCGTCGCCCTCCTCGTACTTGGGTAAGAGGTTCACGAACTGTCCCATCGCTGGCACGTATTCATAGACGCGCGATATATAAGGAGAGTATTGGGTTGTGTCCCGCGAGGAGGTGTCGCCGTGCAGTTCATACGCGCCCGTCACGCGGCAGAGGTGCCCGGGGATGTCGCCCGTCGAGGCACGCCAACGCTCCCGTCCGTCATAACTGAAACAATGCAGGACACCGGAGGAGACATAGTTCTTGGCGTCCGTTATATAGAGCGCGTCAGAGGTAGCCAGAAGTCCGTACGGGTGCTCGAAGGCGGAGATGTCGATCGGTTGCTCCAACTCCGTGTAGTCAATGGTGGAGAACGCACGTAACTGGTGCGACTCGCTGTCAATGATATACGCCGTGGAGCCGTGAATGGAGATATTCGATGCCTTCACGGGCAGTACTGAAACAGTATTCGTATTGTCTAGGATTGTAAGGCTATTCTCGGCACACACCCACAGTTTGCCTCCCTCATCGGGGCGGATGCGCTGAGGATTGGTGCCCACGGTGATTTTCTCCGTCTCGGTGAAGGAGGAGAGGTCAATGACTGAGACAGTAGAGTCGTGGCGGTTTGTAATATACCCGCCGGAGTTGACTACGTAGAGTCGGTCGCCGAGGATACAGAGCTCGTCAGGCTGGTGACCCACCTTGACCTCCCGGGTAACTCTTAGTGTGGCTGTATCAACCTCATAGACCGAACCAAGCATATCCGGATCAGCCACGGAGCCCACATACGCACTGACATACATCTTATCGCCCTTGAAAGCGAGGTAGCGGCAGTTAGGGAGGTCTATCTTGCCTATATGGCGCGCTTGGAGATCCATGACCTCCACTTTGTGCGAGCAGTTGATGACCGCGTAGAGCCTTCCCCCGTACCGCTGTATATCGTTGCCCACATCGCCCAACTCCTTCATCTGCGTGGGGTTCCGGGCACCGTACCAGTTGGCGTAATATTCCCCGGTATGGAGATTCATGTAATCCAGACGGGCTTTGTTGGAGCCCATGTTGCCCTCACAGAGCACATACAGACCTCCCTCGCGCACCTCGTCCGTGACATGCGTGCCAATGGTAGGATAGATTACCTCGTCGCCACGGCAGGAAGTAAGAACAAATGACCAGATGGTAAATGACCAAATGGTAAATGATTTTAATATTTGACGGCTATGGTGCATCGTACGTTTTGTTTAGGCATCGGGTAGTTCTGAATAACTTCATAGTCCTGCCCGAGCAGGTTATTGATTTCCAAGTTCGCTTTCAGCCACCAGCGCTTGATCCCCCACTCTCCGTAGATCGAGAGGTCGTGGGTGTACCAGGGCTGCACGTAGTTATAGATGCTGTTCTCCTGCTGGCTGTACCGCTCGCCGACATATATGAACGAGTAGTTGAGTCCGTAGTGGTCGCCCCTGCGGCTTTGCCAGTCAAGCCCCGCGACCACGCTTCCGCTGTGCTTGGGGATATACGGTATCTGGTGACCATAATAGGAGTCGGAGGAATTGGTGACATCGATCGCCCGCTGGTAAGTGTAGTTGAGCCTCGTGCGGAGCACGAACCGCAGCGGCAGGAAGAAAGACAAGTCTCCTTTGGCATCCACGCCGTTGATCTTGACCGTACCGAGGTTGAGCATGGTCCACCGGAACTGCTGACCCTTCGGGTAGGCGATGATCTTATCCGTCACGCGGTTGTAATAGTAGGACGCGGAGACATTCGCCGTCAGCCATGCATGGCTGACACTATAGGCGAGCTCGACGGAGTGTTGGCGCGCCAACTCAGGGCGGAGGTCCGCATTGCCGAGGTCCGTGTAGTAGAGGTCGTTGAAAGTCGGGTACCGGTAACTCTGCTTGTAGAAGGCATTGAGCGCGAGGTTGATCTTCGGGTACGGCCGGAACGAGAGGAACACACCCGGCGTGAATTTAGGCTGATTGCTGATTGCTGACTGCTGATGGCTGATTGAGGTCATGAGTACCGACGCCTGGAGACGCAGGTACTCCTTGATATTAAACGCCGTAGCGGCGGAGAGCCAATGGGAATGGCGGTCAAAACGCTCCTTGGAGTTATCTATAAGGAGATTCGTGCGGTCAAGGGTGTTGTACTGGTAGTCGTACGCCACGGAGAGGTCCCACCAGTTGAAGACCTGAACCTTGTTGGCGAACGAGAGGTACGCCTCCTGCTGCAGGTACTCGTTGTTGGAGGGCAGCAGGCGGGTGTCGTAGTTGCGGTAATGGGTGTAGTCGTTGGCGTACTTGAAGAGCACGCGCGTGCTCCAGCGGTTGAACCACTCGTCCTGCCACTGACCTTGTACAAAAGTGTTGCGGTCCCATAGACGCTCGCCGTTGCGCCACACATTATTGACAATCGCGCCGGGCACGCCGCGTTCGGAGTAATAGTTGTAGGCATGCACCCGCCAGAAACCCGTCGTGCGGTAGTAATGATGCAGTCCGAGCTCCGTGCGGACGGCATTCACGTCGCCGTTCTGACGGATGGCGGTAGTGTCGTACGCCGTCTCGCCGGTAGGCAGCACACGGCGGTAGCGGAACGGGTACTTGCCGTCCGAATAGACATACTCGGCATCGAGCGTCAGCGAGAGCGACTCCGTCAGTTTGACATCGACCCCTACGTTAGGATTGGCAAGGGCGAATGAGCCGAACCGCATCTTCGTACGTACGTGTACGCGCTCGCCTGCCTTAAAATAAGGTTTGCGCGTAGTCAGATACACATTACCGGCTGCGCCGAACTCCCGTGCGGACTGGAAAATGTCGGATTTCTGGCCGTTGAAGAGAGCGATCTCCTCCATGTTATCAAGCGAGAAACGCCCTAAGTCCACCTGCCCGTTCTGGGCGTTGCCGAGCTGCACGCCGTTGTAATAGACCGCGGTGTGCTGGCTGCCCATGGAACGCACATTGATGGTCTTGATTCCCCCTACTCCGCCGTAGTCCTTGAGTTGTACGCCGGAGAAATACCGCAGCGCGTCCGCCACGGAGAGGGCACTCATCCGTTGGAGCTCCGCACCCTTGAGCGTCTGCGGCACGATCACATCCTTGGCTAACGCACGCGCCGTAACCTCGACCTCCTCTATGCGGAAGTCGCGGTACAGGGAATCGGCGTCTGCTTCGTCTTGGGCGAAGAGCGCGTGTGCACAGAGTGCCAGAACCAGTATGAGAATATTACGTCTTACCATTGTTCGTCCTGTTACAGGAGGACTTTCAACTGCGCGAAGTGGAAGCGATCTGACTTAGGCGGGGAGCCATTACAGTAGCCTGTCTGTCCGGGATTTGCACCCGAGTTCTCTTACCACTTAGTGCTATTTATTTTTTAGCGGGATCGGTTGTTAAATCAATTCCAAGTTTCTTAAATGTCCGCCAGTCCACTTCGTTGAGCATGACGGTCGAGTGCGCCTGGCATCCCTTGAGTTGCGGGAGCGTGTCGAGCGCCTTGCGGCAGTTCTCCTCCTGGAGCGAGAGCACCGACAATGCCACGAGCACCTCGTCGGTGTGCAGGCGCGGGTTCTTGCCGTGGAGGAAAGAGATCTTCGTCTTCTGGATCGGACCGATATATTTCTCAGGGATGAGCCGTACGGCGTGGTCAATGCCCGCCAGTTCTTTCATTGCGTTGAGCAGTAATGCAGCCGATGAGCCAAGGAGCGGACCGGCTTCGGCTGTAATAATCCGCCCGTCCGGCAGTTCGATTGCCGCTGCGTGGTTGAACGAGCCGTCATGAAGTGCACCGGAGAGGGCGCGGCGTTCGCGGGCGGCTACCGTGGTGCGGCGGATGGCGGTGGTGATACCTACCTGTTGCTGCAGAAGCGCCAGTTTCTTGATCTCCGCATCGTTGCACTTGCCGTTCGCCAAATGGCAGAGGGCACGGAAATAGCGGCGGATGATCTCCTGCTTGCTCGCCTCGCGCACCGCCTCGTCGTCACTGATACAGAATCCCACCATGTTCACGCCCATGTCGGTAGGCGACTTATAGGGGTTCTCGCCGTAGATGGAGGTGAAGAGTGCATCGAGCACCGGGTAAATCTCTATGTCGCGGTTGTAGTTGACAGCAGTCTTGTTGTATGCCTCCAGATGGAAGGGGTCGATCATGTTGACATCATTGATGTCCGCCGTAGCCGCTTCGTACGCCACGTTGAGCGGGTGCTTGAGCGGGAGGTTCCAGACAGGGAACGTCTCGAACTTGGCGTACCCTGCCTCGCAGCCGTGTTTCTGCTCGTTGTAGAGCTGGCTCAGACAGACCGCCATCTTGCCGCTACCGGGACCGGGAGCCGTGACGATAACCAGCGGACGGGTTGTCTCTACGTAATCGTTCTTGCCGAAACCTTCATCCGAAGCAATCAGCTCCACGTTATGCGGGTAGCCCTCGATGGTATAATGATAATAGACACGGATACCCTTGCGCTCCAGACGCTGGCGGTACGCATCCGCCGACCGCTGACCCGAGTAATGGGTGATGACCACGGAGGACACCATGAAACCGCGTTTCATGAACTCTTCGCGCAGACGGAGAACATCCTCGTCATACGTAATACCCAGATCCTGACGCACCTTGTTCCGCTCTATATCTTCCGCCGAGAGGACGATGAGGATCTCCAGCGAGTCGCGCAGCTGGGTCAGCATCTGCAGTTTGCTGTCCGGCATGAAGCCCGGTAGCACACGGCTGGCGTGCAGGTCGTCGAACAGTTTGCCGCCTAACTCAAGGTAAAGTTTGTTCCCGAACTTACCTATACGCTCACGGATGTGCTCCGACTGGATACGGATGTACTTGTCGTTATCAAAAGCTGTCATTGTAGTAATATTTAATCTTTGTTTGTACCTTTCGATTCCTCGTCATCCTCGTCATGATGATAGTAATAATAGGAGCGGTAAGCCTTGTCATCCTTGGCGAACTTACCATACAACTTACCATACAGACGACCGTATTTCTTGGACTTGCCGTTATCGCCGCCGTAACCGCCGTAGCCATAACCGCCGTAACCGCCGTAGCCGAAATGACCGTAGCCGTAGCCGCCGTAACCGCCATAACCGTAGCCGTAACCGGATCCGTAAGAGTGGCGTCCCTCGGTCGGTATATCGGACAGGACAAGTTGAACCTTCTCGGGGTTCTCGACCACCTCTTTCATCTGTTCAAGCGTCTGTTTGCAGAACGATTTGTTGGTCTGCATGCAGCGGATGACGAAGAGGCACATGTCGCTCTGCTCGATGATTGCGTAAGCGTCGGGCACAAGACCGATAGGCGAGGTGTCAATGATGATGAAATCATAGTTCTCACGGGCTTTGGCAATCGTGTCCCGCAGTTTGTCCGAGTGGACGAGCTCGCCCGGGTTGGGCGGGATCGTACCGGCACGCACGAAGTCGAAGCCGAAAGGCGTGTTACGTACATAAACCTCTTCTTCCTCGCAATCGCCGATGAGGTAGTTGGACACACCCAGACCGTTCTCCAGACCGAGTTTGGTATGAATATTCGGTTTACGGAGATCGAGATCCACGAGCAGCACTTTCTTACCGGTCATGGCATAAAGAGCCGCGAGGTTGGTGGAGAGGAAAGTCTTACCGTCGCCGGATTCCGTAGAGGTGATACAGATCACCATTTTCTCCTTGCGGCGGAGTACGAACTCTATACGCGTCCGGATGGCGCGCAGCATTTCCGCGTAAGACGAGCGGGGCGAAGCGCGCACAAGCGTCGGGTTCTGGTTCTTGGCATGGCGGAGTGTTCCGATGAGGCGGAACTTCTTGAGTTTCACCACGTCCTTCGGCGAGCGGATCTTGTTGTTGAGCAACTCGCTTAAAATAATCAGCAATGCCGGAATCAAAAGCCCTATAATAAGATAGGTGGAGGTGGTTTTCTTCTTTGCGGAAGCGTTCATGATAGCCGTGGTACGGGCTTTATCCATAATGCTGTTATCCGGAGTGTTGGAGGCCTTCTGGATCTCCGCCTCGGCACGTTTCTGCAGGAAGAAGGTGTAGTAGTTATCGTCAATACGGTAGTTACGCTCGATGGCAACCATCTGCAGTTCCTTTTCCGGCAACTGTTTTATCTCTTTCTCCACCTCTTCACTACGGCGTTTGAGATCGGCTTTCTCTATCTCGAGACTCGCCCGCATGGAGGTTACCACCTCCTCTATTGCCGTCTTGACGTTTTCTATGTCCTTGGTGTAACGGGCATAATACACGTTCTTCTCCGTCAGTTCGCCACGCTGGATACGCAGGTCGTTGAGTTGCTGCACAAGCCCCATGAGCATCGGTTCGTTGATGCCCATCGTGGTCGGAGCGATGACTGCGCCGTTCTCTATGTTCTGGTGGATATAGGAGATCAGGTAGTCGAAATAAGTCTCCTTGAGGCGGAGCTCCATGGCTTGCTGGTCGTAGCCGGCGACGAGCCCCATTAACTGACCGGCATAAGAGTTGACATCCACGAACTTGTTTTCCTGCCGGAAGTCTGTCATGGCTCCTTCGCTCACTTGGAGCGATGATTGAAGGTTCTTCAACTGCTCGTTGATGAACCGGATCGAGTTCTCCGCCACCTCGTTTTTCTGCTCCAGGTTCTGGAGGAGGTAGATCTTGGCGAGCATGTCAATGAACTCGCAGTCGCGTTGCGGCGTCTCGCTGGTCAGGGAAAGCGCCAGAACGGTAGAACCTTCGGTAACGAAACTGAGTTGCAGCCTGCTCATGAACTCATCTACCAGCGACTCGTGGGTACGGAAGCGGAAGTATATCTTCCCGCTGTTGACCATCAGTTCGGTCGGCCAGATAGTGATGTCGAAGAGCGGACAGCTGACCGGTTCTCCGTAGCGTACGTCCAGTTCCAGCGGTTGGTCCTCCTCCGTTGAGGAGATCTGCATCGTACCGTCAGCTTTAAACGACAACTGATATAAAGGACCGTACGCCCGCGGATCCACGCGCGTGTATTCCACGAGGACAGGCGTCTGGCGGTAGATCTGACGGGTCTTGAAACGACCTTGGGTGATATACTCCACATTGAGGAACGGCAGCGAATCCACTACCCTGCTCATAAGGTCATAAGAGCCGAGCATGATCATCTGGTTGTTGACGTTCTTATACCCTGCGTCCACACCGAAACCCTGCATCAGCACCGAGCCGCTGCCACCGTAAGTACTGCTCTCTTTGATGACGATCGTTCCCTGCGAGTAATAAGTAGGGATCCATCGTCTGTTCTTGAGCATTGCCAGACCCAACGCGATTGCAACCGCAATGACAAACAGATACCAGTAATGGAGGAACGTGAAGATCCACTCCAACGGATTGAAGTTTATCGAGCTGTCTTCCCCGTCATCATCGTTCTGCTGCGGATCCGCCTGATAATACTGCTGGTTGCCGTAATATTGCTGATTACCGTAATACTGCCGGTTGCCACCGGGGTTGTAATAGGTATTATTGCCGCCCGGCATGTAATATTGATTGTTGTTATCCATAATCTAAACTATCTGTACAGTTGCGCTACGTAGTTCAACACCGTGGTCAGGAGTGCTACCGAACTGGTGATCAGACCGATAAAGCCCGCATAGTTCGGCACGGTATAGAAACTGTTTTTCTCCCTTGCCACATAAATGACGTCGTTGGGATAGACATAATAGTACTTGGAGTCGATGATGGAGTTGGTACGCATATCGAACTCCAGAATTTCAGGGTCCTTCCCTTCCTTGGTAGGACGGATAATACGTATATGCCGCCGGTCACCGCTGTTCATTACGTCGCCGGTCATAGCGAGTGCCTGAAAGATGTTCATCTTCTCCTTATATATATAATATTGTCCGGCGTTGGCGTCTCCGATGACGGAGAAATACTTGTTGTACATCGCCACTTTGACATCCGCATCAGGAATGATCTCACGGAAAGCGGCACGGATAGTATCCTGCGCCTCTATCTCCGTCAACCCTTCCAACTTCACCGGAGGAAGGAACGGCAGGTCGATCGTACCGTCCTCATGCACGCGGTACGCGTTGGCGTAATTGGAGCCCATGGAGGCGTTGTTCGTGCCGAGCATCTTCGTCATCGTCTCGTCCATCGTAATGAGGCGGTAAATGATCTCGTCGTTCACATGAATACGGTACGGTACGTACGGCACGGAGTCGTACACCGGCAGTTTGTTCATCTTCGTCGGCTCCTGCAGATAACCGATCACACGGTGGCTGTAACAGCTTGACATAAGGACCGATACGAGGGTCAATATGAGAATATAGAGCTTTTTCATTTGATGGTCCCTCCTCCGGTTGTGCCGTTTTTATTACCGTAATACTTGTTGACGTGGTTGATACCCGTCTGCACGATCGAGTAAATGAAGACGCCGAACGAGATCGTCGCCGCCGTGACACCGATGACGGTCGTCACGTGGTTGATACCGAAGCTGTAACCCGGTATCTGGCGGATATAAATAATGTCGTTGGGCTCGATGTAGTAGTACTCCGAGTTGACGATATCCTCCGAGCGGGCATCGAAAGTCTTGATGGTCGTCACGCCGTTTTTCTCCCGCACCAGCTTGATCTCCTTGCGGCTGTTGAACTCACCGAGGTCGCCGATCATGGCGAGCGCCTCGAAGATGGTCATCTTCTCCTTGTTGATCATATACCGTCCGCTCTGCGCGCCCACAACGGAGAACGAGCGGTTCACTACTGTCACCTCGACGGAGATCGTGGCGTAGCCCGGTATCTCCCGGAGCAGCGTACTGAGTTCCTGCTCCAAGAGGTGTTTCACTTCGCGGGTCGTCTTGCCGCGCACGTGCAGCTTGCCGATGGTCGGGAAATCAATGTTCCCCTCCTCGTCCACCAGGTAGGTGTAGAGGTCGTAGGAGCCGCCCATCGAACCCTGACTCATCTGGTTACGCATCTGCGAGGCGTTGGTACCGCCGGCGTTGTACATCTTCTGGATATCCTCGTTGAGCGAATAGACATACACGTAGAGGCGGTCGCCTATACGGATCTCGTAGTCCTGGAACACCAACGTGTCCGCGTACGAGGGGATAAACTTGTCCGGCTTCTGCATATAGTTCACTTTCCGCGCCGTGACACACGACGACAGCAGAAAGCCCGCCAAAGCAAAAAATAATATGTGCTTAATTTTACAAATCATCAAATGACTAAATGTCTAAATAA
This sequence comes from Bacteroidales bacterium UBA3808, assembly GCA_002369075.1. Lineage (GTDB taxonomy): Bacteria > Bacteroidota > Bacteroidia > Bacteroidales > Paludibacteraceae > Colicola. The sequence goes on along the minus strand of DFEG01000016.1, from coordinate 58,426 downwards.
ATGACTAAATGGTAAATGACCAAATGGTAAATGGTCTTACCTCCTCTCGTCCCATCCGAAGGGGTGTTTGGCTAATGGCAGTTTGGCGAGCGGGTGGTAGTCGCCTACGAGCCCGATCGGCTCGGCGTGGCGGATCTCGGCGACGGTCTCGATGCACGGACGCGCCTCGATGATGCGGAAACCGTTGCCGGCGAGGATCTGCCTGTAGCTCTCCGTATGGAGCTCCGTGAAGCCGGCGGAGAACTCAAACTCCTCGCCGTCGATAGCGAGCGTGCGGTAGGTGCGTTTCTCGCCCTGCACCGCGTTCGGCGGCAGGCATTGGGCGTTAATAGAGAGGAAATAACGCACGCGTGCTTTCTCCAGCTCCAGGTAACCCGCCACGCGGTCGAACGACATGACGTGGACGATGTTCTTCTTCACCGGACCGAAGACCCACTGCAGCATGTCGTAGAAATGCACGCCGATGTTGGTTGCTATGCCGCCGGACTTGTGCACATCGCCTTTCCACGACGCGTAGTACCAGTTGCCGCGGCTCGTGATATAGGTCAGATCAACGTCATAGATCTTGTCCTTCGGACCCTTGTCCACTTTCTCCTTGAGCGCGCGAATCTTGTCGTGCAGACGGAGCTGGAGAATAGTATAAGCCTTGTGTCCGGTCTCTTTCTCCATCTCCACGAGGTTGTCGATATTATAGGGGTTGAGCACCAGCGGCTTCTCGCAGATCACATCGCAGCCCAGTCTCAGTCCGTAACGGATAAAGGCGTCGTGGGTGTAGTTCGGCGTACAGATGGAGAGCCAGTGGAGCGGGTTGTCCGTCCGCATCTGCTTGGAGCAGAAACGGTCGAACTGCTCGTTTTCCGTGAAGAACGAGCACTCCGGGAACGAACTGTCCAGCCGTCCTACGGAGTCAAACTTGTCGTACGCTACCAGCAGGTTGTTGCCGGTGTCTGCCATCGCTTTAATGTGTCTCGGCGCAATATATCCTGCGGCGCCGATTAATGCAAAATTTAATGCCATTTTTTATTGTTTGTAATATATATTCTTTATACCATTGTGCTTTGTTGTTGGTCCACCGCTGCGGATGCGTGGTCATCATAACGTGTGCCGGCAGCCGGTCTGCCTCGATGGCTTGTATCAACTCCGGAGTGGTGTGCCAGCTCAGCCCTCGGGCGTTCCACTCCTCCTGATACCCCTCTATCTTGTCGCGCAGCGAGACTCTGTATCCGTCCCAGCAACGACCGGTGTCCGTCAGGTAGAACACATCGCTGAAATCCGTGTCGAGGTACGGTTCGCCGATGATACCCAGCGACTTGTAGTCGTATTCTTTCCACAGCTCCTTGCCGTCCCACTCGCTCGTCGGTGCGCCGTGCATGCAGATGGTCTCTACCGCATAGAACCGCCGGAAATACTCCAGCCATGTTTGGAAATGCTCCCAGGCGCTTTTCTTGTCGCCCTTGCACAGGGACATATCCTCGTAGTGGTAGCCGATCTCGTGTCCCAACCGCGCAATCGCGCGGATGATCTCGGGGTTGTTGCTCTCCTTTCCCACACGGAAATAATAGGTCGCTTTGGCGCCCATGGAGTGTTCTATCTGAGCCGTCCGGAGACTGTTCCCGGGCTTGGCGTCCACGTCGTGCCGGAGGATGACATATTTGTCATTGGACATTTGACAGTTGATAGTTGATAATTGACAGTTGACAGTTGATAATTGACAATTGTCATGTCGATAGTCCGCATAACTGATCAGCTTGTATCCCTTCGCCTGCAGCCGCTCCAGCAGCTCCCGATATATGTCCAGCGTAAAGTCTCTCATTGCTCTTTCGCCCCTTTCATCTCTCTGCCCGCATGGGGTTTTCGAGGAAATCCTTGTACGCGAGGCGTATGCCGTCTTCCAGTTCGGTCTTGTATGTCCATCCGAGGGCGGTTGCCTTGCTGACGTCCAGCAGTTTGCGCGGCGTGCCGTCCGGACGGGTGCTGTCCCACTCGATCGCCCCTTCGTAACCCACCACTTTGGCTACCAGTTCGGTCAGTTCCTTGATGGAGAGCTCCTTACCCGTGCCGGCATTGACCGTCTCGTTGCCCGAGTAGTGGTTCATGAGGAACACGCAGAGGTTGGCGAGGTCATCGACATAAAGGAACTCGCGCAGCGGTTTGCCCGTTCCCCAGCAGGTGACGGTTTTCGCGCCGCTCACTTTGGCCTCATGGAAACGCCGGATAAGCGCCGGCAGCACGTGGCTGTGCTCGGGGTGGTAGTTGTCGTTGGGACCGTACAGGTTGGTCGGCATGACGGATATGTAATCGGTGCCGTACTGGCGGTTGAGGAACTCGCAGTACTTGAGGCCGCTGATTTTCGCAAGGGCGTACGCCTCGTTGGTCTTTTCCAGTTCGCCGGTGAGCAGACACGACTCTTTCATCGGCTGCGGAGCCAGCCTCGGGTAGATACAGGACGAGCCGAGGAACTCTAACTTCTTGCACCCGTTCTTCCACGCCGCGTGAATGACGTTCATCTCCAGGATCATGTTGTCGTACATGAAATCGGCGAGCGCATTCTGATTCGCCACAATGCCGCCCACCTTGGCGGCGGCGAGGAACACGTACTCGGGTTTCTCCGCCTCGAAGAACGCCTCCACTGCCTCTTGCCGGCAGAGGTCCAGTTCCTTATGGGTGCGGGTGATGATATTGGTGTAACCCTGCCGTTGCAGTTCGCGCACAATCGCGCTTCCCACCATTCCCCGGTGTCCCGCTACATATATCTTACTGTTCTTTTCCATTTTCTTTTTTGCCGCGTCATTGCGGCAACCTTACTTCACTATTCCTTTCTCCAGGTATTCCGCCAGGTTAACGTGCTGATTGCGGACTTTCTGCATGTCGTGCTTCACCATGAGCTCCACCAGTTCCTCGAAGCTCGTCTTCTGCGGGTTCCACCCTAATTCGCGTCTGGCTTTGGACGGGTCTCCGAGGAGGTTCACCACATCGGTCGGGCGGTAGAAATCCGGACTCACACGCACCACCACATCGCCGCTTTTGACGTTCGACTTTTGACTTTCGACTACAATTCCTCTCTCCTCTACTCCTTCGCCTTCCCACCGCAGTTCGATCCCTGCGTGGCGGAAAGCGAGCGTGGCGAACTCGCGCACCGTGTGCTGCACACCGGTGGCGATGACGAAATCCTCGGGCGTCTCGTGCTGCAAAATCAGCCACATGCACTCCACGTAGTCCTTGGCGTAGCCCCAGTCGCGCAGCGAGTCGAGGTTACCGAGGTACAGGCAGTCCTGCTTGCCCTGGGCGATACGTGCGGCAGCGAGGGTGATCTTACGGGTCACGAACGTCTCCCCGCGGCGCTCCGACTCATGGTTGAAGAGGATACCCGAGCAGCAGAACATGTTGTACGCCTCGCGGTACTCCTTGATGATCCAGTAGCCGTAGAGTTTGGCTACGGCGTACGGGCTATACGGATGGAAAGGCGTGGTCTCGCTCTGCGGCACCTCCTCCACCTTGCCGTAGAGCTCGGAGGTCGAAGCCTGATAGATGCGGCAGGTTTTCTCCAAATGGTTGGTGCGCACCGCCTCTAACACACGCAGCACCCCCACGGCGTCCACGTCGGCGGTGAACTCCGGCGAGTCGAACGACACCTGCACGTGGCTCTGCGCGGCGAGATTGTAGATCTCGTCCGGCTGCACTTTGCCAACCAACTTGACGAGCGACATCGAGTCGCTCATGTCGGCGTAATGAAGATGAAAATGCGGCGTACCCTCCAGATGGGCGATCCGCTCGCGGTAATCGACTGAGCTGCGACGGATGATGCCGTGCACCTCGTATCCCTTGTCTAACAGAAACTCCGACAGGTAACTTCCGTCCTGCCCCGTGACACCTGTTATCAATGCTGTCTTTGCCATAGTACTTAGCCCCGAGGGGCGCGATTGATTCTCCTTATAGATGTGCGTACGCTAACGCGTTCCACACGCGTACACACAAAATCGGCTGCAAAGGTAGTAAAAAAAATTGACATACGCAAGCGCACGTGCATTTTTTCATAAAAAAAAAGGACTAAAACAAACAAAGAAAGCCCAGAGTGACTCAGGTAGAGGCAGAGATTGGGAGGCGGAGACCGTTGGAGACCCCTCCCGACCTCCCCTCAAGGGGAGGAGAGAAAGAGCGAAAGATAGAGCTGTAGCGGGAGCGGGCAATCGAATTGCCCTGAAATGAACATACCTTAATCGGTTCAAAGGTCACTTCTTCCGTCAAGTGGTGGAGGTACGCGTCGGTGATAGTTGGTTGTTGCTCCTTGGGTTTTGCGGCTTCGGCTTTCGCGGCTTGGAGGGCACGGTAGATGGCTACGTACGTATATTGGTAGAAACGGGAGTAGCGTTTCATGCCGGGTTCGGGAGCGGCGTGGCCTTTGACCACGTTGAAATAATGGCGGAAGAAACGAATGCGCCATTCGAGGGCTTCCGGGGTTGAGGAATGCTCCAAAGCGTGGGCTTGGCGCTGGGCTTCTTTGATCATTTCGCGGTTGGCGACACAGGCGGCAGACCATGTTTTGGGGAAATGGTAGGTGTAGAGTTCGAAGAGTCCGTCCCGGAAACGAGAAGGGCGTACGACGATGCGTTTCTTGTATTTTTGGCCCTCTTTGACTGAATCCATGGCACCCCAGAGCATTTTGATACTGAGATCAATACGGAAATAGCGTACGCCGCGGGAATGTAGTGTGCCGGCAGGGAGACTCTCGAAAGTGGCTCCTCCGTATTTCAAACGGTCCATAACGATGGTTTTCAGGTGTCGTGCCATGTGCTTGTAAGTGGTTTATATTCAGTTGTTTGGGTGCTGTGCGTTGGCTATAAAGTCTAGGATGCCTCCGATGCGCCTCTTAGATTACATTTATTTGGGGCTTATTTTGTGTCAATGCAGAGTGGTTTGGCGACCTCGACGGTGATTAAGCAATCCTGGAAATCGAGTGCAAAGGTACAAAAAATATTTGGAATATGCAAATTTTGGGGGACGAAAAATATGCCTGAATATGCCTGAATATGCCTGAATATGCCATTTTAGGCGCGAGACTGAAGACCCGCGAAGCAAACGAAGAAGAGACCCGTGAAGCAAACGAAGAAGAAACCGGCGGCAAGAATGCCACCGGGAACAGAAAAAAAAGAAGCACACGACCGAACGGAATAAAAACATCGCAGAGAGGCCGCCTAATGACGTCCCTGGGCGAAGTCAGAGAGGTTGCTTTGAGGGTATGCGAGGCGGAGATTGTCGCACCAGACGGTGTTACCGGGGCAGCCGGTGAAGGGCGCCATGGAACCGGCAGCAATCTGAATAATTATGTGGGTCGGTTCCACATCCTCGCGGAAACCGATCTCCTCGATACAGACCATTTGTCCTTTGCTGTTATGGGTCTTGTGGCGGTTGGCGGAGAGCTCTTTTTCCGTTGCACCGGCTTTGCCGTAGATCACCGGCAGGCGGTAATCGTTCTGCCAGTCAGTAGTGCTGTCAATGTGTTTGACCGCCGTTCCCACGCGGTAGGCATAGACATGTCCGTTCTCCTCCCAACGGTGTTGGAGAATCAGAACTATCTGTCCGGCGTCATGCCCTGCGACCTCTCTGACCTTTGTTTTGGCGGGTGCATAAACCGCCGTTTTGTTCTGTATCTCCGCCTTGTAGTCCAGTAATAGAGCGGTCGGTCTGCCGGTAAAAGGCACTCCCATGTCGATGGCGGAGTTCGGGTCGGAACTCTGTTGGATACCCACGACCTCCATCAGTCTGCCGGTGTAGATAGAACCGGTAGCGAGGGCTTTGAAATCAATGCCCACGGCGCTCACTTCCTCCAATGTACTCTGCATGCGGCAGCAGGTACCGTCACCGCGTTTCTCGGGCGTCACGTTGACCGTCACCTTGTCCACGCCAAAAGCTTTGGCATGGGCATTGCTGGAGCTCCACGAACCGCCTATTCGGTAGAGCGTTTTGGTCTGTCCGCCGATGAGAGCTGACTCCCGGATCTGTTGTTCGGTCCAATGCTCAAAATCACCAAAAGGCAGCAACTCGACGCGTTCCTGCGCATCGGCACGAAGCACCACAAACAGGAGCGTAAAAATAATACCGGCGATGAGTACGCCGATTAAAAATCTATCTTCGTTCTTCATAATATGTTTTAAAAATACGTTCTAAAGGTAATCCACACCGCTGTGTCGATCTTCGGACCCGCGAGGTATTCAACGCACGGACACGCCGTCGGGCTGAACATGGTAAACCACCGTGGCGCCATAGCCACCACTCCCGGCATACGTGACATGATCATGCCCACGTCGATCATCAGATTCGGACTCATGGCGGGCAACGCTATATCGAAATACATGCGTCCTTTGCCAACCGGTCCGCCAAAGAGCCCTTTGTCGGTCTTACCAAAGCGCGGCGGTACGACGTAGTCTGCGGCCAAGGCGTTCATGCTCACGGCGATGAACAGCAAGGCGAGCCAATGCTTCATTATTATCTTGTATTTCTTCATTTAACATCTGTTCAAACTGCGTGACGGAGGAGGCAAGGCTGTATTTGCGTCCGGCAAGGCGGTAGCGTTCCTCCATCTCACGCCGCTCCTCGGGGTGATCCAACCAATAGTCGATGGCGCGCGCCAAGTCTTGGGGGGCGCCGGGTGTGAAGAGACTTCTGCTGTCCAGAGCAAACTGCGGCGTGGCGGATACAGGGCTGTTGGCAATCACCGGCACCAAGCCTGTTGCGAACGCCTCGATACAGGAGATCGCCTCGCTCTCCATGTCCGAGGCATGCACGTACAGATCGGTGGTCAAGAGGTGTTCTATCAGTTCATCGCGGTTGACATAGACAAACTGCGGCTGGTGCTTCAGGTGCTTGCCGAGCTCCACATATTTGTCGTACTCGGGTCCGCGTCCGGCGAAAACCAACTGAATACGGTCGGCGTACTTGCTGTACTGCACGGCATTGATGATCACGTCCTGCCGCTTCTCCTGACTCAGACGACCGATCATCATAATCTTTAAGAGACCGCTTCGCTCAAAGTCGAAAGACCGTTCGTTAAACTCACTCAAAGAAGAAAGCTGCTTTGAGCCCGAAAGGCGGTCTTTTTTCTTTCTACTTTCTACTTTTCTCTCCCCTGCTTCCATGAACGCGTCCTGGATACCGTTGCTAATCGGGTGGATCTTCGCTGTATAACCACGCTCGGCAATCATCTTACCCATAAACACAGAAGGTACGTGCACGTGACGCACGCGGTTGTAAATACCCCAACGGAACGAGCGGTAGAAGAGTTCGTTAAACCATTTGACTTTTCCCATGCTGACAGAGGAAGTCATATTCTCCGGTTGGATATGGAAGGCGGCTGTCACGGGTTTGCCGATGGAGTGACAATAATTGATTGCCTCCATCGAGATACCGAACGGAACAAAAACATGTACAATATCCGCCCAGTCGCAAGCGGTATGAATAATGTTCTTATCCGTATATGCGAAGCTGAAATCGTGCTTGTCGCAGAGAGGCTGGAAGATCGGCAAGTGGAATTTGGGTGTCGTAAAATCCCCGTCCGTCAGATTGTTCTCTTTGTCCGTCGAAGTGTCCCAACAGAGCACGCGCACCTCGTGTCCTCGTTTGCGCAATTCTCCTGCAAACCGCTGCGCGGAGATAGACGTACCGTTGTTGGTGGTATAAAAACTGTCGATTACGAATAAGATTTTCATAAATGTTCTCGTTTGTGTGAGTTAATTTTTCAAAAGCGGGTGCAAAAGTACTGCTTTTTAAGCAATTACCGTTCTTCTAATCCGTGCGAAAATTGTTCTAATTCTATGAAAATACTTGCATATATCAAAAAATTGTTGTACCTTTGCACCTAAATTGTTTTAATTCGTATATTCAAATCCGTACAATCATGGCAAAAACAACCTTTGACCAGAACGAAATAATGACCGATTACTCGGGTTTCAAGTGGATGAGTTTTATTCCGGGGAAGCACTCTCTGGACGATATAGCGGTCATGGAAATCGCTACCACGCAAGAGCGCTTCAGCCGGTTTATTCTCCCTGACCAATACTTCACACCCACCTATTGTATCCAGATCGTCAAAGGCGGCTGTCTCAAGATAAACATCAACAACACGGACTATGGACTGACCGCCAACCAAGGCTGCCTGGTTACGCCGGAACTGCTGATAGAGAAACCGCAGAGTCTGGGTAACTATGTGGAAATGTTGGTTTTGTCTGCTTCGCGGGAGTTTATACAGGAGCTGAATCTGGACTTCCCTCTTGCTGCGACCGCGTTTATCTACGTCCATCCGGTGTGGAATATCAGCCCGAAAAGGATGGAGCGATTGGAACAGTATTTCTATCTGATGCGCGAAGTGCTCAACGACAAAGACCGCAAAGCGGCTATTCACTTGGTGCGTTCGTTCTTCTATTATCTGGCGGAACCCGAACTGAACCATTTCCCGCAACAGAACCTCTCTACCATGTCCCGCAACGAAGAGATCACAGGCCATTTTATGCAACTGGTGGACGAACATTGCGAGCAACACCACAACCTCGACTGGTACGCCGATCAGTTATGTCTCACTACGCGTTATGTTGCCAATACCGTCAAAGAGACCATCGGTATGACCGCCAGCTCCTGTATCGAGCGTGCCCTCACCCAGCGCGCCCAAACGCTCCTTTATACCACCACCCTCTCTGTTCAGGAGATTGCCGACCAACTGGGGTTCCGTAACCAGAGCCATTTCGGCACGTTCTTCAAACGCCAAACCGGCTTCTCACCGAAGGATTTCCGCAAGAGCCCAAAGGATAAAAAATAAGGAAAAATGCGTGCGCGCTTGCGTATGTCAGAAAAAAGCAGTAATTTTGCAGTGCAAAACCGTTAAACTGTTGAACCGTTAATCCGTTATGGCCAAACAACCGTCTATAGTGATTCCCGAGGGGTGTGAGCGCGTGCTGCTGCATGCGTGCTGTGCGCCGTGCTCAAGTGCGATCGTGGAGTGGCTGCTGGCGCACGGGGTGGAGCCGGTGATCTACTACTACAACCCCAATATCTACCCCTTCGAGGAATACGAGAAACGCAGGAACGAGAGCAAACGGCATGCGGAGTCGCTCGGCATCCGATGGATAGACGACCGGTTTAGAACCGGAGCAAGCCGGCCATGCGGATACCAAGAAGCGCACGAGGCATGGCTGGAGGCGGTGAAGGGACTGGAGAACGAGCCGGAGCGGGGCAAACGCTGCGCCGCATGTTTCTACCACCGGCTGGAGGCGACCGCCCGCAAGGCGCAGGAGTTGGGGATACCGTTCTTCGCAACGACCTTGGCTTCGTCGCGGTGGAAGAACCTGGAGCAGATCAACGAAGCGGGAGAAAAGGCCACACCCCCCGCCCCCCTCTCAGAGGGGGAGAAGGGGGAAAAAGAGGTGCGGTTCTGGGCGCAGAACTGGCGGAAAGACGGGTTGCAGGAACGGCGGAACGAGCTACTCAAAGAATACGGGTTCTATAACCAGACGTACTGCGGATGCGAGTATTCGCGTTCGGCAAATGGGTCGCAAAAGAACTAAACCGCTCCGCTAATTAGTTGGTGCGACCATTGCCTCCGCTCTCCCCACCGGACGCACTCCGTTAGCGCCCGTCGGGGACCCCGATTAAGAAAAATAAATAGGCGAAAGGTGATGAATAGTTTAGGAATCATAGCATTGGTGTCGGGTGCCATACTGGTAGTACCGATGGTGTGCCGCAAGATCCGGATCCCGAGTATCGTCGGGTTTATCTTGGTGGGTGTGCTGGTCGGTCCTTACGGGCTGGAGATCATCGGCAGCGGCAGTACTATTCAGAGTCTGGGTAAGATCGGCATGCTCTATATCATGCTGCAGGCGGGTATCGAGGTGGACGTCAATGATTTTAGGCAGCAACGCACGCACGCGGTCATATTCGGTATATACTCTTTTCTGCTGCCTTTCCTGTTAGGTCTGCTGACGAGCCGGTTGTTAGGTTACGGGTGGGTGACGAGTGCGCTGCTCGGCGCCATGTACGGCAGCCACACCCTGATGACCTACCCTATTGTGAGCCGCTACGGCGTGCAGAAGAATGCGGCGGCGAACATCGCCATCGGCGGTACCATGCTGACGATCACGCTCTCGCTGTTAGTACTGGCTTTTCTACGCAGCAATCATGTCTATACGGACCAACTGAGTGCATGGGGACTGATCGGACGGATTGTGCTGACTTTCGGGGTTGTTCTGTTTGCGTTCCCGTGGATCGCCAAACGGTTCTTCAAGCGCCGCACCGACCCGACGAGCGGTTTCTTAGTCGTGATGACGATGATGGTTCTCTCTGCGCTGCTTGCCGACTGGGCGGGGCTGGAAGGAATCTTGGGCGCGTTCATGTGCGGCGTGGCGCTCAACAAGTTGGTACCGAACCGGAGCCCCGTCATGGGCAGGATCAATTTTGTAGGGAACACGATCTTCGTACCGCTGTTCCTGATCGGCGTGGGAATGATGATCGACGTGTCGCTGCTGTGGGCAAGCTGGGCAACGATTATTGTCGCGGTCGTGATGATCGGTACGAAGTTAGCCGGCAAATGGCTCGCGGCGTGGCTGGCGCAACGGAGTTTCGGTTTACTGGGCGTGGAGCGGCAGCTGATGTTCGGTCTGACGCACGCCACCGCCGCCGGCACCCTCGCCATCGTGACGATCGGTTACGAGACAGGGATCTTTGATCCCGGAATTCTCAACGCCGCAGTGGTGATGATCCTGGTGCTGTGTACAAGCGCTTCCTTTATAACCGAGTATGCCGCCAAACAATTAGCGTTGCAGGAAGAGGCGCGGCTGGAGGCGGAGAAAACGGACAACAGCTGGCAGCTGATGACCGTAGGCGAGAACCGGCATTTCGAGCTCAAGGAACTGAGCGAGTTGGCGGAACTGCACGAGGCGGAGTTCGCAAGCGAGGAGGACTGGGCAGAAGCTGCCAGGCTGATCAACAACCAGCGCCGGGCGTCCATCATCTACCACCCCGTGCAACCGATCAATACCATCTCCAGGATCCTGGTAGCCGTGCCCCGCTACGCGGAGAAAGAGCACGATTTCATCACGTGCTTCGGTCTTATCCGCCGGCTGAGCAGCCAAATAGGCGCCAAGGTGGTATTCTTCACCAACGAGGACACGCAGCGCGTGTTGCAGGCATTCTGCCGCCGCAAGGGCAAGTACCTGCGGGCGTCGTACCGGGAGATGGAGGACTGGGAGGATTCGCTGATGGTAGCCAAACAGATGGGGCCGGACGACCTGATCGTGCTCATCAACGCACGCCCCTCCACCCCCTCCTACAACCCGCTATTTGAGCAGGTGCCGGAGATGTTGGGCAAGTTCTTTGCCGACCACAGCTACATAGTCGTTTACCCCGAACAGGAGACAGGCGCAGACACGCCGGATATCCTCTCCGGCGACACCCCGCAGGCAAGTAAGACGTGGAAAATCGTCAGCCGGCTGAAACAGAGGATCTTATCTTTTCAACAAAGATGACCCACAAGCCGAACATCATTCCGTAGAACAGGTATTTGAAGATGTAATCATGCAGGATCGGGAACCAGTCCGGGTGGTACTCGATGAAGAGCGTGATGATGAAAATGCGCAGGATATTAAAGGCGTAGCAACAGATCCATCCCAAAGGGATGTACCATAGCTTCGCTAAGGCGAAAGGTGATAGGCGAAAGGCGAAAGGTGAAAAGCGAACTATCCACGGACGGACGGTAGCGATGAGCCAGAACCAGATGAACGCCTGTTTGAGTCCCGTACAGCCCCAGATGATCGTAGTGCCGGAGCCGGAGTCGAAACAGATGGAGTGATCGCCGTGCATATAAACGGTGTCGCGGAAGAGCGATACCAGCCTGTACACCACCCTCGCTATGTGGCACGCCATGAACTCAAAGGGCGCCGTGACGTCCATGCCGAACCACGTGACCGCGTCGCCGTTCTCGTCACCCGTCATGGTCCATTTCCAGAAATAATTGGCAGCAAGGAGCGTAACCATGAAGACGATGACGTCCCTGTAGGGTTTGATATTTGAGATTTGAAGATCCATTATATTTGCGTTTTGGCGAAAGGCACCTCATCGATGGCACAGAAATCGTGGTCCAGGTACTTGAAATACCCCGCCTGGCAGATCATGGCGGCGTTGTCGGTGGTGAAGGAGAAAGGCGGAATAAACACCGTCCAGCGGTATCTCCTGCCGTAATCGACAAAAGCCTGCCTGAGGGCGCTGTTCGCCGACACGCCTCCGGCTACCGCCACCTGGTTGATCTTGAGGTCGGACGCCGCTTTCCTGAGTTTGCGCATGAGGATATCCACGACCGTAGCCTGCAGGGACGCACACATGTCTTCGCGCAGGTTCGGGATACGCTCCGCCAGTTCGTCTATGGTGTCCACTCCGTACTCCTTCAGCAGGTCGCGGAGGGTATAGAGGAACGAGGTCTTGAGCCCCGAGAACGAGTAGTCGTAGCCCGATATATTGGGTTTGGCAAAGGGGTACTTGGACGGGTCACCGAGTTTGGCGAGTTTGTCTATCCACGGCCCGCCGGGGTACGGCAGCCCGAGCACCTTGGCGCACTTGTCGAACGCCTCACCGGCGGCGTCGTCGATGGTCTGACCGATGATCCGCATTTCCGGCAAATGTGCATCGCCTTCGACTTTCGACTTTCTACTTTCTACTAACACAATCTGGCTGTTTCCACCCGAGACGAGCAGGCAGAGGAAGGGGAAAGAGGGGTGTTTGATCTCCACCCCTTGCAGACTCGGCGTCTGAGCAATCAGCTCCGCCGACGGTTCCACGAAATGCGCCAGCACGTGTCCCTGCAGGTGGTTCACGTCAATGAGCGGCACGTTGAGCGCAAGGGCAAGCCCCTTGGCAAACGAAGTGCCGACAAGCAGCGAACCCAGTAATCCCGGACCGCGGGTGAAAGCAATCGCGGAGATCTGTTCCTTGGTTACTCCGGCGCGTTTGAGCGCGGTGTCCACTACCGGCAGAATATTCTGCTGGTGCGCACGGCTGGCTAACTCCGGCACCACGCCTCCGTACTCCTCATGTACCTTCTGGCTCGCAATCACGTTGCTGCGCAGAATACCATCTACGATGACTGCCGACGAAGTATCGTCGCAGCTCGACTCTATAGCTAAAATAACGTTCATTTTATTCAAATCAGCTGCAAAGATACAACAAATAATTAAAAATGAAAAATGAAAAATGAAAAATGAAATAAAAAAGCACACTATTTGGCAAAAAAAAGCGTGCGCGCTTGCGTATATGAAAAAAATTTAGTAACTTTGCGCGCTTTTTGGAAAAATAGATCATGTTTTTTTATTTTCTATTGATACGAATCGCGGCGCTGTGCGGGCATAAGAAGGCGCAGTTGTTGATACAGGGACAGAGCGAAACCCTCAAGCAGCGGACGAAAGAACTGAACGCGCTCCGCGGAAGCGTGTGGTTTCACGCCGCCTCGGTAGGCGAGTTCGAGCAGGCGAGGTCGATGATAGAGCGGCTCAAGCGCGAGCACCCGGAGAAGAAGATCGTCGTCACGTTCTTCTCTCCCTCGGGTTATGAAATGCGGAAGGGTTATGCCCGGGCGGACGGCGTGTTCTACCTGCCCTTCGCTACGCGCAAGAACGCCAGACAGTTCATCGAGGCGCTGCGTCCGTCGATGGCGGTTTTCGTGAAGTACGAGTTCTGGCCGGCTTACCTGAAGGAGCTCAAGAAACGGGGTATTCCCGCCTATTGTATCTCCGCCATCTTCCGTCCGGGTCAGCGTTTCTTCCAATGGTACGGCGGTGCGTCGCGTAAGTTGTTAAAATGTTTCACGCACATCTACGTGCAGGACGAGCGTTCGCGGCAGTTGTTAGAGAAGCACGGGATCACAGCGTGCTCGGTAGCGGGCGACACACGGTTCGACAGAGTGGCGCAGGTACAAAGGGACAATGTGCAAGGCACAAAGGATTTGGGGCTGATTGAGAGATTTGCGGAAGGCTGTGAGCGTGTGGTGGTAGCCGGCAGTACATGGCCGGAGGACGAGAAGCTGCTGGAGCAGTATATACAAGTACAAAGGGACAAAGTACCAAGTACAAAGGGGCAATGCAAGCTGATTCTTGTGCCGCACGAGATCGACGAGGCGCACCTGCATTTTATCTTCAATCTGTTCAAGGGTCGTTTCGTACGCTACACACGTGCTACAGCGACCGCCCTGCTCCACGCCGATGTGCTGGTTGTCGATGCCATGGGACTGCTTAATTCGATCTACCGGTTCGGGCATGTGGCATACGTAGGCGGCGGTTTCGGAGAAGGGATACACAATACGATCGAGCCGGCAGCTTTCGGCAGACCGGTGGTGTTCGGTCCCAACTACCACCATTTCCGTGAGGCACAGGGGCTGATTGACGCCGGCGCCGGAAAGAGCGTGAAGAACAGCACGGAGTTAGCCGCTGCACTGGACTACGCGTTGGACAACCACCGCGAGTTAGGCGAAAAGGCTGCCGAATATGTGCAGTCCGAGACAGGAGCAACGGATAAGATTTATGGAGAGATCTTTTAGTTGACGGTTGACAATTGATAGTTGACAGTTGACAATTGATAGTTGATAGTTTAATATTTTATATTTGATTATGGCACAAAAACCAAGCATACCAAAAGGCACGCGCGACTTCGGTCAAGTAGAAATGGCGCGGCGGAATTATATCTTCGACACCATCAAGGGGGTGTTCTCGCTGTATGGATTCCAGCAGATTGAGACGCCGGCGATGGAGAATATAGGTACCCTGATGGGCAAGTACGGCGAGGAGGGCGACAAGCTGCTCTTCCGTATTCAGAACAGCGGTGAGAAAGCGGCATTGGCTCCGGAGAAGGGACTGAGATACGACCTGACCGTTCCTTTTGCGCGCTACGTGGTTCAACACCGCGAGGAACTGAGTTTTCCGTTCAAGCGGTTCCAGATCCAACCGGTGTGGCGTGCGGACCGCCCGCAGAAAGGGCGTTACCGCGAGTTCTACCAGTGCGACGTCGATGTGATCGGCAGCGACAGTCTGCTCGGCGAACTGGAGTTGATCCAGATTGTGGAGGAGGTGTACAAGCGGTTAGGCATCAACGTGTGCCTGCACATCAACAACCGCAAGATACTCGCCGGTATCGCCGAGGTGATCGGTGCGCCGGATAAGATCGTGGATATCACGGTAGCCATCGACAAGCTGGACAAGATCGGCGTGGAGGCTGTGAATGCGGAGCTCCTTGAGCGCGGACTGAGCGAGGAACAAGTAGAGGCGTTGCAGCCGATATTGAAGCAGGAGTCAGGAATCAGGAATCAAGACAAGTTAGCCTCGTTGAAAGAATTTCTGGCTTCCAGCGAGACCGGTCTCAAAGGAATCGCGGAGATGGAGGAGATCTTTGAGGAATT
The DNA here is from genome assembly GCA_002369075.1 of Bacteroidales bacterium UBA3808. Lineage (GTDB taxonomy): Bacteria > Bacteroidota > Bacteroidia > Bacteroidales > Paludibacteraceae > Colicola. The sequence continues at coordinate 43,008 of DFEG01000016.1, read as the reverse complement.
GTCAATTGTCAATTGTCAATTATCAATTGAGTTAGACCTGTGCCTGGCACGCGGACTGAACTACTACACGGGTGCCATCTTCGAGGTGAAGGCATTGGACGCGCAGATCGGTTCCATCACCGGCGGCGGCCGATACGACAACCTGACGGGTATCTTCGGTCTGCCGGGTGTGTCGGGCGTAGGTATCTCCTTCGGTGCGGACCGTATATACGATGTATTGACGGAGTTGGACCTCTTCCCGAAAGCCCTGCAATCGACGACGCAGGTGCTCTTTGCGACCTTCGGCAAAGAGGAGTTGCGGTACGCGCTCACTTGGGCGAAAGAGCTACGCGCACAGGGCGTAGCGGTAGAGGTGTACCCCGAGCCGGCGAAGATGAAGAAACAGATGGGTTACGCGGACAGCAAGCAGATTCCGTTCGTAGCCATCGTAGGCGGCGACGAACTGGCGCAAGGCAAAGTAATGCTCAAGAACATGAGCACCGGCGAGCAGCAGTTGATGGAGTTCGGGGAGCTCGTTAAGGCGTTAAAGAGTTAAACTATTACATTGTTATGGCAGATACGAATAAAGATTTCGATAGAGTGACCGCCAAGTGCCGTGCGATCTTCGTGGAGAAGATGCAGGACTACGGTCCGTCGTGGCGGATTTTCCGTCTGCACGGCATTACCGACCAGCTTTATATCAAGGTGTGCAACATACGCCAGGTGCAGACGACGGGTGTAAGCCTCGTGGGCGACGACATTGAGGGAAACCTGCGCGCAATAGTCAACTACGGCATTACCGCCATTATTCAGTCGCGTCACGGGTACGCGGACTCCATAGATATGACGCGCGAGCGTGCTACCGAACTCTACGACAAGATTTTGCATGAGTCCAAGGAGCTGATGATGCGCAAGAACCACGACTACGGCGAGGCGTGGCGCGAGATGAGCAAGGAGGGAATCGTAGATATGATTTTAGCGAAGATCATCCGTATCAAGACCATTCTCGACAACGGTGGCAAGACGATCGCGTCCGAAGGCGTGGAGGGCAATTATTTCGACATTATCAATTATGCCATATTCGATCTGATTCATTATGAAGAATAGACCTTGCTCGGTTCGGACGGCCACAGGCAGTCCTCCGTGCTCAAAGTAGAAAGTAGAAAGTCGAAAGTAGAAAGACAAAAGTAGAAAGACAATAGTCGAAAGACAAAAATGAACAAGACAAAACATATTATTGGAAGCACAGCCCGCACGTTGTTGGCAGTGACGTTCATCTTCTCGGGCTTTGTGAAAGCGGTTGACCCGTTAGGCACAGTATATAAGATCGAGGATTACCTGAAGGCCTTTGGCGGGTTCTTCACGGAGTTGCTGCCGTTGGCTGAAGTAGGAGCGATTGCCCTGATCTCCGTGGAGCTGATCTTGGGCGTGTGTATGTTATTGAACGTACGCACGCAATGGACGAGTTGGCTCTCGTTAGTGTTCTATCTGGTAATGACGCCGCTGACGCTCTGGATTGCGCTGACGAACCCGGTATCCGACTGCGGCTGTTTCGGCGATGCGTTGGTGCTGACCAACTGGCAGACCTTCTGGAAGAACGTTGTTCTTCTCTCGCTGGTGGTTGTATTGCTCGTTTGCCGCAAGGCTATTCCGCAGACCTTCTCATGGAAAGCGGAGCTGGCAATCGCCATCGTCACTTTCTTTGCCGGATTCGGACTCATGGAATATACCTACCAGCATTTGCCTGTCATGGATTTCCGTCCGTACAAGATCGGCAACAACATTCCCAAGCTGATGGCGATACCCGAGAACGCCGAGCCCGACGTCTATGAGACCACGCTGATCTACGAGAAAGACGGCGTGCAGCAGGAGTTCACGCTGGAGAACTACCCGAAGGGCGATCCCGAGTGGAAGTTCGTGGATCAGAAATCCGTGCTCGTCAAGAAAGGTTACGAGCCGCCTATCCACGATTTCGAGATCCTGACCATGGAGTTCGAGGATATAACCTACGACATTTTAGAGTCGGAAGAACCGGTGACACTCGTTGCGATGTACGACCTCAAGAAAACCGACCGCAAGCAGACGGACAAGGTGTTGCGTATTTATACCGAGTGCCTTTTGCGTGGCGAGCAGTGCTATTTTCTGACCGGCTCCGGCGAGGACGAGATATTTGATTTCGGCGAGGAGACCGGCATGGACGAAGAGACGGTAGAAAAAGTGTTCTGTACCATCGACCCCGTGACCCTCAAAACGATAGTACGCGCCAATCCGGGTGTGTTCGTGGTACAGAACGGCACGATTATTGATAAGTATAATGTAAGAAACAGATAAAAATGAAAGATGAAAAATGAAAAGTGAAAAAGGGGAAATAAGATGAGAAAGATTTTTGTAGTAATATTAGCCCTTATGGCGTCGTCGATGACGCTGCGGGCAGAGCGTGTGAGTGAGGAAGAAGCAGCGCTCGTGGCGAACAACTTCATGAATGTCCGCGCGTCTTCCGCCGTGCCGGGCATGAAAAAAGCCGTTCCTGCCAAACGGATGGTACGCAAGCATACAAGCAGTACAGCGGACAACCGGTATTATATATATGAGAACGCGGACAGCGAGGGTTGGGTTATCATCGCCGCCAACGATGCAGTGCACCCTGTTCTCGCCTACTCGGAGACGGGTCATTTCCGCACGGACAGCATGCCGTCCAACATACGCCGCTGGTTAGGCAAGTACGACCGGTTCATCACCCGCCTTGAGGCGGACAGTATAACGGCATCGGAGGAAGCGAAGGCACAATGGGGCGCACTTCGCAAGGCGCCTCGCGCAGCCACCCCCCACACTCCCGTAATAGGTCCGCTGATCCAGACGCAATGGGACCAGGAAGCGCCCTACAATGATTTATGTCCGGGCACGGGAAGCAACAAGGCTTATACCGGCTGCGTAGCAACCGCCATGGCACAGGTGATGAACTACTGGCAGTGGCCCAAGAAGGGAACAGGAAGCAAGTCGTACAGACCTCTCAATCCGGAAAGACCTGAAAACTTCCTCGGATGGCCGAACTATTCCTCCGACTACACGGAGACGCTTTTTGCCGATTTTGAGAACACCACCTACGATTGGGAAAACATGCGCAACAAGTACCTGTTTTTCAGTCCGGCAGCCTCCAAAAAGGCAGTAGCCACGCTGATGTACCACTGCGGCGTGGCGACCGAAATGATGTACGGCAACCAAAACAACGGCGGATCAGGCACGTACACGCTCAACTACAATGACTGGACCTGGGGCACGCCCGAATCGGAGGAGGCCGGCGGCTGTGCCCAGAACGCCTTATGGTACTATTTCGGTTACAAGAAAGACAGTTTGACCGCTTACGCACGGGACGGCTATACACAAACCAGCCGCTCCGGCTATAAGTACACCTATTACGACTCCTGGACGGATAAGGATTGGACCGCCATGGTGAAAGCCGAACTGGACAAAGGACGCCCGATCCTGTACGGAGGAGCAAGTTCCGAAGGCGGGCACAGTTTTATCTGTGACGGGTACGACGAAGATGGCTATTTCCACTTCAACTGGGGCTGGTCCGGTGCCGGCGACGGCTACTACCGGCTCTCCTCCCTCGTTCCGGGCAGCGGAGGAGCAGGCGGCGGCAATTATGATTTCAACGAAGACCAGGACGTGCTCATCGGCATCGTTCCCGACCGGCCGGAAGAGCCCCAGAAGGAAGATACAGAGGCTATTGAGAATAACGAAGTTACGATTCCGGCGAGCAAGATCATTGACGGCAATCAGGTCGTCATCGTCCGTGACGGGAAAAAATATGATTTAATGGGAATACAAATCCAATAAACTATTATCATGAGAAAAGTCTATATAAGCATTATCGCCTTATTGGTATCGGCAACCCTGTTTGCCGGACGCGTCTCGCCAGAGGACGCAGCAGTTGTAGCGAACCATTTTATGAATGTAGCGCCGGCACAGGCTAACGGAATACGCAAAGCCGCTCCAGTCAAACGAATGGTGCGCAAAGCGATTAACACGGCGGAAGAGCCGCAGTATTATCTCTATGAGAACGCCGACGGTGAAGGATGGGTCATCATCGCTGCCAACGATGCGGTCACTCCTGTTCTCGCCTATTCGGAGACAGGCCATTTCCGCACGGATAACATGCCGGCTAACCTGAAGAAATGGATGGGCAAATACGACCGGTTTATCCGACGCGTAGAGAGGGACGGCGTAGTAGCCGCCGAGGAAACGCAAGCCGAATGGAAAGCGCTCCGCCAGAGTGCGCGGAAGGCGAAAGCAACTCCGATAGTCGGTCCGCTGATCCAGACAACATGGGATCAGGACGAGCCCTATAACCAGCTCTGCCCCGGAACAGGAACATTCGGACCTAACTCTACCAAAGCCGCTACCGGCTGCGTGGCAACCGCGATGGCACAGGTGATGAACTACTGGCAATGGCCCAAGAAAGGAACAGGCAGCCACTCGTACCTGCCGTTAGATCCGACCGAGCCTTATGTAACAGACGATGAGGGAAATTTCGTGACGGACGGGGACGGCAATTATATCCCTCAGTATTCCTCCATATACACGGACTCTTTGTCCGCCGATTTCGGCAACACGACGTACGATTGGGCTAACATGAAGAACTCCTACTCCGGTAGTTCAAACACTGCACAAAAGACTGCCGTAGCAACACTGATGTACCATTGCGGTGTAGCCACAGAGATGGCTTACGGCAGTTATGATGACGACGGTTCGGGAACTTATACTACTAACTATCAAGATAGTACAGATACACAGTGCGCAGAGAACGCCTTGTGGAGACATTTCAGATACAACAAAGACAGTATTGTGAGCTACATACGCGACGGTTATGAATACGAAGGCTGGACTTATTACGAAAAATGGAGTGACGAGGATTGGACAGCCATGCTCAAAGCGGAACTGGACAAAGGACGCCCGATCCTGTATGATGGCGCCGGTTATGATGACGAAGGCGAAAGTACCGGCGGTCATAGCTTTATTTGTGACGGCTATGACAGCGATGACAAATTCCACTTCAACTGGGGTTGGTCGGGTACTAACGATGGTTTCTTCGCCCTCGACAAGCTGGTTCCCGAAAGCGGCGGTGCCGGAGGTGGCAGCTACGATTTTAACGATGATCAAGCCGTCATCATCGGTATCGTACCGGACAGCACGGGTTACGTTGAACCTACCGACCCGACGGATCCGGAGGTACAGCCGGGTGATGATCCGACTCCCGGTACAGGCGCATTTACTCTGCTGACAAATATCAACAACCTCGCTGCCGGCGATGAGGTGATTTTAGTTTGCAGTTCCAAGAACCAAGCCGCTGCCGGAGAAGGCTCCAACAATAATTCAAGCTGGTTTAACACAGAGGACATAACGATCACCAATAACCAAGTCATGCTGAGTGCCAATAGCGAAGTAAAAATCATGACTGTCGGCCAATCCGGCAACTATTGGACCTTCACCAACAATGGTCAATTGCTCGTAGCTACCGCTGCAAAGAAAGTCAAGTTTGCCAACAGCGGTGCTTCTACATGGAGCATCTCAATCACAGCCGGAGAGGCAACCATATTAAACAGCGATGAGAATAAGGGTCGTTTCCTCTATAATTATAACCAAGGCAATTCACGTTTCACCACCTACGCTACTACGACGCCGACCAACAAGAGTATGATTCTGCCGAGCCTCTTCGTGCGCAAGGCAACGACTACCGCGATTGAGAACGCAGAAGTGGCAGAGAAGGCTGTGAAGGTGATGGAGAACGGGCAGATTGTTATCATCCGTGACAATGAAAAATATACCGTTCTCGGACAGAAAATCAAGTAAAGTACGAAGGACGGATATACAAAAGATAGATATAAACATTTAAAAACATATACGATTATGAGAACAAAAATGGTTGCAGGTAACTGGAAAATGAACAAGAACCTGCAGGAAGGTGTAGCGCTGGCTACCGAGTTGAAAGCAGCAGTAAAAGACCCCAAGTGCGCCGTAGTGATCGGTACGCCGTTCATTCATCTGGCTACCGTGGCAGAGCTGCTCAAGGGTTCGCCGATCAAAGTGGCAGCCGAGAACTGCGCTGACCATGAGAAAGGTGCGTACACCGGCGAGGTGAGCGCAGAAATGGTTAAATCGACCGGTGCGGAGTACGTGATTTTAGGTCACTCGGAGCGTCGTCAGTACTACGCAGAGAGCTACGAGATGCTGGCAGAGAAAGTACGCCTGGCATTGGCTAACGGTCTGAAAGTGATCTTCTGTATCGGCGAAGTGAAAGAGGAGCGCGAGGCAGGCAAGCAGAACGAGGTGGTTAAAGCACAGTTGGAAGGCTCCGTCTTCGGTTTGAGCGCAGAGGAGTGGAAGAACATCACCCTGGCTTACGAACCGGTTTGGGCTATCGGTACCGGTCTGACCGCTACGCCGGCACAGGCAGAGGAGATCCACGCTTATATCCGTTCGCTCGTAGCCGAGAAATACGGCAAAGAGGCAGCCGAGGACACGACTATCCTCTACGGCGGCAGCTGCAACGAGAAGAACGCAGCCGAGCTGTTCGCATGCCCGGACATCGACGGCGGTCTGATCGGCGGTGCCGCTCTCGTAGCAGAGAAATTCGAAGCAATTATCAACGCACGATAATAGACCGCTGCGCTAAAAGACAAAAGACCGCTTACGCTAAAAGATAAAAGACTAAATGGCATTAGTTAAATCTATTAACCGTAATGGTGAATTGTTAGTACCGCGCATTGCCGACGACGTGTTCATGGCGGAGAACGCCACGGTTGTCGGCGATGTGACGGTGGGCGAGGGAACGAGTCTGTGGTTCAACTCCGTTCTGCGCGGCGACGTGAACACCATCACCATCGGCAAACATTGCAACATTCAGGATGGCGCAGTGCTGCACACGCTCTATAAGAAATCCACCATCACGTTAGGCGACTACGTATCCGTGGGACACAACGTGACGATCCACGGCGCGGATGTCGATGACTACGCGCTCATCGGCATGGGTTCCACCCTACTCGACGGCGCACATGTGGGCGAAGGTGCTATTGTGGCAGCGGGAGCGTTGGTGCTCAAGGGCACACAGATCGGTCCTCATGAGATCTGGGGCGGCGTGCCGGCTAAGTTCATCAAGAAAGCCGACCCCGCGCAGACCGAGGAAATCAACAAGACCATTGCCAACAACTATGCCATGTACGCGAGTTGGTACGATGCGTCGATAGTTGATAATTGATAATTGATAGTTGATAGTTGATAATTCTTAGCCCCAAAGGGGCACGATTATTTGACAAGTCAAATTTTGATAATTGACAATTATGTTTAAGCGAATATTACTGAAATTGTCAGGCGAGAGCTTGGCAGGCGCCAACAAACAAGGTATTGATACCCAGCACCTGGCGGAATACGCCGAGCAGGTGAAAGCCATTGCCGGGAAAGGTGTGCAGATAGGTATCGTCATTGGCGGCGGAAACATCTTCCGCGGTCTAAGCGGCACCCAGAAAGGTTTCGACCGTGTAAAAGGCGACCAGATGGGCATGTTAGCTACTGTTATCAATGCCTTGGCTTTGGCGTCGGCATTGGAGGCTATCGGTCAGCCGGTACGCGTGCTGACCTCCATCCGCATGGAGCCTGTCGGCGATTTCTACAGCCCTGCCAAAGCGATACGTTTGCTGGAGAAAGGCAATGTAGTCATTCTTGCCGGCGGAACGGGAGCACCCTATTTCACGACGGACACCGGTTCGTCTCTCCGCGCGCTGGAGATCAAAGCCGACGTGATGCTCAAGGGCACGCGCGTGGACGGCATCTACACTGCCGACCCCGAGAAAGACCCGACGGCCACCAAGTTCTCCGAGATCACCTACGACGAGGTTATCCGCCGCGGGCTGAAGGTCATGGACCAGACGGCAACCGTGATGTGCAAAGAGAACGGCATGCCCATTTATGTCTTTAACATGGACGTCCCCGGCAATCTCGAAAAAGTTATCAACGGAGAGACTATAGGAACACTGGTTAAACCATAAAACAACACAAAAATGGAAGAAGAACTCGAATTATTTGAGTCTGCAGCCGAAGAGCAGATGCAGAACGCAGTCGCTCACTTAGACGACACCCTTCAGCACATCCGTGCCGGTAAAGCCAACCCGCGTATTCTGGATCCGATCAAGATCGAGTACTACGGCACCCTGTCGCCGCTGAGTTCTTGCGCGACGGTCACCACCCCCGATGCGCGTACCATCGCCATCACTCCGTGGGAGAAGAAACTGATCGGTGAGATCGAGCGCGCCATCATCAACTCGAACATCGGTCTGGCTCCGTCGAACAACGGCGAGACGATCCGTCTGATCCTTCCTCCGCTGACCGAGGAGCGCCGCCGGGACCTGTGCAAGCAGTGCAAAGCCGAAACAGAGAACGCGAAGATGTCGATCCGCAACGCCCGCCGCGACGCTATTGAGGAGTTCAAGAAACTCGTCAAGAACGGTCTGAGCGAGGATGTGGAGAAAGACGCCGAGGAGGATATGCAGAAGACCCACGACAAGTACGTCGCCAAGGTCGAGGCTCTCTACGCCGCCAAGGAAAAAGAGATCATGACTATATAGTCGCGTTCGGCAAATGGATCGCAAGAGCCATACCGCTCCGCTAAATGGCAAGTGCGACCATTGCCTCCGCTCTCCCCACCGGGTGCACTATACGTTAGCACCCGTCGGGGCCCCAATTATGAGAGGATTAGTCATTAAGTCAACGGGTAGCAGTTACATCGTCCGGCTGGACGATGGTACGAGTGTGGAATGCCATATAAAAGGCAATTTCCGCATTCGCGGTATCCGTAGTACCAACCCTGTAGCGGTCGGAGACTACGTGGTAGTTGAAAGTCAAAAGTCGAAAGTCGAAAGCAGTGAAGCCGGCTTCTGGATCACAGAGGTAGAGGAGCGGCGGAACTATATCATCCGGCGATCGACCAACCTGAGCAAAGAGAGCCATATTCTGGCAGCTAATATTGACCAAGTGGCACTTATCGTGACGGTTAATCACCCTGTCACCTCCACGACGTTCATCGACCGCTTTCTGGCGACCTGCGAGGCTTACCGCGTGCGCGCGATCCTTATATTCAATAAGATTGATTTGCTCAAAGAGGAAGAGTTAGGGCAACTGGCAGAGCTCAGGGCGCTCTATGAGTCTATCGGCTACGAGACCTTTGAGATGTCAGCTATCAGCCTTCAGCCATCAGAGATCTTGCCTCTTCTGGCAGGCAAGACTACCCTTCTCTCCGGCAACTCGGGTGTGGGCAAAAGCACGCTTCTGAATGCCCTTTTCGGACGGGAAATAACACGAACAGGCAAGATATCCGACTCGCACGACAAAGGAATGCATACCACCACTTTCTCGGAGATGTACGAGTTAGTCGAAAGTCAAAACGGTACAGAGCCTGCAGAAAGCAAAGGTTGGATTATTGATACTCCGGGGATTAAGGGGTTCGGTACGATTGATTTCGAGCGTGAGGAGGTCGGGCATTTCTTCCCTGAGATTTTCCGGATCAGTGCCGACTGCCGTTTCGGCAACTGTACGCACACCAACGAACCCGGCTGCGCCGTGATTGAAGCCGTGGAGCACGGTGAGATAGCCATGAGCCGGTATGAGTCTTATCTCTCTATTTTAGGCGACTACACCGAGGCCAAATACCGGTAGTTACGCCCGGACACCTTGCAGCACCAGACGGGTCACTTCTTCCTTGCGATGGTGCACAAACTCTCGCACCTGCTCGTCGGTGCGCGAGAGGAGGTCTTGGTACATCGGCAGCGAGATAAACGTAAAGACCGTGAGTGACGCCACGGACATCATGATATCAAACGCATCTATTTTCGCCAGCCGCCCTGCCTGTTGCTCCGCCTTCACACGTGCCTCTAACTGCATGTATAACATGACGTAGCCCGGTTTCTTTACGAAATGTTCCCTCAGATATTTACGCCTTTCGGGATTGCTCACCAGTTCTTCTAACACGAAATACGGCAGACGCGGATTTTGCATCAGCGTGTCGAAATAGAGCGAGATAGCAGAACGCAGGAAATTCTCAAAACTCTCCTCGCTGACCAGCGAACGGCTGATTACGTTCAACGCCGCTTCTATCTGCTCCAGAAAAATCTGGCGGAAGAGATTCTCTTTTGTCCGGTAATAATAATGCACCAACGCCTGGGTGCAGCCCACTTCTTTGGCTATCTGTGTGGTCGAAGTAGCCGCATAGCCTTGCTTGAAAAACAACTCCTGCGCCACTTCCCGGATCCGCGTCTCCATCGTTTCATTTACCATTTTGTCATTTACCATATAGTCATTTATTTCAGTTTTCCAACATAAAGTGCAGTCTGTTTGCCACATTGGTTTCGCTCGTGCCGGCGTCGAAATCGAGGAACAGCAGCGACAAATCGGGGTACAGCTCCTTGTACCGCCGCTCGATACCTTTGCTGATGATATGGTTGGCAATGCACCCGAACGGTTGCAGCGACACCACTTTCTTCACGCCGCTTTCGGCTAACTCGCATACCTCGCCCGGCAGGAACCATCCCTCGCCGAAGTCCGCCGCCGAGTTGATCACTTTGCGGCTCGCACGCCATACATCCATAATATCCGAGAACGGCCTGTAGTACGGGAACGGCCTGCAAATCTTGTCATACACATGCGCGTAGTGCCTCAGCAATTTATTCGCCAGCCATGCCTGCCAGGGTTTGAGACCGTCCTGACGGATATGCTGGTCCTTGAAAATGAACGCATTGGGAATAGAGGTTGAGAAGAATCCCGTAATAGCCGGTGGCACCACTTCCACGCCGTGCGCTATGAGCCATTTGATGACCTCTTTGTTGCTGAAGGAGTTATACTTGACATAAATCTCACCTACCACACCGACTTGCGTCACCTCTTTCGTATGGTCGCAAATAGCATCAAAATCCTTCACTGCCTCCGCCATCATCCGCCGCATTCCTCTGTAATCCCGTCTCTCCAACAGCGGCTGCACTGCCTCCAAATAATGGTCATACAACTGCTTTGCAGTAGGACTTATAGGACGGGCTGCCGCCGGATAATAGAGTTTGGCAAGTGCGTCGGCAAAGAACAATGCTTCCAATGTAGGGCGGATCAACTTGCTCCACTCTATTTGGAATCCCGGCTGGTTGTTCTTCTGGTCGGGACCGATAGCCACGGAGATGACCGGCACTTGGCTCATGCCTGCCGCTACGAGTGCGTTCTTGATAAGCGAATAATAATTGCTTGCGCGGCACTGTCCGCCTGTCTGCGTAATGGCAACAGCCGTCTTGTCCAAGTCATACTTGCCCGACTTCAACGCCCGCACGATACTGCCCACCACGATTGTTGCCGGATAGCAAATATCGTTGTTCGCCACGCGCAATCCCTCTTCGGCATCCGCCTGCGTACCCATCGGCAGCGGCACCATCTTATAGCCCGCCAACTTGAAAATAGTAGGCAGAAACTCATTGTACCCTTCCGCGAAATACGGCGCCAATATCACCCGCTCCTTGTCCTCTACCTCAAAGGGCTTCGTCGTCCACGGACTATTCTTTCCGATATTTCGATATTTCGGGATTTCGGGATTTCGAGAGGAAGTATTCACGCTTTCCACTAATGACCGCACTCTCAGCCTCAGCGAGCCGATATTGTTCACATCGTCTATCTTCAGCACGGTCAGGTTCTTGCCGTAGCGCCCTAAGATTCCTCTTACCTCATCCAGAATAAACGCGTCTGGTCCGCAGCCGAAAGAGGTCAGTTGTACCATGTGCAAGCCCTTGTAATCGCTGTTGCCCACAAAATGCGCTGCCTTGAAAATCCTGTTCGGGTATGCCCACTGGCACAGTGCATTGATCTCGCCATACACGCCCTGCCCGGCATGGGTGGCGATGTTTTCTGTCACTACGTCAATACCCATCGCCGCGATGGCGTCGGCTATCTTGTGTTGGATAAGCGGGTCGATATGGTACGGCCGTGCCGCTAACAGAATAACCATCCGCCCTTCTTTCTTTGCCGCCTCCAGCACCGCCAAGTCGCGCCTCTCCAGAGCGTCCAGATACTCTTTCTGCGCCTCTATAGCCTGCGTCACCGCCGCTTGTACAGTATGGGCAGGGATATTCAGGCCATTCATATACTCCACGAGCGAACTCCGCAGCAGTTCCTCGTCCTTGAACGAGATAGTCGGTGCGTCGAGCGGGATGCCGTATTTCTCTTCCGGACGGATGGAACTCTTCAGCACATCCGAGTAGCCGCTCACGATCGGGCAGTTAAACGAGTTCTTCGCCCCCTCGTCCTCTTTGCGCTCATACACCACCCACGGATAGAAAATCCGGTCCACACCTTTCTGTATCAGGTCCATCACATGCCCGTGCATCAGCTTGGCAGGAAAACATATATTGTCCGCCACGATGGTCCGCACGCCCTTTTCGTAGAGGCGGTTCGTACTCACACCGCTCAGCACGGTCCGTATCCCGCAGCAATGAAAAAACGTCTGCCAGAACGGGTAATCCTCGTACATGCCCAAACCGCGCGGAAGACCTATTGTTAGACCGCCCTTCGGGCTCAAAGTAGAAAGACCACTTGCGTTCAAAGTAGAAAGATGAGTCTCAAAGAGTAATCGGTATTTCTCTTCGAACATGTTCACGCCTTGACGGGCGCCCTCCGCCCTGTTTGAATACACTTTCTCGCAGTTATTGCCAGAGAAATATGTCCTGCCCCCCGCAAAGGTGTAGCACCGTACTTGGCACTTGTTTTGACAACCGGGGCACACTTCTTCCCGCTCCTCAAAATGGTTCGCATCTATCAATTCATTCAGTTTCATAGCGTTCCTCCTTTCCTGCGCAGTGCATGCAACGCACATCCGTATGCGCCCATTAACTCCGGTATCGGGCTGAACTGCACATCCTTACCGGTCAGCAGTTCTAATGCTCTGACCACCGAGTGGTTGCGGAACGTGCCGCCCTGTACCATGATATGGTCGCCCAACTCGTCAAACGACTGCAGTTTCATTACTTTGTAAAGGCAGTTCTTGATGACCGAGTAACTGAATCCGGCGGCTATGTCCTCTATCTTCGCGCCTTCGCGCATCGCCTGTTTGACTTTGCTATTCATGAACACCGTACACCGTGTTCCGAGGTCATAAGGGTGTTGCGCCAAGGTTGCCATCTTCGCGAACTCACCCACCTCATAGCCCAACTGCTTGGCAAAGGTCATGATAAAACTGCCGCAGCCGGACGAGCACGCCTCGTTGATCTCAATGCGCCGTATCGAGCCGTTCTCCACAAAGATCGCTTTCATGTCCTGTCCACCGATGTCCAGCACAAACGACACTTCCGGCAGCATGGCTTTCGCCGCCGTGAAATGCGCCATCGTCTCCACAATGCCGTAGTCCAGACGGAAAGCGGTCTTTAATAACTGTTCACCGTAACCCGTGGAGCAGCTGCCTGCAATCTCTACATCGTCGCCTAACGCCTCATGCATCCGCTGCAAAGCACCCAAGAAAGCGTCATATGAGTTACCGTTGTTATAGCAGTAGTCCTTGTAAACAAGTTTCCCTTCGTCGTCCAACAGCACAATCTTCGTCGTCGTACTGCCGCTGTCCACGCCGAGGAAAAAAAGACCGTCCTGCGGACTGACAGACTGATTTACAGGCACATGGATGAGGTTTTTACTTTTTACCCACTCTTGGTATTCCTCCTCGTTCTTGAAGAGGGGCGGCAGGGTGTGCGTCAGGTCGGCTGTCCGGTCGTCCGTGTTATCAAATAAGGTACGCGCGTGCGTGAAATCGAACATCGTACATCCGTCCTTCATACTTAACAAGGCTGTTCCAATCGCCGGCACAAACTGGCTATATTGCGGCAAGACGATATTTTCCTCGCCGACGCCCATCGCCTTTTGCAGATGTTTACGCAGTTCCGGTATATAAGCAAACGGTCCGCCGCATAGCAGCACTTTCGGCAATATCTCTGTTCCTCTCGCCAACGCACTTACCACCTGCATCGACACCGCATTGAGCATCGACGCTGCGATATCTTCTTTGCTCACCGACCGTGAAATAAGGTTCTGTATATCCGTCTTGCTGAACACGCCGCAGCGGGACGCAATCGGATACACATGTTCCGCTTTGGCTGCCAGACCGTTTATCTCCGTCACATCGACACCTAACAACGTAGCCGTCTGGTCGATGAACGCGCCTGTCCCGCCTGCGCAGTTGCCGTTCATGCGCATGTCCGGTACACGCCCGGGCTCGAAGAAAATCATCTTGCTGTCCTCGCCGCCTATATCGACCAAAGTATGCACCTCGGGGTACATCTGCTTCACCACTTCCGCCGCCGCAATCACTTCCTGCACAAACGGCACGCCGAGCCTCGTAGCGTAGCCCATTCCCACCGAACCGGTAATAGCCACACTGATTTTCTCCTCTCCTTTGAGCTTTGAGTCCGAAGGACGGTCTTTCGACTTTTGACTTTCGACTGATGCAAGCATCTTCTTCAGCATCTTGCTTCCCACTACAGCCGGCGCCGCATTATGCCGCTCATACGCCGTCGCAATAACTTCCTTTGTACATTGTGCATCGTCCCTTTGCACTTTTATAAGCGCAGCTTTTATCGTCGTACTACCTATATCTATTCCTAACTGATACATATCTTTAATAACCCTATTAAATATACTGCAAAAGTACTCAAATTCACGCACCTGCACAAACGAAAAATGCGTTTCCTTAACAAAAAGAAACGCATTCTAAATATTTGACACCTTACTACTTGTAATTCCTTCGGATTTATCAAGTGTCTATTTACATCGTCCATTGCTCGAGGGTGGCGGTCAGTTCGTCAAAAGTCTTCGCCTTTGCTTTGCCGCGCACCTCGGCTATCTGGTTGTTCACCGCATCGTTGTAGGTCTCCTCCTCCACGTCGCGGATGACGCCAAGGGCAATAGGCAAAGCCCCCTCCCCTTGTTGTTCTACGGACGGCCACTGGCAGTCCGATTGAGCAGAGCTCTTCACCCCCATAGAGGGGGAGAGATTGACCTCCAGATTTCTCTCTTGTCCCATAAGGGCAAGGAGCCGATGGAGCGTCGGATCTTGCTGGTGCGCGTCATGAACGAGCACACGCGGGTCAGACGCAGGCACGACAATCAGCCGTGGTACAAAGGTCTGCGAGTCAATCTCGATAGCCAGACCCTTGTCGTTGTTCTTGCCGAAGATCATCTTCTCGCCGTGCTTGAGGATAATCGAGTGCTCGGCGCGCTGCTCTCGGTCGGCTATCCACGCGTGGGTACCGTTATTGAAAATGACGCAGTTGACGAGGCACTCCACGATGGAGCAACCTTTGTGCTGCTGTGCGGCCACGAGACAATCGACCGTCGTCGGCATATCTACATCGAGCGTGCGGGCGAAGAACGTACCGCCGGCGCCAAGAACCAGTTGAGCCGGTACAAACGGACGCTCTACCGTACCGAAGGGCGAGGACTTGGATACAAATCCTTTCGGACTGGTCGGCGAATACTGGCCTTTGGTGAGCCCGTAGATGCGGTTATTGAAAACGCATACATTGAGGTCCACATTACGTCGTATCTCGTGGATGAAATGGTTTCCGCCGATAGCCAGACAGTCGCCGTCGCCGGACATCTGCCAGACGGTGAGCTCGGGATGGCTTGTCTTTACGCCGGTAGCGATCGCGCCGCCGCGGCCGTGGATGGTATTGAAGCCGTAGGTGTTGAGGTAGTGCGGCATGCGACTCGAACAGCCGATACCGGAAATGACTGCCACTTGGTGGGTCGGGACACCTATCTGCGCCATGGCTTTCTGGAGTGCCATGCAGATAGCGTGGTCGCCGCACCCCGGACAGAAACGTACATATTGGTCGGACTTAAATTCACTTGCGGTCATTTTAATTGATAATTGATAATTGATAATTATTCAGATTTTTTAACAAAGTTAACTATTCTTTCTACCGCGAACGGCTGTCCTTGGATCTCGTTGTATTGCTCGATGTGAAGATCGGGGAACTGCGCACGGAGATAGGCGGCGAACTGTCCTGTATTGAGCTCACATACAATTATTCGTTTGTACTGCGAGAGCACTTCATGCGTGTTCTTCGGCAGCGGGCAAATGTAGTTGAAGTGCGCGAGGTCACATCCCAATTCATTCGCCGCCGCATGCAGATGTCCTTCGGTACTACCCCAGCCCACGAGCAACGTGCCGTTGGTAGTTGATAGTTGACAGTTCTTATCTCGGCAAAGCCTCGAACGATCGGCTGAAGCCGTATGGATAGTTGACAATTGACTCAATGACGGCTTTATCACCTTCAACTCAGGAATGGAGTTGGCAATCTGCTCTATCTTGTGTTTGCGGGCAAGGACCATCTGTTCGTGGTTCTCGGGGTTGGTGGAGATAGTACCCTTCTCGGCGTCGCGCTCGAGACCGATATTCCGGTGCTCGTAGCCCTCCATGCCCGGGTACGCCCAATAACGCACGCCTCGCGCGTCGCGTAACGCGGGATTATAATGTCCTTTCAGTTCCTCGGGAACGGTTTGCGGATTTATTTCCGGCAGTTCGGCTAACTTCGGGATACGCCAGAGCGCCGTACCGTTCGCCAGATAAGTGTCGGTCATCAGAATCACCGGCGTCATGTTCTCCAGCGCTATCTTGCAAGCCTCGTAGGCGTAGTCGAAGCAGTTGGCGGACGAAGAAGCGGCTATGACAACCGCCGGGCACTCCCCGTTGCGGCCGTAAAGGGCTTGGAGGAGGTCGGTCTGCTCGGTCTTGGTCGGCAGGCCTGTCGAAGGACCGCCGCGCTGCACGTCAATCACCACTAATGGCAACTCTGCCATGACAGCCAAACCGATTGCCTCTGATTTCAGCGACAATCCGGGACCGGAAGTGCTCGTGCATGCCAGATCACCGGCAAAAGCGGCTCCGATAGCCGTGCAGACACCCGCTATCTCGTCCTCCGCCTGAATGGCCATGACGTTCATGTCTTTGCGTGCCGCCAGCTCATGCAGTATATCCGTCGCCGGCGTGATCGGGTACGAACCGAGGAAAAGCCGTTTGCCGGCTTTCTGAGCAGCAGCAATCAGTCCCCACGCCGTCGCCTTGTTGCCGGCGATGGAGGTGTACAAAGACCGCTGCGCTGACAGACCGCTATCGCTGACAGACCGCTTCGCTGACAGACCGCTATCGCTGACAGACCGCTTCCAGGTGTGACCCAGACCGCCTTCGCAGGTCTGACCAAGATGAATCTGATTGATGGAGAGGGCGAGGTTCTGACCGTAGTTGTAGCCGTCCACCATGACCTTGGTGTTCGGAGCTACGAGTGCAGGTTTCTTCTTGAATTTCTCTTCGAGAAGATGAATGGCTTTGTCCATCGGTTCGTCAAACAGCCAATAAATCAAGCCCAAGGCGAACATGTTGCGGCATTTGAGTACGGACTTGTTGTCCATGCCGGAGTCTTTGAGCGCCTCTTTGGTGAGCGTTGTCAGGGCTACCGGGACTATCTGCACACTCTCGGGAATGCCTAATTCCGTGAACGGATTGCCGGTGTGGTACTGCGCTTTCTCTAAATCCTTGTCGGCCAGCGAATCCGTATCGACAATGACGATCGCGTGCCTGTGATACAGCGCGAACTCATCATCGAAATGCGCCTGCGGATGGTTGAAATGCGAGCCTAAGGTACAGACCTTCAGCGCGGCGGCGTTCATCGCCACCACTACATCCGCCTTGTCGCCGGAGGTATAGACCTCCCGCCCTAACTCTACCTGGAAAGCACTCACGCCGCCTAAAGTGCCCTGCGGCGCACGTATCTCTGCCGGAAAATCCGGCAGCGTGGAAATCTCATTCCCCATTTCGGCTGCGAGCTGGGCAAACATGTTACCCGTCAGCTGCATGCCGTCGCCGGAATCTCCACAAAATCGAACTGTGATATTTTTCACTTTCTTATGTTGGTATTAAATTTGGTACAAAGGTACAACAAAAATTGCACATACGCAAGAGAAAAGTGAAAAATATTTGCATATGTCAAAAAAAAGCAGTACTTTTGCTCCCTGTTTGGTTTGAAACAAGATATGTAATATGGAAAATTTAATTACTACCATTGAGGATCTGTTGGCAGGTCTGTTCGCCGGAATGTCGGGTATAGCGTTAGGCATGATAGGTGTGTTGTTCGGATTGGCGGCACTGCTGTTAGTGTATTTCATTCGTATCCACATTGCGTACCGCATGGCGGTGAACAGGCACCGTGACCCGTTAGGATGGGCGTTGCTGTCGTTCTTTGTGTCACCGCTGCTGACATGGATTATCCTGCTGATTGCAGGAGACGCGAGGTAAAGAAGGAGTCCGGCAAAACTGAGTCCCGCGCAAAGAGCTCCAACAAAACGTGAGTAACGGAAAAAAAACTGCAGAGAAATTTGCGTATGTCAAAAAAAAGTTGTATCTTTGCAACGAATTTGCGTGCAGAGTTGCGCGATATTTTGAATAACTAAAATATATATGATTATGGCAAATGACAAACAGCAGAGCGGTGCGATGTTCAACGCGCTGACCGCAGGCAGCAAGATTGTAGGAAATATAACGGCGGACAGCGATTACCGCATAGACGGATTGATTGAGGGAGATTTGCAGTGTAGGGGCAAGGTGGTGATCGGAGAGGCCGGTCGTGTGAAAGGCACGATCGTGTGCCAGAACGCAGAGATATTAGGCTTAATGGAGGGCAAGATCACGTGCCGTGAGCAGTTATCGCTCCGTACGAGCGGCAAGATCATGGGCGATGTAATCACCAAGACCTTGATCGTCGAACCGGGAGCGATGTTTAACGGCACGTGCAGCATGGGTGGTGCGACAGTGGCAGAAAAGAAGGCGTAATGTACCATTTGTTCATTTACCATGTACCATTTATGTACCATTTGGCTATTTAGCCATTTAGTCTAAATTGGTTCAATGACTCAATGAACAAATAAATGACCAAATCGTAAATGATTAAATCGTAAATGATTTTATGAAGATCAAACCGTTTAGAGGGATACGTCCACCGAAAGAGTTGGTGGAGCAAGTTAGCAGCCGTCCGTACGATGTGTTGAACTCGGAAGAGGCGCGCGCAGAGGCTGCGGGTAACGAAAAGAGCTTGTACCACATTATCAAACCGGAGATCAATTTTGCACCGGGTACAGACGAGCACGACGAGCGCGTGTATGGCGCCGCCGTGGAGCAGTTCGCCAAGTTCCGCAAAGAGGGATGGCTCGTTCAGGACAAAGAGGAGAAATACTACGTATATGCGCAGACAATTTTAGACCGCGACGGAGTCGCTCAAAGTCGAAAGACCGCGGCAGAGCCGCTCAAAGACAAAAGCCCGTTAGGCGGAAAGACGCAATACGGCTTAGTAGTCGGCGCGTGGGTGGATGATTATCTGGAGGGACGGATCAAGAAACACGAGTTGACACGCCGCGACAAAGAGGAAGACCGCATGAAGCATGTGCGTGCGCTGAACGCCAACATGGAGCCGGTGTTCTTCGCTTACCCGCATCGCGAGGATCTGGACAAGATCGTAGCAGAGGTCTGCAAGGGCGCACCGGAGTACGATTTCGTAGCCGCACCGGAAGGGTTCCGGCACACGTTCTGGGTGATCAACGACCGCGAGACGATTGATACCATTACAAAGATCTTTGCCGAGATTCCCGCCATGTACATTGCGGACGGTCACCACCGCTCGGCAGCCGCAGCCGGGGTGGGCGCAGAGAGGAAAAAGGACACCCCCCACCCCCCTCTCAAAGGGGGAGAAAGGCCGGAGTATGAGTTCTTTCTGGCAGTGTGCTTCCCGGACAATCAGTTGAACATAATCGACTACAACCGCGTGGTGAAAGACCTGAACGGACTGAGCGAGGCAGAGTTCATCGAGGCATTGAAAGCAGATTTCGAAATATCGGAATACCGGAATACCGGGATATCGGATGATTTCTCCGCCGTGAAGCCGAAAGGGCTGCATAATTTCTCGCTGTACCTCGGCGGCAAATGGTATTCGCTGACCGCCAAAGAAGGTCGTTACGACGACTCCGACCCGATAGGCGTACTGGACGTAACGATCTCGAGCAACCTGATTCTCGACAAGATTTTGGGTATCAAAGACCTGCGGAGCGACAAGCGGATTGATTTCGTAGGTGGTATCCGCGGTCTGGGCGAGCTACAGCGCAGAGTGGACAGCGGCGAGATGAAGATGGCGTTGGCCCTCTACCCCGTGACCATGCAGCAGATCATCGACATCGCCGACAGCGGTAATATCATGCCGCCTAAGACGACTTGGTTTGAGCCGAAACTGCGTAGCGGACTGGTGGTACACGAGTTGTAGACCCCACCCGACCTCCCCTTTAGGGGAGGAGATAGAATGAATAAAAAACAATGATTAATGAACATCTCACGGTGAGATTCAGTAAATACATATTTGTCCTTTGTCTATTGTCCATCATCGTGGGCCTTTCTTCTTGCAGTATTCAGCAACGGATCAAACGGGCGGACAAGAAATTCGCCATCGGCGAGTATTACGAAGCGGCAGGTATCTACAAGTCGTGCTATGGACGTTTATCGAGCCAGAAGGACAAGAAGCTGAAAGGTTATGTTGCTTACCGGCAAGCGGAGTGCTACCGGCTGATTAACAACCCTCGTGCCGTGAACTGCTATCAAAACGCCATACGCAACAAGTACCAGCTACAGGATTCGGCCGTTTTTCTGCACGCCGGACAGGCACTGCAGTATCAGGGCAAGTACAAAGATGCGGCAAAGAGCTATGAACTGTATCTGGAAGCACACCCGGACAACTACGTGGCGCAGGCCGGCAAGTACGCGTGCTCGAAGATAGACGAGTGGAAACGCGAGGGCTCGCGGTACAAGGTGCAGGAAGCAAAGGAGTTCAATCAGAAACGCACCGGCAACTTTGCACCGATGTTCATCGGCGACAATAATGATGCGTTAATGTTCACCTCCAACCGGCAGGAGAAGCAGAAAGGCGGCAAGAAAACCCTGAAGCGCCCGAGTAACGTAACGGGACAACAGTTGTTCCAACTCTATCAGACGAGAAAGAACGCCGCAGGAGCCTGGGAAGAGATCGAACCGGCGGAAGGTCTCTACGGCGATACGGATGATGAGAAGCAGGAGAACGACTCTACCGGCGGAAAGAATGCCGCAAGTGCAGAGATGGGTGTCTGCTGCTTCACCCGCGACGGAAGAACAATGTACTTCACCTACTCCAAACCCATCAACGGTCAGGACTTAGGCGCGAAGATCTATAAGAGCGAGCGCGCGAGCGGCGAATGGGGCGAGGCGCAGGAGGTCAAACTCTTTGCGGACAGTTCCATCACCGTAGGTCACCCGGCGCTCAACCCCTCCGGCGACACCCTCTATTTCGCGAGCGACGCTCCCGGAGGCGAAGGAGGTAAGGATATATGGATAGCGGAGTTAGACGGTGATCAATGGGTGAACGCACAGCCATTGGGGAAAGGTATCAACACCTCCGCGGATGAAATGTACCCGTACGTACACGCGGATGGTACGCTCTATTTTGCCTCCAACGGTCAGCCGGGTTACGGCGGGTTGGATATCTTCAAAGCCATTAAGGACACCACCTACCGAGACAGTACTGTCTGGGTGGTTTATAACATGGGGTCTTCGTTCAACGGCGTGGGCGACGATTTCGGTATCACGTTCGAGGGCGAGAGCCAGAACGGTTTTTTCTCCTCCAATAAAGGCGACAAGAAAGGATTTGACAAGATCTACCGTTTTTGGCTGCCGGAAATGGAGTTCTATGTAGAAGGCAAAGTAACGGACGAGGAAGGCAATCCGCTCTCGGACGCCAAGTTGCGCATCGTAGGTTCGGACGGTACAAACAACAAACTGAACGCCCGACGCGACGGAAGCTACAAAGTGAAGATCAACAAAGAGGTTCGGTACGTCATGCTCGCCACCGCCCGCGGTCACCTCAATGCCAAAGAACTCTTTGACACCAAAGGACTGAAGGACAGCAAGACCTACACCATGAACTTCGCGCTCAACCCGATCAGCCGGCCGGTGAAGATGGAAAATATCTTCTATGAGTTCGGTCGGTGGGAGGTCACCAAAGCGAGTGAGAGCGAGTTGGAGAAGCTGGTCAAGCTGCTCAACGACAACCCCAACATAACGATTGAGTTGAGCGCCCACACCGACCTCGTAGGTAACGAGCAGTTCAACCTCGAGCTCTCGCAGAAACGTGCGCAGAGCTGTTGCGACTACTTAGTGAAAAAGGGCATTGAGAAAGAGCGTCTGACGCCGGTGGGTTACGGTAAAAGCAAACCGGTAGTATGCGACAAAGCAATGAACAAACAATACCCGTTCATTCCGGTGGAGCAAGTACTGGACGAAGCGTTCATCCTCGGTCTGCCGGCGGACCAACAGGAGATATGCAACCAGATCAACCGACGGACGGAGTTCAAGGTACTGAAGACAACGTATAAACTTTATTAGTTGATAGTTGATAGTTGATAATTGATAATTGACAATGAATATTTTTCCGATGACGCACCTATTCGCTCCGCGAGATATTCATTATTCATTAATCGTTATTCATTGATATGAAGCAATATTTAGATTTATGCAAGCGGGTGCTGGAGGAAGGCACCATTAAACACGACCGCACGGGCACGGGTACAATCTCGGTTTTCGGTCACCAGATGCGATTCAAGATGGAGGACGGTTTTCCGTTGCTGACTACGAAAAAACTGCACCTCAAGTCCATCATCTACGAGTTGCTATGGTTCCTGCAGGGCGACACGAACGTGAAATACCTTCAGGAGCACGGTGTGCGTATCTGGAACGAATGGGCGGACGAGAACGGCGAGTTGGGTCCGGTGTATGGTCACCAGTGGCGCAGCTGGCCGGACTACAACGGCGGCACAATTGACCAGATAGCAAACGTCATCGAGACCATTAAGAACAACCCCGACAGCCGGCGGATGATGGTCAGCGCGTGGAACGTAGCGGAAGTGGAGAAAATGGCGTTACCGCCGTGCCACTGCCTGTTCCAGTTCTATGTGGCGGACGGCAAACTGAGTCTGCAACTCTACCAGCGCAGCGCGGATATCTTCCTCGGCGTGCCGTTTAACATCGCTTCATACGCCTTATTGCTCCAGATGATGGCACAGGTAACGGGACTGCAATGCGGCGATTTCGTACACACACTCGGCGATGCACATATCTATCTGAACCACCTGGACCAAGTCAAACTACAGCTGACGAGAGATCCTCGGCCGCTACCGACGATGAAGCTCAATCCGGAGGTGAAGGATCTGTTCGGGTTCCAATACGAAGATTTCCAATTAGAAGGATACGACCCGCATCCGCATATTGCCGGAGTGGTGTCGGTGTAATTGATAATTGATAATTGATAATTGATAATTGACAATTGACAATTTATGATTTCTATTATAGTAGCGGTAGCCGAGAACTACGCCATCGGCAAGAAAGGAGACCTGCTGTGCCACATGCCGGCAGACCTCAAGCATTTCAAAGAGATCACGAGCGGTAAGACCGTCATGATGGGTGAGCGGACTTTCTTCTCACTCCCCAAGCACCCTCTGCCCAACCGCCGTAATATCGTTCTGACGGACGTAAAAGGCAAGACCTTTGAGGGGGCAGAAGCGGTGTATTCTATTGAGGAAATGGTTAATGCCGTCAAGGGCGAAGAGGAAGCTTTTGTGATCGGCGGCGGAATGGTGTATAGGCAGGCTATGGAGATTGCCGACAAACTCTATATAACACATATCCATCACAGCTGGGAGGACGCAGATACGTTCTTCCCGGAGATCAAAGAGAGCGAGTGGAAGCTGCTGAGCGCCGAGCGGCACGAAGCAGACGAGAAAAACCCCTACGCCTACACTTACGCAGAATATGGCAGACGATAAGAAGATTATATTTTCCATGGTGGGACTGAGTAAGAATTTCGGTCCCCAGAAACGCGTATTAAACAATATCTACCTGAGTTTCTTCTACGGCGCAAAGATCGGAATCATCGGTTTGAACGGTGCCGGTAAGAGTACGTTGCTCAAGATCATCGCCGGTATTGAGAAAGAGTACCAGGGCGAAGTGGTCTGGAGCCCGGGTTACAGCGTGGGCTACCTGGAGCAGGATCCTAAACTCGATCCGTCCAAGACGGTTCGCGATGTAGTACAGGAAGGTGTACAGCCGATTATGGACATGCTCAAGGAGTACGACGAGATCAACATGGCTTTCGCAGAGCCGGACGCTGATTTCGACAAACTGTTGGCACGGCAGGCAGAGTTGCAAGACAAACTCGATGCCGCAGACGCATGGAACATTGACCAGAAACTCGACCGCGCAATGGACGCTCTCCGCTGTCCGCCGGACGATGCAAGCGTCACTACCCTCTCGGGAGGGGAACGCAGACGCGTAGCGCTGTGCCGTCTGTTGCTGCAACAACCGGACGTGTTGCTGCTCGACGAGCCGACGAACCACTTGGACGCGGAGTCCATCGACTGGCTGGAGCAACACCTGCAACAGTACGCCGGCACGGTGATCTGTATCACCCACGACCGTTATTTCCTGGACAATGTGGCAGGTTGGATTCTTGAACTCGACCGTGGCGAGGGTATTCCATGGAAAGGCAATTACTCCTCTTGGTTGGAGCAGAAGACCACCCGCATGGCGCAGGAGGAGAAGCAGGCGTCCAAACGACGCAAGACCTTGGAGCGCGAATTGGAGTGGATCCACATGGCGCCGAAGGCCCGTCACGCGAAACAGAAAGCCCGTCTGGAGGCATACGACAAAATGCTGAACGAGGAACAGAAAGAGCGTGAGGAGAAATTAGAAATATTCATTCCGAACGGCCCGCGGTTGGGTAACAAGGTGATCAATGCCGAGGGAGTAGCCAAATCCTTTGGCGACAAGCTGCTGTTCGAGGATCTGAACTTCATGTTACCGCCGAACGGTATTGTGGGTGTGATCGGTCCGAACGGCGCAGGCAAGACCACCCTGTTCCGCATGATTATCGGCAGCGAGAAAGCCGACAAAGGTACGTTCAGCGTGGGCGAGACGGTGAAGATCGGTTATGTCGATCAGCAACACGCCGATATTGATCCCAACAAGAGTGTGTTTGAGACCATCAGCGGCGGCACGGAGTTTATCCGCGTTGCAGGCAGAGAGATCAACGCCCGCGCTTATCTGAGCCGCTTCAATTTTACGGGTGCGGACCAAGAGAAAAAATGTGGCGTGCTTTCCGGCGGTGAACGGAACCGGCTGCATCTGGCACTGACGCTGAAGAGCGAAGCAAACGTATTGCTGCTCGACGAGCCTACCAACGACATTGACGTCAATACCCTGCGTGCGCTGGAAGAAGGATTAGAGAACTTCGCCGGCTGCGCTGTTGTGATCAGTCACGACCGATGGTTCCTGGATCGTATCTGTACACACATTCTGGCGTATGAAGGTGACGGCAAGGTGTTCTGGTTTGAAGGCAGTTACTCGGAGTACGAGGAGAACAAGAAGATGCGGTTAGGCGAAGACGCCTGCGAGCCGAAGCGTGCGCGTTACCGGGGATTAATTGATAATTGACAATTGACAATTGACAATTGTTACGCAGAGTAAGCACATATATCAGGCAGCGGGGATTGCTGGAAAAGGGCAAGCCGGTGTTGGTAGCCGTGAGCGGCGGAGCGGACAGCGTAGCGATGCTGGACGTTCTGGTGCGCGCGGGATATAAATGTATAGCCGCCCACTGCAATTTTCACCTCCGCGGCGCAGAGAGCGACCGGGACGAAGCGTTTGTGCGCGGGTTGTGCGACCAGATAGGTGTGGCACTGGAAGTAAAGGGGTTTGACACCTCTTTCTACGCGCGGGCGCATAAAATAAGTATAGAGGTCGCCGCCCGTGAGTTGCGCTACACATGGTTCGAGGAAACGGCAAAGGCTCATGGATGTCAGGCTATCTGCGTGGCGCACCACCAAAACGACCAAGCAGAAACAATCCTGCTGAACCTCAAACGTGGCACAGGAATCCGCGGGCTGGCAGGCATGCGACCGATAAGCGCGAACCCGATGGCGGAAGACGGTGTGCCGGTAGTAAGACCGCTGCTATGTACCACAAGGGACTATATCGAGCACTACCTGCGGGACAAAAGAGGTCTCGAATGGGTAAACGACAGTACGAACAGCAACACCGCCATTACACGCAATGCCATTCGCGAGCAGTTAAAGAGCTACAGCAAAGCCGAGATAGAACACATCGCCAAGACGGCAGAATACATGCAGGGTTATGTGGATATATTAGAAGGCAGGGAGAGCCGCGAGGCAGGAATTGTGAAACTATACGAAGAGATCCGTGAATACGGGTTTGTTGAAACAGATAAGATTTACGACGCGTTGCTCAAGGGCGAAGGAGGCAAAGTATTTACCTCCAAGACCCACCGGGCAACCATAAAAAAAGGACAATTATGCGTCACTTCGGTATAATAGGTTTTCCGCTGATTCATTCGTTTTCAGCGAAGTATTTTAATGAGAAGTTCGGGCGGGAGAAGATCAATGCGGAGTACTCGCTGTACCCAACGGAAGTCGGGAGTTTAAAGGTAAAAGTTGAAAGTCTGCTGAATTCGCTGGACGGCATGAACGTAACCATGCCGTACAAAAAAGCGATTATTCCTTATCTGGAACGACTGGACGAAACAGCCGAAGCCATCGGAGCCGTGAATGTGGTCTATAAGCGCGTAGGATACAACACCGATTGCTTAGGATTTATCGATTCTATCCGTCCGTTGTTGCGCGAGGGGGATCGAAAAGCGCTGGTACTCGGTACAGGCGGTGCGTCAAAGGCAGTCTGCTACGGGCTGAAGAAATTAGGAGTCACTCCCACCCTCGTCAGCCGTACGCCCAAAGAAGGCATGTTAGGCTACGAGGCATTGACGGCAGAAGTGCTGCAGGAATACACCGTTATTGTGAACTGCACGCCGCTCGGCATGGCACCGGAGACAGAGAGTTTTCCGCCTATTCCGTACGAACTGATCACGGCACGACATTTGCTCTTCGACTGCGTGTATAATCCCGAAGAGACCGTCTTTCTGCAGAAAGGTAAAGCACAAGGCGCTACTATCCGCAACGGAATGGAGATGCTGTACGGGCAGGCGAAAGCCGCATGGCGGATTTGGAATAATGAATAATGAATAATGAATATTTCGCGAAGCGGATGATCGTTCGAGCGAAGCGAGATAAGAATAATGAATATTTTGTAGGATATGAAGACTTTTTTACTATTGCTACTGACAGTAGCGCTGACACCAATGAGTGACCAATACCATGAGGCAGATCAAGCCATCATGGTCTATTACAGCCCGAAGACAACTATCTGTCTGGATTTTACATACACGGAGAAGACAGAGACCGCCGGTGAGTTTGCAGAATATGCAGAGGAGCTGTTGGGTATCACCGATGCCATTGCAGAGAGCAAGACGACTTACACTCTTAAAGACGTGGAAATCAAGACGCACACTACTGCCGATTTAGAGAGACCGCACACCATCCGGGCAGAGAAAGGCATGCCGTGGCAGTTGGTAAACATCGACGAGCGAGGACTGTTAGCAGGCTACAATCTTGCCCCCGAGGCTAAAAAACAGACCAAGAGTACGGAAACGGGTGCTACAAAGTCAAAGCTTCACACAACAAAGGTCTTACCTTACTCCGAAGAGACTCTTGCCGCCAAGAGCGAAGAAGAGAGGGCTCAGGCGGTGGCGAAACAGATTCTCCATCTGCGTGAGACACGTATGTATCTCATCGGCGGCGAGGTAGAGAACGCACCCGCAGACGGTAAGGCAATGGAGCTGGTGTTAGCTGAGCTAAAGAGACAGGAAAAACAGCTGTTGGAACTGTTCATCGGCAGAGCCGAGGTTAAGATATTGCATAAAGAAGTGGCACACTGCCCCGCCGGTGAGAATGACAAGCGGTGGGACGAAGTGCTGTATTTCTCGGTTGATAACGGCTTTACGGGTGCTGACAATGTAGATGCGGAGCGTATTCGTATCAGTGCCGAGTACCAACACCAAATAGCAAAGAAGAGCTCCAACGAGACCAAGGCAAAGAAAGACAAGAACGCCGTAGAGTTTTCACCGATTGTGTATAACCTGCCTGGTAACGCACAAGTGGCTGTATTTTACAGGAACGAACTGGTGAACAGCAAAGTGGTACCGGTGGCACAGTTCGGCATGGATGTACCACTGCCGAAAGACCTGTTCACGGGCAAAGAGCTACCGAAAATCAAGTTCAGCAAACGGACAGGGAACGTGGAATCAATTACGAAATGACAGATTGATGGATAAGTTTAAATATATAGTGATTTGGGGGCTGTGCGTGCTATGCTTTATACCGATGCAGGCACAGGAGATCCATTGTACCGTGACGGTTAACTCCCAGCAGATCGAGGGCTCCAACAAACAGATATTCAATACCCTCAAAACCTCCATTGAGGAATACATGAACAGCAACCGGTGGACGAACATGACTTATGCGGAGCAGGAGAAGATCGAGTGCAGCATGTTAGTAGTGGTGAAAGCAGTACAGGATAACCTGTTCCTATGTGAGATGACGCTACAGAGCCGGCGCCCGGTCTATGGCACAACGTACACCACTCCGCTGCTGAACTTCGTGGACAGGCAGTTCAACTTCACCTATCAGGAGTATGACCGTATAGAACACCAGCAGAATACGTTTACCACCAACCTGACGGCGATGTTGGCATATTATTGCTATCTTATTATCGGTCATGACCAGGATAGTTTCCAGCGTTTAGGCGGCACACCGTATTTTCAAGCCTGCGAGGAAATCGTCAATATGTGCCAGTCTGCGTCGATGGATGGTTCAGAGCAAGAAGGATGGTTAGCCTTCAAGAGCAACCGAAGCCGTTATGCACTGATCAATAACCTGCTGGACGATGCGTTCAAGAAGTACCGCAATTACTACTATGAGTACCACCGTCTGGGGCTGGATGAAATGAGTGCGAACGTGACCAACGGCCGTGCCCGTATAGCACAAGGAATGCCGGCACTAAAAGAGGCTTTCCGTGCGCGTCCGGCTACATATGTGATCAATACGTTCCTGGACGCAAAAGCCGACGAGATAGTCGATATATTCAAGCAAGGCACGGAGAAGGAGAAGAAAGCAGTGTATGAGTTGCTGATGGAAATAGACCCGACACGGCAGAATACGTATGAGCGAATTACGAATTAAAAATCAAGACTTAAGGATTACAAATTAAATGCTGAAGCATTTACACATACAGAACTACGCGCTGATAAGCCATCTGGACATTGATTTCGGTCCGGGTTTCTCGGTGCTTACCGGTGAGACGGGTGCGGGTAAGAGTATTATCCTCGGCGCCCTGGGTCTGGTGTTAGGCGCGAGGGCGGACAGCAAAGCTATCACCGACGGCGAGGACAAGTGTATCATCGAAGCCACGTTTGATGATACTATTATCCGCCGCGAGTTGTACGCCAACGGGAAGAGCCGTTCGTTCGTGGATGACAGCGTAGTGAGCCTGCAGGAGTTGAAGAGTTTAGCCAATAAGTTGATTGACATCCACAGCCAGCACGCCAACCTGCTGATTGAGAATGCCGATTTTCAGTTGGAGATCGTAGATGCCGTAGCGCATAACAGTGCGCAGTTAGAGGCATATCAGGCTATCTATGCCCGTTATACGGCGGCTGTGGAAGAATGGCAGCGACTGCAAGCCCTCGCGAAAAAGAGCCAGCAGGACGCGGATTATATCCAGTACCGGTACAAGATGCTGGACGAGGCGGAGCTGCGGGAAGGCGAAATGGCAGAACTGGACGAAGAGCAGTACCGGCTGAGCCATGCGGAGGAGATCAAGCAGGCGTTGATGCTTGCATCGCTTGCTCTGAACGGCGGTCCGGAAGGCGGCGGCGCGATAGAAGCTATCCGTTCGTGCCGGTTAGAAGACGCTGCGCCGGAGTTGCAAGAACGATTAGAGAGCGCACGGATTGAACTGAAGGACATCGCAGAGGAAGCGGAGAAGAAGATGGCAAGCGTGGAGATGGATCCGCAGCGGTTAATGTGGGTAGAAGAGCGTATCGGGAAGCTGGAAGAACTGAAGCATAAGTTCAACGCCGAGAGTGTGGAGGAGCTGATCCGGATGCGCGACGAGTTAGGCGAACAAGTGAGCCGGATGGACAGTTTCGATTTCGACATCGAGCAGGCAAAGAAAGCTGTCGAAAAGGAGAAAGAGTTGTTGGGTAAAGCCGGCGAGGCACTGACCAAGAGCCGCAAAGCGGTGATTCCCGGGATCTGTGAGAAACTGGCAAACGACCTGACACGCTTAGGTGTCGCGCACGCAAAAATAGAAATAGCAATAACACCGACTGCGGATTTCACGGAACACGGTTGCGACGAGGTACAGCTGCTCTTTGCAGCCAACCTCAACCAGAGTCTGCGTGCCGTAAGCGAGGTAGCGTCCGGCGGTGAGATAAGCCGGTTGATGCTCTGCGTGAAGGCTCTCATCGCCAGCACAAAGGGTCTGCCTACTATTATCTTCGACGAGATAGACACCGGCGTCAGCGGCAGTATTGCCACACAGATGGCAGAAATCATGAAAGAGATGGCGAAGCACCGGCAGATTATCGCCATCACCCATCTGCCGCAGATAGCAGCACAGGGCGAGAGTCATTACAAGGTCTATAAAGCCGACACGGACAAACGCACGGAGACCCATATCAACCGTCTGAACAGTGAAGAGAGAGTAACAGAAATAGCAACCATGCTGAGCGGTAATGCAATTACCGATGCCGCACTACAAACGGCACAGGAATTGCTGAATAAATGACAAAACGGGAAATGAGAAAATTGTAAATGCCTTTATGTTACCATTAGCGGAGAGACTGCGTCCGAAGACGCTAAACGAATATATAGGTCAGAAACACCTGGTGGGGCAAGGCGCCATTCTGAGACAGATGATCGAGAGCGGAAACATCGCCAGTTTCATTCTGTGGGGTCCTCCGGGCGTTGGCAAAACGACGCTCGCGCGCATCATTGCGCATGAGTTACAGCGCCCGTTCTATACGCTGAGCGCGGTGACGAGCGGCGTGAAGGAGGTGCGCGACGTGATCGACAAAGCCAAACGGAATGCGAGCCTCAACAGCGGACTCTTTGCGCCGGCAGACAGCCGCAGTCCGATCCTGTTCATCGACGAGATCCATAGGTTCAGCAAGAGCCAGCAGGACAGTCTGTTAGGCGCAGTGGAGGAAGGTACGATCACCTTAGTGGGCGCGACGACAGAGAACCCGAGTTTCGAGGTCATTACTCCGCTGCTGAGCCGGTGTCAGGTGTATGTGCTGAAGGCGCTGGAGAAAGCGGATTTGCTGGAACTATTGAACCGGGCGCTGACGCAAGACGAGTATATCAAGTCGCTCGGGTTGCAGGTCAAAGAGACGGAAGCGCTCCTGCGGTACAGCGGAGGCGACGCGCGCAAGTTACTCAATATCATTGAGTTAGTAAGCAACAGCGGGGTGAAGGTGATTGACAATGAGACTGTCACGAAGCAGTTGCAGCAAAACCCCGTGGCGTACGACAAAGACGGCGAGATGCATTATGATATTATCTCCGCTTTCATCAAATCGGTTCGCGGAAGTGATCCGCAAGCGGCTATTTACTGGCTGGCGCGGATGATAGAAGGCGGCGAAGATCCTAAGTTTATTGCACGGCGGTTGGTTATTCTGGCGAGCGAAGACATCGGATTAGCCAACCCGAACGCCCTGCTGTTAGCTAATGCCTGTTTCGACACGGTGAACAAGATCGGATGGCCGGAAGGGCGTATTCCGTTGGCAGAGACGACTATCTATTTAGCGACCTGCAAGAAAGACAACTCCGCCATCATGGCTATCGACGGCGCACTCGCAAAGGTGCGAGAGACAGGCAATCTGCCAGTTCCGCTGCACTTGAGGAACGCACCAACGAGTCTGATGAAGGAGTTGGGCTATGCCGACGGGTATCTGTATCCGCATGATTTCCCGGGACACTGGGTAGCGCAACAATATATGCCGGACGAGTTGACGGGAACAGTCTTTTGGGAAGTGAAGAACCAAAAGGAGAAGTAACGCGTGGCGGGGCTGTACGTACATATACCGTTCTGCAAGCGGCGATGCCTGTATTGCGATTTCTACTCCACCACCCTATTGGCGCGGCGCGAGGAGTATGTGAGAGCCGTAGTGAAAGAGATCGGGCAGCGGCAGCACGAGGCAGGCGAACCGGTACGAACCGTGTATATAGGTGGCGGTACGCCAAGCACACTGGAGATTGAGTTGGTGACAGCACTTACTAAGGCAATAGATAGCACAAACATCGCAGAATATACCGTTGAAGTCAATCCGGGCGATGTGACAGAAGAGTATTTGCGCGGACTGAAGGAGCTGGGCGTAAACAGGCTGTCGATGGGTGTACAATCGTTTCAGGACGAGTTGCTGCAGCAAATCGGCAGAAGGCATACTGCCGCGGAAGCGATTGAGGCAGTGCGGACGGCAAAAAGAGCAGGGTTTGAGAACCTCTCCATTGATCTGATGTATGCCCTGCCGGGACAGACGATGGCGCAATGGAAAGCCGATATAGAGAGGGCGTTGGAACTTGGCGTACAACATCTGTCGTCGTACGGGCTGATATACGAAGAGGGAACGGCAATGACACAGATGCGCGAGAGAGGCGAGATAGAGGAGACGGACGAGGAGACGGAGAACGCTATGTATGACTACCTCTGCGAAAGGCTGAAAGAAGCCGGGTTCAGACATTATGAGGTTAGCAATTTTGCGCTGCCGGGGTACGAAGCCAAACATAACAGCAGTTACTGGGACGGCACTCCGTACGTGGGCGTGGGCGCGGGTGCGCATAGTTATATAAGGAACGTGCGGAGTTGGAATCCCGACGACTTGGAGGAATATATACAGGGGATAGAGAGCGGCACGCTGATACGCGAGAGCGAGACGCTGA
The DNA here is from genome assembly GCA_002369075.1 of Bacteroidales bacterium UBA3808. Classification (GTDB taxonomy): domain Bacteria; phylum Bacteroidota; class Bacteroidia; order Bacteroidales; family Paludibacteraceae; genus Colicola. The sequence continues at coordinate 9,996 of DFEG01000016.1, read as the reverse complement.
GTGAGACAGATTTATACAACGAACAGGTCATGTTGGGGCTACGTACAGATAAGGGATGTCGGCTTTCACCGTCGGTTGACCGTCGGTTGACCGTCGGGAAACTAAGCAAAAAAGGTCTGATTCGGGTGAGCGAGGAGGGGAGAGTTATTGCGACCCAGGAAGGCCTGCATGTGCTCAACAGAGTCATCGAAGAATTGATGATATAGAAAAGAGTTTAGAGGACGGCGCTAAAGCGCATACAGGTGGGAGATAAAAGATAGCT
>DFEG01000016.1:0-9619 GCA_002369075.1 Bacteroidales bacterium UBA3808 | reverse complement strand
AGATAAAAGATAGCTAAAGCGCCTAGAGGTGAAAGGTTAAAGGTGAAAGGTGAAAAATGAAAGATATGAAAATGAAGAGTTGGTACAAACCGTTTTTATTGTGGTTCTGGGGATTGTTCTTCGGAGGCATATTAGTCATATGGTTCGTAATGTGGCTGATCATCCGCGGGGTGTTAGGCTATATGCCTCCGTTGGAGGAGTTGCAGAACCCGAAAAACACGTTCGCGAGTGAGATTATCTCGTCGGACATGCAGTCTTTAGGCCGTTATTACCGTTACGAGAACCGTATCGGCGTGGAGTACAAAGACCTGTCTCCGAACCTCATCAATGCGCTTGTCGCCACCGAGGACGTGCGTTTCTACGAGCACACGGGTGTGGATTTCAAGTCCATGTTCCGTGCGATACTCAAGTTAGGCCGTGCGGGCGGCGGTTCGACGATTACCCAGCAGTTGGCGAAACAGCTGTGGTCTCCGCGTGCGAACAACAAGTTAGAGCGCGCGATGCAGAAACCGATCGAATGGATTATTGCCACGAAGTTAGAGCGGTTGTACAGCAAGGATGAGATTTTACTGATGTACCTTAACCAGTTCGATTTCCTGTACAACGCCGTAGGTGTCCAATCGGCATCGCAGGTGTATTTCTCGACCACTCCGGCTGAGTTGAAGTTGGAGCAAGCGGCGATGTTAGTAGGTATGTGCAAAAATCCGTCTCTTTATAACCCCGTCCGTCACCCCGAGCGCGCGACAGGCAGACGGAACACGGTGCTCGGACAGATGGAGAAATACGGTTACATAGATGAGGCTACGCGTGACTCGGTAGCTGCAATCCCTCTGGAGTTGCACTACAGTTCAGTGGATCACAAGCAAGGTATTGCGCCATATTTCCGGGAGTACCTGCGCGGTGTGCTGACCGCCAAAGAGCCCAAAGAGAGCGATTACTCGGAGTGGAACAAACAGCAATACAAACTGGATCTCTGGCAATGGGAGAACAACCCGTTATACGGTTTCTGCGTAAAGAACAAGAAACCCGACGGCAGCAATTATGACATATATCAGGACGGTCTGAAGATCTATACGACGATTGATTCGCGCATGCAGCGTTACGCGGAAGAGGCAGTGAGCGAGCATATGCAGGCGCAGCAGAAATCGTTTTTCAAGGAACTCAAGCGGAAGAAGAACGCCCCCTTCTCGCGCCAGTTGACGCAGGAAGAAGTGGACGGGATCATGAACCGCTCTATGCGGCAGACCGACCGCTACCGCATAATGAAGCGCGCCGGTGTGAGCCACGACTCGATTATCCGGTCGTTCATGGAGCCACGCGAAATGCAGGTATTCACGTACGAGAACGGCATGATCGACACAGTGATGAGTCCGTATGACTCGATCAAGTGGCAGAAGAGTTATTTACGCTGCGGTTTCATGTCGATGGATCCGCACACGGGTCATGTGAAGGCGTATGTGGGCGGTCCCAACTTCGCACATTTCCAATACGACATGACCACCAAAGGCCGCCGTCAGGTGGGTTCGACCGTCAAGCCGTACCTCTATACGTTAGCGATGGACGAAGGTATGTGGCCATGCGAGAAATGGGTGTATGACTCGGTGGTCTTTGTACTACCCGACGGCAAGAAATGGGTACCGCGCGACACGCATGAGAAATACCAAGGCGACACAGTGAGTCTGACCTGGGGACTGAAGGAATCGTCCAACTGGATGGCAGCGTATCTAATGTCGCTCTTCACACCGGAGCAATTGGTGAAAATGATGCAGTCGTTCGGCATCCAGGGTCAGTTAGACCCTGTGGTATCGCTGTGTCTGGGTCCGTGCGAAGTGAGTGTAGAAGAGATGGTGGACGCCTATACGGCATTCGCGAACAAAGGTATCCGCACCGAGCCGCTGTACGTGACACGCATTGAAGACGCCAACGGCAATGTGATCGGTATGTTCACGCCGCGGACACATGAGATCATCAGCGAGACAACCGCCTACAAGATGATTTATATGCTACGCGCGGTCATTGATCATGGCACCGGTGTGCGTACCCGCTACAAATACGGAATCAAAGCCCCCATGGGCGGCAAGACAGGAACGACGAACAACAACTCCGACGGCTGGTTCATGTGCTTCACGCCGTCTCTGGTAAGCGGCACATGGGTCGGCGGCGAGGACCGTGGCATACATTTTGATAACATGGCAGAAGGACAAGGTGCGTCCATGGCACTGCCTATCTGCGCTCTGTACATGCAGAAAGTGCTCGCCGATCCGGATTTAGGGTACAGCGAGAACGAGCAGTTCGACGTACCGGCATGGTTTGACCCGAATGAAGGATGCAAGTAAAATAGACCGCTCACTGCGTTCGCTGAAAGAGCAAAGACCGCTCACTGCGTTCGCTGAAAGAATAAAGACTAAATGGATTCGACGATTCATTTTAGTCCTTTGTCTTATGTCTTTGAGTGCAGCGGTCTTTACTCCTGCGTACGCTCAGCTGAATACCGACCGTATTACCGCGATTGGCAGGAATGCGCTGTATTTCGAGGATTACGTGCTTTCTATCCAGTATTTCAACCAAGTCATCCACCTCAAGCCGTACCTGCCGGAGCCGTATTTCTACCGCTCGATTGCGAAGATCCAGTTGGAGGACTACCAGGGCGCACTGAACGATTGCAATGCCGCGATCGAACGCAATCCCTTCTCGCCGGGTTATTATTATGCCCGCGGTTATATCTACCGCCAGTTAGGGAGGGACGAAGAAGCGGAGGCGGACTACACCCAGGCGTTGCGTTTTGCGCCGGAGAACCGCACCTATATGTTACTGCGCGCGGACACACGCGCTTCATTGAAGCGTTACGACGAGGCGTTGGAAGACATAGAGCAGATGCTCAAACGCGAACCGCAGTCGGCTTCCGTATGGTCTGAGAAAGGGCATATATGTATTCTCAAGAAGGATACAATGGGTGCCTTGGAGTCCTTTGAAGAGGCATCCAAGTACGACAAGACTAATCCGGCAGTGTGGTCGGCGCTCGGCGTGACGAACCTCATGTTAGAGCGCGAGGACGAGGCGTATGTGCAACTGACACAAGCCATCAACTTAGGCTCCAAATGGGCAGGTGACTATACCAACCGCGGTCTTATCCATTACCACCGCCATAATTACCGCGGCGCGCTGGCAGACTACGACCAGGCCGTGAAGATCGCGCCCAAGGATGCCGACTGCTACTATAACCGGGGTGTGATGCGACAGGAAGTAGGCGACTATAACCGTGCATTGGAGGACTTCAACACGGCTATCTCGTTAGCTCCGGAACGGACGGAGATGCGCTACCAGCGCGGTCTGGTGGAGATGCAACTCAAGAAATGGAACGCCGTGGTGAACGACATGAACGCCCTGATCGGTCAGTACCCGTATTTTCTGCCAGCTTATTACATGGCGGCACAGGCTAAGACGCAACAGGGCGACACCAAAGAGGCATACCGGTACCGCAAAGAGGCGTACGACCTGGAGCAACGCAAAGACGAGATACAAGCCCAACAAGCGTCACAGCCCAATACGGAAATGGTGATTGCAGACGCCCAACCGCAGAAGAAAGACCACCGCAAGGAGTTCTCCACCTCCGCGGCACAGAACCAGCCGGAAGTGCAGGAAGAGGAGCAGAAGTACGAATCGCAGACCCGCGGAACGGTACAGAAGAAATACCAGGATGTCGTGAACGAGCCTAATATCGTGCTGTCCTATTACACGCATGACCAGAGTCTGAAGAGCACGAATTACTACCACCCGACAGTAGATGCCATCAACCGAAGCGGCGTACTCCCTGCCGCCCTGCGTTTCACTAGTCAAGAGCTGACCCTGACGGCAGAGATGGTGGATTACCATTTTACGCAGATTACCCGTCTGACAAACCTCATGAACGAGGCTCCGACGGCTCAACTGCTTTTCGCACGGGCGATGGAGTTTGCGATTATCAAGGACTACGCAAGTGCGATAGATGACTGCACGAAAGCGATTGTCATTGCGGACAAGGAGTTGGAGGCGGTACTCTGTTTCTGCCGTGCCAACTGGCGGTACCGATTGGAGGAAGTGGATTACGAACTGATGCACCGCGACTATGACCAGGTGATCCGTCTGCAGCCGGATTTCTCCTTTGCGCTCTACAACAAGGCGAATATCCTCTGCGCGCAACGCGAGTACAAGGCCGCAATCAGTTATTACACCCGAGCCATTTCCATTGACGCCGACTTTGCGGAGGCGTATTTCAACAGAGGGCTGACATATATCTACACCGGCGAGAACGAGAAAGGTCTGGCTGATCTGAGCAAAGCCGGTGAGTTAGGCATCTATCAGGCCTATAACCTGATTACGAGATTCAAGTAAGATGAAAGATAAAAAGTACATAGTGGTTTTGGTTTTTCTGGCATTGTCGGCAGTGCCGGTGCGGGCTGAGTTGATCTACGAGATCTCGGGCAACGGAGCGAAGGCAAAATCCTATCTGCTGGCGACCAACCGGTTTGTGGACATGACTTTCTTGGACACGATTCCCAACGTGTTCAAATATTTCGGCCGTTGCAAGCGCGTAGTGACGGAGTTCGCGATGCAGGACTACGAGGCTCTCGCGGCACTACGGCAGGCAGCCATCCTACCCGACTCCGTCAAACTGAGCAATTTCTACAGTGCGGAGGAATACAAATACATTGACAACTCGCTACGCATCACTCTTGGAATGGGAATGGAGCAATTGTGCCGCATGAAACCGTCGTACCTTACGGAGATGTACCGCACGGAACTCATGAAACAATGGATCGGCTATAGCGAAGAGCGGTCCATGGAGTCGTTCTTTGAGAACGTAGCAGCCCAACGCGACATGCCTGTAATCGGGCTGGACAATATAGGAGAAACGATGTACATGCTCTTTGACCGCGAGCCTTTCCACTGGCAGTGCAAGGAACTGCTCAAGGTCATCGAATACCCCGAAAGAGAGGTACAGCAGGAACGCACGCTCAAGGCGATGTACCTCGACGGACGGCTGTCCGACATCGCTTATCAGGTAGAAGGTCCGGACAACACCACCTCCATCTCCTTCTCCGACTACAAGGTCTATACCCAGCGCAACGGGCAATGGGTCAAACGCCTCCAACCGATCCTTGCAGACGGCGAGGCATTCATCACCCTGAACGCCATTTATTTAGGAGGCGAGAAGGGACTGATAGAACAACTACGGGCGGCGGGTTACCGCGTACGCCCCGCAAACAGGAGATTTCAAATTAAACAATAAAAAATGAAAAAGGTATTTTCTGTATTGGTAGCGCTGGTAATGGCGCTGAGCATGAGTGTCAACGCCGCCGAGCGCGGCAAGTTTATCCACGTAGATTGCACTACGGCGAAAAATCTCAAGCCGCAACTCGCTTTCTGCCAGGAGCACAAAGACGGCAAGGACGTGACAACCCTCCTTGTCAAAACCGTCAACCCCAACGAGTATAACGATTTCAACGACGCCTCACGCTTGCTCATCCGTTTTGCGGACGGCAAGGCTGTGCGGCAGAACCGTGTACCGGGGAGCGAAGTGAAGAAATACAAAAACACGGAGAAAGTAGCGCGCGCTACGGTCACCAAGTACTGGACGGAAACGACGTACGAAGTGCTGCCGGAGGTGATTGAGAAGCTGGAAGCCGGCGTGGCTATTATCAAGATCCGTATCGTCTTCAAGGAAAACGACGCCAAGGACTACGAAATCGCAGAGGGCTACCAGCCTAAGATGGCGGAGGACCTGCTCAAATCGTACCAGGAAGCCGTGCTGAACAACAAGAAAGCGAACACGGATATCAGCGATGAGGACTTCTAAACGGCTCCTTCTCCTTCTTCTCGGAGTGCTTTTTCTGACGTCTGCGTACAGTCAGACAGGCATGCAGGAGATGGCGGACTCACTCTTTGCGTACACCGGTTTCTCGCGTGTATGGGCACCTCCCGTGCATGTGAAAAACCTGCGCGTGAGCGGCAATAAAGTGACGCTCAGGACCAATGCCACCCTTCGGGATGTGCGTTGGACTCCTGCCTCCATTGAGGAAATCAAGCGCAAGGTCAGTCTCTGGACCTTGGGTCACGAGAACGGCAAAGTAACAATCTACTCCGCCAACACGGACATCGAGACGCTCGTCACAGCCTGCGCCAAAGGTTCTTCCGCCGCCCCGAAAGCCAAGGATCTGACTGACCGGACGGTGGTCGTCTATCCTTCACACGGTTTGTTTTTCCACCGCAGAAGAGACGAGTGGATCTGGCAGCGAGCCACTCTTTGGACCACCGTGGAGGACCTTTATTCCCAGGAATACGTGCGGCTTGTCAAGCGGATGTTAGAAAACGCCGGTGCGACGGTACTCTCACCGCGTGCCGGGCTGGAGGAACAGGAGTTAGGCATCTCCGGCATGCCGCAGTGGACTGAGGGCGCACGCTATTGGCTCATGAAACAGGGAGTCGATTCGGCTCTTTGGAGTCTCTATGACGAGAATGATTACAAGGATGACATGAAGTGCCGTGCAATGTGGGTGAACCATCTGGATACCGCTCCGGATCTCTGTCTGGCGTTCCACACCGACGGGTTAGACAGCGGTAACGACTCAACAATAGCCGGCACGCTCGTGATTTACACCGCCCGTGACGACGAAGGGAAAACCGTTCTGCGTGACGGAAGGGACCGTGAGAAAACGAACCGTAACTTGGCCGACTGGATCCAGACGACCGTCACGGAAGACCTGTCCCACTGGGATCCTCACTGGACCCGCCGCCAACTCAAGGAAGCGAACTACTGCGAGACGCGTGTGCCCGTTGTGCCGAGTATCATTTTGGAGTTACTCTCTCACAAGAACATGGCGGACATGCGTTACGGACTCAATCCCGCCTTCCGTTTTGCCGCCGCACGCGCTGTGTATAAAGGTATTCTAAGGTACTTCAACGGTCCGAAAGCCATCGTCCAGCCACTGCCGGTGAAACAGTTGGCTCTCCATTCGGACGGGTTGCTGCAATGGGTCCCCACCCTTGACACACTGGAACAATCGGCGGCACCCACCTATTACATGGTTTATACCCGTGCCGATGATGGCGAATGGGACGTGCAGCAGGTGGAGAACAAGACCCAACTCCGGCTCTCGTTGGAGCGCGGGGTGCTCTATAGTTGCTATGTGATAGCCGGTAATGACGGTGGTCTGAGTATGCGGAGCCCTGTAGTGAGTGCTTATCTGAGTGACCGCGACGAGGCACCGACGGCACTGGTCGTTGACGGCTTTGACGAGGTCTATGGTCCCGACTGGTTCGCGGACTCCACTTTCGCAGGAATAGTGCCGGGTACGTATGCCTGCGAGGATGAGTTCTCCTGTGCCTATATAGGCCAGCAGTGGAACTACACCCGTGCCGATGAGTGGAAAAACGACGATAACTGCGGTTGGGGTTCCTGCTACCGCGACCACGCCGGCGAACTGACGGTCGGCAACACACACGACTACGCAGTGCAACACGGATGGGAGTTGAGAAAGATGCATATCAGTTATGGTAGCTGCACGGCGGCTTTCTTGGGGGATTTTCTCAAGGACACCACCTCGCACCTTGCAATGATAGACTACGTTTGCGGGCGCAACAAACAGCCCATGAGCCAAGCCACGCAAGAGATGCTGACCGGCTACCTCTCCAACGGCGGACGGCTGCTCATGAGTACCGACCATTTCAGCGCGCTCAATTCCCAATGGACCAAACAGCAGCTGCACGCCGTTTACTATGCGGCGCAGGCAACCCGCTCCGGACGCATTGCCGGCACACGCCACCGGATGTATCACATATACCTGGAGCCTAACCCTAACCAGCTTTTCACCGCCCATCCCGAGGCATTGAAGCCCGCCGGTAAGGAGGCTGTCAAAATGGCTACGTACGAGGATATGCGTTGCACGGCGGCTGTCGGGGTACCGGGCAAAACGCTGGTTTACGGCTTTCCGTTGGAGACGGTGATGGATTTTGACAAGATTTATAAGAATTCCATAGAATGGTTATTGGATAGACGATGAAGATTGCTTTTACTACATTAGGCTGCAAACTCAATTTTGCGGAGTCAAGCGCTTTGGGTAAGGCGCTCTTGGAGCGTGGCCACACGCGCGCCAAGCAAGGCGAAGAGGCAGACATCTGTGTCATCAACACCTGTTCCGTCACCGACGCGGCAGACCACAAGGACAGACAGATGATCCACCGTATCCGCCGCAATAACCCGAAGGCTATTCTCATCGTCACAGGCTGTTATGCCCAACTCAAACCCGAGGAGATTGCCCGCATCGAAGGCGTGGATTATGTCCTTGGGCAGAACGAGAAATTCAACCTCCCGGCTTTCGTTGATGAGTTGGAGAAAAACCAGCAATCAGCAATCAGCAATCAGCAATCAGCAATCCGCCTCTCCCCCCTCCGCGAGATCGATGATTTCTACGGGGCGTACAGCAAGGACGACCGCACGCGGTGTTTCCTCAAGGTACAGGACGGGTGCAACTATTTCTGCTCCTATTGCACCATTCCTCTTGCACGCGGCAAGAGCCGCAACCCGTCCATTGAATCGCTGGTAAAAGAAGCCCGAGAGGCACTTTCCGGCGGAGCGAAGGAGATTATTCTGAGCGGTGTAAACATCGGTGATTTCGGGCGGTCCACCAACGAGCGTTTCATTGATTTGCTCCGCGCGCTGGACGGCATAGAGGGCGATTTCCGTATCCGTATATCCAGTTGCGAACCCAACCTGTTGAGTGACGAGATTATAGATTTCGTGGCAGCCAGCCACCATTTTGCGCCGCATTTCCACATTCCTCTCCAGAGCGGCAGTAACACCGTTCTCAAGATCATGGGACGGCGTTATACGCGCGAGTTGTTCGCCGAACGCGTAGCGCATATCAAAGCCGTTATGCCCCACGCTTTCATCGGCGTAGATTGTATGGTGGGAGTTCGCGGCGAGACAGAAGAGTGCTGGGCAGAGTACGTTGATTTTATCAGCTCGCTGGATGTGAGCCAGTTGCATGTATTCACCTATTCGGAGCGCGCCAACACAAGGATGTTAGAGATGGACCTGGTCATTGTGCCGCAACTCGAGCGGGAACGCCGCAGCAAGCAGCTCCACGCCATCTCGGCGGCGAAGACAGAGGCGTTCTATCGCGCCCACGAGGGCTACGAAGCCACCGTCTTATGGGAGGCAAAGAAAGCCGACGGACTCATGTACGGATTCACGGAGAACTACATTAAAGTCTCCTGCCCGTACGACAAGGCTAAAGTGAACACGTTTGAGCGCATAGTCGTGCCGCGTCCGGATTCGGCAGACATTCCAACCGATACACCGGCGTAGTCTCCAACAACTGCACAATCGTCTCGTAGAGGCGATCCATCATCTCCGGGCGGATCTTCAGCCCGCTCACAGATGACAGGATATACGGGTACGCCTGTGTCATTCTCAGTTTGGTAATCTCATTATGCGGCGCTTGTGCCAACTGCACGAGTGCCGCTACCGGTACACTCTCGTTCTTATAACAAGGCGTTTTTCCCGACCACGGCGTGCCATAGACGGTTACCTGCCCTGCCCCGTCAATGCGTACCGCAGGGTTGTCGTCGTTGAGCAGCG
>DFEG01000028.1 GCA_002369075.1 Bacteroidales bacterium UBA3808 | reverse complement strand
GTTCGGATGGATGAATGACCCGAACGGTATGTTCTATGACGAGCAGACGGGCATCTGGCATCTCTACTATCAGCATAACCCCTACGGCGCCATGTGGGGCAACATGCACTGGGCGCACTCTACGAGCCGCGATCTCATCCACTGGGACCACCAACCGATAGCTATCCGTCCGACCGGACTGGGTACCATCTTCTCCGGTTCGGCAGTCATCGACCGCAACAACACCGCCGGCTTCGGTGAGAATGCCCTCGTGGCGATCTACACCGCCGACGGCGAGAGCCAGAAACAGGCCATCGCCTACAGCCTCGACGGCGGACAGACCTTCACCCATTATGCCGGCAATCCGGTTCTCACCGACACCATCGCTGATTTCCGTGACCCGAAGGTCTTTTGGGATAGTCTCACCAACCGCTGGGTCATGACTCTCGCCTGCCAGCAGGAGATACGGTTCTATGCCTCCGACAACCTCAAGGACTGGACCTACCTCTCGCGTTTCGGCGAGGGCTACGGCTGCCACGACGGCGTATGGGAGTGCCCCGACCTGGTGGAATTAAAAGTCGAAAGTCCAAAGTCGAAAGTCGAGAGCAAGTGGGTGCTGCTGGTCAATATCAACCCGGGCGGACCGTTCGGCGGCTCGGCTACCCAGTATTTCATAGGCGATTGGGACGGCAAGGAGTTTGTAGTCGAAAGTCAAAAGTCAAAAGTCGAAAGCAAATGGCTGGACTACGGCATGGACCATTACGCCACCGTCACCTATCATAACGCGCCGGAGGGCAGGGTAGTAGCTCAGGGATGGATGTCCAACTGGCTCTATGCCAATAACCTCCCGACGCTGCCTTTCCGCTCGCAGAACACCATCGCCCGTGACCTCTCCCTCTACACCGACGGGAACGGCGAGTACCGCGTAGCAGTCAAACCCTCGCCGGAGTACGATGCCCTCCGCGGAGAGATCGTAGTGCAGCCCACCGAGGCATGTGTCATCGATGTACGAAGGACAAAGGACGATGGACCCATGATTGTCACCCTCTCCAACGAAAAGGGCGAGAAAGTGGTCATGACCCTCGACCTCCGCAAACAGACCTTCTCCATGGACCGCCGCCACGCCGGCGACTGCTCCTTCTCCAAGGACTTCGCTACCGTCACCACCGCGCCATTATGCAAATGCAAAAACGAAAAGATCACCCTCTTCATCGACCGCTGCTCGATTGAGGCGTTTGACGGCGAGGGCGCATGGGCGATGACCAACCTCGTATTCCCCTCCGAACCCTACAACCATATAGACGTGCAGGGCGGGGAGGCAACCGTTTACGATATTCATTAATTATTATTCATTATATTTATCATGAAAAATTCCAAATTTGCTCTGCTCTCCGTGATGCTCTGTTTCTTCACGATGGGCTTTGTGGACCTGGTGGGTATCGCCTCCAACTACGTGCAGCAGGATCTCGGTCTGACGCACGCACAGGCGAACATCATGCCGTCCCTCGTGTTCTTCTGGTTCCTGATCTTCTCCGTGCCTACGGGTATGCTGATGAATAAGATCGGCCGGAAGAAAACCGTGCTGCTCTCTATCCTCGTGACCGTCCTGTCGCTCGTTCTGCCGCTCTGCGGCGAGAGCTATGCGATGATGCTGGTAGCGTTCTCGCTCCTCGGTATCGGTAACGCGCTGATGCAGACCTCGCTCAACCCGCTGGTATCGAATATCGTGACGGGCAACCTGTCCTCGACCCTCACTTTCGGTCAGTTCGTCAAGGCGATCGCCTCTTTCCTCGCTCCCTATATCGCCATGTGGGGCGCAACCGAAGCTATCCCGCATATGGGTCTGGGATGGAAAGTGCTCTTCCCGATCTATGCCGTCATCGGTATCGTCGCTATCCTCGCGCTCGCGTTCACCTCTATTCATGAGGAACCGGTAGCCAAGGGTTCGTCCTTCGTGGAGTGCTTCAAGCTCCTGGGAAAACCTTTTATCCTCCTCTGTTTCCTGGGTATCATGTGCCACGTGGGTATCGATGTCGGTACCAATACCACCGCGCCTAAGATCCTCATGGAGAGGCTCGGCATGGGTCTCGCGGAGGCCGGGTTCGCCACTTCCCTCTATTTCATCTTCCGTACTATCGGCTGTCTCTCCGGCTCCGCTATCCTGCGCCTCATCCCCGAGAAGGTGTTCTTCGCTATCTCCGTCTGCATGATCGTGGCGGCGATGATACTCATGGGTGCCGGTACGGCGCAATGGGTGCTCTATACGGGTATAGCCCTCGTCGGATTCGGTAACAGCAATATCTTCTCCATCTGCTTCGCGCAGGCGCTCAATTACGATCCTGCGCATAAGAACGAGATCTCCGGTCTGATGATCATGGGGCTCTTCGGCGGCACTGTCTTCCCGCTCTGCATGGGCTTTGCGTCCGACCTCATGGGTACCCTCGGTGCCGTCCTCGTCATGTCCCTCGGTGCCGCCTACCTCGTAGGCTTCTGCCTCAAAATGAAAAAATAACTGTAATTCGTAATTTTTAATTTTTAATTTCCATGAAATACGTAATTGGCATAGGCGAGGCACTCTTTGACTGCCTCCCGGAGGGCCGCAAACTGGGCGGCGCACCTGCTAACTTTGCATACCATGTATCGCAGTTCGGACTCAACGGCTGCGCCATCTCCGCCATCGGCAAGGACGAACTGGGCGATGAGATAGTGGATAAATTCACAGCCATTCATAATAGTCTTCCGACTTTCGACTATCAGCTCTCTACGGTGGAGCAGCCTACCGGCACCGTCAAGGTCACTTTGGATGACAAAGGCGTGCCCCAATACGAGATCTGTCTCGGCGTAGCGTGGGATAATATCCCGCTCACAAACGCCATGCTGGAGATTGCCCGTCAGGCGCAAGCCGTCTGCTTCGGCTCCCTCGCGCAGCGTTCCGAGACCTCCCGTGAGACCATTCAGGCTTTCCTCGACGCCACCCCGGCGGACGCTCTCAAGGTCTTTGATATCAACCTCCGCCAGTCGTGGTACACCGCCGAGGTCATCGCCGAGTCCCTCTCCCGTGCGAACATCCTCAAGATCAACGACGAGGAACTGGACGTTGTAGCCACCATGCTGCTCGGCGAACCTACCGTACCGGGTGCCCTCATCGCCGAGGACCCGGAGAAGACCCGCCGCATCTGCCGCGAACTCATCGCACGCTATGACCTCAAGATGCTCATCCTCACCTGTGGCGCCATCGGTTCGTATGTCTTCACGGCGGACGAAGAGTCCTATGTCGCGACCCCGAAGGTGCAGGTCGCCGATACCGTCGGCGCCGGCGACTCCTTTACCGCAACCTTCGTGGCGCAACTGCTGCTCGGCAAGGCCATGCGCGAGGCGCACGAACGTGCCGTCAAGGTATCCGCTTTCGTCTGCACCCGGCACGGCGCCATGCCTGTCCTGCCTGCAGAACTCAAAGCCTAACGGTCTGAACGCCAAAGCCAACGGCTAAAGTCAAGAAAAATCGTCCCTCGGGGCGATTTTTCTTGCATATGTCAAAAAAAAGCAGTACCTTTGTCCCCGCAAACGATGGAAGAAAAGAAACACATAGGGCAACTCTTTGACCGTATCGCCGGTACGTACGACGGGTTGAACCACCTGCTGTCTGTCAATACTGACCGCCGTTGGCGGCGGAAAGCGGTGGCAATGATGCCGCCTGTATGCCACGTTCTGGATGTGGCTGTCGGCACAGCCGACCTCGCGATAGAGATGTTACGGCAAGGCAAAGCCATGCGTGTGACGGGACTGGACCTGTCCGACAAGATGATGGAGATAGGGAAGTCGAAAATAAAACAGGGTGTGGAGTTCGTGCACGGGAACGCGCAGCAGATGCCGTTCGGGGACGGGACGTTCGATGGCGTGACATGCGCCTTCGGATGCCGTAATTTCCAGAACCTGGACGAGGGGCTCAGCGAGATGTACCGCGTGCTCAAAAAGGGCGGACAAGTGACGATACTGGAGTTCTCGTATCCCAAGAACCGTGTCATCCGTGCCGCTTATGACTTTTATTTCAGTCGTCTGCTGCCGCTCATCGGACGCATCGTCAGCCGTGACAAGACGGCATACACCTATCTCAACCGGAGCGTAAAAAGCTTCGTATGGGGCGAGCGTTTCCTCCGGCATCTCTGTGACGCGGGCTTTAGGGACGGGCGTTTCAAGCCCGTGACATTTGGCATAGCAACGATTTATATAGCAATAAAATGATCAAACACATTATTTTGTGGCGCCTGCGCTCGGAACTGGGTGAGGCGGAGAAACGTGAGAAAGCCGAGGCGATCAAAGCCGGCCTGGAGGGACTGCAAGGCAAGGTTCCGGGATTGGTATCCATCCATGTGCAGATCGACGGCAGGCTGGACAGCAGTAACGCGGACATAATGCTCGACAGCACACTGGAGAGTGCGGAAGCCCTCAAGGGCTATGCCGTCCATCCGGCACACGTAGCCGTGGCGGACGGCGTGGTACGACCCAATACAGAACTGCGCACTTGCCTGGATTTTGAGATTTGATAGTTCTTAGCCCCCTTGGGGGCACGATTATTTGACAAAGTTGATAAATTTATAATTGATGAAACGAATACTCATGACCGTTGCAGCGGTGACCGTTGCAACACTGATTTATGCGCGTCCCCAGACACGCGAAGTGGTAATAGACACTGTCTGTAATGTCCCCATAGAGACCATGATGAAAGTGGCGGATAAGTTCTGCTATCAGTTCCAAGCCTGCCCGGATTCGCTCTTCTCATGGGCTTATGTCGGAACGGGCGAATTGGAGGTGGCGGATAGCAAGACCAAAGAGAGTAGGGATGCTATCCAGCTCAAATACAAAGAGCGTGTCTATGACGCCGACCTGAAAACCGGCGATGTGGCGATAGATATTTATGTATTAGGCGTCCGTTGGTGGAAAGACCAGCATCTTGGAACCAAATATACGGAGGAGAGGCCTGCGAATGGCGCCTATCCTGTCACCGCGCATATGGTCGCAACATACAGCGGTTCCATTTTGGAGGGCGGCAACTTCGTAATGAGGATGGAGCCTGTCTCGCCCGCACGTACGCGCGTTCATTATGAATTTACACTCACTTTCGGCAGAGTGCTCTCGGCATTCATATCCGACAAGACATGGCGCAACGCCGTCGAGTGGCGGTTGAGCATGATTCTCGATAACCTCATCGAATACGGAGAGACCGGAAAAGTGGCTCCCAAAGAAGTCAGACAGGAGAAATAAATCCGTCCGTTATTTACGTCTGCGCTTGCCGTAGTTGTTGATGATGCGGCAGTACTCGCAGTTGGACCACCGGTATGTGACGGTCAAGCCCACTTGGAACCATCCGTCGTTCCAGTGTATATGCTCTTTGCCGTCCCTGCCTGTCCATGTACCGAAGGAGTTACCCAAGGCGACTTCGTCGCTGTTCTGCCCCGGAGCCATGGGCCATGCGTCGAGGTTCATGTAATGCGTATCAATCAATCCCTCGTCCACGCCTATCTCCGCTGACATCAGCCACGAGTCGGTCAGTTTCCAGCTGTAACCGATCGCCAGCTGGACCATGGGCAGGATGCCGAATGTTTTACCCCGGAGCAGGGTGCGCTCCTTGTCGCTCCCCACGCGCTTGTAATACCAGAACTGGTAGTCGGTGATGATGCTGGCGGTCACGGCAAGACCTCCGTAAATATAGAATCCCGCGTTGGTGAACGGATAATACTGTACTCCTACGGCGGGCTGGATAATCACTGAATTAAAGCGGCGGTAGTCATCGCGGGGCTCGGGGAGAGATTTGAACTTGTTCTCATTATTCCCCCTTAACGTACCACCCTTCAGACCGAAACGTATGTTGCAATGGTTACCGGCAGGCATCTGGTAGGTAAACTGGAGTCCGCCACCTATACTCAGGTTATCGATGTTAAATCCGCCGTGCATGGCCATTCCCTCATTATCTACATCGCCGAAATAATACATTCCGCATACATTGAGGCTCACACCGTTGGTCACAAAATAATTCTTGGTAGTATACAAACCGGTCTGCGAATTAGAGGTGGAACGCCACACCAAACGCTTTTGTTTCGGGGCGGCAGAGACGGATGACGAGAGCGCTAATAGCGCTATGACAAAAAGAATCGGATAGTATAAACGAGTCTTCATGGGTGGTCGTTATTCAAAATCGGCTACAAAGGTACAACAAAAATTCGACATATGCAAGGGCATATGAAGAAAAATCAATTTTTCCTCAAATTTTATCTATTTTTTATTGTATAGCGAAGGAATATGCCTCCCCGCAAATAACAAAAAAAGCCTGCGTTCTGCAGGCTTTTGGTAGTGCTACCCGGACTCGAAAAATCAGCTTGCTGATTAATCGTGCCCCTTTTAGGGGCTAAGAACCCCCGGTTACGATCCGGCTGTAGCACAAAAAAGAACGCCAACGCGTTCTTTTTTCAGTAGTGCTACCCGGACTCGAACCGGGGTTTACGGCGTGAGAGGCCGTTGTCCTAGGCCACTAGACGATAGCACCCGGATTGGCTTCCGCCGGAAGGGGCAAATTCTGTCTCTCGGGCGAAATCGGGTGCAAAGGTACTGCTTTTTTTTTATATATGCAAATAATTTTGAAAAAAAATGCACTTTTGGGTCGTTTTTTTTGCATATGTGGGGAAAAAGTAGTAAATTTGCACCCGAAATGAAAAAGGAAACCGGATTTTGGATTGTCTTGGTAGCCGCAGTTGTGCTGGAAGCAATTGCGTGTGTTCAGTATTTCTACAGCCGTGCTGCAATCAAGCAAGAGGCTTATACGCGCGCGCAGGCTGAATTAAGGAGTGCCGAACTTGAAATCAATGTGGTCACTGCCCAACTGGAGTCGGCGTGCAAGGTGCTGGCGATGATGGCGGAGCGTCACCTGGATGATCCTGAGACGGTGGCTGAGTGTACACGCATGCTACTGACGACCTTGCATGATGTGGAGAGCGCCGGAGTCGCCTTCACCCCTGATTATTATCCCGGGAAAGGGCGTTGGTATGAGCCTTGCAGCAGCCGGGTAGGGAAAGACAGCATTTACACACGGCAGATAGGTGGTCCGGACCACGACTATTTCGCCAGCGAATGGTTCTGTAACGGCATGACGATAGACAGCACCTGGTGGAGCGAACCCTATCTGGATGATGCCGGCGCGGAAACGATGGTGGTAAGCTGCTCCTATCCGGTTAGAGATATAGATGGCAAAGTGGTTGCGGTAGTGTGCATCGATCTGTCGCTCAATCTACTGAGCCGTCTGTCGCAATACCTGCAGGTCTATCAGGACAGTTATTACTCCATCAGGTCGTCTACGGGACTGGATATAGTGGCGCGTCCGGACACAACGCCGGGGCGCAAGTACATGATTTTTGACGAAGCGATTGAAACGACAGGGTGGCACATGTCGGTCATCATTCCCGAGGATGTACTCTTTGCGGAACTGAGACGCGTCGGAGCCATCGTCAGCATGCTCATGCTCCTGGGGCTGGTTCTGTTGGTGTTTATCCTGTACCGCAACGGTAAAAATATCAAACAGCTGATCACCGTCAGTTCGCAGAAAGAGCGCATGGAGGGCGAACTGGAGATCGCGCAGACCATCCAGAACGCCATGCTGCCCAAGGTCTTTCCGCCTTTCGTGGACCGTCCGGACCTGAATGTCTATGGCATGGTCCGTCCCGCCAAGGAGATTGGCGGTGACCTCTACGATTTCTATGTCCGCCACGACAAGCTGTTCTTCTGCGTGGGCGATGTGAGCGGAAAAGGCGTACCGGCGTCGCTGGTGATGGCTACCGTACGTTCGCTTTTCAGGTCGGTGACGGCACATGAGGAACGGGCGCATCTGATTGTCAGGGAAATCAACGACACGCTCTCCGAGCAGAACGACCAGAATATGTTTGTGACTTTCTTTGTCGGCGTGCTGGACCTCAAGAGCGGCAGACTCAGTTACTGCAACGCCGGGCACAACGCGCCGGTACGTATCGGTACCACGCTGCCGGAGTGCAAGGAGATAGAGGTGATTGCCAACCTTCCGATAGGTATCATGACGGACTTCGAGTTCAAGGAACAGGAGATACAACTCGCCTGTGGCGACACGCTCTTCCTTTATACTGACGGGCTGACGGAGGCGGAGAACAAAGTGCACGAGCAGTTCGGCGAAACGCGCATGACCGAGGCGCTGAACCGTCTTGCAGGGCTGCGTCCGAGGCAGATAGTGGACGGTATGGATAGCGAGATAGCGGCTTTTGTTGGCGAGGCGCAGCAGAGCGACGACCTGACGATGATGGCTATCCGGTACCAGATACCCGCCATCGTCATGCGCAATGACGTCCGGCAGATTCCGACACTCGCCGAATGGGTGGACGGACTGAACATACCCGCAGCACTGAACATGCCGGTTAATCTGGCTCTCGAAGAGGCGGTGAGCAACGTCATGCTTTACGCCTACCCGGGGCAGAACGACGGGAAGGTCTTTGTGGAGTTTGTGAAAATATGCTATGAGAATTCAGAGAAACTGGTGTTCACCATCTCGGACAGCGGCGTGCCGTTTGACCCGACGCAGAAAGCGGAAACGGACATCACCCTCACGGCGGAGGAACGCGCAATAGGCGGACTCGGGATCCATCTGGTACGCCAGCTGATGGACGAAATAGTCTATGTTCGTGAGGACGGCAAGAATATATTGACCTTGGTCAAGAAATTGTGAAATAATCGTGCCCCTTTAGGGCTAAGAATTGTAAATTGAACTATATGGAAACAACGATTCAAACATCTGGAAATCAAATTATCGCTTCTTTCTGCGGCCGCCTGGATACCGCAGCTGCTATTCCGACTGCGGAGGCGGTCAAACCTCTTCTGGAGGCGGCAAACAGTGAGATTATTTTGGATTGCAGCCGATTGGAGTATATATCTTCTTCGGGCTTGCGTATCTTTCTCTCTATCCGGAAGGAGGCTGCCGCACACGGTTCTAAAGTAATAGTGCGAAACATCAATGCCGACATCCGTCAGGTATTCATGATGACCGGTTTCATCAGCCTTTTTGAGATACAATAATGGAAGCCCTCGATCTTCATTGCCGGATGATCATGGAGGAGTACCGCGAGGCGCTGCCACAATTGGAGCAGATGAAACGCGATGTGCTTACTACGTTGCAAGAAGCCTTGGAGCGTAGCGGGATTGTCGTGACGGCTGTGGAAGCGCGTATCAAGACAGAGGATAGTCTGGCGGGCAAATTGGCGCTCAAGGGTGCCAAGTACGCCACGCTGAGCGACATAACCGACATCCTCGGCGCACGCATCATCACTTTCTATACTGACGATGTGGACCGTATTGCATCGATGGCGGAGCAGCTCTTCGAGATCGACTGGAACAACTCGGTGGACAAGCGCAGGCTGCACCAGCTGGACAGTTTCGGCTACAACTCGCTCCACTACATCTGCCGGCTACCGGGCTACGACCTGCGGTTCGAGCTGCAGCTCCGTACGACGCTTCAGCACGCATGGGCGTCCATCAACCATGACACCGGCTACAAATCCGGCGTGGAGATCCCTCGCGAGTACATGCGCCGCATGAACCGCCTGGCGGGAATGTTGGAGATGGCGGACGATGAGTTCAGCCGCATCCGCGCAGAGATAACCGACTACCGGCGGCGAGTGCAGGCACTTGTCAAGAACGGCAAACTGGACGATGTTTCGCTGGATGGTGATACGTTCCGCAGTTATCTGCAGGCCAAACCGCTCGATGCGCTCAACAAGCGCATTGCGGCAATCAATCAGGCGGAGATCCTTGACACACCGCTCATCCGCTATCTGAAAGTGCTCAAGGAACTCAAATGCAACACGCTGGGCGATGTGGAACGGCTCATCCGTAAATACGAGGAGGACGCCTACCGTCTCGCGCGGCACCAACTGGGCAAGACCGATCTCGACATCATCTCCTCCGCTGTGGGATTGCAGAACATCTGTATCGTCTGCATCCTCTTCAACGGAGGCGGAAAATTGGGGTTGGAATACCTCTTTGATGTCCTCAATGGCCATAACAGCCAGAACACGGCGCTGGCTGAACTCACATATGAACAAGCAAAATCAATTTTTCAACTATGACCCCCACACGCATTGACCTCAATGACTATGTGCGCGTAGGCGAAGGAGCTAACGGCGCCAGTTATAATCACAAGACGGATGCGAATATCATGCTCAAGGTCTATTTCCGCAACTTCGATGCGGCGGAGAAGGAATTGGAGCTGGCACAGAAAGTGTATGCGATGGGCATCCCGACGCCCGAACCCGGCGACCTCATCACGGACGGCGAGCGGATGGGTATCCGTTTCCGCCGCTTGACGGGTAAACGGTCATATTCCCGCGCTTGCGGAGACGAACCCGAACGGGTGGAGGAGTACGCACGGGAGTTCGCACGGCTGTGCAAGAAACTGCATGCCACGCATGTGGATACCACGCAGTTCGAGTCCGTCAAGGACCGTCTTTACGCCATGTTGGAGGCGAACCCGGATTTCACGGCGGAGCAGAAACGGAAGATCCATGATTTCATAGCTGCCGCTCCTGAAGCCGATACGGCGATTCACGGCGACCTGCAGTTCTCCAACGGCATCTTTACCGAGGAGAACGGTGTCAGAAAGAGTTATTTCATCGACTTGGGCGATTTCTGCTACGGCTACCCGATGTTCGACATCGGCATGGTCTATCTGTGCTGCTGTCTGAATGACGAGGCATGGACCATGGAGCAATACCACATGTCCAACGCCACGGCGGCGAAGTTCTGGGATTTCTTTGCTGATGAGTATTTCGGCAAGGACGCAGACATGGACGAAATCATGAAGGAGGTTCGTATCTACGCAGGCTTGAAAACCCTCATCGTGGAGCGTGACACACACTGCCCCATGCCGCAATTCAGAGCCATGTTGGAAGGCACTATTTACTGATTATGGCAAACAAGTATCTGAATACAGACCTGCTGGACAGAGCAATTATCTTTGCGGTTCAGGCACACCACAATACCGAGCGTCGCGGAAAAGGCTTTCCGTACATCGTTCATCCCATGGAGGCGGTGGAGATTGTAGCCACCATCACGCCGGATCAGGAACTGTTGGCGGCTGCCGCATTGCACGACACAATCGAAGACACGGACGTGACGGTGGAGCAGTTACGCGAACTGTTCGGAGAGCGCATCGCCGGTCTCGTGCACGCCGAGAGCGATCAGTTCACGGAAGGGGTCTCGGAGGAAGACAGCTGGCACGACCGTAAGAAAGCTGCCATAGACCGTCTGGCAGCAGCTCCCCGGGATGCGAAGATCGTGGCGATGGGGGACAAACTGAGTAACATGCGCGCCATCTGGCGGGACTATCAGATGAAAGGCGATGAGCTGTGGAAGATATTTCACGTGACCGACAAAGCCTCGCATGAATGGCACTACAGAGGGTTGGCGGCGTCGCTCAGCGAGTTAAGTGATACCTTTGCGTATCAGGAGTTTGTACGATTAATAGACGAAGTTTTTGGAAGTACTGTTCGATAATATTGTCAATGCCCGTGATCTGGGCGGAATGGTGGGAGCCGGCGGAAGAACAATCCGTCCGCACCGGTTGCTGCGTACCGCGCATCTGCACGATGCTTCGCCGTCCGACCTGAAACGGCTGCACGAGGAGTACAACTTGGCGAAGATCTTTGATTTCCGCTCTTTGGGTGAAGCAGAGGCGTTGCCGGATCAGGAGGTAGTAGGCGCAACCCACCATCTGCTGCCTACGATTGATTTGAGTGCGGAACGGCTGACGGAACAGCCGATACCACAAGAGGCGTTTCTGGACATCGGTGCGCATATAGTCAATTATTCCTTCTATCCCGAAGTGCAGAAAATGGCGGCGAACATGTATCCTTCGCTGATACAGAGCGAGTATTCACAACTCCAGTACGCTACTTTCCTGCGGCTTATCATAGAGGCGCCGGAGGACGGCGGAATACTGTGGCATTGTTTCCAAGGAAAGGACCGTACAGGGTGGGGGGCTGCCTTTCTGCTGTTCGCATTGGGCGTGGAGCGCGAGGCTATCGTTGCGGATTTTGACCTCAGTAATACATCCTACCGCGAACTGGTGAACCGGATGTACGCCGAGATAGACGAACGCGGAGGAGGGGACGCGGAGAAAGAAGTGATTCTTGCGTTTATGGGGGTCTCCACACCTAACTTCCTGCGCACGCTTGATCTGATAGACAACGAGTATGGCGGAATGATGAACTACCTGCACGAACAACTGTTGCTCTCGCCGGATGACATCCGGGGGTTGCGGAACCGCTTTTTATCGTAATCTGTAATTCGTAATCGTAATACGTATTTTATAATGAATAATGAAAATTGGGATTTGACTATCACGCCGCGGGACAAACTGCTCGCTGTCGATTGGAAGGAGATATGGCGGTACCGCGATATGTTCCTGCTGTTCGTGGCGCGTAATTTCCGTACTGCCTACAAGCAGACAATCCTCGGTCCGCTGTGGTTCATCATCACGCCGGTACTCTCCGTGATTGTGTATGCCACGGTCTTTGGCGGTATTGCCAATATCCCGACAGACGGCGTGCCGCCGATCTTGTTCTACCTCTTGGGTATTTCTGTGTGGGGCTATTTCTCCAGTAGCCTGAGCGCGACCTCCAACTCGTTTGTGTCCAACGCCGACATCTTCGGCAAGGTCTATTTCCCGCGGATTATCATGCCGCTGGTGGCGGTGACGACTAACCTGCTGTCTTTTGCTATCCAGTTGGCGATCTTCGCGGCGTTCTATGTCTATTACGCAGCTACGGGAACGGAGCTTGAGATCCATTGGCAGATCGTGCTCTTCCCCCTGCTTATTGTGTTGCTGGCGTTGATGGCGGTCGGGTTCGGCATGATCTTCTCGTCCATGACGACCAAGTACCGCGACCTGCAGATCATGCTTAATAAGATCATATCGCTCTGGGTCTATATCACGCCGGTGATTTACCCGCTGAGTATGGTGACGAACGAGAAACTGCATCTGGCGATGTCCCTCAACCCCGTCACGCCGGTGATGGAGGCTATCAAGTACTCGCTGCTCGGGCAAGGTCAGTTCTCCTGGGCGTGGCTGGCGTACAGTGCAGCGTTCACGTTCGTGCTGCTCGTTTTCGGACTGATGATGTTTAACAAAGTGCAAAAATCCTTCATGGATACAGTATAATATGGCAAAGGAACAAGAAAACTATTGGACCACGGAGATCACTCCGGACTCTTTTGCCAAAGGGCTCGGCCTGAAGGAATTGTGGCAGAAGAAGTACCTCATCTGGCTCTTTATCAAACGGGATATAACGGTCCAGTTCAAGCAGACGATCTTCGGCATGGGATGGTATTTCATATCACCGCTGTTCTCGATGTTCATGTACATCGTGGTGTTCGGACGGATAGCAGGCATCCCTACGGACGATATTCCGCAGCCGGTGTTCTACCTGAGCGGTATCTGCCTATGGGAGTATTTCTCTTCCTGCCTGACGGATACCGCAAGTACCTTTCAAGCGAACGCTGCCCTGTACGGGAAAGTCTATTTCCCGCGCTTGGTCATACCGGTGTCGAAAGTAGTCTCCAAACTGTTCCGCTTCTCACTCCAACTGGGCACGTTCGTGATTGTCTATCTGCTCTTTGTGTTCAAGGGAGTGAACCTGCGTCCTAACTGGTATCTGTTGCTTTTCCCGGTACTCATTCTGATGATACAGTGTCTGGCGCTCGGGCTCGGACTGATTATCTCCTCGCTGACTACCAAGTACCGCGATCTGACGAACTTCTTTGGTGTCTTTGTCTCCCTCTGGATGTACGCCACGCCGATCGTCTATCCGCTGAGTTATGTCACCAACCCGACGCTGCATGAGATTATGCTGCTCAATCCCATGACGGCAATCATCGAGACCTTCAAGTACGGAGCCTATGGGGCAGGGCAGTTCTCCTGGCAGGCGCTCGGCTATTCTGCCGTGGTGATTGCCGTCCTCCTCATAATCGGTATAGCGATGTTCAACCGCAAACAAAAGTTTTTCATCGATACCATTTAACAGCCCGTCGTCGCAATAAAAATCGCTAAAAATGACACTTTTATTTGCAAGTGTCATTTTTTTTGCGTACCTTTGCACCGCAAACTCACGCTGGGGTGTCTGCATGATGCATCAGGGTGAGGGAGCAGACATATTGATTGGCGTTTACTAACGCTTGTTTTTGACCGTTTGAAACCTAGGAAATTTCAAAAAAAGTCAATATATCTAAAAAACAAGTAGTGGTAGATGCTCATGGGGTGTATTATGCACCCGCGTGTACCTTATATAGGTAGGCGCGTGTGTACGCATATACACAGCGTGGGTTTCTGCATTGCTTATTCGGATATATTGGTTTTCCTAGGACCACAAACGGCGGATAAGCAAGAGAAGAGATCCGCGTTTTTTGATGTCCGAAACGGAATACCTAATTCCACTCAATTTCCCATCTTAACAACGATCCGCCAAACACCGGAGAACTGTTAAGATGGGATTTTTTGTATAATTGTCTTTAATTGGTGGTAATTTTTGACCAAGAAAAATAAATCTGTTTAATTTGTTAAATTTGTGGACTGATAAAATAGCATGAAACCGCAACAGAGTTTGATCAGAAGACGCAAGACCTACCGCGATGAGGAAGGTGTAGTGGTTGGTTATGGCGCAGAGGAAGTCTATTTTGTAGCCAAACCCCGTGACTACGAGACGCACCCTTTGCGTGAGGGCGAGGTGCGTAACACCTCTATCTTCCACCGCTCGATGACGATGGCGTTGGAGGAACTTGCCGACCCCGTCCGCAAAGCCGAATGGAGCAAACGCTGGCATGCTCAACTCAACGAGCCCGAGCCGGACGCACCCATCGAGCGCAAAACCGGCAAGCGCCATATCTACCTGCGTTTGGACAGATATGTACAGAGCGTCATCCAGAGACGATTGCGAAAGGAAGCAGGTGTAACAAACTAATTTTTGAATCATTGTTGATAATTTTTGACTGACAAAAGAATCTTTCTTTGTCCATTGCGTCGGGATTTGATCCCGACATAGGCCATCAGCCTTTTAGTCCTTGTTGCCGAACGCGACAGTCCGCTGGAACTTATTCAGCAAAAAACGCGCCCGCAATATAACGTTTTTATCAATAATATCAAGCACCCATCAAGCGTTAGAGATAAGTTGAAGATAAGTTAGTAGTTCGTTAGTCATTACCATACCTACAGCGGTACGAAAGTATGATAAAAAAATGAAGGATGATAAAAAAATGACATGGCAGAAATGGCAATTTTGGCAGAAACTTACAAAATGTCATGGAATAGCTACTATTATTAAAGAAATGATCTATTAAAAGTTTGCAAAATGAAAGAAATTGCCAAAATTGCCATTTCTGCCATTGCAAATTTTTATAACTTTGTCCATTGCGTCTGCATCGAATGTCGACATTAGAACTTTGTCCATTGCGTCTGCATCGAATGCAGACATAACAAAAATATCATAAATACAAGCACCCATCAGTGACGTCCACGATGCGTACGAGATGGGAATGAGAATGGAAGGGAAATAGAAAGTAAATGAAAGGACTTATCGTCTCGTATCGTCTCGTATGTCTCTCGTAAGAAGCAAGTAGAAAGAATAACTGAAAAATCGAAAATAACTTAAAAACTATTATAACATGAAAACAGCATGTTTCATACCAATCAAGGCCAACTCAGAACGAGTGCCGGGTAAGAATTTCCGTTTGCTCAATGGCCGCAAGCTTTATGAGTATATCATTGAACATGTCATGGAAGCCGATTGTTTCGATGATATTTATATTGATACCAATAGTGAGGAAATTAAGGCTTACGCCGAGTCCAAAGGATTGCATGTTATTGAACGCAAGCCAGAATTAGCCCAGAATACAGCAAACGGAAATGACTTGTTGGTATATCATTTTGAGCAATATCCCCAATACGATTATTATTTCCAATTGTTTGCAACTGCTCCGTTCCTACAACCGAAAAGTATTCGTGCTTGTTTTGAAAGACTTGTAAATGCCGCGGAGTATGATAGTTGTTTTACGGCTGTAGCTAATCATAGCTTTTATTGGTTGAATGGTAATCCAATCAACTATCGTCCATGTATTTTACCACGCAGTCAGGATATGTTGCCTGTGGTAGAAGAAACAACTGGTCTTTATGGAATGAAGCGTGAGGCATTGAGCAAATATAGATGCCGAATCGGTGCACGTCCTTATATCCATTTTGTCAGCAAATATGAGGCGGTGGATATAAATACAGAAGAAGACCTGCAGATAGCCGAATGCGTAGGCAAAATCGTCTGGGGGGGGTATTCGCAGAATACCCAGGAATAAAGCAAATCAAATTAAAGCCCATGGAATACAAATTGGCAGCATAGCGCTTGCGGCATGATAAAAGAATTGATAAATTTTAATCTATAATTGATATGGAAACAATTACTGCAATCATTCCGGTTCGCGCAGGAAGCACGAGGCTGAAAAACAAAAATGTTGCTCCTTTTGCGGGCACAAATTTATTAGTTAATAAGATTAATCAGTTGAAACAGATTGAGGAAATATCTCGCATTGTGGTTTCGTCTGATTCTGACATGATGTTAGCAATGGCGAAAGCCGCCGGAGCGGATACGCACAAACGTGCTCCTGAATATTGCGACGAAAAGACAAAGACTTTCGGAGAGGTTGTGCGTCATATCGCAGAAAGTGTAGATGGCGACCACATCTTATGGGCTACGTGCACATCGCCGTTAGTATTCCCTAAAGATTATCGAAAAGCTATTTCTGAATATTTTCCCGCTTTGCTGAACGGATTTGATTCATTAATGAGTGTTGAAAGTTTTAAACGGTATATTTGGAATGAAGAAGGGCCATTGAATTATGAACTCGGTTTGAAACATGTACCAAGCCAGCAACTGCCAACTCTGTACTTTGTAACGGATGGAATCTTGATTGCTCCGCGTGAAAAGATGATTGAGTGGGCATATTTTCATGGGCGTCACCCATATAAGTTCTTGGTAGATAAACGTACCGGTTGCGATATTGATGATGGTCTGGATCTGGCTTGCGCAAGAGCATGGCTGGATATGGATGAAACAGTATCACAAATTGATCCTTATATGATATAATTTTGCGATATGGTGGAAGAGTAGTTATTCCGGCAAGAAGAGAAAAGCAAATCCTTAATGCAGTTATAGAAAAGTTATCAATGGAGAATAATGTTTCTTCAGAAATTGCTAGATACTCAGATCCTATGGAGATAGTAAGTAAGATTGGGGCGTTTTGATAAACATTATTCATGCAAGCACGTCTAGTATGCATATTATGGACAAAAGTGAAAAATTTGTGAATATGAAGATATTAAGAAATATATGTTTAGTTGATACTCCCTATGCATTATCAATCTACCTATTGAAAATGCCAATGGAAGATATTGAGAAGACTTTGTTCTTTGTGGGAGATTCTATAGATAGTAGGATAGCAGAGAAACTGCCTCATTATGTATCAATTAGAAATCAAAGCGCTAAGAATGATTGGAAATATATGAGTTGGTTGCGGGTGTATAAGTATTTGAAATGCCTTTTGTATCCTTTTGCCAAACTCTATATTCAGGACCATCTATACATTGCATCGCAGTTTATAGGACGATATAAATATACAAATATCCCCGACGGACCGGATTGTTACTCTACATGGGAAAAAAGTCCGTATCAACCTTGGGTACCTTCTCCCAAATCCTTGAAACAGATAATTAAAAATTTCTTATCACATGGTGCCATGTATGATCTGAAATATGGGATGAATAATCAATGTATCAATAGATGGGTAATGAACCAGCGGGAACAATACACAATTTATATAAAAGGAAGAAAGAGCGAAGTCGTCGATGCTGCTGACCTTTGGTGCAATGCGGATATGGATAAACAAGTATTATTGAAAACTATATTTTATATTTCGGAAGAAGATATGGCAAGAATGCAAGATGCGGAAACGATGATTCTTACGCAACCATTGAGAGAAGATTGCAAATTGACAGATAAGGAAATGTATGATATCTACGCTCCGTATATAAATGGGGCTTCAAAAGTGTTAATTAAACCACATCCACGCGATAAATTTGAATGGATAAAATATTTTAGCAATGCATATGTTATAGAGAGCCGTGCACCTATGCAATTATTAAATTATATGGGTTTTGCTCCAAAACGTGCTATGACGGTATCATCATCTTCTATTTCCGCAATGCCTGAATCCACAGAAAAAATCTATTTAGGAACAAAGATTAATGATAAGATTTTCCAAACCTATGGAGATCGATAAAATAAACAATTAATTATGTTACCTCTTGTATCAATAGTAATACCTGTTTATAATGTAAAACCATATTTGAAGCAATGCTTGGATAGTGTTTTGGAACAGACATATACCAATTGGGAGTGTGTGCTTGTTGATGATGGCAGCACTGATGGTAGTGGCGAAATTTGTGACAAATATGCCGAAATAGACAGTAGAATACGGGTTGTACATAAGCAGAATGCCGGATTAGCAGCCGCAAGGCAAACGGGACTGGATAATGTAAAAGGTAAATATATCGTTAATATTGATTCGGATGATTGGATTGAGCCTGAGCATATAGAAAATATGGTTAATGCCGCCGAGGAAAATCAAGCAGATATAGTCATATGTCCTTATTTTCAGAATAACGGTGAACAACAACTTCTTATGGAATGTAAGCCATCAGCTTTCGATAGAAAGACTTTACAATATGAAGTTATAGATGGAAAGTATCACGCCGGTGTTGTGTTAAAATTATTAGCAAGAAAGTTATTTACGGAAAATCCTATAAAACCTGCTCCATATAACCACTATGAAGATATGTATACCTATGTCTCATGCTTGCAATATGCAAAAAAAGTTGTATATATATCTAAAGCCACCTATCATTACCGTTTTAACGAACAATCCATGACCCATGATCGAGATGTGCATAAAAGAATAATGATGTTCGAGCAATGTATGAATAATTTATTAGCCATTCAAGAACTATCACAATACGGAAATGACGATGATTTTATAAAAGCGATTTATCATAGAGCAAATCACGAGAAGGCACAATTACTTGGAAATGCAAGTCATTATGCCGCCAAGAAACCATATCTTATGAAGTATTTCCCGGATTCTCCCACCATAATTAAAATAACCGATTTTCGGTCCTGGGGATTGAAAAATGCATTGAATGGGAATGTTATACCATATCTACTATTTAAAGCCTGCCATTTTTCAGGAAGAATGATTCATAAGTTCTTTTCGGAGCATTAAAATGAAATACAGAGTTAGTGAAACAAATAATATGTATAAACTCTTAACCATAGTCATTCCGATGTATAACTGAGAATGCAGAGGAATGTACTGTACCCCACAACAAAACAACCACCCGTGCCGGGCGGTTGTAAAAAGATCTTTGACATAGTGATAGACAATTAGAATGCAACAGAATCTCAACTGACTAAAGATTTGATAGCGCATACAATGGAAGGATATCTATTCCATCGTGCTCTAATTGAGAGAAATTCTCCATAGAAGAACGGATTGCATGCGTAAGGTGTTTTTTCTGCATGAATAACCGGAGACTTTTCATCTTGCCGCTTGTGCCCGATTTGATTTCCAGAGGCAGAACGGTCATGTTTCGCGAGAGGATATAATCTACTTCAGCAGTCGCTCCATTGGCGAGGTTCTCCCAATAATACAATTCTGCTTTTCGTTTAGGCGAAGCATACTTTATCAGTTCAAGCCCTGCCACCATTTCTGTTACGGTTCCTTTGTTGACCAGATCTGAGGCTGTCGCTGTAAGTATTTCCTGCGTAACTTGATGTGCACCTTGGGTATCCATATTCAGCAGGGATAGCAGAAGCCCGCTATCCAACAAAAGGTATTTGGTAAATTTTTCGTTTACCTCAGCTCCTAATGGGAGGCCATTGGCGGATGTGTGTTTGACGGGAATAAGAATACCGGCATCACTCAGAAAGCCCAACGCTTTTTTAACATCAGCGGTACTATATCCTCCTTCTACATGGCTATAAACAAATTTCTTACCGCTCTGAAGTACTGCACTTTGTAGAACTGCCTTCAACAAATCAGGAGATATTCGCTTTGCGTACTTCTTGAAATCCTCATAATAGCTATCTGCGATATCCTCTATTTCGTCTTGGCAAGCGAGATAATCATTATGCTCTATCCATGCCACGACACTTGCCGGCATTCCTCCTGTCATTAAGAATGTGCGAAAACTATTTGAAATTTGTTCGTGCAGAATAGGTAATAATGGGTTTTGTGGAGTCGCTTTGCGCTTAGCATCCAACCACATAGAATGACCTGTAGCAATAAGAAACTCATCAAAAGACAGCGGGTACATGAACAGTGACTTTATTCGCCCCACACCATATGTTTGTGAATCTTCCTTGAGTGCTAATTCTAAAAGCGAACCTGCGGCTATGACATGCAGTTCCGGAAAATCTTCTTTGAAGAACCATAAACTATGGATAGCCTCCGGGCATGCCTGAATCTCGTCCAAGAACAGCAACGTTTGACCCGGCACAATAGGCTGATTGTACAAATTTCCTATTCCCGCAGCAATGTCGCGGACAGACAGATTGGAGGAGAAAAGAGTCTTCAAAGAAGGATTTTTCTCAAAATTGGCTTCTATATAGTAGTCAAACTGCTCACCCAAATGACGGATAGCAGTTGATTTGCCTATCTGACGCGCTCCCCGTAGCAAAAGAGGCTTGCGGTGGGACTTGTTTTTCCACTCTAACAAAGAGGCATCAATCGTACGTTCTATGTACTTCATATATTCCTATGTTTTGAAATCCGGTGCAAAGATACTAAAAATAAATGAATTGTGCAAGTTTTTCACAAAAATAAAGACGAATGAACAGTATATTTTCGAAAAAATCAAGATGAATAATACGTTCTTTATTTAAAAAACCAAGAGGAATATGTATTGAGACTTGTCTGTCACTTTCGTTCAAGGAAACGACAAAATGTAAATAAATGAACTATAATTATATATGCAAAAACTCTTAACCATAGTCATTCCGACTTACAACATGCAGGATTATCTGCATCGGTGTTTGGACTCGCTCGTGCATAAAGACGAGCAGTTGATGAGCCAATTAGAAGTATTGGTCATCAATGATGGTAGCAAAGACAACTCATCTGCTATTGCGCATGAGTATGAGGCAAAATACCCTAACACTTTTCGCGTGATTGACAAGGAGAATGGCAACTATGGTTCGTGTATCAATCGCGGATTAAAAGAAGCTGCCGGCAAATATGTCAAGATTTTGGATGCGGATGATTGGTTTGACACGGATGAGTTCGCAGGCTACTTGAAAGAATTGCAGCATATTGTAGCAGATATGATTCTGACAAACCATCAGGTAGTCAATGAAGATGGAAATTTAATAGAGAAATACACATACGCAATAGAGCCTAACCGCCTTTTCTCTTTCCATGAATACACATACCCCGGAGTCTATTTCGCGATGCATTCTATCACATATATGACTGAAATGTTGCGCCGTATTGGTTATCACCAGACAGAAGGTATTTCCTATACAGACACGGAGTGGGTATTTTATCCGCAACATGCAGTAAAAACGTGTATTTATATACCATTTGATGTCTATCGTTACGTTGTGGGCAGAGAAGGTCAAACGATGGATTCCAAGGTGATACTTAAAAGTGTCTCCCATTATGATAAATTACTCCGCGCGATGGTAGATTTCGCGAACCATCTTTCACCGGAAGATAAAGCCTTATACACGTATCAACGTATAGAAGCACAAATTGCCCATTTGAGTATGGGGGTATATCGCACTTGTCTTGTTTTGCAAGATGCCAAAACTTATGATGCTGAACTAATCATGAAATTTGACGAGTTCATGAAGAAAGAACGCCCTAATGTGTATAAACAAGCAGGGCAACTCACCCTAAAGAAATATCTACCCATTCACTACGTGCGTTATTGGCGCATGACAGGAAAACGGTTTTCTGTCGATTGGCTTCGTGACACTTATAGAAAAATTCGTTATGGAAAATAAAGTTCCTTATGTTTCGGTCGTAATGACCAGTTATAATCGCGGGCACTATATCGGGCAAGCGATAGACAGCATTCTTGAACAAGAGTGTAACTTCCCGTTTGAGATTATCATTGGCGATGATTGCTCAACGGACAACTCACGCGAGTTGTTACAATTGTACAAAGATAAATATCCGGATATTTTTGTACTTAATCTTCATGAGGCAAATGTGGGATTCGGTCCCAACTGGGCATCTACCTGTAAATTAGCGAGAGGAAAATATATTGCCTTCTGTGATGACGATGATTATTATTGTGACACTCACCGGCTGCAATCTATGGTTGATTATATGGATGCTAACCCGCTATATGGATTAACACATACGAATTATTATAATTTGTACATGGAGACAGGCGAGTTGATTCCCAATAATGCCGAAGATACTACAGGAACAGATGCTATTCTTGGACTCCGGACAGGGAAATATAATATATGTTTTGGAGCATGTATGATCCGTAATGAGTTAATACAGAACCATGTTTCTTTGGATGATTATATTCGTTTGAAATTCCCCATTCAAGATTGGCCGACATGCATGCTCATAGCCCCATATACAGAGTTCAAGTATCTAAATCAATTGTCATATGTCTATAGAAAACATGAAGGTTCTATGTCCTCTCCGCAAGAATATGAGACAATCATACGCAAATATATGCAAGAGAAAGTAATGAATCGCTATATTCATGAACAATTGGGCATTGAATATGATGAACCTGGTGATGATCGTTACCGGCATAGTATATTGTTAAGTCTTGCGTATAAAAAAGATGATTACCACTCTGCGCATGAGTTCGCCAAACATTGTGACAGACGCAATAGGAAGAAATGGTTTGCTTCAACATGGCTTACCTTTCAACTATTTCGCTTAGCTAAGAAACTGAAGAATAAAATTTTGGATAATAGTTGATAATTGTTGACTAACAAAAACACTAATTCATTATGTTCAAATACACAAAACGACTGATTTCTGACATCCGATTTTGGTGTCGGGAGGTGAAGCTCCGTCGGAAGGAGAATGCGGAGTTTGAAAGGATAGAGGAGGAGGCATATTCGGGTCTCGGTCATCCGATGGCAGGTTTCGGCTATTATCAGACGATCAAACGTAACCGTGCGGAGCGCAAGCAACGCCACGAACAAGAGAAACGAGCACTCCGCTGATATTTTCAGTTGTTCCAAATAGCAGACTTCATGCATTAATAACTACTCATATTTGGGTATTTATTAAATAACAAGTGCAAAATGTGCAAAATGCACTTTTTTTGAATTTTCTTGCTGAAATATTTGCTCATGTCAAAAAAAAGTAGTAATTTTGCAGGCTTTTTCGCGTGAACGTGCATTGCACATACGCGCAGAGGCATATTAAAACATATTTATAAATCGCCGCGCTGGGCAGTGAATTTACCCGCCAAATGAAAAATGGTAATTGACCAAATGGTAAATCGGAAAGATGTCTGTCGGCTCGGCCTAAAACAAACAAATTAATGGAATTTAACAGTTACAAAACAGTGTCTGTAAACAAGGCTACCGCTAAGAAAGAGTGGGTAGTTGTTGACGCTGAGGGCCAGATTCTCGGCCGCATGGCTTCCAAGGTAGCTAAACTGCTCCGTGGCAAGTACAAACCGTCCTACACTCCGAACGTGGATTGTGGTGACAACGTAATCATCGTGAATGCTGACAAAGTGCAGCTGACGGGTAACAAGTGGAACGACCGCGTATATGTACGCTACACCGGTTTCCCGGGTGGCCAGCGTGAGTTCACTCCGGCTGACCTGCTGGCAAAAGGCGCAGACAAACTCGTTCGCCGCGTAGTAAAAGGCATGCTGCCCAAGAACCGTCTTGGCGCTCGTCAGATCAACAACCTGTATATCTTTGCAGGTGCAGAGCACAACATGCAGGCTCAACAACCCAAAGTAATTGATATCAACACCCTCAAATAATTAGAAGACAATGGAACAAATTAATGCATTAGGACGTCGTAAAGAGGCAGTAGCCCGCGTTTACGTAAATGATGGTGCCGGCAAGATTGTTATCAACGGCCGTGACATCGAGACGTATTTCCCGTCTTCTATTCTGCGCTACATCGTTCTCCAGCCGCTGAACAAACTCGGCGTGGCAGAGAAATACGATATCAAGGTTACCCTTGACGGTGGCGGCTTCAAAGGTCAGGCAGAGGCGCTCCGTCTTGCTATCGCCCGCGCACTGGTGAAGATCAATCCGGAAGACAAAGCTGCTCTGAAGGCAGAAGGCTTCATGACTCGTGACGCTCGTGAGGTTGAGCGTAAGAAACCGGGTCAGCCGAAGGCACGTAAGCACTTCCAGTTCAGTAAGCGTTAATACGAACAACTCCAAATCGTGTGGACTCCTTCGGGACTACCACACGATTGTTTTGGGGTGCCAAACGCATGTGCGTGCGCGCATAATATATAATAATGAGTTATGCGCGTGAACGGCAATCCTCAAGATATGCGGAGATTAAATAATCACTATTTAACAATTAAAAACCAATTCAGATCAATGAGAACTAATTTTGATCAACTTCTCGAGGCTGGCGCTCATTTCGGTCACCTCAAACGCAAATGGAATCCGGCTATGGCTCCGTACATCTACATGGAGCGCAACGGTATTCACATCATCGACCTCAACAAGACTGTAGTCAAGGTGGAAGAGGCTGCAGAGGCTCTCAAGAACCTCGCCCGTAGCGGACGTAAGATCCTCTTTGTTGGTACCAAGAAACAGGCTCAGGAGGTAATCGCAGCTCATGCTCAGGAGGTAGGCATGCCGTACATCACCGAGCGTTGGGCAGGTGGTATGCTGACCAACTTCCCCACCATCCGCAAGGCAGTGAAGAAAATGGGTCAGATCGACAAGATGATGAGTGACGGTACGCTGGAGAACGTGTCCAAGCGTGAGAAACTGCAGATCACACGTCAGCGTGAGAAACTGGAGAAGAACCTCGGTTCAATCGCCGACATGACCCGTCTGCCGAGTGCAGTATTCGTAGTGGACGTGATTGAGGAGAAAATCGCCGTAGCAGAGGCTAACCGTCTGGGTATTCCTGTATTCGGTATCGTAGATACCAACTCGAACCCCAACAATATCGATTTCGTCATCCCTGCCAACGATGATGCCACCAAGGCTATTGATGTCATCCTCGGCGCTGTATGCGACGCTATCAAAGAGGGTCTGGAGGAGCGCAAGGTAGAGAAAGCAGACGAGAACGCTGCCGAGGAGCAGGCTGCCACTGAGGCACCGGCACCGAAAGAGCGTCGTCAGCGCATCCGCAAAGCCGCTCCCAAAGCAGAGGCTGAGAAAGTAGCAGAGGCTGCTGCTCCTGCAGAGGCTGCAGAATAATCGTAAATCGTAAATGACTAAATCGTAAATTATTATGGCAGTAACATTAGCTGATATCAAGAAACTGCGCGACATCACCGGCGCAGGTATGATGGACGTTAAGAAGGCTCTGGAAGAGGCTAACGGCGATTTCGAGGTGGCAAAAGACCTGCTCCGCAAACGCGGTCAGGCTATCGCTGCCAAGCGTAGCGACCGCGAGGCTTCCGAGGGATGCGTCCTGGGTAAAGTAAAAGACGGTTTCGGCGCTATCGTAGGCGTAAAATGCGAGACCGACTTCGTAGCAAAGAACGAGGACTTCGTAGGTATGGTCAAGCTGATCCTGGATGCAGCTCTGGATAATAAGGTGCGTTCTGCCGAGGAGCTCAAGAACCTCAAGATCGGTCAGTTCACCGTAGCAGAGATCATCACCGAGCGCTCCGGCGTAACGGGTGAGAAGATGGAACTCGCTGACTATGCATGCCTTGAGGCTCCTGTAGTGGATGCATACAACCACCTGGGTAACAAACTGAGCTCGCTCGTAGCAGCAGAGGCAGGTGCAGACCAGGAGACCGTTCACGGTATCTCGATGCAGGTGGCTGCCATGAGCCCGATTGCGCTCGATGCAGACCACGTAGCAGAGGAGATCAAGAAACATGAGCTCGAAGTAGCGATTGAGAAGACCAAACAGGACGAGATCAACAAAGCTATTGAGAACGCTATCCGCAAAGCCGGTATCAACCCCGCTCACGTAGACTCCGATGACCACATCGAGTCCAACCAGGCTAAGGGATGGATCACCGCTGAGCAGGCACAGCAGGCTCGCGAGATCAAGGCTACCGTTGCGAAAGAGGCAGAGGCTAACCTCGCTAACCAGGCTAAGAAGATCGAGATGATTGCACAAGGCCGTCTGGGTAAGTTCCTCAAGGAGAACACACTCGTTGAGCAGGCTTACATCATGTCCGAGTCCAAAGAACTCGTGAAGGACGTGCTGAAAGCAAAAGGCGTTGTCATCACTGACTTCCGCCGTATCACACTGGCAGCAGAATAAGGATTGAGACAACTCATGAATAAAATTCTGAAGATATGTGGATGGGGAGCACTAGCAATAGTGCTCCTTTTCGCATTGATACTGGTCATTGCTTCGCCGGTTGCCAAATATGTGGTTAATAACCATGGAGAGGATATAGTGGGTCGTAAGCTGCATGCCGACCGCATAATCATCAATCCGTATTGGGGCGGAGTGACCATCCAGGGATTTGAAGGCAAGGAGCAGAACGGCGAGACGAACTTCATTTCCTTTGACCGTTTGTACGTGCAGATTGCCTATCCGCAGTTGCTGGCAAAGCGCGTGAAGATACGCGAGATTAGCCTCGACGGTTTCAACGGACAGATCCTCAAGGGCAAAGACAAAGTCAATTTCTCCGACATCATAGAGCGGTTCTCCAAACATGATTCCGTGCCTGCCGACACTGCGAAGAGCAATTGGACGGTAGCTCTTGATGATATTCGGATTAACAACAGCTCCATTCGCTACCGCGATGTGATCTCCGATAAGCAATGGAATGTGGAGGATATATCCCTCTCTATTCCGGGGCTTTATTTTGATAACACCCAGACCAATGCCGGTCTGGAGTTCGGTCTGCCGACAGGAGGCCGCGTAGGGATCACTGCCGGATACCGGATGCAGTCGAACAACTATGCGGTCATCCTCAATCTGCATGACGTGCATACGGATGTCGTGCTGCCGCTGGTGCAGGATTATCTGAATGTGTCCGGTCTGGGCGCCAAACTGAACGGATCGGTGCATGTGGACGGCGACCTGGATGATATAACGAATGTGCATCTGAAGGGCAACCTCTCCATGGCGGGACTCAGCATCCTTGATACGCATGATCATCAGGTAGCGGCGATGGACGAACTGCGCGTAGTGCTGAACCGCGGCGATCTGAGCACGAATACGTTTATTATGGATTCTCTCATCATAACCGGTATTACCGGCGATTATGAGGTACACGATACGTGGAATACACTCACGCATCTGCTAAAACAACCGGAGGAAAAGGCAAACACGGAAGAGACAGCAGAGCCTGACAGCCTGCAAACCGCCGAACCCGCCAAACCTCAGAAAGACTCCAAACCGCTCGTGTGGATGGCTAAGAAAGCCAAAGTGACGGGCCATGACCTCTGCTACCACGACTATTCGATGAAGCACGACTGGGAATATGCCGTCAAATCGCTGACGGTAGAGGGTTCTAATGTTGCCACCAACGGCCGTAACAGTGTGACGGTGGATGCGGTACTTACCGGCGATGCCAAACTGAAGGCGGATTTCACAGGCGGTCCCGATCTGGCGAACCAGGATACGCGGATCAATCTGATCCTGAAGGGTGTCAACCTGCATGATTTCGATGCACTATGCCGTAACTACACCGGCTACCCGCTGGATGGCGGAGACCTCACACTGGACAGTCATATCGATGTCACCTCCGGTCAGATGAAAGGTACTAACCGCATCGAGATAGACCATCCGCGGGTGGGGAAGAAAGAGCGGTTCACTAAGGCTCCGTATAAGAATATCCCGCTTCGTACAGGTTTCAGTATTCTGACCTCCTCGCAGGACATGATCCTTCTGGACGTTCCGGTAAGTGGCGACGCGAGAAACCCGAAGTTCAGTTTCCGCAAGGTGATAGGCCGCGCGTTGCTCAAAGTCTTCTTTGGACCGCTGATGGGACTGAACGACCGCGACAAGTCGATTAACGCGGCGGAACTGGATGAGATGAAGGAGTTGTTGGGTGAAGACAGCGTCTTATTCTCCGACACTGTCAGCAGTCAAGGTGAGGCAGACGTCGCAATGACCGCAGGGGACAGCGTCCCTCTCTCCGAAATAAGCGAGGAGTAACTGCTCGCGGCAGAACTGGTTTTGCCCAGCGTACTCCAACATGGCTTGAATCTTGGATACGAAACGCGCTTGGCGCTGCTCAAAGATAGCGGGCGATAGATAGATCTCTGTCTGTCGCTCGTTTGTCATTGTCAGGGAGCAACCGATGGAGCGGGGGATATACGTGATGATGCCTCGCTGCGCAAGGGAGACAAGCAGTTCATGCGTAGCCTTTTCATCCGCCTCACGCACATACTGCAGGTCGGTGTAGATACCGGTGTACGAACGCATCAATGTGTCCATCAGTTCCGCCTGGGCACGGGAGAGACTGTATTCGCCTAATTGGTGACGCGGCACAAGAATCTGTACACGTGGCTGGGTCTCATGCTCCTCCTCAAAATCAATATACCCGGCTTGGGACAGGATATGCAGGGCAGAGTAGGTCTGTATCACCGGCAGTTTCATCACATGGCACAACTGGTCTATATGAAGCGCGAAACGGTGACCGAGACCGCTGCCGGCACCTATCTGCAGAAAGTCCATGGTCTTATGATAGACGGAGATCACGAACTCCTTGGGCGGATAGGTATCTACGATGCGTTTGTTGATCTTGGCTTTGTCCTCCGCTTCGTTGAAGAGGAGCACGGCATAGGCGGTCTTTCCGTCCCGTCCGGCTCGTCCGGCTTCCTGGTAATAAGACTCGATGCATGAGGGCAGGTCCATATGAATGACGACCCGCACATCCGGTTTGTCGATACCCATGCCAAACGCATTGGTGGCAACGATGACGCGTGTCTCGCCCCGTGTCCAGGCTTCCTGACGTGCATTGCGCTCTTGGGTGGTCAGTCCGGCGTGATAATAATTTACCATTTGGCCATTTACCATTTGGTCATTTATTTTGACATTTAGCCACTCAGCCAACTCTTGTGCGCGTTTGCGGTTGCGTACATAGACGATGGCGGATCCGGGGACACGTGAGAGGATATGCGCCACCTGCTCGGCTTTATTGTCCGTCCGACGGACTACATAAGTCAGGTTCCCGCGGTGGAAGGATTTACGGAGTACGTTCGGCTCTGCAAAGCCCAGTTTGGCTTGTATATCATCTATAGTCTCCGGCGTTGCCGTAGCGGTCAGAGCCAATACCGGCACACCCGGAAGTAACTGCCGGATATCGGCTATCTTGAGATACGACGGCCGGAAATCATACCCCCATTGGGATATACAGTGTGCCTCATCTACGGCAATCAGGCCTATCGGCAAGTCTGCCAACCGTTTGCGGAACTCCTCGCTCTCCAACCGCTCGGGCGAGCAGTAGAGGAAATGGTACGGACCGTAGAGGCAGTTATCCAGCGCCACACGCTGTTTGTCATAACTCATGCCGGTATAGATTGCTGCTGCCTGAATACCGCGAGCCTTGAGGTTCTCCACCTGATCCCGCATCAAGGCGATAAGCGGTGTAATAACGAGGCATAGGCGTTTATCCGGATTCGCATCGCCCATGACGAGCGCCGGTATCTGAAAACAAATGCTCTTTCCTCCGCCCGTAGGCATCAGTGCAAGCGTGTCCCGTCCGGCTAATACAGATACGATGATCTCCGCCTGTAACGGTCGGAAATCATCGTATCCGAAATACCTATGTAATGCCTCGCGAGGAGTCATTGCCTATCGCCTATTACCTATTAGCAATTACCAATGCGCGTTATAGCGGTACGCACTCGCGCCAGCGTTTCCTCTTTGCTGAGGATGTCGGTAATATTCCAGATATGCGGACCACGGGCAGCACCGACAAGGCAGATACGAAAGGCGTTCATTACGATACCCACGCCGTATTCCTTCTCTGCTATCCACGGCATCACCACATCGTCCAGATGCCAGCGAAGGACAACTTCGCCGTTCTCGTTCTTTTCTTCGCGGTTGGTGTGCCAGTCTTTCTCACTAACCGTCTCAAGGAGAGCAAGGAGCTCCTGCATGTGTTTCGGCGAGTCCTCTTTCCAGCGCTTCTTGAGTGATTTCTCGTCGTACTCGGTGGGCGCAACAAAGAAGAAATTGACTTGCTCCCAGAGTTCGGGCACGAAGTTCACACGGTCTTTGACTAAGCCGATGACTTTGGCTACCATCGATTTGTCAATATTCCGATATGTCGATTCATCGAGGTGCTCTTTCAGCACCGGCATGAACATCTCCGCCAACTCCTTATTGCTGCGGAGCTGCAGGTATTGGTGGTTGAACCATTTGCCTTTCTCGTAGTCGAACTTGGCGCCGGATTTGGACACGCGGTCAAGGCTGAAATCCTTAATCAGTTCGTCCATGGTGTACATCTCCTGATCACCGCTTCCGTGCCATCCGAGGAGTGCGAGGAAATTGATAACCGCTTCGGGCAGATAACCGCTCTCGCGGTAGCCGGACGAAACGGTACCGTCCTTCTGGTTATGGAACTCCAGCGGGAAGACAGGGAAACCGAGACGGTCGCCGTCACGCTTGGACAATTTGCCGTTGCCGTCTGGTTTGAGAAGCAACGGCAGGTGGGCGAACTGAGGCATCGTATCTTCCCATCCGAACGCGCGGTAGAGGAGCACGTGGAGTGGGGCGGAAGGCAGCCACTCCTCGCCGCGGATGACGTGGCTGATCTCCATCAAATGGTCATCTACAATGTTCGCCAAATGATAGGTAGGCAGATCGTCCGCCGATTTATAGAGCACTTTGTCGTCCAGAATATTGGAGTTGATGACTACCTCGCCGCGGATGAGGTCATGCACATGCACATCCTCGTCAGGCTCTACTTTGAAGCGGACAACATATTTCTCGTCTTTATCCAACAGTGCTTTAACTTCTTCCGCCGGCATCGTCAGCGAGTTGCGCATCTGCATACGCGTGCGTGCGTCGTATTGGAAATTAGGTATCTCCGCGCGTTTGGCATCCAACTCTTCCGGGGTGTCAAAAGCGATATATGCATGACCTGAATCAAGGAGTTGTTTGACATACTGATGGTATATCTCACGGCGCTCAGACTGACGATATGGACCGTGAGAGCCAACGGCTTCAATCTTGCCACCGTTCATGCGAAGCCCCTCGTCGATACCTATTCCAAGCCAGTCGAGGGCTTCGAGAATGTATTCTTCTGCGCCGGGCACGAAACGCGTGCTGTCCGTATCCTCAATACGAAGTAACATGTCTCCGCCGTGCTGACGGGCAAACAGATAGTTGTACAAAGCGGTACGCACACCGCCGATATGCAATGCCCCCGTGGGGCTTGGTGCAAAACGCACCCTTACTCTTCTTTCCATTTATATAATAGCGCTTTTTATTGTCTCTACGATATAGTCGATATCCTCGTCGCTGACCATAGGGCCGGCGGGCAGGCACATACCGACTTTAAAGATGGCTTCACTCACGCCGTTGGTATAGGCAGGAGAGTTCTTGAACACCGGTTGTTTGTGCATTGGTTTCCAAACCGGACGAGCCTCAATCTTGTGCTCCAACATATATACGCGCAGCGCTTCTACGTTTTCATTCGGCTGGCAATCGGTAGTAGGCGAATCAACCTGATGTATCACGCCGGCAGCACCGCCCACTGCGGATTTAACCGTTTCTTTGTATGCATTCTCCTGTCCCTTGACACGCACCTTCGGATCTATCGTGATGGTGCAGAGCCAGTAGTTGGCATCAAAATCGGCATTGGGTGCTTCGTGCAGATGAATACCAGGAACGTCCTTCAATAACTCAGCATAGCGCGCTTGCACATGCTTATGGTGCGCCAAGTGCTGATCTAATACGGTCATCTGACCACGGCCGATACCGGCACAAATGTTCGAGAGACGGTAGTTGAAACCGATTGTCTCGTGCTGGTAGTACGGATATGCCTCACGAGCTTGGGTGGCGAGCCACATCACTTTGTTCTTGGCTTCGGCATCTTTGCATATGAGCGCACCACCGCCGGAGGTGGTAATCATCTTATTGCCGTTAAAGGACAGGACACCGTAATCGCCGAACGTACCTAATACACGTCCCTTCCAACGGCTGCCCATACCTTCTGCGGCATCTTCGATTACAGGAATGTCGTATTTATGAGCTATTGCCATGATTTCCTCAATCCGGTACGGCATACCGTAGAGCGCCACAGGGATGATAGCTTTGGGGTATTTGCCGGTTTTGGCTTTGCGGTCGATGATAGCTTGCTCAAGTAGGGCGGGATCCATGTTCCAGGAGTCTTTCTCAGAGTCGATGAATACCGGAGTGGCACCCACATAGGTCACGGGGTTAGCGGAAGCGCAGAAGGTAAACGACTGGCATATAACTTCATCCCAGGCTTGTACGCCACTGGCAATCAGAGCCAGATGAATGGCTGCTGTGCCGGCAGAGAGTGCAACTATCTCGCGGTTGGGATTTACACTGCCGTTCTCCTGCGAGTTTACAAACCGTTTTAGATCTTCTTCAAAGGCATTTACATTCGGTCCCAAAGGTACTACCCAGTTGGTATCAAACGCCTCTTTGATATACTTCTGCTCCAGTCCCTCTTCGGACATGTGAGCCAAACATAAATATATTGTTTTTCGTTCCATAATATTATATTGTTTCTCCGTTATAAGTCATGTGTTTTCCAAGGACGGTACAGAATTCCTCAACACTGATAATTTCTGCAAAGGTACAACTTTTTTTTGACATATGCAAGAGAATGGGAATTTTTATGGGAAAAGTATGCATAATAGCACGAATGTTTTTGATGTTCCCCCAAAAAATCGCAACTCGCTCGACGAACCCAAAAGTATTCCGCCCCCTTCATCGAATGGGAGAATTCACTAAAAATCAACTTCCCGAATACGATTTCGGTCAAAAAACTTGCATATATCGAAAAAAAGCAGTAATTTGCGGGGGCCCCAATGAGGAAATCCGCCATGCATAGGCGGATGCAGAGAGGGAGCGACAGAAATGCCGCTCCTTTTTCCGATAGATTGATAGATCGAGTTATCGAGAGGTTGAAGGTAAAGAAGAACCGGCATCAAATGCCGGGCTAATTAACAAAGAAAAAAGCGCTAACGGAGATAGTATCCGAATGGTAAAGAAAGAAAAAACATACCTTAAACAAAAATACGCGCATGTACGCGAACCTTATCATAAAATAAAGAAATGAAAAGTATAGGAAATGAAGAATTGGAATTTGAGTGAAAAAGAAAGCGAAATTGTGATGCTTTGTGTAAAAAATGCGCAAATTCGGTAAAATCTAAAGAAAAAAGCAAAAAAGTTGCAAAAAGAAATTGGTCAATTCAAAAAAAAGTAGTAATTTTGCACTCGATTTAGGTAATACTATTTTCAACTACCCGGTTTGCCATCGGGTGAAGGTTGAAAATAGGATTTAAGTTTTAACAGTCGGTTATTTTCGCCTTTTGCTCCCGACTATAAAGAAAGATGCTAATGGCATGCGAGAGGGTCGCGTGCTAATCAGGCATACGACCCTCTTGTTTGTCAGATAAGGCGGTTATTATAAACTCAAATACATACCGCATTATGTTTATCATTGTTCGTTTTCGCTATTACAAGGCAGTTACTCCGGCAAGTTACATCATCGAGTTTACAGATGAAGAGTGGAGAGAATTCTTTTTATTAGAAGACTACCACCTACGTGCCGGATATGTTTTACGATTTTTACATCTTGAACGGAATACCAAGCGAAAAGAGTTTTGGTGGGTTCCGATAGATGAGTATTGCGGAATTGAAATAAAAAAGGACGCAAAAATCTACCGAAGCGCCGATTTTGAATAAAAATGCATTTTTTTTGAAACATTTTTGCATATTCGGACTTGTAGTGTCCTTTTGTGGTATTAATTTTGCACCAGATTTGAAAAACAAGGTTGTTTAACTGCAAAATTTGTACGATTATGAAAGAGAATGTTTTGAGTTTGGTTATGGATACAATCAGTGTCATTGGAATGTTTTTAGTGGCGGCAGTGCTGCTATGTATATAATATACTTGCTTTTTGCGTTTGCAAGTTGTTGTGTCATAAAATTGAAAGTGAATCAAGCATCCGTCGGCTCGTGAGAGTCGGCGGTGCACAAAACCCTAAAAAAATTAGATTTATGAATGAACCTCTTAAACAAAACACTCCCGGGTATGTTACCCCAAATGCAGAGAAGCCGGATCCGACTAATGGCCCGTTCTTGTCATTCACCGGTGACAATGGAACCATAACATATATTCAAATGACTAATGAACGTGCCTTTTGGTTCAAGCAAGTCAGTGCAGAAGGAAAGTTGTTCAACGTTACGACCTTTGATGTAAGCTGTTCAAAATACATAACGGACTATTTGGCTCAACGTCTAAAAGAGACAGAGCTCTAATTATTTTGATAAAGGTTATCAAAATCTTGCATAT
Organism: Bacteroidales bacterium UBA3808; assembly: GCA_002369075.1. GTDB lineage: Bacteria > Bacteroidota > Bacteroidia > Bacteroidales > Paludibacteraceae > Colicola. Next base: position 9,786 of record DFEG01000028.1, on the reverse strand, counting down.
ATGAGAAAAAAGTAGTACCTTTGCACGCAAAATTGCGTGCGACGCAAAAAGCCAACGACCCATTGGCCAATTGGCGGAGAGTGAAAAATTATTTGCAATTATGACTATTAAGCAAGAATCAGATTCTATGTAAACGGCAAGACATCGTTGCAGAACTAAAAACCTCCAGTAAAAACACCAATGAATTATGATTTAGATGACATATTGATTTACAACCATGAACTGAATACTCCTTCTTTTATAAATCGTTGGAAGCAATTTGGAGAAAAAGAAAAAGAATCTGTTTTCCGCTTCTTCTGCTATTATACTGCTTTTAATTTTCTCTACAAGTACGGCAATAGCGATTATGAAAAATGTGCCGACAATGCATTCCTGCAAGAGAAGAAATATCGGGGAGACAGATGTCAAGTATGTGATACAGTATATTATATTATCGGGAATGAAAGGACATTTAACCCATTCACATCTGTATTAAACCGAGAATCAGAACTCGTCACACAACCAGTGGACAGACGTGAAGATTTAAGAGTTACTTACGGAGATTGTTCTGCGGAGAATATACAAAAGTTATTCTTAAACATATATCGAATACGGTGCAATTTATATCACGGGAGCAAAGAAATGCGTGCATGGCGCGATAAAGCTATCGTAAAGGAAGCTGCTGATGTACTTAAGTATTTCATTGAATATATCGTCAAGAAATACGATATGCATGAAGAATAGTTCAAATTAACGATACCATGAATCATTTTCCCATTCCTAAAAATAAGCCTTATTATCCGAGAGAGAATGCTCCTGCAAAATTGTTTGAGTATTGCGTTAAGCATGCTGCTGCCCGTCACATAGATCTTTCCAAACCAAAGATTCACAACCAATGGGCAATAGAATTTTTCGGAACAGCAGAAGAACAAGATGTTTATAGAATGAGTCTTGTTCATGATTCGTATGGCGTGTATTTTGAGGGGAAAGGATTTAAGTACACATTTAACGCCGACCTTATCGTACAAGATTTCCCTCAATGGTTCGAAGGATATATTTCACCTATCTATGATAACGAAGCCGACAAATTATTTGCCAATGTTAATACTGCTGTAGATCAAGAAATACGTCAGAGTAGAGACAAACGGAATGAGGAGTCATACCAAGTACTCGACTGGGACGAACACACCTACAACAAGAAATACCTCTATTCGGCATCGATTAAAGTAAAAGAAGATTCAGATCCTCATTTCCGAGAGGGCTCACAGATTCGGGTTAGAGATAATTATCACACTTACTATTGCGAGGTTGTTGAATACGATTACGAAGAAGGTGTTCTGCATTTCACCTCTGAGCACAGGATCTTAATCCAGCCGATGTATGCTCGCATTATTGTAGATAAGAGTTTTATCTTAGATGGCCTAAAGAAAAGAGTTTCTATTCTTTCACAAAGAGGTATTTCTTCAGAGTTACCCGTTTATAAGTTTGTAAACAAAACGACAGATAAGATAGAACCGGTTAGCCACGAACCCATACCAGAAGATTTATATGATTATTTAGACGAGCCACAAAAAGAAGCGTTCAAAGCTGCTATAGATAACGACATTACTCTGATATGGGGACCTCCGGGAACAGGTAAATCTTTTACACTTGCTGCTGTCATCCGAGGACTATATGAGCTTCAAGATGAGCGCACGGCAGTATGCTGTATCTCTAATGTAGCTGTAGATCAACTGGTTAACAAAGTGGTAGATGTATTAGAAATGGAGGGGTTGGAGATAGAACCAGGAAATTTCTATCGTGCCGGACATACTACCGATGAGAGAATCACAGAAACAGATTTTTTATTTCCGAAGGACGACATTACGCATGGCTTGCGTCAAAATATCAAGGAACTTAGAACAGAGGTAGAGGAACTGACGCTCAAAGGGAAAAAAGCCAATGCGGAAAAGATTATCGAACTCAAGGCAAGGATAAAAGATTTTCGTGTACAATTGCATAACCGCACAGATTATTTAGTCCAGAAGTCACGTGTTGTATTCTCGACTATTGCCAATTTTGTATTAAGTGATAATTTGCTTCATAGCACATTTGACAATTTAATAGTGGACGAGGCCAGTATGCTTGCATTACCAAACCTATTGGCATTAGCAGGTAATGTGACCAAGCGTATTATCCTAGTAGGTGATTTTCAACAATTGAGTCCAATAGCCTTAGTTCCAAACCCTCTACTTAGTCAAAACGTATTCCAATGTTGTGGAATAGATATTGAACATACTGATCACCCGGCATTGCACCTTTTGCTAAACCAACGTCGTTCTCATGAGAAGATAGTTCAATTAATCAACCACTCGTTTTATGATGACCAACTAAAAGCGGCAATCACACAGACCAATAACATTACTAAGACACCGCCATTCCCTGATAAGGTAATCACAGTACTTGAAGTACCCGATGGCGAAGTTCGTTTTACCCGAGGAGGAACACGACAAAATCCCAAATCAGCAGACGTTGTCGTAGGGATACTTGATTTGCTCAAAGAGAGTGTTGCATCGAATGTTTCTATAGGAGTTATCACACCTTATAGAGGTCAAGCAAATTTGATTCGAGCCTTGAAAGCAGAACAACAATATCCTATGGATTTTGATAAACAAATCAGAATAGGAACCGTTCATACATTTCAGGGCTCAGAGTGCGATATTATCATCTTTGATATAGTTGATTGTGAGAAAATCAAAGATCATAAGAATGTACGAGTTGGAAAGATTTATGATAGAGAAGATGGAGAACAACTAATTAATGTTGCTATCAGTCGTGCTCGTCATAAGTTAATCGTGGTAGGTAATGTGCGTTGGTTTGGAGACTTTGCTCCCGGCAATGCTATTTCGCCTACTACTCGTGCACTCATGCGAGAGCTGACGAAAAACCGAGTATTTTTGAATCAGCCTATCACGCGTAAGGTAATAACTCCAATGGTGGTTCAGACTCAACCTACAGTTTCTCCACTATCGCCACAAAGTCCCACTACTGCCCCTAATGATGGACGTAGGACGTGGCGAAAAAGTACATTAGACAGATTAGCATACTTATATCAAAACGGTTATACTATAGATGAAATCCAAGCTGACTTAAAATGCAGTAAAGATAACATACTTTATCATCTGGAACATGTGCTTGGTTTCAAAACCCCTTTTGATCCATCCGTGTGGATACCGCGTGCGAAACCAGGTATAACGCCTCATCAACCTGCAACACCAAAGCCTACTTTGCAACCCAAATCGAGATTCATGCCAGAAGGATATCAGTACCATGATCCAAAGTGGGGTGATGTTACAGTACTTAAAGATAATGAAAAAGTTCTTAAGCTCCTTTTCCCTGATGGTACAAAAAGAACGATACAGAAATAAATAACCATGGCAGCACAGAATAAATTATTTCAACGGTTGATATGGCTGGCGGATACGATCTATTCGGCGAAGCGGATCACGATGGAGGAGATAGACAGCCGGTGGTCGAAATCGCCGTACAATGACGCGCATGAGTCGCATTACGGCAAGCGCAATTTCAGCCGACATAAAGACACTATCGCCGAGTTGTTCGGCATCGAAATTGTATGCAATCGTGCTACCAACCAATACTCCATCAATGACGTATCGCGTGCGTCCGGTTCGGATGTGCGTGCGTGGATCATCAACACGTTTGCGCTCAACAACCTGACGAACATCTCCGCCGGCATGCGTGACCGCGTAATCTTCGAGGAGATTCCAGAAGGTATGCGGTATCTAAGCACCATCATCAATGCGATGAAAGAGAGTCACCGGTTGGTAGTCTCTTACCAGGGCTTTAAACGCACCCAGCCGCATACGTTTCTGCTGGATCCGTATTGCTTGAAAGTGTTCAAACAGCGGTGGTATCTGGTGGGCAAGCCGGAAGATCATCCGGAGGAGAAAGAGCCTCGCGTGTATGCCCTGGACCGCGTGAAAGATATGGCGGTGACGGATAAGACTTTCCATCTCCCTGCGGCCTTCAAACCGGCAACATTCTTTGAGAACCAGTTCGGCATTGACCGCTCCAAGACCAAGGCAGAGAAGATACGCGTCAAGGTGGCGAACTGGGATGCAAATTTCCTGATATCTCTGCCGCTTCACGCCAGTCAGCGCGTGGTGGAGAGTAATGACGACTACACTATCTTTGAATATAAACTGGCACCCACGTACGACTTTATCATGGAACTCCGCAAATATGGTTCCAAACTGGAAGTGCTGGCGCCGCTATCACTAAGGGAAGAGTTTGCAGAGGAAGCGAGACAACTTTCCAAGTTGTATTTGTAATTTGTAATTGGTAATTGGTGATTCCTAAAAAAAACGTCCTTTTGTGACGTTTTTTTTGTGCTTAGGACGTGTGGTGTCTTTTCTGAGTTGTAATTTTGTCGGCGAAAAAGGGAATAGCCTATCATGGGCATAAAACAACAAGGCAATTAAAGTATGATGTAGCGAAAAAGAGACATATATATGTACGGTGAACACAACCCATATGCTACGTTGACGCGTCGGCAGGTTGCGCTCTTTGAGCGTAACCCTGTTTGTGCGTTGTGTTATCGTATCTGTATGGATATGTGTGAGGAATACGGAGGGATAAACTTTGATCTCCTTGACAGTATCCGCACGGCAGATGATTTATGCGGGCAGATAATTCAAAACGTATGGTCATTGGATGGTGTAGAGCATTACTTCGATATGGTCAATAACCGCCTTGGGCACTCAAAACCTGCTATTGCTTGCACCTTTGCCACCGTTTGCGTTACACTCACATGTATGGATAACTTGCCGGAGCCGGTTTATCAATTGGCGCATGACATGCGCGGGCTGATAATAGGTGAGGGGAACGACCTTTATGATTCATTGAGGCAATCCGCTTATCGGCAAGACATAGTGATTGACGCTACAGCATATGGTGAGCCACCACCAGAGCCGGCATTAGTTCAAGAGAACGTAGAACTCCGTATGCGTGCGGAACAATTAGAACAAGAAGTAAAATACTATAAAACACAAATGGAAATGAAAAAGCAAGAACCCCAACAAAAACCGAACATCACTATTGAGAATCACGGTAAGTTAACCTTTATTGCCGAGCAAAACAATGATGTCCACGACAACCACGGCTGCAATATCTACCTCACGCCGCAAGAGGAGGGAATGAGTGAAGGAGTGAAAGACTTAACGAGTGAAAGCGTGAGCGAGGCAGGGCTGGCGGCAGAGCAGATTTTAGGCATTCCGCATGAAGGCAAATATACCGAAGTGCGCCAATACATCGAGGAGCGTTGCCGGTTTGACGAGGAGTTCAAGCAATTCGTGGCGAATAACACACGCGTTGCACTCTGCCAACGTCTCAGCAAGGAGTTTAGATGGACAGTAGATCATTATGCCCTCGGCAGAAACATCAACCGAAAACGCAAGCGATAATTTGGAGACGAAGAGGTCACAAGTGGTCGCGTTTGTGGTCATACCGACCTTTAAAGGGGTCACTTAAAGCAGTACTTTTGCACCGCCTTTCGGAAAAAGCCAACCCTCGCATTGAGGAGCACTTTAATCTCCGACTGGCGGTGTTATGGTATCAAAATATCGTTCAAGCATCCATCCCAAGCGCGATGTGCTACCGGATGGAACAGAAGTTCGCCTTGTACCTATTGAGCGAACGAACAATCATCCTTTGTATGCGTCTAAGGACGGACGCGTGTTCTCGCTGCATGGGAAGTCCTATTATCCCTTGCGGCCAACAGTTACCAATTATCCATGCAACAGAGCCAACGGACGGCGCAAACAGAAGTATCTGAAGATGACTAAGACGTATGGTTATATCCTCGTGCATACGGCTGTAGTTTTGGCGTGGATGGGCGACAAGCCAGCCGTTTTAGAGCCGGAGCAAGCAAGCCATGCGGAGGGCTATGTCGTAGATCACCTAAACGGCATCACCACCGACAATCGTGCGGAGAACCTGCAATGGGTGACGCGTCAAGAGAATGAGAAACGCGCAAAACTGCTGCGAGTATTGCGGTCTATCGGACGCGACCCACGGAAGATGAGCAGAGAAGAGCTGCTGGGGATATTCCGAAAGTATGAGTTCCGGAATTCAATTCTTTACCCACAGGGGGTACGATTATTTCCGGGCTAATTGACGGAGAAATAAAGCGGCATTTGATGCCGCGACAAAGGACAAAGAAAAATAACATGTCCGATGGCATCGAACGCAAAAAAAGAAGAATTATGAAAGCAGATAAATTGAAAGAACTGCGCGAGTTGCGCAACCAAGAAAAAGCAATCAAAGCACGTATTGATGAGATCAGCGATGAGGCCACACAAGAAGCGGTGGCTATCGCGCCAGATGGTGGAGAGTTTGATGTAGATGGGCAGAAGTACCAGCTACAGCGGACGGAGGTCATTGATATGATGAATTCCCGTCGGTACAAAGGCGAGGACGCCAAGCGGTGGAGGAGTCTCGCTGGGCAGCGGGATTTTGCCAAGAAGACCGCCTCGGCTTACACCAAGGAGATGGGGGCGATCGTCAAAGCGTTTGTCGCTACGCACCCCGACTGGGAAGCCGATGAGATCAAGCTGACAGTGAAGGTGATAGAATAAAAAGACAAAAAGAAAAGAAGCAAAAGAATAAAAAGAAAAGGCGTAGTAGGGTGACACCCTGCATAGATATACACGCTATATATACCCCTCTATAATCTCCCCGGAGGATGTCACCCCACTACTTTTTTTGAAAAATTATTTTTATGGAAGCTTTAGACGAGATACTGAAGAAGCGTAGAAGTTGGGCGGTTATGCTCGATTTGCTAAAGCCCTACATCGCTCCGCAAAACGAACGGATGATACGACCTGCCGAGGAGCAATGGAATGCTATTCCGCTGCAACGGCAACGGCAGATTTACGTTACCTTGTGGGAGCAGAAACTGCGCGGTGTAGCCATCAAAGATCATCCGTATTACGCCATCAAAGACTGCGTGCCGATGCCTTTTAATTGGAACGGAACCGAGCATATCAAGAGTATGATGGCGAATTTTAAGATGGTTTGTGCCAAGTACTACAACCGCTACGGCATCTACACCGTCCAAGCCGCTGAAGCGTTCCAGTTAGAAGATGTGAAACCGTTAAATTTCAAGGCAAATGGACTATCCGTTATATGATGTACCGTACTTGGTGCGGGACCCGAATGAGTACCGGATGTCGGAGAAACGGCATGAGATTGAAGTAAGGAATCAGGCGGTGGTGGATGACTACTTCCTTGCGAGGGATAAGGGTGCTTCGGCGCATGAGGCGCGAAGGCAGGTGGCGGAGAAACACGGCATCACCTTAAAACGCTTCCGAAAGATCCTAAAATGGTTCTATGAGGAGGCTAAAAAACGACGAAAATACGATTTTTTGCAAAAATTTGCACCTTTGGAGGAACACTAAAAGGGGTTTTGATATTATCTTTGCACCGTCTTTTTCGCTTACGTTAAGGCTCGTTACGACTCGCGGCTCTGCCGCTCAATGGAAACTCGCCTTACGCTACGCTCTCCCCACGGGACGCACGATGTTAGCGCCCCGTGGGGTCCCCGAAAGAGAAAGAGGCGCTGTTTTTGATGGCTAACCTCGGCTTAAGGTCGGCTTAACCGGTGCTGCCGCGTTCGGCAAGGAGATTGAATAGGCCGGAATAGGCCGACATAGGCACAAATAGGCACTAATAGGCACTAATAGGCAAAACGGCGGAATACAGCCGGAAAAGACAATCATTACACCGCGGGGCTAAAGACCCGCGAACGGGACGAAGAAACCTGCATATAATGCAGGGAAATTAACATACATTATTAACCAAATCGCCCTCGCGTTCGGCAAGGAGATTGCGACGGTCGATACCGCTCTGCTAAATCGCAAAGCAACTCCTGCCTCCGCTCTCCCCACAAAAATCGAATTTCTTAGCAGAAGCACGATTTTTTGCGGGGTCCCCAAAGAATGCGGGCGGTCGCAAAAACAAACCTAAACAACTATGGCAAAGTATGTTCCTATTGAGATGGTCAAGTCGTACAGCGGCAAGATCTGTGAACACAGCGATGTGTATTTCGCGAAGAAAGGCGGCACCCTGTACACGGGTAAGATCTGCAACCCTCGCACCAAACCGTTCAGCGAGCAAGAGTTGGCTCGTCAGGAGAAGTTCCGTCAGACAGCAGCCGCTGTGAAAGCGCTGACCGAGGAGCAGGTAACGGCTTACGAGACGGCGTTCAAGAACCAGAAGAAATACGGTTCGTTGCGCGGGTACATGTTCGCACAGGAATACGCGAAACTCGCGTAAAAATCGCCCAAGCTTGGTCGATACTTATAGACCAAGCGGGGCAAGTTATTAACCATTAAACCAAAATCTTAACTATTATGGCAAAAGTAGTTTATTCAGCCGGAATCGACCATGTGTCCGGCGCATTATCCAAACCGTGTAAGAACGGTCAGCACAGCTGCGAGAAGATGCTGCTCGCCACCCACCGCGTGGCGCCGACCGAGAGCAATGCCTGCAACCGCATCTACCTCCGCGAGGCACCCAAGCCGCGTACCAACATCTCCTCCAAAGAGTTGTCCGCCCGCACACGCTTCACCGAGGTACAGGCACTGGTCAGCGCCCGCGCCAAGGACCTGAACAAGATCTCCCAGGACCAGGCGGATTTCACCGCGCAGAAAGACCTCGCCGGCGGCAAACGCACCATGCGGGCGTACCTGTGGAAGGTGTGCGGACAGGAGTACGATGCTGCGCACTAAGGCTAAGACCCAGACCCCACCCGACCTCCCCTAAAGGGGAGGGGGAAGGGGGAGGGGAGGGCGTTAAACAATAAAAAATGAAAGATTATGAGTAAACAACAGATTTACAAAATGGTAGCGACGATTGCTACCGCCATCGTGACGTGTGTGGCGATTGCGTTGGGGTTGAGTTCGTGCAACGTGACAAGGACCATCACCACCCGAAGCGAGGCATGGCAGAAGGGCGATACGAGCGTGGTAATCCAAACCAAGACCGTGGAGACGTACGACGCGAGCAAAAAGGGGCTGTAACTCGCGGAAACAGCCGCGAGAACTAAACGGCTAAGAGCGGAGGGGAGCGGCAGCAATGCCGCTCCTTTTTCCGATAGATTGATAGATCGAGTTATCGAGAGGTTGAAGGTAAAGAAGAACCGGCATCAAATGCCGGGCTAATTGACGAAGAAAAAGCGCGTTAACGGAGATAGCGCAAATGACGGACGGGACGCGAAACCTCGGCACGAACGCGGAGAGAGTACCGGCGACGCGGTAATAAATAAGGTACGCACGTATACGCGTGCGTACCTTAAATAGATTAACCACCAAAATTATCGAAACGGATGTCTGCGTCATCGACGCCCAACGAGTGGAGCAGGTCGAGGACGGTCTTTGCCATCATAGGAGGACCGCAGAGGTAGTACTCGACATCCTCGGGAGCGTCATGCTGCTTGAGGTAGGTGTCGCCCATGACAGGAGCGATGAAGCCCGGGGTGTACTTGATACCGAGTTGGTCTGCCTTCGGGTCCGGACGGTCCAGCGCCAAGTGGAAATGGAAGTTCGGGAACTCCTTTTCCAAAGCGAGGAAATCGTCGAGGAAGAAGACCTCGTCTATCGCCCGTGCGCCGTAGAAATAGTGCATCTCACGGTCGCGGCAGTTGCGGGTCTTCAACATATGCATGATCTGCGCACGCAGCGGCGCCATACCGGCTCCACCACCAACCCAGATCATCTCCTTCTTACTGTCATAAACAGGACGGAACTC
>DFEG01000021.1:2606-8898 GCA_002369075.1 Bacteroidales bacterium UBA3808 | reverse complement strand
TTTTTGCTGACTTAGGGTAAAAGAATATAGAAGGACTACTAATGGATAACTTCGTAGCCATAGATTTTGAGACAGCTAACTTCGCGCAGTCAAGCGTTTGTTCGGTAGGTATGGTCATCGTCAAAAATGAGAAGATAGCAAAATAAGGGCAGTAGCGGCCTTGGCACATGACTTGTTGCACATATAGACAAACATGGCCAGCCTGACGATGTCCGCGCAGTATGTCGTGCGAACAAGTACGACCTCTGGTTCGAGGACACAAACAACGAAATGACCATCAAAGTATTTCCCAACATTTAGGTATTGCCGCTTTCAGGAAAAATGACTAATTTTGTACTTTGAAATTTGAGACAGAATTAGTCATGAGAACCAAAGCAACCATTTTTCTTTTTATATTGATTTCGTGTGCATTAAGGGTATCCGCAGAAGATTCCATCAAAGTCTCTGCTGCGGATCTGCAGGCGCTGATCAAACGGGTGGAGCGATTAGAGCAAAAAGACTCCGTATCCCCAAAAATAGTTAGAGCAGACACTATACCTACGCAAGTAGAGAAGACCCGTCGGTTCACGATCGGCGGCTACGGCGAGGTGACCGCCAAACATTGTTTCTACTCCAATAACTACCTCCGTTACGGTAAGAACCCCGAGAAATACGCCAACGATCATTATGGCGAGTTCGATTTGCCGCACGTGGTGATTTATCTGGGTTACGATTTCGGCAAAGGTTGGTCCGTTGGTACGGAGATAGAGTTCGAGCACGGCGGTACCGAGTCGGCTGTCGAGATAGAGGAGGAGGAAGGCGGCGAGTATGAGTCCGAGATCGAGCGCGGCGGCGAGGTAGCGCTGGAGCAGTTCTGGCTCCAGAAAGCTTTTAACCGCTATGCCATCATCCGTGCCGGTATGCAGGTCATTCCGGTCGGAGGTCTGAACGCGCACCATGAATCAACCGAGTATTTCGGGGTATATCGTAATGAAGGCGAGTTCACCATTATACCTTCTACCTGGCACGAAGTAGCGCTCACTTTCATGGGTTCTACTAAAAACGGTTGGCACTATCAGGCGATGTTTCTTCCCGGTTTGGACAGCGACCGTTTCAATCGCAAGAACTGGATCAAACCCGGTGCCGGAAGCCCGTATGAGTTTAAGTTAGCGAACGTTTTTGCCGGAGCGGCACGTGTGGACTACACTGGTGTTAGAGGGTTACGCTTGTCCCTCAGCGGCTACTGCGGCAACTCGTTCCGCAACACCCTCTCCAAATCCAATGTAGAATTGGACGCCTCTGCCTATAAGGACGTCAAAGGTACCGTTACCATCGGAGCTTTTGATTTCCAGTACAAGGACCATGGTGTCATCCTCCGCGGCAGTTTTACGTACGGTCATCTATCCGACGCCGCGGCGATCACACAGTATAATATCTCCATGCGCAAGGGCTCTGTTTCCTCCAAGCAATGGGTGGCTTCTGACGCCCTCGCTGCGGGTTTTGAGGCGGGCTATGACTTCTTCTCCCTTAACCGCAAACTTGTAGAGAAAAAGCAGCAGTTCTATCTTTTTTCCCGCTATGATTACTACGATTCCATGTTCCGTTACGACGGCCAGCCTACGGATATGTACTCCTGGTGCGGGCGTCACCGTGCCGCCGTGGGCATCAACTATTTCCCGATCAAGCAGATCGGCATCAAGGCGGAGTTCTCCTACGGCATACTCAAACCCGGTATGCGGGCGGATGGCACGCGGGGCAAACTCTATAACGACGAGCCCCAGTTCGCCGTCGGTATAGTCTATGCAGGATTTTATCAACTAACACATTAATAATTAAACAACACAGTATTATGAACAAGATTTTCAAATTCGCACTATGTGCCGCAGCCGTCATTTCGATGGTTGCATGTAACAACCAAAAGACCGATGTCAAATCGGACAAGGAGCAGGCGCTGGAGCGCGCCATGGCACCGTATGTCAACAACACTGTCATCGCTACCTATTCCGCCATGGCGAACGAAGGTATCAACCTGCGGGATCATTGCGCCGACATTCTGATTAGCGTCGAGGGTGGCTACGAGTACACGGAAGCCATGAAGAAGGCCGGCGAGGCTTGGCGTGCTATGCGTAAGCACTGGGAGCAATCCGAGGCGTTCCTCTACGGTCCGGCTGCAGCCCACAACATCGACCCGCATATCGACTCCTGGCCGCTTGATTTCAACGCGATGAACGCCCTGCTGAACGACCCTGTGCGTATGGCTGCCATTGAAGAACAAGGCGGTGCCTACGTTGGCGACAAGCTGGGCTACGCCCTGAAAGGTTTCCATGCCTGCGAGTACCTGCTCTTTGAGTCGGTTGAGAAAGACGGCCGTGCCGTCGGTACCGGCAAACCGCATGCTACCAACCTTACCCATGCGGAAGCAGTCTATCTGAATGGTATTGTAGAGGATCTGGTTCAACAGGCTATCCTGCTCGAGTACTGCTGGGCTGGTACGGTCAGTGAGGAAAAAATGGCTATTCTGGAGGAAGGCGAGGTAGATGTCTTCGAGGACAAGTACGGTGCACAGATGATCAATGCCGGCAAGGCGGGGTCTATCTATGTATCCTTCCAGGAGGCTGCAGAGGAGATTATCTCCGGTTGTGTGGATATCGCCGGCGAGGTGGCTGACCTCAAGATGGGTAACCCCTATATCAGTTCCACTCCGGAGGAGCGCGATTATATCGAGAGCCCGTACAGCTGCACCTCTACCACCGATTTCGAGGATAATATCATCTCTATCAAGAACGCCTACGAGGGCACCAAGACAGGTGAGTACTCTATCTCTAACTACGTTTACTCCAAGAATGCCGAACTCGATGCCTCTGTTCGTCAGGCTATTGAGGACGCCATCACCGCCATTAAGGCTATCGAGGACTTTGAGAACACCGCCAAAGACAATACGCAGGTTAAGACCGCTATCGAGAAAGTGCAGGTCATTGCTGATCTCATGGACAAAGAGGTTCTTGCCCTCCTCGCTGAATAATTATAGTAAAAACTCTCGTCATGACGACATAACGACATAACGAAAAATCTTATGAAACAATCATCTATTTTCCTGCTATCTATAGCAGCCATAGTATTTGCGGGGTGTAATCCGGACGGAGGGACTACCCCTCAGACCGATCTGCCGGATTGGTACTACACCGGCGGTCAGTTGGGTACTACTACCACTACCTCTTCCATGGCGTTCCGTCAGCCTACGCCCGCAACCGAGAACTCAGGTATGGGAATCGCTTTCTCACAAGGTGATAATATCGCCGAGAAAGATTTTGTGACCAACGCAACGGGTCGTCAGCACGGCTTGGGTCCTGTCTATGTACGCGCCTCCTGCCAGCACTGCCACCCCAATTACTCCCATGGTACCTCTGTGCCGGCGGGTAAGTACGATGCTGCGCACCAGGGCAACGGAACCCTCCTCGTAGTCATCAATCCGGCTACACAGGCGTATGTGCCTTGGCTCGCCGGTATGCCCCAGCTCTTCGGCGCTGCGCCTTTCAAGGCTCCGCTCGATCCCGACCAGATCACCGTGACTTGGAAGACCGCCACCGATGAGCACGGCAACAAGTTTGCGGACGGCGAGACCTACGAACTGCGCTACCCCGAAGTACACATGCCCAAAGAAGCAGTCTATGTCTATAACCAAGGCTACCGTGATCCGGACGGTCTGTTGGAGAGCGAGGGATACGAGGTTAAACTGGAGAACACCATCGGCGTGTATGGTACCGGACTCCTCGATGCCATCACCGACGAGGACATCATCGCCCAGTACGCCAAAGAAGAGGCGGACGGCAAACTCAAGAACGGACTCAACCCTGCTATCTATGCCGGAGGTATGGTGCAGACCGGTTATTACAAGAACGATGCCCAGTGGGGCCCTAAGCGTTTCACCTACGCCCTCTCCCGCGGTCCGCTACAAGATGCAGCCGGTGCGAACGCTATCTGGAACATCACCAATGTCAACCGTTCCGACCGCAGATACCACTATCTGGACCTCAACGGGACGATCTATGCCGAGTATGCGTCGAAAGACCCCGAGGTGCAAGCGGGCTTTGCGGAGTATATCGCCAAACTCGATCCCAATAAGGAGCACCCCGAGTGGCATACAGACGATGCAGAGAGCAATATCCGCGAATACCTCCTCTCCAAGACCCTTCCTGCCGAGATGACCGATGATGAGTTCACCCAGGTCATGGTATGGCACCGCGGTCTGGCTGTTCCGGCTGCCCGTAATGTGACCGACAAGCAAGTTCTCCGTGGTAAGGAACTCTTCACCCAGATTGGTTGTGACTACTGCCACCGTCCTACCTGGACTACCGGTCCGGACGAGGTACGTGACCCGAACGGCTTCTTCAAAGCAGGTGACGGCAAACTGCCGCGACACCCCAACCAGAAAATCTGGCCCTATACCGACATGGTACAGCATAAACTCTGCATGGAGAACGATATCCGTACCGGCTGGTGCCGTACTACGCCGCTGTGGGGACGCGGATTGCATAGAAAAGCTACCGGCGACGCCTATGAAGCACGCATGCACGATACCCGTGCACGCAATGTCATAGAGGCGATTATGTGGCACGGATATAGTACCGAATCCGATGCATACTATCCCACCCAGCAGTTCTATAACTTACCCAAAGAAGACAGAGATGCAATCGTTGCATTTATAAACGCAATCTGATATGAAAAATCTTATAGCGCAGCGGTCTTTTGTCTTTAAGCGCAGCGGTCTTTTTACTATTTTGTTACACATCGCTCTGATAATCATGCTTATCGGAGCGTGTGTAACGCATTTCTTCGGAGAACAAGGAGAAGTGCACTTGCGCGCAGACAGAGCGCAGACGCTGACGGCACATGATAAGTCGGTATCCCTCTTCCTCTGGGATTTTCAGATAGTCTATGCCGAGGACGGCGAGACGCCCGTGGATTACGTGACGGAACTCCGGCTCTTGGACAGAAACAAACCGGGTAGTGACGGTCAAATGCCTATTGACGAAGGCACCATTCGTATGAACAAGCCCCTCAAATACCACGGTTGGCGGTTCTGCCAGTCCGATTACGACAGCGACCAAATGGGGGTTGTACTGTCCTACAATTATGACCCGTGGGGAATAGGCATTACCTATACCGGCTATGCGCTGCTGCTCATTGCCATGATTGGTTTCTTCTTTCAGAAGAACACTATCTTCCGTGCGAAACTCAAGCAATCTGTATTCGGTCAGCGAAGCGGTCTGTATTCGACTTGTTTTATAGCCATCATCATTGCACTGGCTGCCGTCATGACCAAAGTGGTGACGCCCAAACCGCCTTTGCAACCCGTGCTGCAAACACCACTGCTTGGAATCCATGTGTCGGTTATCATGCTGGCATACACGCTCTTTGCTATCATTATGATTAACGGGATCATCGCGTTAGTTCACATCGGAGTAAAAAAAATAAATGGGAAAATGGTAAATGATAAAATGGTAAATAGTCTCATGACCCTCTCGCAAGTACTCTTGTACCCCGCGCTCTTCTGTCTGACCATCGGTATCTTCATCGGAGCCGTATGGGCAAACTTGTCATGGGGCAGATATTGGGGTTGGGATCCAAAGGAGACATGGGCATTGATTACGATGTTTGTGTATGCAGGAGTGCTGCATTTGCCGCTGATGAAGGCTAAATTCAAGATGAACAACGAGTCATGGGCTGTCCTTTACCATATATTGTCTATTGTGAGTTTTGCCTTTGTGCTTTTCACCTATTTCGGCGTCTCATATCTTCTCGGCGGGCTTCATTCCTATTGACAACTGATTTTCTTGCCGCAGTAGCGGCTTTGGCACACGATTTGTAATAGATAAACAAACACGTATCACATTATAAATCATCGCCATATGAAAACCAAACTGCTTACTCTCTGCTTTGCTCTGATGGCAAGCCTGACGATGTCCGCGCAGTATGTCGTGTCGGACAAGTACGACCTCTGGTTTGAGGACACGAACAACGAGATGACTACCCGCAAACCGGAGTATTGCACCGGGCACTACCAGGACCTGCGCAACGGCTGTCAGGTCCGCCTCTCCGGCAGGAGGGTTTATATCTACCGTGGTGGCTATTCCATCCTCTACGGCGATGAGATCAACGTGCTCTACAACGGCTATTACCGCGTCCGCCGGGGCAATACATGGTATCTTGCTGACGAAGACGGCGACCTTGTGAGCGGCATCTACGGCAAGGAGATATTGTACTACCCGTTTGGCTATGTGACCGTTCAGCGCTCTTCCGGCTACTGGGACAT